>VGLJ01000159.1 GCA_016866775.1 Candidatus Rokuibacteriota bacterium | reverse complement strand
TGGAAGCTGGTCTGGAAGACACTGACTCCCGCGAGCGTTGAACCCGAATTCCGAAGTCCGCGTTGGAAATCGTTGGGAAATGACGAATGACGAATGCCAAATGACGAAAGCATGACGAAGCCCGAATTCGTTTCCTCGGGGGTATCCGGCGCCGTCGGCGAGTGAAAGAAACCCTCCGCGGGCAGAGGTCCTTTTCGTCGTTTGGGCTTCGTCACTCTTTCGTCATTCGTCATTTGAACTTCGGAATTCGGGTTGAACTCTACAACCTCGCCGATGATCCCGCCGAGAAGAACTGACCTGCCTGGGTTCTTTGGACCACTCAATTATTGAGAGTCGGCCCCTGTCGGCTGGGTTGTCGTGCTGACGTTCTCCGCCTTGAACTCGATCGGGGTCAAGTAGTCCAGGCTCGAGTGCGGCCGGACCTCGTTGTAGTGCTGCCGCCACGTCTCGATGATCGGCACGGCCTCGTGGCGGTTCCGAAACCACTCCATGCTCAGACACTCGCCGCGGAACTTGCCGTTGAAGCTCTCGTCGTGGCCGTTCTGCCACGGCTTGCCCGGGTCGCTCAGCGCGCAGTTGATTCCGGCGTCGGTCAGCCAGCGCAGGATCGCGTGCGAGACGAACTCCGGGCCGTTGTCGCTCTTGAGCGCGCGCGGCGCGCCGTGGACGCTGACGAGCTTGGCCAGCACCTCGATCACGCGCGCAGATCGGATGCCGCCCGCGACGTCGATCGCGAGCGCTTCGCGCGTGTACTCGTCGATCACCGTCAGGCACTTCAGCTGCTGGCCGTTCGCGCACGCATCAAACACGAAGTCGTAGGCCCAGACCTGGTTCGGTCCCGTCGGCGCGGTCGCCTTCGGCCGAGAGGCGGCCGCACGCCGCCGCGGCCGCTTCTTCGGCACCTGCAGCTTCGCGTTCCGCCACAGGCGATACGCGCGGTCGTTGCTCATCCGGTGACCGTCGCGGCCAAGGAACACCCGGATCCGCCGGTAGCCGTAACGTGGGTACTGCCGCGCGAGCTCGACCATCTTCGTCACAGCGGCGGCGTCCTTCGCCGCCTTCCTCGATGCGTAGCGGAGTCCCGACCTTGCCGTCCGTAGTAGCGCGCACGCTCGTCGCTGCGAGAGACCGCGCGTCGATGCGTACGCGACCTGCTCCCGTCGAGCGCACGCGCTCACCATTTTTTTGCGGCGATCTCCTTCATCACCTCGATCTCGAGATCGCGCTCGGCGACGAGCTTCTTCAGGCGGCTGTTCTCCTGCTCCAGCGCCCGCAGCCGCTTCGTCTCGTCCGCCGTCATCGTGCCGAAGCGCTTCCGCCAGACGTAGATCGTCTGCTCGCTCAGGCCATGCTTCTTCGCCACGTCCGCCACCGGGGACCGGTCGGCCTCCCGGAGGATCTTCACCATCTGCTCGTCCGTGTACCTGCTCTTGCGCATCTCGCTCTCCGTCGCTGTCGCCGGAGAGGCAGATTCTCACGTCTCAGGTGGTCCGAAAAACGCCGGGCAGGTCAGCCACGCT
>VGLJ01000158.1 GCA_016866775.1 Candidatus Rokuibacteriota bacterium | reverse complement strand
GCGCAAACGCTCGCCAAGCAGTTGATCGCCGAAGTGCCGACGCCCGTGGAACGGATCATCGCGCAGTCGCTGTATCTCACTGCGTCGTTATTTCTTCTCGATTTCGAGGGCGCTGAAGCCACGCTTCCGGCGATACGAGCGGGCGTCGCCTCGCTGAAGAGCCAACTGCAGTTGCCGCCCCACGTTCTCTGGGGAGCCGAAACGCAATTTGAGAAGTCCACCGGCGAAATGGCGTCCGCAAGCGGTCACCACGCCAAGGCCGAGCGCCACTTCCGCGCGGCGCTGGCGTCGAACAACCGCTTCTTGCGCGACGAGGCGGTCTACACAGAGCGAACACAGAACCCGCCGGGCTCATTTTCGCATCTCGCGCTCATCCTGCGGAGGAACATCGCCCATTCGTTGCTGCGTCAGGGTCGGCCCGTCGAGGCCGAGGTCGAGTTCCGTGCCTCGTTGCTCGGCCACCTGTCGACGCGCGGCCGCTACTCGGCCGAGACCGTGTTCAGCGTGTCCGGTCTGTCAAACGCTATACTCGAGCAGGGCCGTTTCGCGGAAGCCGAAAAGCTCACGCGCTCGGCGATCGAGACGCTGGACCAGATGAAGTTCGCGTCGACATCGAGACTTTACTTCCAGTTGCTGGACCAAATGGCGCGTTCGCAGAGCCTGCGCGGCGATTTAGAAGCCGCCGCCGCGACCTACGACGGCATCCGCGTGCGCATGGCCGGAAACCCCGACGTAATGAAAATATTCGATAACACCCAGAACCGGGGCATCGTGGCACTGCTGACCGGCCAAACCGACGAGGCGCGCCGCGTGATGACGAACGTGGTACGGAACAACGTGCGGATGTTCGGCGAGCAGCATCGGGCCACGGCGATGAGCCGCGGGATATTGGCGGCGGTGAAGCTGCGCGACGGCGACACGGCCGGGGCACTCGCCGATTTCGACGCGGTGGTGCCGATCCTGATGCAGTCGTCCCAGACGGCCGACGACGAGGAGAGCGGCTCGGTGGATCGCGACAGGCAGCTGCGCCTCGTGTTCGAGTCGGCAATGGGGGCTTTGGCGGCGTCGAACCGGCCGGGTGCCGAGGAGGACTCGTTCCGGCTTGCCGACGCGATCCGGGGGCAAGGGGTGCAGCGGGCACTGGCGCAGTCCTCCGCGCGTTCGGCGGCATCGGATCCGGCGCTAGCTGAACTCGTGCGGCGGGAGCAGGACGTGCAGAAGCAGGTCGGCGCGCTGCAAGGCGCGTTGACCAACGTGCTTTCCGCACCCGAGCGCGACGATACGGCGGAGCGCACGCTGCGCTCGAAGATCGACACGCTGCGCGGCGCGCGGGCAGTGATCCGGCAGGAGATCGAGCGCCGCTTCCCGGACTACGCGAACCTGAGCGATCCACGTCCGGCGACGGTCGAGCAGGCGCGGCGCTCCTTGCGCGCGGGCGAAACGCTGATCGCGACCTATGTCGGTAGAGACCAAAGCTTCGTATGGGCGGTCCCGCAGACGGGACCGACGGCGTTCGCCACGGTGCGAGCGGGACAGCGTGAGATCGGCGAGGCCGTCGCGGGCCTGCGAAAGTC
>VGLJ01000157.1 GCA_016866775.1 Candidatus Rokuibacteriota bacterium | reverse complement strand
GCGCGGCCGGGACTGCGATCGCGTACCTCATGCGTCACCTCTCTGGACATGGGGCCCCGCAACTGAGGACCCCACACCCCTCGCTTCCATCGTACCTACGTACCTAGTATCCGCGCGAACGCATGCAGGCCGCGTACGCCTCGGACTGCGACGGACGCGCGGGTGCGGCCGGAGCCGGTGCGACGGCTGCCGGCGCCTGCGCGGCCGACGGTGCGGCCGCGATGCGCGGCGACGCGGACGGCTGAACGGGCGCGGCGGCTTTCGCCGCCACCGGTACCGGCGCGGGGGGATTCTCGGCGACCTTGTCCGCGCTCGTGCCGCTCCAGTTCGCGACGACCATGCCGGTCACGACGGCCGTGACCATGACCAGCCCCATGCCGATTGCGGTCAGCTTCCACGGATTCCAGCTGCCCTCGCTCATCGCTCGCTCCTTGTCCCCTGGTTGACCAGGCCGGAATGACGGGTTCCGGGGGAGGTGTGTAGGGCAGGCGTCGGGCCAGATCGGGGACAGGGCCCGAACACGTAGCAGACGTCACCACTTAGCAGGCGCCATGGGCGCGAGGCGGCCGCCGGGGCACCGTCGGGGTGTTGACAGATGTGCCAGAAATTACAACTCCCGTCGTCACTCTGATGGGGGTACGCGACCCGGTTGCTAGAATCGCAACGTGACCGAGTGGGCAGATCTCGTCGGCGAACGCATGATGCTCGGCCTCAGCGGGCCGGACTTGCGCGACGAAGACATCGCCGTCTTCCGGGACACGCGCGCCGCCGGCGTCATCCTCTATCGACGGAACTTCGAGACCCCCGAGCGGCTCGCGAAGCTTCTCGACGGGCTCGACGAAGCGCTCGGCCGGCGCCTGCTCGTGGCCACGGACCACGAAGGCGGCCGCGTCATCATGCTGGGCGCGGGGACCACGGTCTTCCCCGACAACCTCGCCGTCGGCACCGCGGGCGAGGAAGCGTTCGCGCACAAGCAGGGCCTGATCGAAGGCCGCGAGCTGCGCCGGCTCGGGATCGACCTGAACCTCGGGCCGTGCATCGACGTCCTGACCGACCGCTACAGCCCGAACATCGGCATCCGCTCGTACGGCAAGGACCCGCAGGTCGTCGCGCGATACGGCGCCGCGCGCATCGCGGGGATGCAGCGCGCGGGACTGTCGGCGTGCCCGAAGCATTTCCCGGGCAAGGGCCACTCGCCGCTCGACGCGCACCTGAAGCTGCCCACGATCGATTCCACGTGGGACGACATGCACGCCACGCACCTGCCGCCGTTCTTCGCCGCCATCGCGGAAGGCGTCGACTGCGTGATGACGTCGCATCCGGTGTATCCGAACCTCGACCCGGCGCGCGTGCCTGCGACGTTCTCGAAGCTCATCGTCGAGGACTACCTGCGCGGCCAGGTCGGCTATCGCGGCGTGATCGTCTCCGACGACCTCGAGATGGGCGCGGTCTCGGAGACCACGACGATCGGCGACGCGACCGTGCGCGCCGCCGCCGCCGGCCACGATCTCCTGCTCGTCTGCCACACCGAGCCCGCGCAGCGCGCCGCGACGGCCGCGCTGCTCGACGCCTATCGGTCCGGCGCGCGGCCCAAGCGCGAGCTGGAAGCCGCGGCCGCGC
>VGLJ01000156.1 GCA_016866775.1 Candidatus Rokuibacteriota bacterium | reverse complement strand
GCCTCGACCAGGAGATGCAGGTGATTCGGGTGCAGATCCCATTCTGCATCAGGCAGCCTCGCGTGATTGCTGACGTTCCGCATCGTGCGTTCGCGCCGGCACAGGCTTCGCCGCGAGCCTGAGCGCGCGAGCTTCGAGATGGCTGCAGAAGGCGTCCCACTGCCCGTTGAGGACGATGCAGCGAAGGCGGAGGATCATCTCCGCGCGGTCACGCCCCCAGCGCATTCCGGGGCCATCAAGGCGGAGGCCGACGAGGTTGCGCACGGCGCCCTCGACCGCGCCGGTCCCGATGTCGAGGTCTTCGCGCCGCAGGGCGGCGTAGGGCATGCGGTGCTCGTGGGCGGCGAGGTATTCGATGATCTTGAGGAGCCGCTGGCGGCGCCCCTTGTTGCCGGGTCCCGTCTTCGGGATGGCGTTGTGCGCGACGGCGAGATCGTCGAGCAACTCGGCGACCTTGCCGTGCCGCAGCTTGCCCTGCTCGTTCCGCACCCACTCGCGGAGCGCGGCGCTTCCCTCGCGGTGCAGGCAACCGCCAGCTTCCCAGAGCTTCTCGGCGACGTGGTACCAGTCGATGCACGGCACCGCCTTCGGGAAGTACTTCTGCTGACCCCGCCAGATGTGGTCGGAGCCGTCGGCGAGGAAGAAGCACCGTTTGCGGCCGTAGCCACGGCGCTCGGCGTGTCCGACGAGCCAGCGGAAGAGCGCGTCGTGGCTCTCGAAGGTCGCGATGAGCCGCTTGTTGATCGGACCTTCCCATCCGTGCCGCGTCGAGCGCAGCGTGTAGATGACGCCGACGAAGGCGATCTTGGCGTTCTTGCTCTTGTCGCCCTTCTTGCGGCGGGGTCGCGGATGTTCCCGTCGCCGCAGACGCCGGGCACGCCGCCCGGTGCCCTTCGTGCGCTGCTTCGGTCGGCGGCGGCGCGCATGCTCCGTCGACGAGATCATCGGAGCGCCGCGCCCGTCGACCTGGATGACGAGCACCTCGCCGTCGTCGTCGGGCACCGCGTCAGCGTCGAGGAAGCCGCGTGCCTCGCCTCCGACGGCGTCCACCATGCGCAGCGTCGTGCGCGTGCTCGGCGCCCATTCGTGGAACTCGGAGAACAGGCGCCGCGCCGTTCCGAACGCCATCAGCGCACACAGTTGCACGACCGCGGTGACCGTCCCCAGGCTGAAGCCCGAGCACAGGCCGAGCTCGCGATCGATCGGCAGGTCGGTGCAGCCCCGGCCACCGATCGGGCGCCCGATGGCGCGTGCGAAGGGGACCTTCCCGAATCGCGTGCCGATCTCAGATCGGCGCCGGGTCTCCGGATCCAGCACGAATCGAGCGCTCTCGTGCATGTACGTCGCCGGGCGCGGGCGCGCCGCGTGTCGCGCAAGGAACAGCGCCATTACGGCGCGCCCCAGTCGAAGCAGGGCCGTCCACAGCTCACGCTCCACCGCGACGACCGTCGTCGTCCCCTTCGCTTCCGCGCACCTACGCACGCGATCGATCGCGTCCTGGACTTCCCGCTCGGCTCGCTCGATAGTTCCCACGGGGCTCCTTCCGGTTGGTGTTCATGTTTCGCAACCGGATATCTGCCGCGAATGGGCCCCATTCTTCAACTCACGCGTCGTAACCGATCGATCTCGCTTTGTTTTTCGTCAGCAGATCGGGAACTGCACCCGTTCCTC
>VGLJ01000155.1 GCA_016866775.1 Candidatus Rokuibacteriota bacterium | reverse complement strand
GCGTGAAACTGACGGCGCCTGCACCGAGAAGCGCCAGTGCGATGGGAAGATTCAGAAGCGTCTGCACGCTATCGCCCTGCGCCCCCCAGAACATGGTGCCCACAATCGCGAGCGAAGTGAGCAAGATGAGTGCGCTCGCGTCCGCGCGCGAGCGGATGGGCCCGTGAGGCGCGCGTCGATGCGATAGGCTTCGCGGACCCATGCCATTCACAGTCGCGCTCATCTCCACCGGCGGCACCATCGAGAAGACGTACGACGAGCCGTACGGCGCGGCCCAGAACACGCTGAGCGTGCTCGACGCGATCCTGGCGTCCCTGACCTGGGCACCGCATCGTCGAGCGGATGAAGGCGAAGGGGCGGCTCGCGAAGCCCGTGGTGCTGACCGGTGCCATGCGCCCGTACGAGCTGCACCGCACCGACAGCGTGCAGAACCTCAGCGAGGCTCTGTGCGCGATGCAGGTGGTCGCGCCCGGCGTCTACGTTGCCATGCACAACCGGTGCTCGCTTTCCCGGGCGTGCGCAAGGACTACGACCGGATGACGTTCGTGAGGGAGTGACTAGGAGGACCCCGATGGCCGAGCAGGCAACCAAGGGTTGCGTCGCGCGGACGCTCGCGTGGGTCGAGCGCGCCGGCAACCGGCTGCCCGATCCCGCGACGCTGTTCGTGCTGCTCGGCGCCTCGGTGCTCGCCCTCAGCTGGCTCGGCGCGCGCGAGGGGTGGTCCGTGGCCGACCCGCGCGACCCGGCGAGGCGGATCGTGGTCGACAGCCTGCTCGACGCCGAGGGCATCCGCTGGATGCTCACAGGGGCGCTCCGGAACTTCCTCGACTTCCCGCCGCTGGCGATCGTGCTCGTGGCGATGCTCGGGATCGGGGTCGCTGAGCGGACGGGCCTGTTTACGGCGCTCATCAAGCTCCTCGTCTCGGTGACGCCGTCGCGTCTCCTGGTGCCAGCGGTGGTCTTCATCGGCGTCTGCTCGAACGTCGCGTCGGACGCCGGGTACGTGGTGCTGCCGCCGCTGGCGGCCGGCATGTTCGCGATGGTGGGGCGCTCGCCGCTCGTGGCGATCGCCGCGGTGACGTTCGGCGTCGCGGGCGGCTTCAGCGCGAACCTCGTGGTCTCGAGCCTCGACCCGCTGCTCTCGAGCCTCACGGAGGGAGCCGCGCGCGCGGTCGACCCGGACGCCGTGGTGCAGCCCACGTGCAACTACTGGTTCATGCTGGCGTCCACCCCGTTCCTGACGCTCGTCGGCTGGTTCGTCACCGCGAAGATGGTCGAGCCGCGGTTCTCGCGGGCCGACGTCGACGCGCAGATCGCCGCCGGCGGGGTGCAGCGCGGGGCTCCGCGGCTCTCGCGCGAGGAACGCAACGGGCTTTGGGCGGCGCTCGCCGCGCTGGCGCTCGCCGGCGGCGGGTTCCTCGCGATGGCGCTCGTCCCCGGATGGCCCCTCTCGGGCCAGATGACGAGGCCCGGCACGTCGAGCATGGTGCCTGCGTGGAGCGAGGCCATCGTTCCCATGATCCTCGTCCTGTTCCTGCTCCCGGGCATCGCCTTCGGGGCGGCCTCGGGCGAGATCCGATCTGACCGCTGCGTCGCCAGGCGCATGGGGGACGCGATGTCGGCGATGGGCACGTACCTCGTGCTCGCGTTCTTCGCGGGGCAGTCGATCGCATGGTT
>VGLJ01000154.1 GCA_016866775.1 Candidatus Rokuibacteriota bacterium | reverse complement strand
CACCCCTCTATTACTGCGCAGCACCTGCTGCGCGGCCCGGCGTGCGCCGGGCTCTTGGTACGACTCGACCCCTACGGCGTCGCCCGGAGCTGCTAGCTACTTTCCGGTGCGAAATGGATAGAGGCGACGACGTGATCTCGGGGTACACGGTAGTTGGGCGGTGCAGTTCGTCTCACTGTCCGCCTTCGCCTGCTGATCGCCGTTCACCGTGGCCATCGCGCGCCTCGCGGTCCCGCGCGGGCAAGAGCGCGCAGGTCGTTCGCGATCACCCCGAGCCCGACCCACCGCTCCATGCCGGCCTCGCCGCGATAGCGACAGCGCCGCAGGCCGTGACAGCGCTTGATTGCACTGATCCGCCCTTCGGACCCGGTGCGCCAGCGCAGGGCGCGGCGATACCAGCGCTCTCGCTGCGGCGGATGCCGAGAGGGTGCGGGGCGACCGCGCCGGGGCAGGACCACGTGGTGGACGCCACGGTCGGTCGCGGCCTGCTCGTTGGCCGGCGAGGCGAACCCGGCATCGGCGACGGCCAGACGCGGCGCGCGGCCAAACAGCGTGACGTGCCGGTCCAGCGCCGGCGTCCAGAGTTCGTCGTCAGGCACCCGCGTAGGACAGACCTGATAGTCGGTGATTATCTGGCCCTCTGCTTCCTGGATCTTCACCACCTTGCCAAACTCGGTGGGCTTGGCGGCCTTGCCCTTGCGGATCACCTCGGTGTGCGGCTCGAAGAGGCTGAGGATCTTATCCGGGTGATGGGAGTTGCCCTTGAGGATGCGGGCGTGCGTTTGGATAAGGACGCGGCGGACCAAGCCGAGGGTCTCCTCAAGCTTCCGCCCGAGGTCCGCCACTCGGCCCCGGCGTGCGCGGGCGACCTGGCGGCCCATCCGCTCGGCCTGCCGGACGACGGCGCGGGTGATCGCCATCACTTCGCGGTACAGCGTGGTCACGCGCGCTTTGCGCTGCGCCTGGGCGGCCGCCGAGCCGCGGCCGGCGGCCCGAGTGCGCTGGACGATCTCGAAGACGCGGCGGGCGACGCTGCGCGTGCGATCGCGGACATGCCCCGCGTTCTCGCCCCCGCCGCGCGCGGCCAGACGCTTCAGGGTCCGGGTCAGGACCCGCACCCCGTCGGCCAGCAGGGAGCTGTCGGTCGGATAGTGGATGTTCGTCTCGACCACCGTCGTGTCGACCCGCAGCCGAGCGCCGCGGGTCACGCGCCGCCGCCGGGCGACGTGCACCAGACGCTCGAGAATGGGCTTGAGGGTCTCAGGGCCGAGGAGCTGAGCGAGCCGGATCAGCGTCTTGGCGTCCGGCACGCGCTCGCAATCGACGCGGCAGAAGGCCCGGTAGACGAGGCTGCCCCGGACCTCGCGCTCACATTCGTCGAAGCTCCAGTCGCGGAGATGCTTGAGCAGGAGCATGCGCAGGACGACGGTGGCGGGCGTCCCGAGACGCCCACGACGGCCGCTCAGCGGGTATCGGCGGCGGAGGGCAGCGTCGAGCAGGTCAACGAGGTCGTCATCGTCCAGGACCTCGTCGATCGTCCGGAGCTCAGCGTCCCAGAGCTTGTCCCCGTCGGGCAGGAGCACTTCGAAGACGCTGCGTTGCGCATACGCGCGACGGACCATGGTCCCTCCAGGGAGAGCGGTCGGCTGCGGTGCGCTGTCGATGGGAGCGTGAGCGAGATCATCACTCATCACGATGGCGCCGCTCGACAGCGCGCGTCAAGAAAATTGCGCGTTCTGTCAGCGGCCGGATGGCGCTCACCGCGAAACACGCGGGCGAGCGCCCTCAGTTTCGCACCGGAAAGTAGTTAGAGGAGGCGGTAGACGCGGCGCGCGGCCTCGCAGCGCTGGCAGTAGGCTTCGAGCGGGCCGAGCGCGCGGCGTCCTCGGCGCAGCCGCGCGGCGTTCATTTCGTCCAGTTCGGCGAGCACC
>VGLJ01000153.1 GCA_016866775.1 Candidatus Rokuibacteriota bacterium | reverse complement strand
GCAGGCGCCGCGTGGTCAGGTCCAGCAGGCTCCGCGTGGTCAGGACGTGCAGGCCCCGCGTGGTCAGGACGTGCAGGCCCCGCGTGGTCAGGACGTGCAGGCCCCGCGTGGTCAGGACACCCAGGCTCCGCGTGGTGACGTGCAGGCGCCCCGCTCGGCCGGCGCGCAGGCTGCCGGTGGCGTGAGCAAGGCCGCGCAGCTCGTGAAGGATGCGGAAGCCGCGTGCAAGGCCGGCGACAACAAGACGGCCAAGGACAAGGCGACCGAAGCGCTCGCGATTCTGAAGTAAGATCCAGTTCATGATCAAGACGGGCCCCAGGCTTCTCCTGGGGCCCGTTTGCTTGTCGCTCCTCGCGCTCGCTCCCCTCGCGGCGTCCGCACAAACACTTCAGGAAGTCCTGCTGCGCGCGAAGCCCGCGGCGGTCCTCGTGGCGTCTGAAGTCAGCGCCGAAGCGACGGTCGATTGCGAAGGACAGCAGGTCACCGGCAAGGCCGCGCCGCTCCGCGAGACCGGAACCGGCTGGGTCGTCCATCCGTCCGGATGGATCGTCACCGCCGCGCACGTCGTCGCGTCGTCCCAGCAGGCGTCGCCCGCGGTCGACGCGATGCTGCGCGACAACGCCGTCAAGGCGTCGTGCCTTCGCCTGGTCCTCGCGCGCCGCGGCCTCTCCGCTGGCGTGCGGCCCGATGTCGAAGAAGAGATCGCGCGCCAGCTGACGGCCCGTGTGGTGCCAACGGCGCGTGTGCGCGTCGACCGGGTCGTCGCGGTGATCCTCCCCAACGGCCGTCGCCTCGTGAGCCGCGTGGCGAAATACGCCGCGCCGGCGGCGGGCGCCGCGATGTCAGGCCGCGACCTCGCGCTGCTGAAGGTCGAGGCCGAAAACCTGCCGACGCTCCCGCTCGCCGATTCTTCGAAGGTGAAGATCGGCGACCGCCTGCACATCATCGGCTTCCCGAGCGTCGTGATGACGCACGAGCTCTTGAGCACCTCACAGCTCGACGCGTCCGTGACCGGCGGCGCCATCTCCGGGTTCAAGGAAGACGTCAGCGGGCAGCCGGTCATCCAGACGGATGCCGCCGCGGCCGGCGGAGACAGCGGCGGCCCCGCGGTGAACGAGCAGGGCGGCGTGGTCGGCGTGATGACGTTCGTCTCGAAGGCCGGCGGCGAGAGCGGCGGCATCGTGCAGGGATTCAACTTCATCGTCCCCGCGTCCGCCGTCCGCGACTTCCTCAAGAACACCGACGTCACGCCGGGGGATCAGGGCGCGTTCACCCGCGCGTGGGCCTCCGGGCTCGAGGCGTTCTTCTCCGCCGATTACACGGGCGCGCGTCCGCACCTGGCCGAAGCGAGCCGGCTGTTGCCCAATCTCCCCGACGTGCGGCGGATGATCCAGGAGAACGACGAGCGCATCAAGAATCCGCCGCCACGGCCCTTCCCGTGGCAGCGCGTGGGGATGACCCTCACGATCGTCGGCGTGCTCGGGTGCGTGATCTCCTGGGGCGACTGGTGGAAGCGCAATCGATTCCGCGTCCGTCCGCGCGACATCGCGCGCCTCCTCGACAGCGGCGAGAGCGGCGTCGTGCTCCTCGACGTGCGCGACAGCGACACGTTTCGCAAGAGCCCGGTGCGGATCCGGCGCGCGCTGCACGTCCCGGCCGAGCGGCTGGCCGCCGGCGAGACCAGCCTGCCGATCGAGAGCGATCGCCCGGTCGTCGCCTACTGCACGTGACCCGACGAGCGCACGAGCGCCCGTGTGGCGCGCCAGCTCAAGCAGCTCGGGTACCGCGACGTGAAGATCCTCAAGGGCGGGCTCGCCGCGTGGGCGAGTGCCGGCTTGCCGCTCGAAGCGAAGTCCGCCTAATACTACTGTGTCAAAAACGTTAGGGTTTTCGTGGGGTACGCTGGCCGCCTCGGCGTATGCCCCACCTCGCGAGCGCCCGCGCCCAGCGGTTTCGCACGTATGTTGAGCGTCTCACCGCCGCCCTCGGCCATCAGGATCGGCACGGGCCCCTCCGGGACTATGTCACGGGGCTGTGCGTGCCGGGCGAACGGAAG
>VGLJ01000152.1 GCA_016866775.1 Candidatus Rokuibacteriota bacterium | reverse complement strand
TCTTGATGTACTCCCAGAGCTTCTTGGTGATCTGCCCGCGCGGCAGCGGCGCGCTGCCGACGATCACGGCGAGGCGCGTTGGAAGTTCAAGCACCGGTCCCGGACCACCCGGGACCCACCAGCGCGATCCTACCCCCTGCGCGCACCCCCGTCCCCCCGGCCGCAACCGCCCGCGCGCACCGATCCCCGGCCCCATGCCACCGCGTTCCCCCCGCGCGAGCACACCGCTCCCGCGCCGCGACCGGCCAGCGGGCCTTCTCGTTGACTGGCGGCGTGGCCGAATCGGCCCGCGCGGGGCGTCGTGGCGGGCGTTCCGCGCTCTCGCGTTTGTGGAGAGTGCCCAATTGGAAACGACGGCCCCCGATCCGAACGGCGGCGAAACGCCACTCCCCGGCCGGCTTACCCCGCAGCCGATGCACCCGAGGCATCGAGCCGTGCCCGGACTTCCGCGATCTTCGCTCGCTCAACCATCATCCAGGTCCCGAACATCGCGCCGCAGATGCCGAGGATCGATCCGCCGATGTCGACGACGACGCTGGCCTTTGCGTACTCGCGCGGGCGTTCGCGCAGCGCCTGCCGCGAGGCCTCGTCGAGGCGCAGTTCGACCTGCACGACGCGCACGCGTTCGAAGAACGCAGCACTCGGGTCGGCGGGTTCGCCCTGCGGGGCGAGCAGGACGGCGAGCAGGAGGTTCGGGACGAGCACGGGGTGCGGATGGTAGCAGTCCGCGCGCCGTGGACGCGCGGCGGGCGATCGTCTACGGAAGGCTCATGGCCCACGTTCGCCTCGCCCTCGTCGTCGCCCTCGGGCTCGCCGCCTGCGCCGCGCCGCACCCGATGGCCCCCGCGGCCGCCGCCACGAGCGCGACGAAGCCCCAGCACCTCGTCTTCTTCGCGCACGAACGCGAACGCATCCGCGACGCGGCCTTCCTCGCAAACCCGCGGTTGTGCGGCGCGCAGCTCAAGTACACGTGGCGCGAGCTCGAGCCGCAGCCCGGGGAATACGCGTTCGACGGGATCCGCGCGGACCTCGCGTTCCTGCAGGCCAACGGCAAGGCGCTGTGGATCCAGCTGCAGGACGTGACCTTCGACGAACGGAAGCCCGTGCCCGACTGGCTGTGCACCGAGGCCTATGGCGGTGGCGCTGCGCGCAAGTACGAGGGCGACGAGAAGCCCGAGACGGAGGACGTGTTCGACGGCTGGGTCGCGCGACGTTGGGATCCGCGCGTGCAAGCGCGCTTCGCGGCGCTGCTCGAAGGCCTGGGCCGCGAGTTCGACGGCGCGATCCTCGGGATCAATCTCGCCGAGACGGCGATCGGCTTCGGCGACGTGGAAGCGACCTGGCCCCAGGGCTTCACGCCGGCGCGCTATGCCGAAGCGGTGAAGGAGAACGTGACCGCGGCGAAGCGCGCGTTCCCGAAGAGCCACGTCGTGCTCTATGCGAACTTCCTGCCCGGTGAGTGGCTGCCGTGGGACGACAAGGGCTTCTTGAAGAGCGTGCACGCGCACTGTGCACAGGTCGGCGCGGGCGTCGGCGGGCCGGACCTGCGGCCGCTCGCGAAGGGACAGCAGACGCACATCCTGCCGCTGCTGCGCGCGCGCGCAGAAGGCGTCGTCGCGGCGCTGGCCGTGCAGGACGGCAATCTCGACGAGGTCGACAAGAAGACCGGTCGCGCGATGACGGTGCAGGACCTGCTGCGCATCGCCGAACAGGACCTTCGGCTCGACTACCTGTTCTGGGGCACGCAGGAACCGCACTACACGAGCGCGGTGTTGCCGGCACTCGCGACGGAGCCTGTGGGCGCTGCGGCTGCGCCGCGCTGAGCGACGACGGCTGCGAGCGCGGACCAGCGCGGAAGGTCCGCCGCCCGCCGGGCCGTAGGGCCATCACCACACTACTTGATCGTCTTGGGCGCCGCGCCGGGCTCAGCGGCGGAGAGGGATCGTGCCGAACAGCACTTCCACGGACGCTTCGACCGCTCCGGGCGCGGACGCTTCGACCGTGCGCTTCACTTCGTACTTCATCATGCCGTTCCGCACGCCGGCAGTGATCTTGCGCCGGCTGCCGTCCGGCGCGACCGCCTCGCCGGAGAAGGCCTCGGGCGAATCCTGGTTCAGCGTGTCGACGCGCAGCGACGCATCCTTGAACGTCGCCGTGGAGTCCAAGAGGCTGCGCACCTCGGCGACGCTCGGCGCGGGCGCGTCGCAGGCCGCAACCACGACGAACGCGACAGCGCAGATCGACCGTAGCATGCGAAGGTTGGCGCGTAGGAAGTGGAAGCACCGGTCCCAGACCACCCGGGACCCACCAGCGCGATCCTACCCCCTGCGCGCGTAGGAAGTTCAAGCAGCGGTCCCGGACCACCCGGGACCCACCACCGCGCTTCTACCCCCTGCGCGCGACCCCGTCCCCCCGGCCGCAACCGCC
>VGLJ01000151.1 GCA_016866775.1 Candidatus Rokuibacteriota bacterium | reverse complement strand
GTGCGGGTAGACGGTGAGGGTCTTCGTGAACCGCTGGAGGACGACGACGGCGCCGCACGAGAGCTTCGCGCCGGCGCGCGGTGACCCATCAGCGAAGCCCGGAGGCGCCGTCGATGCCCGCGTGAGATCTCTCCGCGAATGGCAGGACGAAAGATCACCGATGAAGCCGACGCCCAGCGGTGCTTGGCCGCCGCGACGCGCGCCGGCGTGAGCCCGCGCGCCTGGGCCCACGCGAACCAAGTCGATGCGCGCTCGTTGAACGCGTGGAGGATCGCGTTCGAGCGGAGGCGGGCCAGCGGCACCAAGGCGCGGCTCGTGGAGCTCGTGGCCGCGGCACCCGCGCGAGCGGCGACGCGCCGCTACGTGATCAGGCTCGCCGATGTGGAGGTCGAAGTCAGCGACGACTTCGACGACGAGACTCTCCGTCGGCTTCTCGGAGTCCTC
Organism: Candidatus Rokuibacteriota bacterium; assembly: GCA_016866775.1. Classification (GTDB taxonomy): domain Bacteria; phylum Methylomirabilota; class Methylomirabilia; order Rokubacteriales; family CSP1-6; genus VGLJ01. The sequence continues at coordinate 2,119 of VGLJ01000151.1, read as the reverse complement.
GCGGCATGCTGAGCTTCGCCACCGGCGTTCGCGTCTTCGTCGCCGTCGAGCCCGCGGACATGCGCGGCTCCTTCGACGCCCTCGCGGGGGCGGCCCGTCGCCTCGGGCTCGAGCCGCGCGACGGCCACTTCTACTTGTTCTTCAACCGCGCCCACCGGCTCTGCAAGATGGTCTGGTTCGATGGCTCGGGCTGGTGCCTGTACTGCAAGCGGCTCGTCCGGGGCTCCTTCGAGCTGCCGCCGGTGAAGGACGGAGACACTCAGGTCGTCATCGACGCGGCCACGCTAACCGCGCTCCTCCAAGGCATCGAGCTCGCGGCGCGGCGACCGCGATGGTACCGCCGCGAGGCGATCTGAAATCGATCATCGGACCGATCGCCACCGCTCTCCTGGCGTGATCCACTTCCGCCCGTGCGACGGCCGGTCCCCGATGAGCGCCACGAGGCTCTCCAGCGGGAGGTCGACGACACCCGCGGTCTGCTGGCTGAGGCCATGGCCCAGAACGCGATGCTTCTCCGCGAAGTGAGCCGCCTCTCGGAGCTCGTCGCGCGCGCCAACGAACGGATCGAAGAGCTCCTCGCGATCGCCCAGCGCAAACACCGCGGCGGGAAGGCCATCGAGCCTCCACCGCCTCCTCCGACAGCGCCGGCCTTCCTGAGCCCCGAGGCGAAGCGCGCCTTCGATGAGAGGCCGAAGGCGAAGCCGCGGCCCGCCGCGCCGTCGAAGGAGAAGAAGAAAGCGCGCCCGACCGGACGCAAGGCGCTGCCCGAGCACCTCCCGGCCGAAGAGCACGTCGTGAAGCCCGATGCGTGCAGCCTCTGTGGCTCGCACGCGCTCGAGGCGGCGGACGAAGAGCTCGAGATCAAGCTCCACACCGTGGCCGAGCATCTGCGGCGGCGCGTGGTTCGCCGGAAGACCTGTCTCTGTAGGCAGTGCGGGACGCGGACGACGGCGCGCTCGCTGCCGGCGCCGTTTCCGCGGTCGAAGGTGACCTGCGAGTGGCTCGCGTGGTTCGTGCACCAGTGCTTCGGCATGCTCGTTCCCATCGACCGTCTCCGTCGGGACATGGCCGAGCGCGGCGTGCCACTCGCGCAGAGCTTTCTCGTCTCGCAGATCGAACGCGCGGCGCGCTTGCTCGACGTGGTGGACGGTGAGCACTGGAAGCAGCTCCTCGCGAGCCGCTGGATGGCGACGGACGCGACCGGGTTGAAGGTGCTGATCCCGAAGGTCCCCGGGAGCCACAACGGTCACCTCGAGATCTACCGCAACGACGAGGCGATCGTGTTCCAGTACGAGCCCCACAAGGGCAGCGACGCGCTCGTGGCGAAGTTGCGGCCGTTCCGCGGCACCCTCGTCGCTGATGCCGAACACCGCACCAACGCCGTGTTCGAGACCGGCGACATCGCGGAGGCTGGCTGTAACGCGCATGGTCGGCGGAAATTCCGCGACGCGGAGGCCTCGCAGCCGGTCCTCGCCAAAGAAGGCGGCGAACACATCGCCGCGATGTACGTCGCCGAGGGCGAGGCGAAAGAGGCCGGCCTCACCGGCGAGAGACTCAGAGAATGGCGCCAGGAGAAGATCGCCCCGCTCCGCGACGAGCTCTCGAAGTGGATCGACGGTGTCCTCCCGTCCCTCCTCCCCGACGATGAGCTCGCCAAGGCCCTCCGGTACTACCGGAACCACTGGGCCGCGCTCTTCCGCTTCATCGACCACCCGGAGCTCCCGATCGACAACTCCGCCACCGAACGCGAGTACCAGAACGTCGCCAAGCTGCGCCTCAATCGCCTCTTCGCCGGGAGCACCGAGGGCGCGCACCGATTGGCGACCTTGCTCGGGATCGTCGCGACCTGCCGCACGCTCGGCGTGGACACGGTCGCGTACCTCTCGTGGGCCTTCACGAGGCTCGGCACGCATCGCGCCGACTACGGTCTCACCGCCGCGGAGCTCACGCCCGCCGCCTTCAAGGCCACGACCTCACCCCGATAGATCGCCGCCAGGCCGGGAGGTCTTTCCTCCCTCGATGGAGCCAGCCTTCGCGGCGAGGACGCGGTCCCCCGCTCAGCTTCGCACAACCGAACTACGCGGTGACCCCGGGCTTCGCTGATCGGTCACGCTACAGG
>VGLJ01000150.1 GCA_016866775.1 Candidatus Rokuibacteriota bacterium | reverse complement strand
AGTCAACCTCGGTCCCAACGCCGCCGCCGTGGTGGTCAGCGGCGCCGGCAGCAAGGTCAACGTGGGCAATTGATCATCATGGGGGGCCGCCTCTAGCGGCCCCCCCCAAGCCCCCCCCGCGCTCCGCGCCCCGGCAAAGCCGGGCCGCTGCGCGAGCGCCAGGTCTAATTGAGCGCGACCTTCTCCCGTCGCCGCCCCGCGGACCGGAGCGCTCGTGCGATCTCGCGGTGCTGAAGCGCGCGCGGGACATCGGCGCTGAAGGGGCGTTGCCGAAGCCGCTCTCGCGCGAGGCGTTGCTCGCGCTCGTCGAGGGCCTCATCGAGTGATCTTCTCGAGATCCTTGCGGAAGCGCTCGCAGGGATCGCGATCGCCCATCCGCGGCGTCAGCCACACGTAGTCGGCCGGCAGCGCGGGCGGCGCCGTCATGTCGCTCGGGACTTCCACGAACGCGATGCTCGCCGTCTCGGCGTCCGGCAGCAGGCGCGCGACGCCCATGTCGCGCCGCACGTGCCCGACGCCCGCGATGAGTACCGCGCCGTCCCCACCCGAGGCGCGCATCGCCGCCGCCATGTGCGCGTCGCGTGCGCGCTGCACGGCGACGAACGGCGCGATCGCGTGCTCGGGCAGATGTCCGCAGTGGCCGTCGCGGATCTCGTCGGCGAGCCGTTGCCGCACATCCTCGGGAAGCGGACGATCGAGGCCCATCCGCGCGGTCTCCGCCGCGTCGAGCGTGCCGCGGCGGACGGCGGTGGTCGCGTCCCGCGAGAGGTTGCCGGCGACGACCGGCAGCTTCGCAGCGAGCGCGATGGCGACGATCGGCTCGTACATCGACCACGCCGGCCATCCGGAGCGCCGCCAGTCGAGCGCGTCGCCGAGGCCCCGCGAATCGGTGGGTGATGCGGCGAGGTGACGCGCGATCGTCTCCGCCTGATCCGCTCGAAACATCTCGAAGACGGCGGCGGGCCGGCGCCCCGCCGCGACCAGCTCGCCGAGCACCCAGGCCTGCAGACGGTGGTGGTCGGGGTTGTCGTGCTTCTCACCGAGGAGCACGAAGCGTCGCGCGGCGACGCGGGACACGAGCGCCTCGGGCGTGACCGCGGTGCCCGCACGCACATCCCAGATCGTGCCGGTCATTGGATGCTCGCGGCCGAGCGGGCTTTGCCACTCGGGAAGTGGCGCCGCCGCGAGGCACACGAGCGCGGCGAGGACGATCGACGCGCGTCTCATACATCGACTCTACGCGAGGCCGGCGAGCAGCGCTGCTACGCGAGGCCGCGCAGAACGCCGATGGTGCCGGTGACGATGCCGCGGTCGTCGCGCAACAGGCGCATCGCGCAACGGACACCGATCGCGCGGGCGCCGCGCGCGGGGAACGTCGTCACGTAGTCGCGGAGCGGCACGCCCGTCCGGAGCCGGCGCATGATCCGGCGCGCCTCGTCGACGCCGCCGGGATAGAGCTCGCCCACCGGCCAGCCGACGAGCTCGCCGGGCTGGAAGCTGCGCGTCCGTGATGATCAGCGTGTCGCCGGGAGTGTGGCCCAGCGACGCCAGGATCGTCGCCGATCCCGGGGTTTCGTCGGTGAGGACGGAGCCCTGGTCGCCCATCGCGGAATCTCGGGGTGCAGAGGAATCGCAAGGGTCATGCCCGACCTCGGCGACGGTTGCCTTTCCCGATCTTCCACGGGTTTACAAGACACCCGGCAATCGGTGCCGGGGAGAAGCTCCGGGGAGCGCGCCCGGCGGGGCGGGAGGTTACGGGGCGTGTCAGGCGCCCCGGAAGACGTCAGCCCACCCCTGCCGCCAGAATGGGCTAGGCGACGCGCTCGAGACGCTCGGACTTGGCCTGGCACTCCACGCAGCGCGTGGCGAACGGCAGCACCTTCAGCCGCTTCGCGGCGATCGGCTCCTCGCACTCGACACAGACGCCGTAGCGGCCGGCGTCGATGTCGGCGAGCGCACGGTCGATGAGCTTCAGGTCGCGCGCGAGCCGCTCCACGTTGATGGCGGCGAGCTCGTCGTCGTGCGAGCTGGAGGCGCTCCCGTACGGATCCTTGGAGATCTCCGTTCGGTCGCCGTCCTCGCGGGTCGAGCGCATCGCGGTCTGGATCGCGCGGCTGATCGTCATCCGCCGCCGTTCGAGGTCTCTCCTGAGCGCGTCCATGTCCGCCTCCCTTCGTGACGCCGCGTGCGCGGCGCGCGTTCTCGTGAGGGAGGGGCACGCGCTGTGCCAATCGCGCGCGCGGCGCGTTTGCCGCCGATCTCGCGGCGGTTTCCGCGCGCGGACGCCTGGAGCGCGCGCCGCGCGCGACGGCCTCGGTGCTCAAAGAATGGAATTTTTCCAGGCGCGACGCCTCACGCGGCACACCGCGGGGCGCTCGCTGGCAGGTCGGTTGCTGGGTGTGGGTCCCGCCATCGGCCGCACGCGGTTGCCGCCGCGCGGGGCGTGCCGATGGTATGCTCATCGCCGATGGACGTCTTGAAAGGAGCGTTCCAATGCCCGTGAAGCTGTTCGTCGGCGGCCTGTCCTTCACCACCTCGAACGACAGCCTCCGGGCGGCGTTCGCCCGGTACGGAGTCGTGGAATCCGCCGCCGTCATGACGGACCGCGAGACCGGGCGCTCCAGGGGCTTCGGCTTCGTCGAGATGGCCACGACCGAGGAAGCGGAGCGCGCGCTCGGTGCGCTGAACAACACGAATCTCGACGGCCGCACGATCCGCGTCGACAAGGCGACGCCGCGAGGATCCGGTCCGCGACCGGGAGGCTTTAGTGGACCGCGATCGGGCGGTGGCGGCTACGCCCCGCGCTCCGGGGGCGGCGGCTACGGCGGCGGTGGCGGCTTCTCGCCGCGGCCAGGCGGCGGCGGT
>VGLJ01000149.1 GCA_016866775.1 Candidatus Rokuibacteriota bacterium | reverse complement strand
GTAGTGCGCCTCGAGCCGAAGGACTTCCGCTGCCGCCGGGCCGACGGGACGTGGAGCATGGCCGGCGTGCGGCGCGTGCCGTACCGCCTGCACGAGCTGGCGGAAGCGGCGCGCGTGTACATCACGGAAGGCGAGAAGGACGCCGATGCGTTGGTTGCTCTCGGGCTGATCGCGACGTGCAACGAAGGCGGGGCCGGCAAGTGGCGCGAGGAACACACGCGCGCGCTCGTCGCGGCGGCGGTACCGGAAGCCGTCGTGCTGCGCGACAACGACGTGGCGGGCGCGTCGCATCAGCGCGGCGTCGCGACGTCGTGCGCCGCTGCCGGTCTGCGCGTGAAGTGCCTCGACCTGCCCGGCCTTCCTGCGAAAGGCGACGTCTCTGACCACATCGCCGCCCAGCGCGCGGCCGGGCGCACCGACGACGAGATCCGCGCCGCGCTGATCGCGCTCGCGGATGAGGCACCGGCGTTCTCGCCAGAGACGACCGCCGCCAGCGCGGCGCCGACCACCGAGCCCGAGCTACGCCGCGAGGGCTTCGACCTGGTGCTCACGTTCCCGGCCGGCGTGCGATTCGATCTCCGAGCGATCCGCGACGGCCGCGAAGGCGTCCGGGGTGAGCTGACCGTCACGCACGACGGCCGGCGGCTGTCGTGGGGAGCCCTGCCGCTGTCGAGTACTTCCGCGCGCGAGACGCTGCGCAAGAAGCTCGAGGCCGTCGCACCCGGGCTGCCGTGGAGCGAGTCCCTCGACGACGCGGCGTTTCGTCTGACGCAGGCCGCGCGCGAAGGCGAGCCGCTGGTGACGCTCACAGGCATCGTGACGTCGCCGACGCGCGAGCTGCTCCCGCGGCTGCTCTACGAAGGCGAGCCGACGCTCATCTACGGAGACGGCGACACCGGAAAGTCGCTCGTCGCGCTGACGCTCGCCGTGGCCGTGCACGCCGACGTGGCCCTCCCGTTCGGGTTGAAGCCCACCCGCGCGGTCACGGCCGCCTACCTTGACTGGGAAACCAATCGCGACACGATCGAAGCGCGGCTGGCGCCCATCGCCGCCGGGCTCGGCATCGACCCGCCCGCGATCGTCTACAAGCGCATGACGCGCCCGCTCGTCGACGAAGCGCCCCAGCTCGCGGCCGAGTTCGCCCGCCGCGGCGTCGGCTTCGTCGCGGTCGACTCGAAGATGTTCGCCGTCGCCAGCGGTGACGGCGCCGCCTTCCACGAGCCGATCACCGCCTTCTACAATGCGCTCCGATTGTTCGCGCCCGCCGCGTCGCTCGTGCTGAACCACGTCACCAACGCGGACGCGCGCAACGGCGGACCGGCCCGCCCGTTCGGCGGCGCCTTCGCCTTCAACGGCCCGCGCCTCATCTGGGAGGCCAAGCGGGACAAGGACGTCACCGATGCGACGGCCATCGCCTTCACCTGCACCAAGGCGAACAACCTGCCCCGCAAACCCGAACCGTTCGGCCTCGTGTTCCGCCCCAGCGACGAGGCGACCAGCGTGGAGGCCTTCAACCTCGCGGACGCTGCGCCCACCGCCATCTCGAGCACGTCGCTCGCCTACCGGATCCGCCTCGCGCTGGCCAGCGCGTCGATGACCGTCGCTGAGCTCAGCGAGCACTTGGCGGTCAAGAAGGACACCGTCGACCGGACCGTCCGCCGCCTGTCCACCGCAGGCGCCATCGTGACGGACGGGGATATCGGCGAAGGCAAGGCCCGCGCGAGCCGCTGGAGGCTGGCCGGATGACCGGACATGTCCGGCGGACACACCGGACACCGTGTCCGGTGATGGATGGGGAGAGAAACTTTCTGTCTCTCCCCATCACCGGACGGACACTCCGTATATAGGGCTGTCCGGTTGTCCGGTGATGGCGAGAACCCCCTCCCCGGGAGGCGCCGTCCACCGGACACGTGTCCCCCGGCGATGGCTCCTCTCCCCGCTCTGCACACGCCTCCACCGGAGCCCGTCCCGCTTCGGAGGGAACGAAGGCGATTCGCCGAGCGCAGGGCCGCTCACCGCTCGTCTGAGGCCCCCAGACACCACCCCGTACCGGAGCCTCGGGCCAACGCGCCAGAAGGGTTGAGCGGGCGTGGCTGAGGGGACGGCTGCCGATCGCCCACCGGAGGCGCCCGTAAAAGGCGCGGGCCGGAGAACGACCCCGGCGACTGACCCGCCCCCGGCCGAGCTGCCGCTCGCTGCCGCGTCCCGCCGCCTGGCTCGAGCGGCCCGCGAGGCGCGCGCACGGCCCGCCATCGCGCCGGTGACCGGGCGGGGCAAGGGGCCGCGCCGGCTCCGGTGGAATATGAGGGAGGCCATCGCCCTCCGCCTCAAGGGCTACTCGTACGAGGACATCGCCCGCCGATACGGCGTGACCAAGGCCACGATCTACGAGCAGCTCTCCGGCGTCTTCGCGCTGTTGGACCCACAGCGTTTGGAAGCCTACGAGAGCCACCGGACCACGGTCCTGGCAGCCGTCGAGTTGGGGATGCTCGGTCTGCTCTCAGACCCGGCGAAGCAGGAAAAGGCCTCGCTCAATAACGCCGCGTTCGCCTTCGCGCAAATTCACCAGGCGCGCAGACTCGAGGCTGGCCAGAGCACCGCGAACCTGGCCCTCCACGAGCTGGTCGAGCGCGTCGAGCGGGAACGGGCGCGCACGCGGCGCTCTGGGAAGGCTGACGAGTTACCGAGTGCTCCCCGCCAGACCACGGACGCCGTCGAGCGGTGAAGCCGGCGGAGGACTCTCGGATGGCTCCCGGCGCGGCGGCCCGCGCCTCGCGCGTGAACGGGCAGCCCGTCGGCCTCGTGCGCGGCGTCCTGGCCGAGCGCGTCGTCATCAGCACGCCGGCCGACCCGTTCCTCGACCTGCGCGCGCTCGCCGACTACTCGAGCCTCAGCGTCAGGAAGCTGCGCGATCACCTGGCCGATCCGCTGCACCCCCTCCCCTCGTACCGGGTCGGCGGCAAGGTGCTCGTGCGCCGCAGCGACTTCGATGCGTGGATCGA
>VGLJ01000148.1 GCA_016866775.1 Candidatus Rokuibacteriota bacterium | reverse complement strand
TATGAGACCCGCACGGGGGCACCCAAGCTGATCGGGGCCGGGACGGCCAAAGTGATCGCGGCCGGGGCGGGCAAACTGATCGCGGCCACCCCGTGGATCCGCGGGGCCCACTCCCCCGACGTATCCTTGGATCCGACGCCCGTCTCGGCCGCCGGCGGCACGGCGCCGGGTAGCCTACGCTCACGAGCCCGTCAAGGCGCTGCGCGCCTCCTCCGCTGCGCTTCGGCCCTTCGGGTGACGGCCTCTTCGCTTCGGCTGCGCGGGGATGTGGGGGCCGGAAGCGAGCTTCCGGCCGCCTCGGGATCGGGGCGGACGAGGCGATATCGGTTGGTCGCCGTGCTGCTCGCCAGCGTGGCGCTGGCGGCCCCGGTGACGTGGGCGGGGATCTCGGCGCACACCGTCGGCACCATGGCGAATCGGAGGACGGACATGCATCGACTGCAGGAGCTCATTCGGCTTCACCGGAAGGGCGAGGACAAGCACGGCATCGCGCGGCAGTTGCGGATGAGCCCAAACACCGAGCGGAAGTACCGCGAAGCGCTGCTCGGCGCCGGTCTGCTGAACGGCGCCGCCGACGAGATCCCCGACATGGAGGAGATCAAGACCGCCATCGACGCGGCATGCCCGCGCCGACCGGCACCGCAGGAGACCTCGAGCGTGGCCCGGTGGTCGGGCGAGATCGAGGCGCTGTATGAGGATGGCCTCGAGCCGCAAGCGATCCTCGACCGCCTCAGGCTCGAGAAGAAGGCCGAGGGCTTCACGGGGAGCTACTCCGCCGTGAAACGCTTCTGCCGCCGTCTGCGCAACGCCAAGGGGGTCCTCGCGGACGACGTCTCGATCCCGGTGGAGACGGGACCAGGCGAGGTCGCCCAAATCGACTTCGGAGAGATCGCGCGTCTCTACGATCCAGTGCATCAGGTGTTACGGCGCGCGTGGGTCTTCGTGATCGTCCTCGGCCACAGCCGGCACATGTTCGCGAAGGTCGTCTTCGACCAACGAACCGAGACGTGGCTCCAACTGCACATCGACGCCTTCGCCACGCTCGGCGGAGTACCGAGGGTCCTGGTGCCCGACAACCTGAAGGCGGCGGTCGTGCGCGCGGCGTTCGGGTTCGCCGACGACCCCGCTCTGAACCGCAGCTACCGCGAGCTCGCGCGGCACTACGACTTCAAAGTCGATCCCACGCCGATCTACGCCCCCAAGAAGAAGGGGAAGGTGGAGTCGGGCGTGAAGTACGTGAAGCGAAACGCGCTCGCGGGTCGCGCAGGAGAGGACATCGACGACGTCAACGCCTCGCTCGAGAAGTGGACGCGAGAGATCGCGGGGATGCGCACCCACGGGACGACCGGGAAGCCACCGCTCGCGGTCTACGAAGAGGTCGAGCGCCAGGCCTTGCTGGCGCTGCCGCGCGTGAGGTGGGACCCGGTGACGTGGAAGAAGGCCACGGTCCACAAGGACGTGCACGTCTCCTTTGACCGCGCGCTCTACTCGGTGCCGTGGCGTCTCACCGGAAAGGAGGTATGGATCCGCGCCACCGCGACGACCGTCGCCATCTACGCAGACGACACTCGTGTCGCCACACACTCGCGGGGGCGCGCCGGTGCGCGGATCACGGTGGACGACCACCTGCCCGAGGGCCGCCGCGATCTACGGCACCGAAGCCGGTCCTACTGGGAGTCCCGGGCCGATGTCCTCGGCGAGGAGGTCGGCAGATACGTCCGGGAGGTGTTCGATGCGGACGACGTTGTCTACCAACTCCGCGCCGCGCAAGCCGTCGTCACGTTGCTCGAGAAGTACCCGCCTCACCGCGCCGAGGCCGCGTGTCTCCGAGCGCGCTACTTCGCGAACTACACCTACCGAGGGCTGAAGCAGATCCTGCTCCAGGGGCTCGATCTCGAGCCGCTGCCGGTCCCGATGTCGGCCGCGCCTTCGGGCCAGCCCGGCTTCCGCTTCGCCCGCAACATCTCCGAGCTGATGAACTCGAGACTCGAGGAGACCCATGAGCCCAATTGATGATCTCGTCCCCCTGCTGAAGAAGCTGCGGATGAGCGGCGTCCTCCAAACGCTCGAGCTCCGCACCCATCAGGCCGTCGAAGACAATCTCTCGCACCCGGAGTTCCTGCTCCGGCTCCTCACGGATGAGGTCGAACGGCGCGACGGTAAGCAGCTCGACCAGCGCGTTCGCCGCGCGTGCTTCGAGCACGCCAAGACGCTCGAAGACTTCGACTTCCACTTCAACCCGACGATCCCCAAGGCCAAGGTCATCGACCTCGCCACGTGCGGGTTCATCGAAAAGAAGCAGAACGTGCTGTTCGTCGGTCCGACTGGCGTGGGCAAGAGCCACGTCGCGCAGGCCCTTGGTCACCGCGCCTGCCGCGCCGGCTTCACCGCCCTCTACACCTCCGCCCACGACATGCTCGGTCAGTTGCGTGCCGCGCGGGCGGACAACAGCTACGACCGGCGTCTCGCGCGCTACAGCTCGCCGGAGGTGTTGATCATCGACGATCTCGGCCTCCGGTCCCTCACCCGGGACGAGCCGGTGGACCTCTACGAGATCATCCGCCAGCGCTACGAGCGGACCTCGACGGTGATCACCTCGAACCGCGACGTCACCGAGCTTGCCTCGCTGTTCGGCGACCCCCTCCTCGCCGCCGCAGCGATGGACCGCCTCCTGCACGGCGCGCACGTGATCGTGATGGACGGCGCCTCGTATCGAAATCCACCCCCGCGGGCCGCGAGGGCCAACACGAAGGAGGCGCGGTCATGAGCGCGAAGCGCGACCGGGATCAGTTTGGCCGCCCCGAGCCCATGTTGGCTGACACGTCGATCAGCGAGGTAGTCTGCGGTCAGATCTCGCGATCAGTTTGCCCGTCCCGGACGGGATCAGGTACCCCGTCCCTTGACACTCGCCGCCGAGGCCGACGAAGAGACGGCCGGCGTGTAGACGCCGCCGGGCGGGACGGCGCTCGTCGAGCCCTCGTGTCCCGCTCGTCGTCCCGCCGCTCGGCGGCCTTCGTGCCTTCGCCCTGTC
>VGLJ01000147.1 GCA_016866775.1 Candidatus Rokuibacteriota bacterium | reverse complement strand
CTCGACACTGCGAGTGATGGGTCTCCTCGCCGGGCTCGCACCTCTGCTTGTCTTCGGAACTGTCGCTGCGTCGAGCGCCGCGGGCCTCGAGCTCGTGCGGGTCGCAGATTTGCGAAATGAGCGTGTCGCCATGCAGCGCGTGGCCACGCAGGACGGGACGTCCGCCGCCAAGAAGAAGCCCACGAAGAAGGTCAAGCAAGCGAAAGAGAAGGGAGGCGAGCGGGCCGTGACCAAGAGAGGGATCGACGGAAGCGAGACGTGGAGGACCGAGACGCAGGTGTTCTCCGCCGGGCAGCTCGAGAAGCTCGAGCCGATCCTGAACAGCAGCACCTGCACGAACGAGAAGACCGGGTGCACCTACCACGACACCGGACGGCCCGGATCGGAAGCGAGCTTCGCGTTCCGCCTCATCCCGTGGAAGGTGTCACGACATCGCGGCTTCCTCGTCCGCAACGACCGCTGCAGCGCCGGCGGGTGTGACGAAGGGCTCTTCGTGCTGATCGACGGGCAGTGGCGGATGCTGACCGAGACCTTCGGCGTGCTCCAGCGCGAGTCGTCCAGCACGCTCGGCTTCAGAGACCTGACGTTCCGTCCCCGAGGCGCGCCGGCCGTGAACCTCGTGTGGGACGGCCGCGGCTACAGGGAAAACGCGAACTAGCGGACCGGCGCGACGACGACGTCGGTCGGCCGTCCCGCCAGGTAGTTCTCCACGTTCCGCACGGCGGCGAGCAGCCCGTCGCGCACGACTTCCGGGGTCTGGCCCGCGTTGTGCGGCGAGAGCACCACGTTCGGCATCGCCAGCAGCGGGTCGTCCGCCTTCAGCGGCTCCTCGTGGAACACGTCGAGCCCGGCGGCCGCGAGCTTGCCGGTGCTGAGCGCGTCGATCAGGGCTTCGCGCTCCACGAGCGCTCCGCGTCCGGCGTTGACGAGGATGGCGCTCTTCTTCACGAGAGCGAGATCGCGCCGCGAGAGGAAGCCGCGGGTCTCCGGCGCCAATCGGAGATTCAGGCTGATGAAGTCGGCCTCGCGCAGGATCTCCTCCTTGCTCGCGGCCTTCGCGCCGAGGCTTCCGACCCGCGCCGCGTCGCCGCGCGCGCTGAAGGCGAGCACCGTCATGCCGAGCGCGCGCCCGAGCTCGATGACGCGCGTGCCGATCTTCCCCGTTCCGAAGACCCCGAGCGTCTTGCCGAGGCACTGCACGAGCTGCTCGCGCGGCCACTTGCCCTCGCGCATCTCGCGGTCGAGGCGCGGGATCCGCCGGCCGACGGCGAGCATCAGCGCGATCACGTGCTCGGCGACGGCGAAGGCGTTGATGCCGGGCGTGTTGCAGATCGTGAGCCCGCGCCGTCCGGCCGCCGTGAGGTCGAAGTTGTCGACGCCCGTGCCCCAGATCGACACCATCTTCAGCGCGGGGCACGCGGCGAAGACGGCGTCGGTGAAGTGCGCGTGGGCCCGGATGTTGATGGCGACGTTCGCGCGGCCGATGCGCTTGATCAGCTCGGCTTCCTCGTCGGCGCCGCGCGCGGTGACGACGCGCGTCTCGCCGAGCGTCTTGCACTTCTCGTGCGCCGCCGAGCCTTCGAAGACCGAGGGGAAGTCGTCGGGGACGGCGATCAGCGGGGCGGCCATCGTGTCGCTCAGGCCGCGGTGGCGAACACGCGCTGGGCCGCGGCGACGCCGGCGCCGGGATCGGCCGTGTGCCCGAGATCACGCAAGGTCATCTCGAGCGCGGAGAGCGTCGGCAGCACGTACTGCGGGCTGGCCGTCATGCCCATCGTCCCGATGCGCAGGGTGCTCGCGCGGATCTTGTCGAGGCCGGTCCCGATCAGGATGCCGTACTGATCGCGCATGCGCGCGACGACGGCCGCGGTGTCGATGCCCTTCGGCGCCTTGATGCACCCGACGGTGTTGGAGAGGATCGCGGGGTCGGCGAACATCTCGAGCCCCATGGCGGCCACGCCCGCGCGCAGCGCCGAAGCCGCGACCTCGTGCCGGCGGAACCGGTGCGGCAAGCCTTCCTCGAGGATGAGGCGCGCGGACACGCTCATCGCGGCGGTGAGGTGCGTGGGAATCGAGATCGGCTGGCTGCGCGGCGTGCCGTCCGGCACCTGGCCCCCGCGCGACGTCGGGATCCAGCGCTCCTTCCAGCGCAGCAGGTCGTAGACGAGGCTGGACGGCCGCTGCTTGCGCCGCTCCATCACCTCCCACGCGCGGTCGCTGACGGAGACGAGCGCCATGCCGAGCGGCGCCGCGAGGCACTTCTGCGAGCCGGTCATGTTGAGATCGACGCCCCACGCGTCGGTGCGCACGTCGATGCCGGCGATCGCCGACACGGTGTCGAGCATGAACAGCGCGCCGGCTCCGCGCGCGAGCTTCCCGACGTCCGCCGCCGGATACGTGGTCCCCGTCGACGTCTCGTTGTGCACGAGCGTGACCGCCTTCGGCCGGACGCGCTCGATCTCGGCCGCGAGACGCGGCAGGTCGAGGCGCGCGCCGAGCTCGACGGTGAGCTCCGTCACCTCGGCGCCGGCGCGCGTCATGATCTCGCGCATCAAGGAGCCGAAGACGCCGGCGACGACGACGAGCACGCGGTCGCCGGGCTCGATCACCGACACCACCGAGGCTTCCAGCGCCGTGCGTCCCGAGCCCGGCATCAGGATGACTTCGCCCTTCGTCTGGAACACGTCGCGCAGCGCGAGGACCGTCGGCTCGAGCACGACTTCGTCGAAGCTCTTGTCGTACTGGATCGCGGGCGGTTGATTCATCGCCTGGATCACGGGGAAGGGGAGCTCGGTCGGCCCCGGGATCATCAAGATGGGACGCGTAGTGCCCTGGGCCCAGTTCAGCATGCACGCATTCTACACACGCCGGTGGATGAAGTAGAGGTTGCGCGCGTAGATGAACAGCCCGGGCGTGTACCCGAGGATGAACACGGGGTCGAGGCGATACACGGCGTAGCTCAGCGTGATCAGCGCGCCGGCGAGCGAGAGATACCAGAACTCCGCCGGGACCACGCTCTGCTTGCGGCGCTCGGACGCGATCCACTGGACGATGAAACGCGCGGAGAAGAGCGCCTGGCCGAGCAAGCCGACGCCGACCCAGACTTGTTCCGTTGTCATGCGGGGAGAGCCTTTCGTGACGGGAGTACGCTTAGCAGTTCGTGGTGAAAACGTCGCGTGCCGTCATGCCATCGCCAGCGCCGAATGAGCGCGCGACTCGCGCAGAAGGACGTGGTCGGGCGCGAGAACCGCGTTTATCATCGCCCAGCGCCGCGCGCCAAACATCGCGAGAGCAAT
>VGLJ01000146.1 GCA_016866775.1 Candidatus Rokuibacteriota bacterium | reverse complement strand
GAGCTGCAAAGTGAAGTACCGGGCGTGCCGGACCAGCCGCCCGCCCGTCTTGAACAACCGCGGTTGGAGACTTGTGAGTGCGCGCGTCGGCCCATCGTGATCAGCCAGATCGGAGCATCGTGATCACGGGGGCGGAGGGGGCAGTAGAGGTGGCGGGACCGGGCTGGGGGGACTTCCGAGAACGGACGTTCCGTCAACTCTAAGCCCGTGGGACCTTCCGGCCCGGCGCGGCGCGATCACCTTCAACGAGATCGCCCGTTCAGGCTCCAGAGTCCGCGTGCCCCTACTTCGCGTGCGTACCCCGAGGAGGTCTTTTCTGACTTAACTTCCTTTTCTCCTGGCCTGTCGCCAGCAGCGCCAGGGGGTTTGCGTGTTCCGAGAGTTTGGAGTCCCAGGGTCCTTTTCTGAATCCTGCGGGATTTTTGGGGCCCCCCATTCCCGCTGCCGGTGGGACTCCTACCGCTCTTTCCGCTGCGCTGTGACCACACGGGAACGGGGCCCGTGCCGGTGGCCCCGATGGAACGGGAGTCACACGAGCCTCGATCGGATCGGTACCCCCCACCCCCACCCCCCCCGCCGGGCGGGCCAGGACGCGCGATCTCGGAGCGCCGAGGTAAGCCACGGCGGGCCCTCGCCGCGCGTCTCCGGGCGCCCCCGGCGGGGCACCAGGGGCGGGCGCATGAATAGCGGGCGGAACGACCGCACAGATGATTTGCACCCCCGCCGACGAACAGCCCGGCAATGAAATGCGCGAACGGCCCAAGCATAACGCTACGGCTTCTTGAGCTTCACGTCCTCCATCGGGCCGGAGTACGCGTAGCTGCGGATCAGGTTGATGCCCGGCTCGTCCACGCGCGGCCCCACGCCCCAGATGAACGCAAGCTCGTAGATCGGGACGTGGGTCACGCGGTCCTTGAGGATCTGCTGGACCTGGTGGATCAGCGCCTCGCGCTTCTTCGCGTCGGTCTCGCGCGCCTGGCGCGCGATGAGGTCCTCGACGTCGGGCATGATGCCGGACGTGTAGATGCCGCCCTTGCTCACGTACGCCTCGAGCCGCGTGGCCGCGTTGCCGCCCGCGCCCGTGATGCCGACGATCACGTTCTTCAGCTTCTTCTCGCGCCACGCCGCCGTCATCGCGGCGCGCTCCATCGTGACGATGCGGGTCTTGATGCCGACCTGCTGCATGTACGCCGCGAGCGCCTCGCCCATCGAGAAGTACGGCGGCCACGGAGTGAAGTCGCCCGCGTCGAAGCCGTTCGGGAAGCCGGCCTCGGCGAGGAGCTTCTTCGCCCGCGCGGGATCGAAGGCGTCGGGCTCGAAGAACTTCGAGAACTGGAGCGCGCGCGGGATCAGCGAGCCGGTCGGCGTGGAGAAGCCGAGCGTCTCCGCCTTGTTGAGGGCGTTGCGGTCGACGGCGTGGCTCAGCGCCTGGCGTACGCGCTTGTCGTGCCACGGCGACTTCGGATCCCACTGGTCGGGCAAGTCGAGCCAGAACGTTCCCTGCGACTCCTTGGGCGCCACGAGCTTGAAGCCCTGCGTGCGCTGGATGTCCTCGGCGACGGGGCCGGTGAGGAGGTAGGCGATGTCGACCTCGCCCTTCTTCAGCGCGGCGGCGCGCGTCGTCTCTTCCGGCATGCTGCGGTAGACGACGCGCTTGATGTTGGGCGTCTTGCGCCAGTAGCCGTCCCACGCTTCCATCACGAGCTCGATGCCCGGGTTGAAGCTCACGAACCTGTACGGGCCCGCGCCGATCGGCGCCCGCTTGAACCCGTCGTCGCCCACCTTCTCGACGTACGCCTTCGGCACGATCCAGCCCGCACCGGTGGCCGACGTCCCGTAGAACGTCATGAAGTCCGGCCACGGCTCCTTCAGGTGGAACCGCACGCGGCCGGGATCGACGATCTGCACCTCGCGCACGCGCTCCTTGAGCAGCTTCGCGCCCGAGCCGCGATAGCGGTCGAACGAGAACTTCACGTCGGCGCCGGTCACCGGCTCGCCGTTGTGGAACTTGACGCCCTTGCGGATCACGAACTCGTACGTGAGGCCGTCCTTCGACGCCGTGAACGACTCGGCGAGGCTCGGGGTGTTGATGCCGGCGGGCATCGGCTTCACGAGCGCGTCGTGCAGCGCGTAGAGGACCATGAACGGCGTGATGATGCCTTCGGTCTCGGCGGGATCGAGCCAGCGCGAGGCGAGGGTGATGTGCACGCCCCACGTCATCGTGCCTTCCGGGGCCGCGAGCGCGGGCGCGGTGGGGGCGAGCAGCGCGAGAGCGGCGAGCAGTACGACGAGCGGGCGCACGACGGGACGGGTCATGAGCGATCCCTCCGG
The DNA here is from genome assembly GCA_016866775.1 of Candidatus Rokuibacteriota bacterium. Lineage (GTDB taxonomy): Bacteria > Methylomirabilota > Methylomirabilia > Rokubacteriales > CSP1-6 > VGLJ01. Next base: position 986 of record VGLJ01000146.1, on the reverse strand, counting down.
GGTCTGTCGATTTGCGCGCAGACTCTCTCACAAGGCCAGTCGTCGCGCTACACTCCTGCCCGGGGAGGCCGGACACAGCCCAGTACACGATCTCGCCCGTGAAGCGATTCACTCGATACGCAACGATATCGTCCCCGCTTCCGCCCGAGCCCGCAACCACGACGGTGTAGACGCCAGGAGTGCCGCGAGCGCCAAGGCTGTCACCGCGATAACGAGTAGCCACGTCGTCATGTCGCCTCCGAATGTCTCGCTTCTCGCATTCTGCGAATTCTGCGAATTCTGCGAATTGTGCGCTCTAGGGGTTCCATTTTCGGAATTCCGCCAGAATTTTCAGGGGCCCCTATTCGCTCGGTCGTCTCGAACTTGTCGATGTAAGAACGCGTCGAGATGGACGCGGTGCGGCGGCTTTTCGGCGGCGTCGCCGTCGTTGCTGCCCATCAGGAACTCGCCCGCCGGGACCAGGACCATCTCCGCGCCGTCATCGGCCCTCACCACCTTCGCCGGTCCCAGCGGCGTGATGATGCGGTCGCGCCTGAACCCGTGCGCGAGGAGTGCTCCTTCCACCGACCGCGCGTCGTTGACGGCGTAGCGGAGCTTGGGAACGCGCGGATGCGCGTAGTCGTTGATCCCGATGATTGGGCTTCCTCCACTGCCCCACGAAGACACCGCTGAAGTTCTTCCCAGGGACATCGTCGGCTCCCGGGCTAACCAACTTCAGCTCTTCCAGAGCCAGCGGGATATCCTCGGGAAACTGGCTACTCTAGGCGGGGGATGCCGCCAGAGCCACCGTGAGACTGAGAAAGAACATGACGACGATCTTCACCGGGGAGTGCGATCCGTCGTCCGACGCGTAGAAGATCTCAGAGCCTGTGAACCAATCGCCCGCGGACCGATGGGCCCGGGCTTGCGACGGTCTCACAGCGTAAGAGCATTTCGGTCACCGCCTGCAGTTTCTGGGGTTCGCTCGGTCGGTACCTGTTCGGCCG
>VGLJ01000145.1 GCA_016866775.1 Candidatus Rokuibacteriota bacterium | reverse complement strand
ACCATGTATCGCCTCCGCGCGTGGGCCTTGGCACGAGGGCGTCCGTGTCTCGCATGTGGCCACGGAGGCGAACGATAATTACTGACACAGTAGTACTAGCGTTATGCGAAGCGCCAGCCGTCGAGCGCGGCCGGCGCCTCCGGAATCACGACCTGCGGCAGATCCTGGGGCGCCACGATGCCGTACGCGTCCAGGGCCGGCAGGGCGTCGCCAAGGACCTCGCGCGTGAAGCTTCCCATCAACGCGAGCGTGGACGTGAACCGCCGCACGGAGTGAGGCATCGTCACGCGTCCGCCGTCCGGCAGCGCGAGATCGCCCGCGCCCACGGCCGCAACGGGAATTTGCGTCCAGACCCTCGTGCGGCTCGACGGCGGCGGGTCGGGCACGCGGCCTGACGCCACGTCCCACTCGGTCAGCGCCGCCGCGTGCGACGTTCGACGCCCCGACCGCGCTCGGCGGCGCACCGACCACGTGAGCGACAGCGCGAGCGAGCGCTCGTAGCAGACGACGCGGTGGGGCGTCCGCGGAGGAAGGTAGAGCAGGCTGCCCGGAGGCAGCGCGCGCGTCACGAAGCCTCCGCGCGCGATCCCATCACGCCGGTCCGGCGCGTTCGGAAGGTCTTGCGGTGTGCCACGCGTGACCGGCGGGCCCAGTGTCACCGTGCGGCGCCCCTCGAGCTGCAGCCAGAACGCGTGCACGTCGTCGTCGTGATGGAGGCCGAGCCCCTCGCGCCCGCGCCCTTCGACGAGGAACAGGAACGAGCACTCCTCGCGGCCCGGGCCCATGAACGCCATGCGCAGCGCCACCATCAGCCGCATCACGCGCGGCAGGACCTGGTGGATCTGCGGCAGGAAGACGGTCTTGCCCGCGGCGAGCGCTGGACGAAGGCGGGCCGCGCGGCCCGAACGGTCGTACCGTCGCTCGGCGGCGATCTGGAACGGCAGGCCGGCGGCCGTCAGCGCGACGACGTCGTCGAAGCGCGGCGTGAGCTGCTGCCAGGCGCGATCACGGGCGGGGAAGAGGACCGAACGCGAAAGCCGCCGGCGCCCGGCGGCGAGCGCGGCGGCATCCGGAAACCACGGGGAAAGCGACGTCGTTACCGGGCGCAAGCCCTCACGGGGAGTTGCTCTTCGCCGGGTCGCCGCTGCTCGCCTGCGCGTCCACGCGCGTCTTGGCTTCCAGGCGCGCCACCAGCTCGTCGAAGGAGCTCGCGCGGATGATCTTGTTGAACTGCGCGCGGCCCTTGACGCTCGCCTCCGTGCCGTTGACGGTCTCGCTGTCGAGCACCACGCGCTCGCCGTCGAGGTTGATGCGCGTGAGGTACGCGTGGTCGATCAGGTCCGTGAAGAGCCGGACGAAGCGGTCCCGCTCGACCTCGGTCCGCGGCTCCCGGTGCGTGCCCAGTGCGCGGCGCGCGGACTCGCGGAAGTCGAGCGCGTCCTCGGCCACCGTGCGGATCGTGCGGTGCCGCTCGACGGCGCGGCCCGGTTCCTTGAGCTTGGGGTCGTCGAGCACGGCGAACAGGCGATCGACGTAACCGCTCAGGGCGTCGGTCGGCGGTCCCGCGCTCGCAGGCGAAGCGACCGCGACGCCGAGCACGACGGCCAGAGCGGCGGCGGTGCGGATGAGGGCAGTCATGGAGCCTCCAATGCGAGGGCGAATCCTCGATGGCCCGCCCCGGCGCTTCGGAGTAGTGCAAGGCGAGTGCCGGACTTGACCCCCTGATTTTTCAGACGGGCCACATTTCCATGCGGAAGCCCATGTCCCAGAACATCCATTCGTAGCGGCTGGTGGTGAGGAAGTGGCCGCGCATCGCCGCTCGCTCGCGCTCCGTCACGCGCGTGGCCATCTCGTCGGTCATCGCGAGGACGGCGCGCACGACCCCGGCGAATTCCTCGGACGCGTAGGTGGCGATCCACCGGCTGAAGAGGGGATCGCGCGAGCCCGTCCGCTCGAGCTCCTTGCCCACCTCCCAGTAGATCCAGTAGCAAGGGAGCAGGGCCGCCACGCCTTCGTGGAACGGGGCGCCGTACGCCACCGCGAGCAGGTAACTCGTATACGCGAGGTTGACCGGCGCCAGCGGCGTGGCGGCGACCTCCTTGTCCGAGAGGCCGAAGTCACGGAAGAAGGTCTCGTGCAGGGCGCGCTCGACACGCAGCGCGTTCGCCGCGTGCTCGTTCAGCATGATGATCCACTCGTCGCGAGGCGCCCGCGCGGCGGCGATCGAAAGCGCGCGCGCGAAGTCTCTGAGGTAGTGCGCGTCCTGGACGACGTAGAACCGGAACGCGTCGCGCGACAGCGAGCCTTCGGTGAGCCCGCGGACGAACGGATGCTTCAGGATGGCGGCGTAGATCGGCGTGATCGACTGCCAGAGCTCGGCGGTGAAGGTCATGGCGATTAGGGTAGCCTATGCGCATGGATCTCCTGGAATCGATCAAAGACGGTGTCGCGCTGCTGACGATGAATCGCCCCGACCGCCTCAACGCGCTGTCGGGCCCGATGCTGGACGCGCTGCTCGAAGCGCTGCCGCGTCTCGCGAACGATCCGAACGTCGGCGTGGTCGTCCTGACCGGCGCGGGCCGCGGCTTCTGCGCGGGCGGCGACGTGAAGGCGATGGCCGAGGGCCGCGAGTTCCCCGGCGAGACGCTCGAGGAGCGCGCGCAGGGACTCCGGCACGCCATGGAGACCTCGCGCTGGCTCCACGAGATGCCGAAGCCGACGATCGCGATGGTGCGCGGCGCGGCCGCCGGCGCCGGCCTCTCGCTGGCGCTCGCGTGCGACCTCCGCGTCGCGAGCGAGAGCGCGAAGTTCGGCACCGCCTTCGCCCGCGTGGGCTACTCCGGCGACTTCGGCGGCAGCTACTACCTGACGCAGCTCGTGGGCACGGCGAAGGCGCGCGAGCTCTACTACACGGCCGAGCTGGTGGACGCGACACAGGCGCTCGCGCTCGGGATCGTCAACCGCGTCGTGCCCGACGACACGCTCGAAGGGGAGACAGTTGCGCTCGCGGGGAAGATCGCGCGCGGGCCGCGCATCGCGCTGCGCTACATGAAACGGAACATGAACGCCGCGGAGACCGGGACGTTACGCGACCTGCTGGATCTGGAAGCGTGGCACCACACGCGGACGGGTCAGACGGACGACCATCGCGAGGCGGCGAAGGCCTTCGTGGAGAAGCGCGAGCCGGTGTTCAGGGGGCGCTAGCGCTCGCTCCGGCGCGTCAACGCCCGAACTTGTAGTCGCCGTCGGTGCCGAGGCGGCCGCGACCGCCGCCGCCACCATCCTGACCGCGGCGCTTCGGTCCGCCGGGACGCCGCGGACGATCGCCGCCAGGGCCCGGGCCGCGACCGCGGCCGCCGG
>VGLJ01000144.1 GCA_016866775.1 Candidatus Rokuibacteriota bacterium | reverse complement strand
GCCCTTTTATCCGAGGCGCGGGTGACAAGGAGACGGCCCGCTCGCGACGCTCGGCCCTGGCCCTGGCCCCCCCTACCTCGGGTTGCGCGGAGGTTGCGTGCGCCGCCGCGTTCTGCCACGATTCGCACTATCGCGCCCCCCAAGTTTCCTCGGCTTCTGAGGTCGTCCATCTACCGCAGCAAGTTCAACGTGGCGCTCGGCATCGAGGCGCAGGGCTTCTGCACGATCCGGCCGCCGCAATGAGCCGCGCGTGACCGCGATCCGACCGATGACCCCGGCGGACATCGCCGGGGCGCTGCCGATCTTCGCGGCGGTCGGGTGGGGCGATCACAGCGCGCACCTGCATTTCTTCATCGCGCGTGCCGACGCCGCGCTGTTCGTCGCGGAGGACGGCGGACGCATCGTCGGCTGCAGCGGCACGATGCTGCTCGGTCCCACGGGCACGCCGCGCTCGGGCTGGGTGCACGGCGTGGTCGTGGATCCGGGCGCGCGCCGCGCCGGCCTCGGACGCCGGCTCACCGAGACCGCGGTGGCGTGGCTGCGCGAGCGCGGCGTGCCGACGATCAACCTGCTCGCGACCGGCATGGGGCGGCCGATCTACGAGCGCCTCGGATTCCAGCTCGAGCGTCGCTATCGGATCTTTCGCCGCACCGCGCTCGAGGACACGATCGGGGCGATCCCCGGGCTCCGCCGGATGCAGAAGGACGACATCCCGGCGGTGCTCGCGCTCGGGCGCGACGCGACGGGGGAAGATCGCTCCGCGCTGCTGCGTCCGTTCCTCGACGGCGGCTGGGTCGTCGCACGTGACGGCGACATCGCCGGATTCCACGTCCCCTGTCCGTGGCACGAGGGCCCGTCGATCGCGCGCGACGCCGCGGCGGGCGCGATCCTGCACGACCTCAGCCGCCGGCTCTACGGCACCGGCACGCGTTCGATCTCGCTGCCCGAGGACAACCATGCCGGTGTCGTGGCGCTGGCCGCGTCCGGCGCGGAAGCGCGCGGAGCGGTCGACCGCATGTGGCTCGGCGCGCCGGCGCCGATCTGGCGCCCGGAGATGATCTACGGCGTCGTGAGCCTCGGCCTCGCGTGACGGAGATCCTGCACGGGTGAGCGCGCGCCTCGTGGTCCCGGCGGCGATGCTGTTCAGCACGTTCGCCTGGTCGTTCGTGTTCGTCAGCCTGCCGTTCTACGTGCAGACGCTCAGCACGCTGGACGCCGCGTCGACGCTCCGGTGGACCGGCTGGATCCTCGGCATCACCAACCTGGTCACGGTCGTCACCGCGCCCGTGTGGGGACGGCTCGGCGCGCGCCACGACCCGAAGACGCTCTACGTCTGGGTGGAGCTGCTCCAGGGCGTGACGTTCTTCGCGATGGCGGCGGCGCGGACGCTCGGCGAGCTCTTCGTCGTGCGCTTCGTGCTCGGCGGGTGGGGGGCCGCGTCGACGTTCGCGTTCATGCTCGCGGGGCGCGCGCGGGACGCCGCGGATGTTCGCCGGCAGGTGTCGCTGATCCAGTCCGCGCTCACGGTCGGGCAGGTGATGGGGCCGCTCATCGGCGCGGTCGCGGCGGCGCGCCTGGGCTTCCGTCTCTCGTTCGTGGTCGGCGGGCTGATCCTGCTCGGGTGTACCGCGCTGGTCTATCGCGCCGTGACGGTGCCGCCCGCGCCGCGCGCCACCCAGGAGCGCGGCGGGCCGACGAACTGGCGTGACGTCGCGGGCGTCGCCGCGATCATCCTCGCCGGATCCATTCAGCTCCAGTTCCTGCCGGCGATCCTTCCCGAGATCCTCCCGGCGCTCGGTGTCGAGCACGACGATCTTCTCGAAGTCGGCGGCTTCGTCATGTTCGTGTCGGGGGTCGCGGCCGCGCTCGGCGCGGTGGCGGCACCGCGCCTGGCGGACGCGCTCCCGGAGGCGCGACTGATTCCCGTGCTGCTCCTGCTCTCCTCGGTCGTGCTGGTGGCGTTCGGCCTCGCGACCTCCGTGTGGCTGCTCGGCACCCTGCGGTTCCTGCAGGTGCTGTGCATCGCACCCGTCTTCCCGATCGTCGTCGCGCGCATCGCGCATCGCGCGCGCGGCGACGCGATCGGGTTCATCAACTCCGCGCGCATCGCCGCGGCGTTCCTCGGCCCGGTCATCGCGACCACGCTCCTCGCGTGGGCGCCGGCGCCCGCGCTCTACGCGTGCCTCGGCGCCGTCGGCGCCGCCTGCGCGCCGATCGGCTGGCGGGCGCGCGCGTGAGCGGCGGCGGCCGTCCGCTCGCCGACATCCGCCTCGACGGCCTCACGACGACCGGCGAGCCGCCGCCGCGGCTGCGCGACGTCTCGCTGCACGTGCGGTACGGCGAGCTCTTCACGGTGCTCGGCCCGCCGCATTCGGGAAAGACCGCGCTGATCCGTGCGGTCGCCGGATTCCTCCCGCTCGCCGCCGGCCGCGTGCTCGTGGACGGACGCGACGTCACCGCGCTCCCGCCGGCCGAGCGTTCGATGGGCATCGTCTTCCAGGAAGGCGCCTTGTGGCCGCACCTGAGCGTGCGGGGGCACGTCGCGTTCGGCCTGGAGCAGCAGGGCATGACGGCCGCCGACGTCGAGCAGCGGCTCGCGCAGGTGATGCGCCGCCTCGGGCTCACGGACGTCGAGCGTCTCCGTCCGGACGCGCTGAGTCTCGAGCAGCGCCGCCGGCTCGCGCTCGCCCGCGCGCTCGCAACGGAGCCGCGCGTGCTGCTGCTCGACGAGCCGCTCGCGCATCTCGATCCCGTGACGAGGAAGAGCCTCCGCCTGGAGCTGGCGCACCTGCATCGCGATCTCGCGGTCACCACGATCCACGTGACGCGCGACGCGGCCGACGCGCTGGCGCTCTCCGATCGCATCGCCGTCCTCCGCGACGGAGCCATCCTGCAGTTCGGCGATGTCGAGCAGCTCTACCAGCGTCCGGCGAGCCGCGTGGTGGCGGAAGCGCTCGGGCCCGCGACGTTCCTGCCCGTGCGCGTGGTCGAGGTGCGCGACCTCGGCGTGGTGGTCGAGACGGATGCGGGCGCGCAGGTCCCGGTCGCCGGCATCGGCAGCTTCCGCACGGGTGATCGCGGCCTGCTCGTGATGCGCCCGGAGACGCTGTCGTTGACGGAAGCGATGATGGGGCGCGGCCCGGGCCTCCCGGGCCGTGTCACGATGCGGGTCTTCGAGGGCGCCCGCTACCTCTACGAGGTGGACATCAACGCCGGCATCCCGCTCCGCGTGGAGGTGACGGCCCCATCACAAACGCGGATCTTCCGATTGGGCGACGCGGTGCGTGTGGAGTGCAGCAGCGAGACGGTGGTGCTGGTACCGGAGACCTAGATGCTGTAGACCTTGTCCTGCGACACGACCGCGATGTCGCCGCCGATGCGCGCCAGCTCGTCCGCGGTCTCGACGAAGAAGGCCGGCTTGACGTGGTAGACGAGG
>VGLJ01000143.1 GCA_016866775.1 Candidatus Rokuibacteriota bacterium | reverse complement strand
ACCGAAGACGTCGGCCAGGTGATCGCGGAGCTCGCGTCGGGCGCGCAGGTCACCTTCGCGGTGAGCCGCGTCGCACGCGGCGCGAACGAGCAGACGATGGAGGCCTACGGGACCGCGGGCGCCCTGCGCTACGCGCTGCTGCGCGACCGGCCGCGCTGGTGGCGCGGCCAGCTCCACGCGACGACGGGCCCGAACGGCGCGTTCCAGCTCGTGCCGACCAAAGCCGTGGTGCCTCGCACCGCGGGCGACGGCGAGCTGCCCGACGTCATCGGCAAGACCACGATCGCGCCGCTGGTGAAGCGCTTCCTCGCGGGCATCCGCGCGAAGACTTCGCCGTCACCGTCGCTCGAGGACGGCTGGCGCGCGCAGCTCGTGCTGGACGCGATCGGGCGCTCGGCGTCGACGCGTTCCTGGCAGGATGTGTAGACATGAGGGGCGCGCGACGCGCCCCCCGCGAGTGCCGATCAGGACGCGGTGAGCAGATCGTGCGAGAACCGCAGCAGGCGCCAGGCGGAGGTCGCGCGGCCGGAGACCGTCGCGCGCGCTTCGACGTCGCGGAACGACGCCACGCTTTCGACGCGGACGGGGACGCCGAGCGCGCGCGCGACCAGTCTCACGTCCGCCGACTCACCGGTCAGCACGAGCGCGGATCGGAGACGCGTCGGACGGTGAAGCTCGCCGCTCGCGATGTCCTCGCGCACCGGCTCGGGATAGAGCGGCGCGAGGATCTGCTCGACTTCCGGCACCGCGAGACCGACCGTGAGGCTGAGCGTCGGGCTCACGTGCCAGGCGGCGCTGAACGCGAACAGGTCGACGAGGACCACGGCGGCGGCGAGGAACGTCAAACGGCGCTTCATCGGCTACGGCGACCGCGGGACTCTAGCACGGCGGGTGCGGTACCCTCGGCACCGTGAGTGACGAGGTCGAGAAGCGCCAGGCGCTGGATCTCTGGCGCGAGGGCTATCGGCTGCAGATGGCCGGGGACCTCGACGAGGCGGTCGCGGCGTATCGCCGCTCGCTGGCCGTGTGGCCGACCGCCGAGGCGCACACGTTCCTCGGCTGGGCGATGAGCTTCCAGGGCCGGCTCGACGAGGCGATCGAGGAATGCCATCGCGCGATCGCCGTCGATCCCGAGTTCGGGAATCCCTACAACGACATCGGCGTCTACCTCATGCAGCAGGACAAGCTCGACGAGGCGATCCCGTGGCTCGAGAAGGCGAAGCGCGCCCCGCGCTACGAGCCGCGCCAGTTCCCGTACATGAACCTCGGCCGCGTGTACGTGAAGCAAGGCAAGTGGTGGGACGCCCTGCGCGAGCTGGAGACGGCGGTGCGCGTGGCGCCGCGCGACGCCGCCGCCCGCCACGCGCTCCACGAGCTCCGCGGCAAGCTCAATTGACGCCGTGAGAATCGGTGGGACCATGGGGCCGTGGCGGCCGAGCTGATCTACCAGTATCGCGAGGCGGTGTCCGCCGCCGACGGTGTGCCCTACGTCGCGCAGGCGTGGGCGCAGCGTCACGGGCGGTGGGAGAGCTGGCTCGTCTTCATCGCGGCCGACGGCCGCATCCTCCGGACCACGCGCGAGAAGCAGTACGCGAGCCGCGACGCGGTGCTCGTGTGGGCCGTCTCGCTGCGCCGCGACGACCTCGGCCGCGCGCTCGCGCGCGCCGTCCCGCCCACCGCGGCGATGCCCGCGGCGTAGCCCGGCTATACTCGGCGGCGATGCCCGCCGGGCGATTCCTCACCGACGACCTCGCGCGTCCGCTCGCCCTCGAGCCGCCGGCCCGGCGCGTCGTGTCCCTCGCCCCGAGCTGCACTGAATCGCTGCTCGCCATCGGCGCGCACGACCGGCTCGCCGGCGCAGCGCCGCCAGATCGAAGCGATGATGAAGCAGGCGCAGGCCGCGCAGCGGCCGCAGCCGCCCGCGCTGAGGCCCGAGGAGTGCGCGCCCGACAAGGCCGAGGTCAAGCGGACGGGCAAGAACATCAGCGTCGCCGGCTACGACGCGACCGGCTACGAAGTCTTCGCGAACGGCAAGCCGGACTCGGAAGTCTGGATCGCGCCCGCGATCACCGCCGTGCGCGAGATCGATCCGCAGAAGCTCGAGCGCCTGGTGAAGGAGATGCTGAAGGCGCTGCCGCAATGCCCGCCGCGCGGCCAGCTGCTGGGCGCAGATCCCGTGTGGAAGCTCATGAAAGACGGGTATCCTGTCCGGAGCATCGAGAAGGCCGGCGGGACCGTCACGGAAGTCGTGAAGGCCGAAAGCCGGTCGCTCGGCGCCGCCGAGTTCCAGGCCCCCGCGGGCTTCGCTCGGAAGCCGCTCAGCGAGCTCATGGGAGGGAAGTAGCCTCGTGCCACGCCGTCCGCTCCTGATCGCAGGTGCCGTCATCGCGCTCGCCGCGCTCGCCTGGGGTGCCTCCGCGTGGTGGCACTACCGCAGTCACGTCTCGACCGACGACGCGTACGTGGAAGGGGCCGTCGCCACCGTCAGCGCGAAGGTCTCCGGCCACATCGTCGAGCTCCTCGTCGACGACAACAAACCCGTGAAGAAGGGCGACCTCCTGCTCCGGATCGACGATCGCGACTATCGCGCGCGTCTCGACCAGGCGAAGGCCGCCGTCGGGATCGCGGAGAGCCGTCTGCGCGCCGCGACCGCGCGCGTGGCGATGACGCGCGAGCAGGCCTCCGGCCAGATGGCGCAGGCCCAGGCGTCGTCGCAGAGCGCCGCGTCGGCGATGAGCGCGGCGCGCGACGCCATGGACTCGAGCCGCGCGACGGTGGCCTCGAGACGCGCGAACCTCGGCGCCGCGCAGGCGGAGCTCGAGCGGGCGAAGGCGGCGTGGGACCGCGCGCGCCAGGACCTCGACCGCGTGTCGGCGCTGGTGAAGCAGGACCTCGTGGCGAAGCGCGACTTCGACCAGGCGGTGACCGACGAGCGCGCGGCCGAAGCGGCGGTGCGCGGGGCCGAGCAGCGCGTCGTGCAGGCGCAGCGCGACCTCGCAGGGGCGGAGGCGGACCTCAAGATCCGCGACACCGGATACGAGCCGCAGCAGATCGGCATCCAGATGGCCGAGGCACGTGCGGCGAACGCGCGCGCCAGCCGCATCAACGCCGAGGCGATGCAGCAGGAGGTCCGCGTGCGCGATGCGGAGCGCGAGCTCGCCGCGGCCCAGCTCAAGGAAGCGCAGGCGGACCTCGCCGTGGCCGAGCTGAATCTCGATCACGCGCAGGTGCGGGCGCCGGTCGACGGCATCGTCGCCAAGCGCACGGCCGAGATCGGCCAGATCGTGCAGGTGGGGCAGCCGCTGCTGGCGGTGGTCCCGCTCCATGAGGTGTGGATCCAGGCGAACTTCAAGGAGACGCAGCTCGCGGGTGTCAAAGCGGGCATGCCCGTCACGATCCAGGTCGACGGCGTGCCGGGGAAGACCTACAAGGGCACCGTGGATTCGATCGCGGCCGGCACGGGCGCCAGGTTCTCGCTGCTGCCGCCCGAGAACGCGACCGGCAACTGGGTGAAGGTGGTCCAGCGCGTGCCGGTGAAGATCCGCCTGGACGGCAAGGAGATCGCCAACCCGCACACGCTGCGCGCGGGCATGTCCGCGTACGTCTCGATCAAGGTGAAATAGCCGCTCCGGAGCGTCCGCGGTCCGCTCCGGACCGTCCGCGGTCCGCTCCGGCGCGCGCGCCAGAGGAAAGTTTTTTCTGGTCGACCGGCCGCCAGGCCGGTCCGATAACGTAGGCAATGCCGATGACGCCTCATCCGCTGCAGGCGCCCGGCATGGCTGCGCTCGGCGCCCTCGCGATGGCCAGCCTTTGTGCGGAATGCCTCGCCGATCAGGCACGCGTGCCCGTGTCGACGGTGCTCGCCGAACTGGACGAAATGAACGCCGCGCGGCTGCGCCGAGGACGCCGCGCGCTCGGCCCGCTCGAAGCCTACTGCCAGCGCTGCGAGGCCGCGCGCCGCGTCTACCGCCTCCTCTAACTA
>VGLJ01000142.1 GCA_016866775.1 Candidatus Rokuibacteriota bacterium | reverse complement strand
TTTTAAACAATGCTGCCACCGGCACGCCGAGGGCTTTGGCTATTTTTTCTGTACCAAGGGCCAACATGAACGCGGACGGGCACCGACGGGTGCCGAGCGCCGATAAGGGCCTTTATGTTGCCTTCTATGCTCTGAAGGGCACGCCGTCCTCGAACGCCTTGGCGGCGAGCGCGAAGCTCATGTCGATCGCGTCGACGTTCTTCGAGGCGAGCTGGTTCAGGAGCGGCCCCGGCGCGCCGGCAATGATCTGGTACTCGGCCTGCCAGCCGCGCTTGCCGAGCAGATCCTCCTTGTGGATGATCTCGGTCCCCGCCCAGCCGAGCTGGAGGTAGGCGAGGCGGACCTTGCCCTTGCCCTGGGCGTGGAGCGCCGACGGGGCGGCGATGCAGGCGGCGACGGCGGCACTGCCCTTGAGGAACGCGCGGCGTCGGATCATCGTGAGCCTCCTACCCTCGGACGTTGGGGACGGACCGGAGCGCTTCGGCGATCTTCTCGGCCGGGTACTCGTAGTCGGAGAGCTTCCCGGCGAGATAGGCCTCGTAGGCGCCCAGGTCGAAGTGGCCGTGGCCGGACAGGTTGAAGAGGATCGCCTGCCGCTTGCCCTCGCGCTTGCACCGCTCGGCCTCGTCGATCGCGACACGGATGGCGTGGGCCGACTCGGGGGCGGGGATGATGCCCTCGGCGCGCGCGAAGGTCATCGCCGCCTGGAAGGTGGCGATCTGCGGGACGGCGACCGCCTCGATGACGCCCTCGTCGTAGAGCTTGCAGACGAGCGGGGCCATGCCGTGATAGCGGAGGCCGCCGGCGTGGAGCGGCGCGGGGACGAACGTATGGCCGAGCGTGTGCATCTTCACCAGCGGCGTGAGGCCGACGGTGTCGCCGAAGTCGTAGACGTACTGGCCCTTGGTGAGGCTCGGGCAGGCGGCGGGCTCGACGGCGACGATCCGAAGCTTTTTCTTCTTGCCCGTGAGCTTGTCCGCCGCGAAGGGGAAGGAGAGCCCCGCGAAGTTGGAGCCACCGCCCGCGCAACCGATCACGACGTCGGCCTCGTCGTCCGCGCGCTCGAGCTGCTTCTTGGCCTCGAGGCCGATCACGGTCTGGTGCATCAGCACGTGGTTCAGCACGGAGCCGAGCGAGTACTTGGTGTCGTCGCGCGTCGCGGCGTCCTCGACCGCCTCGCTGATCGCGATGCCGAGGCTCCCCGGCGAGTCGGGGTCCTGGGCGAGGACCTTCGTGCCGGCCTGCGTGTCCGGGCTCGGGCTCGGGACGACCTGCGCGCCCCAGGTCTCCATCATGATGCGGCGATACGGCTTCTGCTGGTAGGAGACCTTCACCATGTAGACCTTGCACTGGAGCCCGAAGAAGGTCGTGGCCATGGCGAGGGCGGAGCCCCACTGGCCCGCCCCCGTCTCGGTCGCGATGCGCGTGACGCCCTCGCGCTTGTTGTAGTAGACCTGGGCGACGGCGGTGTTGGGCTTGTGGCTCCCGGCCGGGCTCACGCCCTCGTACTTGTAGTAGATCCGCGCCGACGTGCCGAGCGCCTTCTCGAGGCGCCGCGCCCGGTAGAGCGGGCTCGGCCGCCAGAGCGCCAGGACGCTCCGGATCTCCTCGGGGATCTCGATCCAGCGCTCGCGGCTCACCTCCTGCTTGATCAGCTCCATCGGGAAGAGCGGCGCCAGGTCTTGCGGCCCGATCGGCTGGCCGGTGCCCGGGTGGAGGACGGGCGGGGCGGGGGTCTTCAGATCGGCCTGGATGTTGTACCACTTCGCGGGGATGTCCTTGTCGTCGAGGACATACTTCGTGCGGGGCTTCTGGGCGGCGGTCTTAGCCATTCCGGCCTCCTTGGGCGACGGGCCGCGGCGGGGTCGGCAGAAAACGCGCTATTCATACAAAGACTTGCGCCGGACTGTCAACACAGGCGAGCATACGGTCGCCGTGCGCGACCGGGCGAGCGCCATCCAGAGTCTCCGCGGGCGGTTCGCGGGCCGGCTCCTCCTGCCCGGCGAGGCCGGGTACGACGAGACCCGCACGATCTGGAACCGCGCCATCGACCGGCGGCCGGCGCTGATCGCACGGTGCGCCGGGACCGCCGACGTGGTTGCGGCCCTCCGCTTCGCCCGGGAGCACGATCTGCTCGTCTCCGTGAAGGGCGGCGGCCACAACGTGACGGGCAACGCTGTGTGCGACGGCGGCCTCATGATCGATCTCTCGCCGATGAAGGGCGCGCGGGTCGACCCCGGACGCGCCGTGGCCACGGCCGAGCCGGGGCTCACGTGGAAGGATCTCGACACGGCGACCCAGGCGCACGGCCTGGTCACGACCGGCGGCATCATCTCGTCCACCGGTGTCGCCGGCCTCACGCTCGGCGGCGGCCACGGATGGCTGATGCGCAAGCACGGCCTGGCCTGCGACAACCTCGCGGCGGTCGAGATGGTCACGGCCGACGGCGAGGTGGTGCGGGCGGGTCCCGACGAGAATCCCGAGCTCTTCTGGGGCGTGCGCGGAGGCGGCGGCAACTTCGGCATCGTCACCGCGTTCGACTTCAGACTTCACCCGCTCGGCACGATCCTGGCGGGCCTCCTCCTCTATCCGCTGAGCCGGGGCCGGGACGTCCTGGAACTCTTTCGTGAGATCGCGCCGACGGCGCCCGACGAGCTGACGCTCGGCGCGCTGATCACGACGTGGTTCGACGGCCAGGCCGTCATTGCCCTCGCCGTCTGCTGGAGCGGAGCCATGGAGCACGCCGAGCGGGTCGTCGCGCCGTTCCGGAGGCTCGGCGCGCCCATCCTGGACACGGTGCGCCCCACGACGTACGCCGAGCTCCAGACGATGTTCGACGCGACCAATCCTCCCGGGAACTGGTACTACAAGACCGGCTATCTCGAGGGCGCGAAGGTCCAGGAGGACGCGCTCATCGACGTCCTGCTCGCGCACACGGACTTCCCTTCGCCGTCGCCCCTCTCGCGGCTGTACGTCGAGCACCTGGGGGGCGCGATGGGCCGAGTCCCCCCGGACGCGACCGCGTTCGTCCATCGCCAGGCGCCCTTCGACCTGATCGTGATCGCGGGCGGCTTCCGGCCCGAGGAGACGGAGAAGAACGTGCGGTGGGCGCGCGAGACCTCGGCGGCGATGCGGCCCTTCATGTCCGGCGCCGCCTACGTGAACTACCTCGGCGCCGATGCGGGGCTCGACCTCGTGCGGGCCGCCTACGGCCCGGCGTGGGAGCGGCTTGTCGCGCTCAAGGACCGCTGGGATCCCGAGAACGTCTTCCGGCTGAACCAGAACATCCGCCCGAGCCGGTCGCGGTCCGGTCCGGACGGAAAGACGGCGAGCTAGCGGGCCGCGGCGCTCGACGCCTCGGTCGGGGGGCCGGTCCTGAGCGCCTCGAGCAGACGACGATCGGTGCTCATTTCGCGGATCATCCGCTCGAGAGCGACGTTCATCACGCGCTCCCACGTGCCATCGAGGCCCCCCCTGCTCTTCTCGGCGTAGTGCCCCTGATAGGTCCGCGCGAGGAGCAGGCGGCCGGTCTCCGGATCACGCAGCCGCAGCTCCATCGCGACGGTGCCCAGGAAGTCGACCGTGAACAGGTTGCTCTGAAGATCGAACCAGAATGTCGTGACGTCCCCTTCCAGCACGAGCGACGACGAGCCGCTACGCCCCGGGTTGTGGCCGTTGAGCTTGAGCTCGGTGACCACGGCGTTGCGGACGATGTCGGGCACGGGCCGCTTGGTGACGATCGTGGCTGTCTTCTGACCGAACCCGTTCTTCTTGTACCCGATCTTGTCCGTCTCGGTCCGCGTGTCCGTGAACGTGCCGATCTCGACGTCGCGGCTCGCGGCGAGCGCGAGGGGGCCCTTGCGGGCCGTCGCTTCCTGATAGGCGACGTCGAGCTTCGCCTGCGTAAAGGCGCACCCACTGAAGACCAGCAGCCCCACGACGACGAACAGCACACCACCCTGTACCAAGGGCCAACATGAACGCGGACGGGCACCGACGGTTGCCGAGCGCCGATAAGGGCCCTTGTGGGTATCCATTTAACCGGAGTTGGCGTACTCTGGCGCGGTGGGCACCCCTCGCGTCGGCACGCACTACCCGAGGTCCGTCGGCGAGTTTCAGGCCTGGTTTCGCTCCGACGCGGACTG
>VGLJ01000141.1 GCA_016866775.1 Candidatus Rokuibacteriota bacterium | reverse complement strand
CGCGCGAGCAGCGCCTCGACCAGGGCCACCGGGGAGAGCGTCCTCGCGCGGATCGCGCGCGCCGCCTCGGCGAGGCCGAGCTCGTGGGGGCTCACGGGGCCGGCTCCGCGTAGAAGGCCGGCGCCTCGTCGGGGTCGACGGGGAACGCCGCCACGTCGGCCATGAAGCCCGCCGTGTCCTCGATCGCCTGCGCGAGCGCGTCCGCGCGCGCCGCCCCGAACCGGCGCGTCGCCTCCGCCCGCAGCCCCGCCGCGTACTCCGCGCGTCGTCCGTCCCGGTCCATCGGTCCCTCCCGTTGCCGAGGACTCTACGGGGAAGGGGTTGCCCGACACAAGCCACCGAGGACCCTCAAAACATCTGTTACCGAAACGGAGGTCGGTGCCTCAAAACCGGTGTTACCGAAACCAGCACCGGAGAGGAGGCCCCGTGACCGATGGCGCGCGAGAAGAGTATGTCGAGGCGCTGCGAGCGGATTACCGGAACGCGAGTAAAGCGGAGCGAGGTCGGATGCTCGATGAGTATTGCCGGGTCACGCGATGTCATCGCAAGGCGGCCATCCGCGCCTTCGGGCGCCCGGCGCAGACGCCCCGCCGGGCGCCCGGCCGGCCGCGCCGCTACGGGGGCGACCTCGAACCCGTCTTGGAGCGGCTCTGGCGCGCAAGCGATGGCCTGAGTGGAAAGCTGCTTGTCGCCGTGCTGCCCACGTTGCTCGCCGCGCTGGAGCGGTATCACGGGATCCGCGTGGCACCCGAGATCCGCGCGGCCTTGACCACGGCCAGCGCCGCGACGCTGGACCGGTTGCTGCGCCCGATCCGGCGCCGCCAGCCGCGCCGGCCTCACCGCACGGCCCCGGCGGCCGCGGCCGTGCGCGCGGAGGTGCCGCTGCGCACGTGGAGCGAGTGGACCGGCGTCCGCCCCGGCGCCGTCCAAGGCGATCTGGTCCTGCACTGCGGGGAGAGCACGGCCGGGTTCTACCTCACGACGCTCGTGGCCATCGACGTCGCAACGTCGTGGACGGAGCTCGAAGCCATCTGGGGACTACGCGCGCAGCGCGTCGGCAGTGGCGTGCATCGGATTCGGCTCCGGCTAGTCACCGGAAAATGATCACTGTACCTCTGGCGGAATTGCCGCCAGTTGCCGTTGGTGAGATCCTGGTGGACCGTCGCCTGGTCCTGCGTGATCTCTTCGTTGAAGAGCCCACCTCTCGTCCCCGTCTTCTTACTCACGACCAGGTAATCGATCTGGCTTCGCGGTTCTAGTGGATGGCCGGCCAGGCGGGTCCCTGGATAGCCATCTTTCGCAAGCACCGCCCAGTCGCCCTCGTGTAGCTCGTCGAAGAACTCCTCGATCTTGTCGTCGAACCAGCTGGCATTGAGGTCTCCCGCCATCACCACGTCGAACTCCGCCGTCGGCAGAACGACACCAAGGTGAAACCATCGGCCCGGGACTCCTTTCCGCAATCCTTCGCGACTGCGAGATTGAACGCGATGAGTTCATCGGGTTGCTGTAGCGCAAGACTTCTCCGGGCGTCGAACTTCCGTATCTGAACTCCTCGGTCAAGAGCGTCGGGCGCATTGAGGAGCGAAGCTCTCACCGGGCTCAGACTGCAGTCGTATCTCCGGCCTCGTATGGAGCCGCGGCGCTCCGGGCCATGAAGGATAAGGCGCGCGTGGGGAGCCAATCGAATAAGCACGGCCTGCGACGGCCACGGAAGTTATCGGCTTCCCCGCACGCCGGTCAGAGCCGGCATGCCTTCGCTCCTCTGCTCGTAGCAGCCCGCTCGTGATGAGCTCGAATTCCCTGCTTGTCGAGCGCTTCTCAGACCGCTGGTGCACCGACGTACGCATTTCCGTGCCGCCACACCGCCCACACGATCCGCGCCAGCTTGTTCGCGACCGCGGCGGCCGCCTTGTTGTGGCCACGCTTGCGCTCGACCTGCAGCGCCCATTCGCGCAGCCGGTCGGGCGGCACCGTCTCCTGCCGCTTCGTGTGCCACAGCACCGACCGCGCGCCGTGAATCAGCAGCATGCGCAAGTAGCTGTCCCCGCGCTTGCTGATCCCGCCCAGCCGACGTCGCAACGCCGTCGAGTCCTCCCGCGGAGTCAGTCCGAGATCACTCGCGAACTGCCGCGCCGACGTGAACCGCGCGACGTTCCCCACGCTCGCCACGAGCGCCGTCGCCGTCACCACCCCGATCCCAGGAATCGTCCGAAGTTGGTCGACCACCAGACTGTTCTCGGCAACCGCTTCGAGCTGTCGCTCGACGGTGCGAATGCGCCCTTCGAGTTCCCGGATCTCCTTGGCCGCGTCGGCCAACGCCGGCCGCAGCAGGCCCGGCACCGCCGCCTCGGCATCCTCGACGAGGAGGAGGACGTGCGGCACGACGTGGTGAGCGCCGACCGGAATGGTGATCCCGAACTCCCGGAGCAGGCCGCGAACCGTATTCAGCCGGGCCGTCCGCGCCGCCACCCACGTTGAGCGCAGACGATGCCGGGCCGCGACGGCTTGCTGCGTCTCCGACTTGACCGGCACGGGCCGGACCTCTTCGTTGCGATACGCCTCGAGCAGTCCCTTGGTGTCTGTGCGATCTGTCTTGTTGCGGAGAACGTACCGTCGCACCGCGTGCGGCGGGATCAACACGGGCCGATGTCCACGGCGTTCCGCCTGGCGGGCCCAATAGTGCGCCGACCCGCAGGCTTCCATCAGGATCGTCTTCACGCTGCCCCACGCCCTCAACCCGCTCGCCCAAAGTCACCCGCAGCTCATCTATCGCCTGCTCTTTGAGAGCGTGGCGTCCACGCTCCTCCGCTTCGGCCGCGATCCTCGTCACCTCGGCGGCGCCATCGGCGTGACCGCCGTCCTCCACACGTGGAGCCAGAATCTCGGGCAGCATGTTCATGTCCACCGTGTCGTCACCGGTGGTGCCCTCGCGCCCGACGGCACACGCTGGATTCCCGCCCGTCCCACCTTCCTCTTTCCCGTCCGCGCGCTGGCCAAGGTCTTCCGCGCTCGCTACCTCGCCGGCTTGCAGCGCGCCTTCGACCGCGGCGCACTGCGCTGCACCGACGGGCTCGCCGCGCTCGCTGCTCCCACCGCCTTTACCGCGTGGCTCACGAGCTCCGCTACTCGGCGTGGGTCGTCTACTGCAAACCGCCGTTTGCTGGAGCCGAGCACGTGCTTGCCTATCTCGGGCGTTACACCCACCGCGTGGCCCTCTCCAACCATCGGCGTCGACGAGTTCCTTCGCCGCTTCCTGCTCCACATCGTGCCGACCCGCTTCGTCCGGATCCGCCCCTTCGGCCTGCTCGCCAATCGCCGTCGTCGCGCCATGCTCGCCCAGTGCCGCCGCCTCTTGGCGCACCAACCGCCGCCCCCAGCGCCGACCGAATCCGTGCGCGACCTCATGTTCCGCCTCACCGGCATCGACATCGAGCGTTGCCCCGTCTGTCAGCACGGTCTCTTGCGTCGCCTCGAAGTCCTCCCTCCTGTGCCGACATCCTGGGATACCTCATGAGCGCGGCTGCTTCTCGCCGCCCAGCGCTGCGACGACGTCGCCACGCTGATCGTCTGTGCCCTCATCACCTCTGGCCCACATCGACATCACCGTCGCCGCCACCACGCCCGGGTCCAACCCTCCTCGTGCTCAGGATTCACGCGCGAAGATCTCCTCCGTCACCCGCCATCACCCACTGCTCCTGCTTCTCGTCGCGTCGTCCCCACGATAGAATCCCCGTACGTCCTGGGCGCGCGGGGTTTAGTCCACCTGGTTTTATCCGTCATGCGCGACGCACGACGGATAAAAGCCCGAACGTTATCCCGATCTGATTGCGATCACGAATGTCGGCGGACCGGGTGGCAGATGATAGTCTGCCCGCGTGACGTACGCGTGGGACCCGGCCAAGGCCGGCGCGAACGCTAAGAAGCATCGGGTCACGTTCGAGGAAGCCTCGTCGGTGTTCCTCGATCCCTTCGCATTCACGTTCTGGGATCCCGATCATTCGGAAGAGGAAGACCGCGAGATTACGATTGGCCGTTCTGTACGCCAACGCGTACTCTTCGTGTCACACACGGGGCACAAGGGCCTTGTGCGGATCATCAGTGCACGACGGGCAACCCGTCTGGAGCAAAGACAATATGAGGAAGGCATTGGCGAAGCGAGATCGTGACGACCTCCGTCCCGAGTACGACCTCGCCCGCTTGAAGGGCGGCGTGCGCGGCAAGTACTACAAGCAGGCAACAGCCGGAACAAATCTGGTTCTGCTGGAGCCAGACGTCGCGCGCGCGTTCCCCGACAGCGCGTCGGTAAACCGCGCCCTGCGCCTACTCCAAGAGATCGCGACCAAGAGTTCCAAGAGCACGCGATCGTCGTCGAATGCGAAGCGTAGAGCGACGGGATAACTTCGGCATGCAGCCGACGGCCTTCGGCCGCGGCTGAT
>VGLJ01000140.1 GCA_016866775.1 Candidatus Rokuibacteriota bacterium | reverse complement strand
AACATGCTGGAGAATCCACTCACGGGTGACCCTCCTGTCGGTGGATGGTGTCGAAGCTTGGCGGCCTCGACCTCACCCTACCCCAGGGGGCTCACCCGCTCGCACCGCTAATTTGGACGAGAGTGATGCCGGATAGTTCTTGCCGTTGACGATCCTCCGATGTCGAGAGCCGTCGGACTCGATACAGCCGCGCGCGACGTCCTCCGGATACTGCGCGACGATTTCTTGCTGCCACCGCTCAAGAAGAATCCGCCGCGTGTGCTTGCGGCCCGGCCCGTGCTGCGGAAAGAGCCATGGCCACCCAACGAAGTACGTGCTCACCGCGACGACACCTTGGTGGGGTATGAAAGCGACTGAACGGTCCGGCAAAAGAGCCTTGATGGCGCGTCCGACGCGATCGATCAGGTCGCGATTGCGCGCGTCCCGAGAAGAAAACTGTACGCGCGGCCGGCGATGTCGGCCGCGCGCTCAGCAGGACCGGACTCACGAAAGAGCCATGGTAGGGGCGGCAGGATTCGAACCTGCACGTCCTTTCGGACCGAGGGGTTTAAGCCCTCTGCGTAAACCAGCTCCGCCACGCCCCCGTGTCGAGAATCCGCAATGACACCGCCGCCCCGGCGAGGGCGCGGCGAGGAAGCGGCGCAGAAGAATGGAGGCGGCGGGCGGATTCGAACCGCCGCATCGCGGATTTGCAGTCCGCTCCCTTAACCACTTGGGTACGCCGCCCTGCGAACAGCCGCAGGATGATGAAAACTGGAGCGGGAAACGGGATTCGAACCCGCGACCCCGACCTTGGCAAGGTCGTGCTCTACCACTGAGCTATTCCCGCGCGAGATCGGATTCTACCATCGCGCCGGAGGGCCGTCACCCCGGTGACGTCCGCCGTCACCCTTCGTCACCCCGCGTCATCCCGCTCGCCGCGCAGGGCGCCCGCCGCGGACTCCGGCGGCATCGGATTGATGAAGAAGCCGCTGCCCCATTCGAAGCCCGCCACGTTCGCGAGCTTCGGGATGACCTCGAGATGCCAGTGGAAGTAGTCGAGGTCCTCGGTGCGCAGCGGCGCCGTGTGCAGCATGAAGTTGAACGGCGGCGCGTTGAGCGTGTCGCTGAGCCGCCGCATGAACTCGCCGAGCAGCGCCGCGAGGCCGCGCAGCTCGTCGACGTCCGACTCCTCGAACGCCGCGCTGTGGTGCGTGGGCAGGATCCATGTCTCGAACGGGAAGCGCGGCGCGAAGGGCGCGAGCGCGACGAACCCGCCCGACTCGAGGATCACGCGCTGACGGCTGCGCCGCTCCTGGCGGATGATGTCGCACCAGACGCACCGCTCCTTCAGCTCCCAGTACTTCAGTGAGCCCTCGAGCTCCTCCGTCACCATGATCGGCAGGATCGGCGTCGCGATGAGCTGCGAGTGCGGATGTTCGAGCGACGCGCCGGCCGCCTCGCCGTGGTTCTTGAAGACGAGCACGTATTCGAAGCGCGGGTCCTTCTTCAGGTCGACCATGCGATCCCGGAACGCGAGCAGCACCTCGGCGATCGCCTCGGTCGACATCGTGGCGAGCGAGCCCTGGTGGTCGGGCGTCTCGATCACGACTTCGTGCGCGCCCACGCCGTTCATCCGGTCGAAGAGTCCTTCGCCCGTCGGCTCGAGCTCACCCTCGATGCGGAGCGCGGGGAACTTGTTCGCCACGACACGATACGTCCATCCCGGCGTGTTCGGCGGGCTGTTGCTCGGGCGCCCGGCGATGATCTCGGGCGGCGTCCTGTCCTCGTTGCCGGGGCAGAACACGCAGTTGTCTCCGCGCGCGCGCACGGGCTCGCGCTGGAAGTCGGTCGGCCGGCGCCCACGCTCGGTGGAGATGATCACCCAGCGCCCGACGACCGGATCCTTCCTGAGCTCCGGCATGTCAGCCGTCCTCGCGCGTGGGCGCGCGGCCCAGGAGCGCCGTGAGCGCGTCCGCGGGACGCTTGCCCTTGAAGAGGACGGCCGCGACCTCTTCGCAGATCGGCAGGGAGACCGTGTGACGCTGCGCGAGCGCGAGCGCCGAGCGCACCGTCCTGGCCCCTTCCGCGATCATCTTCGTCTCGCCTTCGACCCGCTCGAGCACCGCGCCCTTCGCGAGCGCGATGCCGAGACCGCGGTTACGCGAGAGGCTGCCGGTGCAGGTCAGCACGAGATCGCCCATGCCCGCGAGCCCCGCGAGCGTGGCCGGCTGCGCGCCCAGCGCCACGGCCAGGCGGGTGAGCTCGGCCAGGCCGCGGGTGATGAGCGCGGCGCGCGCGTTCTCGCCGAGCCCGAGCCCGTCGGCGATGCCGGTCGCGATCGCCATCACGTTCTTCAGCGCGCCGCCCGCCTCGACCCCCACGACGTCGGCGTTCGTGTAGAGCCTGAACTCGCGCGTACCCAGCGCGTCCTGCAACCGCGCGGCGAGCGCGGGATCCCGCGCGGCGATGACGGCGGCGGTCGGCCGGCCGAGCGCGACCTCGCGCGCGAACGTGGGCCCCGACAGGGCGGCGACGCCGGCGTCGGGAAACCGCTCGGCGATGATCTCGGTCATCCGCCGGTGGTGCTCGGGATCGAACCCCTTGGTCGCGGAGACGATGGGGGTGCCCTCCGGGATGCGGGCGATGGCCTTGAGCGTGGACGCCACGAACTCCGAGGGCACTGCGATGACGATGATCGCGGCGCCGTCGACGACGGTGTTCACCTCGCCACTGACCTCGATCCCGCTCGGAAGGTCGACGTCGGACACGAAGATGGGGTTCCGGCCTCGCGCGCGGATCCCGGCGACCACCTCCGGCTCGCGCGCCCAGAGCCGCACGTGCTCTCCGCGCCGCCGCAGGTGCGCCGCCAGCGCCGTCCCCCAGCTCCCCGCGCCGACGACCGCGAGCGTCACGCCGCCTTCGCCGCCTGCCCGAGCCGGCGCTCGGTGCCGTTGCGCAGCCGCGCGATGTTCTCGTGGTGGCGCGCGACGATGATGACCGCGATGACGAGGGCGGCGACGACGGACACCTGCGGATAGATCCCGCGCGCCGCGAGCACCAGCGCGACGACGGGCACGCCGATCGCCCCGAGGAGCGAGCCCAGCGAGATGTACCGCGTGGTGGCCACCACGACGACGAAGACGAGCGCCGCCGGCAGCACCGCGAGCGGCACGAGCCACAGCAGCGCGCCGAGCCCCGTGGCCACACCTTTGCCGCCACGGAACCCGAGGAAGACCGACCAGCAGTTCCCGATCACGGCCGCGGCGGCCGCGACCGCGGGCCCCGCCGGATCGCCCGCGGCGATCATGCCGCCCGCCACGACCGCGAGCGCGCCCTTCACGACGTCACCGGCGAGCGTGAGGATGGCGGGCGTCTTGCCCGCGGTGCGCAGCACGTTGGTCATGCCGATGTTGCCGCTGCCGTGGCGACGGATGTCGCCCACGCCGAAGGCACGCGCGACGAGGAAGCCGACGGGGATGGCGCCGACCAGATACGCGACGACGGCGCCCGACAGAAGCGTCACGACCAGCGTTCTTCGTCCGGCACGATCGCCCGGTAGTCCGCCTTGCGGAAGAACCGGTAGAAGTAGTCCACCGCGGAGATCACCGTGAGCCCCACCGCCAGCCACAGGACGCCGGTGGCCGCGACGTGGAACTCCGGCGACTCGAAGCCCTTCTCGACGATCAGCATCGTGACCGCGACGTACTGGCTGACGGTCTTCCACTTCGCGAGCCGGGAGGCGGGGACGATGATGCCGACGCTCGCCGCCACGGTCCGGAGCCCGGTCACCGCGAGCTCGCGCCCGATGATGACCACGACGATCCAGGCGGCGATCTTGTCGATGGTGAGCAGCGAGACCAGCGCCGCGGCCACCAGGAGCTTGTCGGCGATCGGGTCGAGCAGCGTGCCGAGCGTCGTCACCTCGTTACGCCGGCGCGCGAGGACGCCGTCGAGCCAGTCGGTGAACGCGGCCAGCGTGAAGATGGCGGCGCCGAAGAGCGCGTCCACGCGCGACGAGGAGATGAGGAACAGGATGAGGAAGGGGACGGCCACGATACGGGTGATCGTGAGACCGATCGGTATGTTCACGCGTCAGCCCTCGCGGGACGGATTATCTCGGTCCCGAAACGAGCTTGTCAACGTCGGGCGAAGCGATGGGCACGACCGTGGTCGTGTCGAGCGCCAGGCAGAACACGAGGTCCGCGGCGTACCCCTTGGCGGCGAGGCCGCGCGCGTGCGGCGCATCCCGGCTGAGGGACTCCAAATTTTTGCCATACCGCCGATTGAGGACCCGCGCCGCCTCGGCGGACCGCGTCAGCGCCGCGCCCGTCGCCTCGGCGGCCAGCCGCTCGACGAGGATGCCGGCGCACGTCTCGTCCTCGATGGCCCGGGCGCCGAGCGCCCCCGCGCACACGAGGACCACGTCCGTCCCGCGGCGCAGCGCCCACGCGGCCGCGGCGCCGGCGTTCACGAGCGCCGC
>VGLJ01000139.1 GCA_016866775.1 Candidatus Rokuibacteriota bacterium | reverse complement strand
CGCTCCCGCGGCATCGCGCGTGAGCGAGCCGGCGTCCGCCGCCGCCCCCAGCGCGGCAGACCCGCCGGCCGTCGAGACATCGCGCGCCGCGCCGCTGCGCGTCGTCGCGTCGACGGCACCGCGCGCGATCGTGCCGCGCACGCCGCGCGGCGCGATGTTCTGGGTCCAGATCGGCGCGTTCCGCGAGGTCGATCGCGCGATGCGCGTCGTGGCGGCGCTCCGCGACGAAGCCATCTCGATGCTCAGCGTGCCCGGTCAGCCGCTCATCCGCGTGCTGATCGGCCCCTTCCCCAATCGCGCCGCCGCGACGGCCAAGCTGCAAGATCTCCAGCGCCGCGGCTACGAAGCCTTCATCGCCGAGGTCACGAAGTAACGACGTAGCTGCGATGAGAGCGCGCTCGCTGATCGCGGCCGTGATCGTCTTCGCGCTCGGCCTCGTCGTCGGGCGCGCGATTCCTTCCGACCGCGTCGCGCGCGGCCCCGACGATCCGGCGCCTGCGACCGGCGTTCCCCCCGGGATGGTCCTCGTGCCCGCGAGCACGCTGACGCCGTTGCCGGAAGGCGTGAGTGCCGAGGAGAGGCGTGACGTCGAGGTCTTTCGGCGCGCGCGCGCCTCCGTCGTCTACATCACGAGCCTCGCGCTCAGGCGGAGCCCGCTCTCCTTCGACGTGCAGCAGATCCCGCAAGGGACCGGCAGCGGATTCGTGTGGGATCAGGACGGGCACATCGTCACGAACTTCCACGTCACGCAGCAAGGCGACGCGTTCTCCGTCACGCTCGCGGACCAGTCGGAGTGGGAGGCGAGGGTCGCGGGCGCGGCGCCCGACAAGGACATCGCGATTCTCAGGATCAAGGCCTCGCGTGAGCGCCTCGTCCCGCTCGTGCGCGGCAGCTCGATGGGCCTCGTGGTGGGCCAGCGCGTGCTGGCGGTCGGCAACCCGTTCGGGCTCGATCACTCGCTCACCGTCGGCGTCGTGAGCGCGCTCGGACGTGAGCTGCGCTCGCCGAGCGGCCGGCGGATTCGCGACGTCATCCAGACCGACGCCGCGATCAATCCCGGCAACTCCGGGGGTCCGCTGCTCGATTCGTCCGGACGCCTCGTCGGCGTCAACACGGCGATCTTCAGCCCGAGCGGCGCGTTCGCGGGGATCGGCTTCGCGGTGCCGGTCGACACGGTGTCGCGCCTGGTGCCGCAGCTCATCGCGAAGGGCCGCATCGCCACCGCGGGCATCGGCGTCACGCTGATTCCCCAGCGCTACAACGTCCAGCTCGGTGTCGACGGCGTGGCCATCGCGGACGTCCTGCCCGACGGGCCGGCGGCGCGCGCGGGGCTCCAGGGGGCCCAGGTGACTCGCGCCCGGCGCGTGACCCTCGTCGACCGTATCGTCGGCGTGGACG
This sequence comes from Candidatus Rokuibacteriota bacterium, assembly GCA_016866775.1. Lineage (GTDB taxonomy): Bacteria > Methylomirabilota > Methylomirabilia > Rokubacteriales > CSP1-6 > VGLJ01. The sequence goes on along the minus strand of VGLJ01000139.1, from coordinate 3,644 downwards.
GCAAGCCCGTGAAGTCGGAAGACGACCTTCGGGATGCGTTCGAGGCTGCCGGCGTGGGCGGCTCGGTGACGCTGACCGTGGTACGCGGCCGCGAGCGGCGTGACGTCAAGCTGTCGCTGATCGCCGTGGACGCGCGATAAGACGAGGACTTAGAGAAACTTTTCGGCCCCCCCTTGACTGTCTAGCACTCGTCGATTAAAAGTGCTAACAGCAATTTCGGGGAGCGCGGCCCCGCGCGCCCCGTCGAAGACCCCTCGGGAGGAAGCGCATGAAGATTCGGCCGTTGCACGATCGTATCTTGGTTGAACGGGTCGAAGAGAAGGAGACGGTGCGAGGCGGACTCATCATCCCCGACACCGCCAAGGAGAAGCCGCAAGAGGGCAAGGTGATCGCCGTCGGCACCGGCAAGGTGACCGACGACGGCAAGCGCCTCGGCCTCGACGTGAAGGTGGGCGACAAGATCCTGTTCGGGAAGTACTCCGGCTCCGAAGTGAAAGTCGACGACAAGGACTATCTGATCATGCGCGAGGACGACATCCTCGCGATTCTCGGTTAGGAGGCGATTGACCCATGCCCAAGCAGCTCAGGTTCGACGAGGAAGCGCGGAGCTCGCTGCTCCGCGGTATGAACGTGCTCGCGGACGCCGTGAAGGCCACCCTCGGCCCCAAGGGCCGCAACGTCGTCATCGACAAGAAATTCGGCAGCCCCACGATCACCAAGGACGGCGTCACCGTCGCCAAGGAAGTCGAGCTGAAGGACAAGTACGAGAACATGGGCGCGCAGCTCCTCAAGGAAGTCGCGTCCAAGACGTCCGACGTGGCCGGTGACGGCACCACGACGGCGACCGTCCTCGCGCAGGCGATCTTCCGCGAGGGTCTGAAGAACGTGACGGCCGGCGCGAACCCGATGGGCCTCAAGCGCGGCATCGACCAGGCGGTCGAGGCCGTCGTCGGCGAGCTGAAGAGGCTCTCGAAGTCGACGAAGGACAAGAAGGAGATCTCGCAGGTCGCGACGATCGCTTCCAACAATGACCGGACGATCGGCAACCTGATCGCCGAGGCCATGGAGAAGGTCGGCAAGGACGGCGTGATCACGGTCGAGGAGTCGAAGTCGGCCGACACCGTGCTGGACGTGGTCGAGGGCATGCAGTTCGACCGCGGCTATCTCTCGCCGTACTTCGTGACGGACCCCGAGCGCATGGAAGCGGGGCTCGAGGACGCGATCATCCTGATCCACGAGAAGAAGCTCTCCGCGATGAAGGACATGCTGCCCCTCCTGGAGCAGGTGGCGCGCACGGGCAAGCAGTTCCTGATCATCGCGGAGGACGTCGAGGGTGAGGCCCTCGCGACCCTCGTGGTCAACAAGCTGCGCGGCACGCTCAAGGCGTGCGCGGTGAAGGCGCCGGGCTTCGGGGATCGCCGGAAGGCGATGCTCGAGGACATCGCGATCCTCACGGGCGGCAAGGCGATCACCGAGGATCTCGGGATCAAGCTCGAGAACATCAAGCTCGAGGACCTCGGGAAGGCCAAGAAGATCGTCGTCGACAAGGACAACACCACGATCGTCGAGGGCGCCGGCAAGAACAGCACGATCGAGGGCCGGATCAAGCAGATCCGGGCGCAGATCGAGGAGACGACCTCGGACTACGACCGGGAGAAGCTGCAGGAGCGGCTGGCGAAGCTGGCGGGCGGCGTGGCGGTGGTCAAGGTCGGCGCCGCGACCGAGACCGCGATGAAGGAGAAGAAGGCCCGCGTGGAGGACGCTCTGAACGCGACCCGCGCGGCGGTCGAAGAGGGCATCGTCCCGGGCGGCGGCGTGGCGCTGCTCCGCGCGGCGGTCGCGGTCGACAAGCTGAAGCTCGAGGGCGACGAGGCCATCGGCGCGCGCATCGTGCGGCGCGCGCTGGAGGAGCCGATCCGCCAGATCGTCGAGAACGCGGGCCTCGAGGGCAGCGTGATCGTCGAGAAGGTGAAGGCGGAGAAGGCGCCGAACCGCGGCTTCGACGCCGACTCGCTCGAGTTCGTGGACATGCTCGAGGCCGGCATCATCGACCCGACGAAGGTCGAGCGCTCGGCGCTGCAGAACGCGGCGTCGGTGGCCGGTCTGCTGCTGACCACGGAAGCGCTGGTGACCGACATCCCGGAGGACAAGCCGGCGGGCGGCGGTGCCCCGCACATGCCGCACGGCGATTTCTAATCGTCGGGGGGAGCGCCGCCGCTCCCCCCGACACCCCCCAGCGGGTTTGGAGTGACGCTGCTGGGCGGGGCCGACGATCGAATTTGCGGCGGCAAAGCCGCCGCTCGAACATCGAGAGGTCGAACGGTTGCAGTCGGCGCGATGCGCCGGCGACGGCCCGGGTCGAGAGACCCGGGCCGTTTTTGTTTAGACTGCGCCAGGGGGATCTGGCATGGGTGCATCGCTCGACGGGAAGCTGGCGTTCGTCACCGGGGCGCAGCAAGGGATCGGGAAGGCGGCCGCGATCGCGCTCGCGCGCGCGGGTGCCGACGTCGGCATCAACTACCTCGATGACAGCAAGGCGGCGGAAGCCGTCGTGCGGGAAATCACGGCGCTCGGGCGGCGCGCGGCGCTGGTGCAAGGTGACGTCGCCGTTCCCGCGCAAGCGGCGGCGATGACCGATGACGTGGCCCGGCAGCTCGGCGGGCTCGACATCCTCGTCAACAACGCGGGCGTCTATCCGCGCGTGGCGTTCCTCGAGATGAAAGAGAGCGACTGGGACTACGTGCTCGACGTGAATCTCAAGGGCGGGTTCTTCTGTGCCCAGGCGGCCGCGCGGATCATGATCGCAGGCCGGCGTCAGGGCGCGATCATCAACATCTCGTCGCAAGCGCAGCGTGGCGCGATCCGCGGCGTGCATTATTCCTCGAGCAAGGCCGGCGTGATCGGCATGACGCGCGCGATGGCGCTCGAGCTCGCGCCGCACGGCATCCGCGTCAACGCGGTGGCACCAGGGACGACGGACACCGCGCAGCCGCGCTACGGCAACACCGAAGCGGAGCTCGCCGAGCTGGCGCGCAAGATTCCCATCGGGCGGATGGCGACGCCGGAAGAGATCGCGGACGTGATCGTGTTCCTCGCGTCGGACGCCGCCCGCTACATGACCGGGCAAATCCTCAACGCGAACGGCGGCAGCTACATGCCTTCCTGACTATCTGCCTCCTAGCCCAACTTCCGCAGTTCGAAGGGGTCAGGGACGAGTTTCAGGCACTTAGGCGAAAAGTCGCCACTACACTTCGGCGCTTTGGGCGATCGGGGACGGCACGCGGAGGCGCTGAGGAAGATCGAGACCGAGGCGATCGAGCAGCGCGGCTTGCGCGGCGTCCGGCCGCACGACGCAGCGCAGGCGCAGCTCGCGTCCGTCCTCGGTCGGCAGCACGACGTCGGTGCTCTGAATGCGCTTGAGTTCGTCGAAGAACGTCCGCGGGCTCGCGCCCAGGCCCGCCCGGCGCTGCCACTGCTCGAGCGTCTTCCACAGCACGTAGGCGAGGAAGCACACGAGGATGTGGGCCTCGACGCGATCGGCGCGCTGATGCCACACCGGACGGATGCCGAGCTCGCTCTTCTGAATCCGGAAGGCGGCCTCGGCGTCGGTGAGTTGGATGTACGTGCGCCAGAGGTCGTCGGCG
>VGLJ01000138.1 GCA_016866775.1 Candidatus Rokuibacteriota bacterium | reverse complement strand
CGCGACGAGAGCGACGGCGCCGATTCGGGTCACGCTATTTGTCCATTGCATCATCTGAGTCCTCCTCGTGGAACGGATGGTTACGGTCCTGGAGTAGATCCCATCGTCTGGTGTGGCACAAGATCCGGATTGCTCGCGGCGATTCGTCCACTGGCGTTCGAGCGTCGCCTTTTTCTATGCCTGGCTGCTGGGCTTCGAGAACGTCCGCAATTACTCCGATGGATGGAGCGGTTGGAGCACGGATTACTTCACCGGTCCAGCTGCGGGCGATGGCCAACCCGTCTGGAAACAACGCCCCACCCACAACCCCGTGGAAGTTGGGCCGCCGTGATCAACCGATTGCCTGAGAGCGCGTAGGAAGTTCAAGCACCAGTTCCGGCCCACCCGGGCCCCAACACCGGCATCCTCCCCCTGCGCGCGACCCCGTCCACCCGGCCGCGGCCTTCGCGCCCGCGCCGATCCACGGCCCCATTCCGCCGCGTTCCCGCCGTCGTCAACGCGGCCGTTGCTCACCCTGCTGAGGTCGCGCCTTTCCACCCGGATGCGGCCGCGGGTGACGAAGTCCCCCAGTTCGACCGCGCCCGAGCCGGCCCACGGCCCGATCTTGCCGACCTGCGTGGTGCCCAGCGAGGTACTGGTGGGTCCCGGGTGGTCCGGGACCGGTGCTTGAACTTCCCGCGCGCGGCCAGTTTCGACCCCGATCCGGGGAACTCGGGTCGTCCGGCCGGCACGTAGCGCTTGCAGCCATGAAGCAACTCGCGACTACTCCGTGGCGCCCCCGAACTAGGCCCCTCAAGCGGCGCTCCGCACACCGCGGCGCGCCGGCTCGGCCTCGAAGCATCACGTACGCCCCGAACGCGACGAAGCGCGGCGCGTTGGGAGGCGACGCATGCATTTAGCCGAGGGTGCGCTCCCGCTCGGTCAGGCGTTGGCGTGGTGCGCACTGGCCGCACCTGCGCTCGTGTGGAGTGTCGCAGGGGAGCGTGCGGCGCGACGCGACGCGCCTTACGCAGCGACACTTTCCGCCGGTGCAACGAGCCTGCTCTTCGCGGCAACGTTGCTTCCGCTGCCCGTGCCCGTCATCGGCGCGACCAGTCACATCTGCCTGACGCCGGTGCTCGCGCTGGTGCTCGGCGTCAGGCGCGTCGTTTGGCCGACATTCTTCGTCCTGCTGCTCCAGGCACTGTTCTTCGCGCACGGCGGAATCACCACGCTGGGCGTCAATACGTTGACGCTTGGACTGATCGGTCCGCTCGTCACCCTGGTGCTCCGACCGACGCTCAGGCAATTCGGAGCGGGCGGGCTCGGAGTGGCCTGCGCCCTCGGCGGGCTCGCGGTCTACGTAGCTGACGCGTTGGTGCTCGCCGTGGCGCTGGCAGAGGCCGCAGCTCCGCAGGCGACGTTCGTCAGCGTCGTGCTGGGCTTCGCGCCGGTGCAAGTCCCACTCGCCGTTCTCGAAGGCGTGGTGTCGGCTGCGCTCTTGCGGCTGCTCCTGCGCCGGCGGACCGACCTCTTGCCAGGGCATTTGCGCGACCTCGCTCCAGCGCTGCCTATCACGCGCCCCAACACGCTCCTCGCACTGCTGGTCCTGCTTGGGCTCACCGGTTGCAACTACAGCGGCATCGACGGAACGGTCTTCGGCGCGACCGCCGAAGCGGCAGGCCGACCCGCGCAGGACAGCTTGATCGACTTGAGCCAAGGCGAACTCGGCCTTGCGATGACGATCGTGGTGCTCTTCTCATTGGGCTTCGTCGCCGGTCGAACTTGGGAGCGCTTGAATGCGGGGCGGCATACACCTGCACGCTAAGCACGCGCTCTACTTCGACGGCAGGCCAACGACACGACGCGCGAGCCTGTCGCTCGCCGTCACGATCGCGGTGCTCGCCGCCAACGCAGTAGCGGGAAGCACGACGCTCTCCGCTGTCTGCGCGGGAACGGGCATGGTTCTGCTGCTGGCAGCGTCACGCGATGGCGGACAGCGGGCGCGGAGCGCCTTGGTGTGGACAGGGCTGCTGGCAGCTGGCGCTGGCCTCGCTGCGCTGGCCACCGTCGGCGAACGAGAGCTGCTGGTCGCCGCAGCGGCGCGCGTGTTGTGCGGGGTGACTTGGACGTTGTGGCTCGGCACGCAACTCGATTGGGCCGCGGTCCGCGCCTTGCTGTTGCGTGCGCGAACGCCTGAGGCTGTGGTCGAGACGCTGGACCAGGCGCTGCTGCACGGTCTGTTGACGCAACGCGAGTGGAGGCGTCGGCGCGACGCGGCGCGCATGCGGCTGGGCCGGCCGAGCCTCCCGCTCGCCGCTTGGGGTCCGCTCCTGGGAGAGGGAGCGCTGAGCGCGTTCATGCGCCTGGAAGCGGTGGACGACAACGCGCAGCTGCGCGGTGCGCCCGCCGGCAAACCGGCGCCTCGCGCCGAAGTTCTGCTCGTCGGGGTCGACGTCGAACGTGGCGGCTTGCTCGCACTGCAGAACGTCGGGCTCCGCGTGGGCGCCGGGGAGTGGCTCGCGCTATGCGGGCCGAGCGGCGCCGGGAAGTCGACGCTGCTGCGACTGATGGCAGGGCTCGAGCGCGTGCAGCGCGGGAGCATGACCCGTTTCGGTGTTCCACTCGACGCGAACTCGACCTTGCGCGAGCGCCTCGACGGGCGCGTGGCGCTGCTGAGCCAAAATCCCGAACACCATTTCATCGCCAGCACCGTTCAAGAAGACATCGCCTGGGGCATGAAGCACCGCGGCGTCGAGCCGGAGCAGGCGCGGCAACGCGCGCGCGAGGTGGCCTCCGCGCTGGGTCTCTCGGGTTTGCTCGAGCGTCCCTGCCACCAACTGAGCTTCGGCGAACAGCGGCGTGTCGCCCTCGCGGGACTGCTCGTGCTCGAACCCGCGCTGCTGTTGCTCGACGAGCCCACCTCTGGGCTCGATCCGGTTGCTGCGCAGGCGCTGTGCCGGCAGGTCCGCGAGATCGCGCGGCACACGGGCTTGGCGTGCGTCTGGGCGACGCACGACTTGCACGCGCTGCCCAGCGAGATAGAGCGCGTTGTGTTGCTGAACGCTCAGACGGTCGTATTCGACGGTCCGCGTGCGACGGGCCTGTCAACTCCGTGGCTGGTGCGCAGCGGACTAGCCCTCAACTGATCGCCGGTCCACCCATGCACATCGGACCCTCTCGCCCGCAGCCCGATCTCGTGCGCATCCGCGCCATCAAGGAGGTCCTCCGCGCGCAACTTGGGCTGACGGACGCGGACACGCTGACCGTGGCGGAACTCGCCTGTCTCGACTCCGAGTGCGCGCCGATCGAGACCGTCTTCGGGCTGATGCGGCCAAGAGCGCCGCAGTTGCAACACCGCCTGCACAAGCCGACCTCCGAAGTGAACATCGACGACCTCGCCGACGTGTGCGCGGCGTGGCGGGCCGCCCTCGAACGTTCGCAGTACTCCGATGTGCACGACGTGGGCCAAGGGAGCGAGAGGGGCCCCGCGTGAAGCCTCGCGATCCGCGCTACTCGAGTCGTTCGGACTGCTTGCGCCGCCCGAGCGCCGCGCAGCGCCTCGGTCCTGTTCAGCCCACCGAGCTCTGCCGATGAAGCGCTCCGACCTACATGAGCCCGTGGGTAACGACGCGCAGCAGCGCTTCGCCGCGCGCGTGGCCTTCTTCGAATCGGTGCTGCGCGAGTGGCTGGAGTGCGAGCTCATCACGATCGCCAGCGGTTCGTGGTCCGAGGGCGGCATCTGCGAGCTGCTGCCGCGCGGGCGGGCGCAGATCCTCCCGCCCGCCTACGAGGGCTGTTTCGCGGGCCTGCGCGAACTGCAGCTCGAAGGACTCGAGCACCACATGCACATCGACCTTGGTCGCGTGCACACCGTCGTCTACAGCACTGCGCCGAGCGTTTGCTTCGGAGGCCGACCGTCGTTCGAGGCGCGCTTTCTCACCACCGGGGCGGGAGGCGCGCCGACCGCACGCTGGAGCGTCTCGCTGATGCTCTCGCAGCCCTACCACAAGGGCGCCGTCAACCTCGATCAGTTGGATTGGTTCCTAGAGCGGGCGCGGCAGCACCTGGAGCGCCGACCCGACCTCGTGCGCTTCGAAGTCAGCTCCGAGTTGGAGAAGTCGGCGCAGTCCCAACTGCTGCGCGAGCGCATCCGTGAAGCCTTACCCGCGCAATTCGCGCGACTGTCCGTCGAGGCGACGACGACGTCCGCTGCATCGGCCGGATCCGCCGCAGTCAACTCGTTCGACCCGCCCGCGCTCGGTCTGCTGCGCGAAGCGCTGGGATTCGAAGACGCCGCGCTGGTTGTCAACCGCAACCGCACGCTGGTCGAGTTCCAGACCGAGAAGCTCCGAGGCGTCTCCAAGTACGTCGAAGACGGCCACGTCTCGTGGCAGATCGGCGCCTGCCACGACCACCACTGCCAACTGGCGCTGGGCAGCGTGACGCGCGTGCTGTTCTCGGCCGAGCCCGTGCCGTGCCAACGCGGTCGCCTGAACTATACGGTCTGGTTGCTGGTCGACGGCCCGTGCGGCAATCCCTATCGATCGGCCGGCTACGTCTCGATCGTGCTGAATCGACCCTACGACGGCGACCGGCCACGCGTGACGCTGATCGAGCAGGTTTTCGAGCGCTACCGTCGGCATCGACAGCAGAGCTGGGTCGCGGCGGATGAGCTGTTCCTCTCCGCGCTCGAGCGTGGACCCAGCGGAGAAAGTCTATGCCGTGCCTGAGCCGTGATGACGCCGAAGCGACCGTGCAATTCCACGAGCAAGCACTCGCTCGCGGAGAACTCACGCAGACCAGCTGCGCAGCCCCTGCGCGGTCGCGCATGAAGTCCCGCCTCGAGCAGTCCGCTCACGCGTCCGCCCATCAACACGCACCACGTTCCTCATTCGCAGTCCGCGTCGCTCACGACCCAGCCGCCCACAACACCCGCACACCATGAATAAGATCCCCGTCACGATCCTCACTGGCTTTCTCGGATCGGGCAAGACGACTCTGCTCAATCGCATCTTGAGCGAACAGCACGGCAAGCGCATCGCCGTGATCGAAAACGAGTTCGGCGAGATCGGCATCG
>VGLJ01000137.1 GCA_016866775.1 Candidatus Rokuibacteriota bacterium | reverse complement strand
GCCACACGAGCGTGACCGGCAGCGCGGGCACGCGCGCGGGCGCGCTGACGACGCGATCGCGCGGCGCCTCCGCGAGCGCGAGCGATGGCACGAGGCCGATGCCGAGGCCGCCCGAGACATACGAGAGCAGCAGCGACACGCTCGGCACGTCGATCGTCGACACCGGGCGGATGCGCGCGTCGGCCAGGTACTGATCGAGCAGCGCGCGCCCGCGACTCTCGGCCGCGAGGCGGAGGACCGGCTCCTTGTGCAGGCGCTCGGTCAGCGGTGTGCGGTCGCCGCGTCCCCGACGCGGGCCCACCCAGACGAACGGCTGATCGAAGAGGTGACGGTCCTCCAGGCCGCGCGGAGTGTCCTGCCCCGTGACGATCGCGAGGTCCACGTCGCCCGCGGACACGAGGCGCGCGCCGGCCCGCGAATGCGTGGTGACGATCTCGAAGCGGACCGGCGGATCGGAGTCGAGGAGATCGCGCAGCACGGGCGCCAGCAATCCCTTGCCGAGATAGTCGCTCGCGGCCACGCGCAGCGTCGTGGTGGGACGGCCCGCCAGCGCGGCGAGCTGGCCGAACGTCGCTTCGGCCTCGCCCCAGAGCGCGCGCACGACCGGCAGCGCCGCTTCTCCCGCGGCCGTGAGCCGCACACCGCGCCCGGCACGCTCGAAGAGCTTCAGGCCGAAGTGCGCCTCGATCCGCCGGATCTGCTGGCTCACCGCGGACGACGTGATGTGCCGCTGGCGCGCGGCCGCGGCGACGGACCCCGTGCGCGCCACCGCGAGCAGCGTCTCCAGCGCGGGGAACAGCCCCGTGTCGATCATGTAGCCACCCTTAACATTCAGTGCAGAACCTTTCACTAGACTACACAGTCGCGGCTACGGCAGGATACGGCCCTCGCAGGAGGGAACCCATGGCACGCACGCTGCTCGACAAGGTCTGGGAAGCGCACACCGTCCGGACGCTGCCGTCCGGGCAGACGCAGCTCCTGATCGGCCTCCACCTCATCCACGAGGTGACGACGCCGCAGGCGTTCCAGATGCTGAAGGATTCGAAGCTCAAGGTTCGCATGCCCGAGCGCACGTTCGCGACGCTCGACCACATCATCCCAACGACGGATCAGACGCGTCCTTACGCCGATCCGCTGGCGGAGGAGATGGCGGTCCACATGATCCGCAACGCCAAGGACTTCGGCGTACCCCTGTTCGACATGGCGACGGGTCGGCAAGGCATCGTTCACGTGATCGGGCCCGAGCTCGGGCTGAGCCAGCCGGGCATGACGATCGCGTGCGGCGATAGCCACACGTCCACGCACGGCGCGGTCGGCGCGATCGCGTTCGGCATCGGCACGACGCAGGTGCGCGACGTGCTCGCCACGCAGTGCCTGGCGATGGCGAAGCCGAAGCTGCGGCAGGTGCGCGTGGACGGCGCGCTCGCGCAGGGCGTCTACGCGAAGGACGTGATCCTCTTCATCATCAACCAGCTCGGCGTGAAGGGCGGCGTGGGGTACGCGTACGAATACGCCGGCTCCGTCATCGAGCGCATGACGATGGAAGAGCGGCTCACCGTCTGCAACATGTCGATCGAGGGCGGCGCGCGCTGCGGGTACGTGAATCCCGACCAGACGACGATCGACTACATGCGTGGCCGGCCGTACGTGCCCCAGGGCGCCGCCTTCGACAACGCGGCGAAGTGGTGGAGGTCGATGGCGACCGAGACGGGCGCCGCGTTCGACGACGTCGCGAAGCTGGACGGCAACGCGATCGAGCCGGTGGTCACGTGGGGCATCAACCCGGGGATGTCGGTCGGCGTGAGCCAGACGATCCCGTCGCCGGACGCGCAGCCGGAGGCCGAGCGCCCGACGTTCCGCGAAGCGCTCGCGCACATGGACTTCAAGGCAGGACAGCCGATCAAGGGCGCGAAGATCGACGTCGCCTTCGTCGGCTCGTGCACGAACGGCCGTCTCTCCGACCTCCGCGCCGCCGCCGAGGTCGCGAAGAAGGGCAAGGTCGCGAAGCACGTGCGCGCGCTCATCGTGCCCGGCTCGCAGCAGGTCGAGAAGGCCGCCGAAGCGGAAGGCCTGCACGAGATCTTCAAGGCGGCGGGCTTCGAGTGGCGCAAGGCCGGCTGCTCGATGTGCCTCGGCATGAACCCCGATCAGCTCGTCGGCCGCGAGATGAGCGCCTCGTCCAGCAACCGCAACTTCATCGGCCGGCAGGGCAGCCCGACGGGTCGCACGCTCTTGATGAGCCCGGCGATGGTCGCCGCCGCCGCGATCACCGGCGCCGTCGCCGACGTGAGGGAGATCCTTCGATGAGCACCGAGTACGTGCGCAAGCACGTCGCCGGACGCGGCATCCCCGTGACCGGCAACGACATCGACACGGACCGCATCATCCCGGCCCGCTTCCTCAAGGAAGTCACGTTCGAGAGCATGGGTGAGCACGCGTTCGAGGACGCGAAGAAGGCGAACCCCGAGCACCCGTTCAACCAGCCCGTCTACAAAGGGGCGTCGGTGCTCGTGGTCGGACAGAACTTCGGCTGCGGCTCCTCGCGCGAGCACGCGCCGCAGGCGCTGATGCGCTGGGGCATCCGCGCGATCGTCGGCGGCTCGTACGGCGAGATCTTCTTCGGCAACTGCACGATGCTCGGCATCCCCTGCCTCACGATCTCGCAGGCGGACCTCGAGTGGCTGCAGAAGGCGGTCGAGCGCTCTCCGAAAGAGACCGTGGACGTCGACGTGGAGAAGCAGCAGGTGCGCTTCGGCGACAAGGTGATCCAGGCACGCATCCCCGACGGTCCGCGCAACCAGCTCGTGCAGGGCACGTGGGATTCGACGGCCGTGCTCCTCGAGGCGGGCGGCGCGATCGAGGCGACGGCGAAGAAGCTTCCGTACGTCAGCGGGTTCTGAGTCGACGCCGTGAAGCTCGCGGTCTCGCGCGAGGTGCGCGAGGCGCTCGCGGCGCGCCGGCCCGTGGTCGCGCTCGAGTCGACGGTCATCGCGCACGGCCTGCCACGGCCGGTCAATCTCGAGACCGCGCGCGAGCTCGAGCGGATCGTTCGCGCCGGCGGCGCCACCCCCGCGACGATCGCCCTGGCGGATGGCCGGGCCGTCGTCGGGGCGGACAGCGCGCTCGTCGAGCGGCTCGCGATGGAGGACGAGATCGCCAAGGTCTCGCTCCGCGACCTCGCGCCTGTCCTCGCGGATCCCAAGCGCATCGGCGCCACCACCGTTGCCGCGACCGTCGAGATCGCGGCGCGCGCGGGCGTCGCGGTCTTCGCGACCGGCGGCATCGGCGGCGTGCACCGCGACGCCGAGCGCACGTTCGACGTCTCGGCCGACCTCGGGGCCATCGCGCGCCACCCCGTGTGCGTCGTCTGCGCGGGCGCGAAGCTGATCCTCGACCTGCCGCGCACGCTCGAGCACCTCGAGACGCTCGGCGTGCCCGTCATCGGCTACGGCACCGACGACTTCCCCGCCTTCTACGTGCGCGAGAGCGGGCTGCGCCTGGCCCATCGCGTGGACGACGCGGAGCGCGCGGCGCGGATCGTGCGCGCGCAGGTCGATCGCGGCGCGGGGCTGGTCATCGCCGTGCCGCCGCCGGCGGATGCGGCGCTCGCCGCCGACGAGGGCGACGCGACGGTCGCGCGTGCGGTCAGCGAGGCCGCGCGAGAGGGCGTGGCGGGGGCGGCGCTCACGCCGTATCTGCTCCGCGCGCTCGGCACGATGAGCGAGGGTCGCTCGCTGCGCGCGAACGTGGCCCTGCTGCGGCGCAACGCGGAGGTCGCCGCCGCGATCGCGCGCGAGCTCGCTGCGTTGTGAACCGGATCTGACAGGAGCGCACGCACGCCCACGAAGTCTCCGCTGCCGCCACAGATCGAGCAGTTCCTCCACGACAACCCGCAGGGCGTGCTGACGTCGTTCCGGCGGAACGGGATGCCGCAGCTCAGCATCGTCACGGTGTATCCGCGCGACGGCGGCGTCGGCATCTCGATCACCGAGACGCGCGCGAAGTTCAAGAACCTGCTGCGTGACCCGCGGTGCTCCGTGCTCGTCTCGCACGTCGACTGGTGGTCGGGCTTCCTCGTCTTCGAGGGCACGGCGGAGATGATCCACTCCGGCAACGCGGACCCGGAGACGCTGCGCATCGCGCGCCGTCACATCTTCAGCGCGACGACGCGACGGCGCAGCCGGGACTGGGACGAGTACGACCGCATCACGAACGAGGACAAGCGCGTCGCGATGATCGTCCGACCGGCGCACATCTACGGCTCGGCCCTCGCACGGATGCAGGCGGCGCTGGCGAAATGACGGTGCGCGTGGATCCCGTCACCTACGCGAGCGCCGACGGCGAGACGAGCATTCCGTCCTATCTCGTCACCCCGGAGGGCGACGGACCGCATCCGACCGTGGTGATCCTGCGCGGCGTGGCCGGCCCCGACGACGGGTACATCGAGATCGCGCGCCGCCTCGCCGAGTGGGGATACGTCGCGCTGCTCCACGGCTGGAAAGTGCGCGGCGACAATCCTCCGGACGGCCCCGTGGACGACGACATGAAGGGCGCGTTGCGCTATCTGCGGTCCGTCGGCCGGGTCGATCAGCGCCGGGTGGCGGTGTTCGGCTTCTGTCGCGGCGGCATCCACGCGCTCATGGCCGCGCGCGCGCATCCGGAGCTACGGGTCGTCGTCGTCTTCCACGGCTTTGCTTTCCGGTCCGCGCGCGCCGTGCCCGGCGCGCAGCCGTTCGACCTGGTCGAGAGCGTGAACGTGCCGACCCTCGTCATGCACGGCACCGAGGACGAACAGGCGCCGGTCGACGGCATGCACCGGATGGAGGCGCGGATGCGCGCGCTCGGGAAAGCCTGTGAGTTCACGTTCTACGAGGGCGCCCGCCACGGCTTCGCGGTGCGCACGCACCCGGGCTACGACGCGCCGACCGCCGCGCGGAGCTTCGACGAGGCGAAGCGGTTTCTCGCGAAGCACCTCTGACGCGCTAGTACTACTGTGTCAGTAATTATCGTTCGCCTCCGTGGCCACATGCGAGACACGGACGCCCTCGTGCCAAGGCCCACGCGCGGAGGCGATACATGGTCGCGATGGACTCGGGGACGTGCCGTTCAGGACGCACTGGGAGCGCCCCGC
>VGLJ01000136.1 GCA_016866775.1 Candidatus Rokuibacteriota bacterium | reverse complement strand
CCGCATTGTTCACCAGCACGTCGACGGGCCCGAGCGTCGCGGCGACGGCGTTGACCGCGAGCGCCGCCGCGTCGGCATCGCCGACGTCGAGCGCCACCGCCATCGCCTCGGCGCCCGCCGAGCGGAACGCGCGCGCCGCCTCCTCGACGGCGTCCCGGCTCCGCGCCGCGATCGCGAGGGCGAGACCTTCGCGCGCGAGCGCCTCGGCGATCGCGCGGCCGATCCCGCGGCTGCCGCCGGTGACGAGCGCGACGCGCCTCACGGGCTCTCGATGCAGAGGATGAAGAACAGCGGGCGCCGCTCGTCCTGCGGCCCGGACGCGCAGCGCGGCCATCCGCTGACGGTACCGGATGCGGGACCCGCGCCGGCGCATCCGGCGAGGGTGAGGGCGAGCGCGATGATCCCGAGCACGCGAACGTTCATGTCATGATTCTATTCGTTCATGGCTCGTTCCTTCACACGCGCAACCCTCGCCGGCGCCGTCGAATGCCTTGACCCGGGAATGAAGGTGCTGCTGCCGCCCGGCTGCGGCGAGCCCGCGGCGCTCGTCGCGGAGATTTGCCGCCAGTCCGAGCGTCTCCGCGATCTGACACTCGTGCACGGCATCCACCTCGGCGACTTTCCGTTCGCGCGGCCGGAGCACGCGGCGCTGCGGGTCGCCACGTGGCACATGTCGCCACGCCTCGAGGATGCGCGCCGCCGCGGCCGCGTCGAGTTCTTCCCGCTGCGCTACTTCGATCTCATCGCGGCGTTCGCGCCGGGCGGCGCGTGGGCGCCCGACGCCGTGCTCGTGCACGCGGCACCGCCGGACGACGGCGGCTATCTGAGCCTCGGCGTCTCGGTGAGCGTCAGCCTCGACGCCGCGCGCCGGGCGCCCTTGGTCATCGCGCAGGTGAACCCGCGCATGCCGCGCACGCGCGGCAACGGCGTCCTCCACCGGTCGCAGATCGACGTGTGGGTGGAGGTCGACGAGCCGCTCACGCCGTATCCACCGCCGAGGGTCGGCGAGGTGGAGCGCGCGATCGGCACGCACGTCGCCGCGCTCGTGCCGGACGGCGCGGTCGTGCAGGTCGGCGTCGGCGCCATCCCGCAGGCGGTGCTCGAAGCGCTCACGCATCACCGGGACCTCGCGCTCCACTCGCTCCTCGTCGACGCCGCGGTCGACCTGATGGCGCGCGGGGTGGTGACGGCCGCGCGCAAGCCGTTCCATCGCGGCCGCTGCGACATCGCCGAGGCCATGGGGACGCCCCGGCTGTTCGACGCGATCCGCGAGAACCCGCTGGTGAGCATGGACTCGTCGGCGACGATCCACGATCCGACGCTCGTCGCCCGCCTCGATCGCTTCGTGTCGATCAACTCCGCGCTCGAGATCGACCTCACGGGGCAGGTGACGGCCGAGACGCTCGGCGGCCGGCAGGTCGCGGGGATCGGCGGGCAGTTCGACTTCGTGCTGGCGGCCTCGCGGTCGGCCGGCGGAGCCTCGATCATCGCGCTGCCGTCGACCGGCGGGCGCGGTGGCGCGGTCTCGCGGATCGTGCCGCGGCTCTCGGCGGGCGCGGCGGTGACGACGCCGCGCTTCGTCGCGGACTGGGTGGTGACGGAGCACGGGGCGGCGAAGCTCAGCGGGATGGGAGAGACGGCGAGGGCCACGGCGTTGATCGCCGTGGCCCATCCGCGGTTCCGGAACGACCTCGAGCGGGCGCTCTAGGCCGCTACGCCTTCTTTTTGTCGATCTGCTCGAAGATCTCTTCGTCCGTCGGGAAGCGATACGTCTCCTGGTTCGAATAGACCGTCTTGTCGTCGATCGACACCTCGAAGATGCCGCCCGCGCCTTCGCGCAGCGAGGCGGTGATGCCGTACTTGGTCTTGATGGCGGCCTGCAAACTGGAGGCCTGAGGCAGGTAGTTTCACTCTGCGCAGTACAGGATCTCGATGTTCACGCGCATCCCTCCTTCCTCCAGCGTTTCGGGTATTTTACATCTGGACCTTGACCGTGCCGACTTTGTGATGCCCCGACCACGCCTTCGGATGCGCGCGTGACCCCGACGATCATCGACACCGATCCCGGCATCGACGACGCCCTGGCCCTCCTCTTCGCGTGGGGCTCGCCCGAGCTGGAGGTCGAAGCCCTGACGACGGTGGCCGGCAACGTCCCGCTGGCCCTGGCGACGGTCAACGCCTGGCGTGTGCGCGAGCTCTGCCGGCCGGCCCCGGCGCCGGTGATCGCCGAGGGCGCGGCCGCGCCGCTGCGCCGGCCGCTCAGGACGGCCGCCGACTACCATGGCCAGGACGGGCTCGGCGACATCGGAGGCTGGCCCGAGACCCCCGAGCGCGTGGCGTCCGGCCAGGCCGTGGACGTGATGATCGATGCCGCCCGGCGGCATCGCAGGCGCCTCGTGCTGATCGCCATCGGCCCGCTCACGAACGTGGCGCTCGCGCTCGAGCGCGACGCGGAAGCGCTGCGGGCGATCGGGCGGCTGGTGATCATGGGGGGCGCCGTCGACGTCCCGGGCAACGTCACGCCCGACGCCGAGTTCAACATCCACGTCGACCCCGATGCCGCGCGCCGGGTCTTCGAAGCCGGCCTGCCGATCGATCTGGTCCCGCTCGATGCGACGCGCCAGGCGATCCTGCGTCGCGAGGAGCTGTCGGAGGCGCTGGCGCGGACGCCCGGGCCGGTCGCGGAGCGCATCGCCGCGTTCACCGCGTTCGGCTTCCGCGAGCGTGGGGCCGACGGCACGACGGGCCTCACGCTGCACGACCCGCTGGCCGTCGGTGTGGCGGCGGACCCGACGCTGGCGACGTGGGACCGCGTGCGTCTCATCATCGGCGCCGACGGCGAGACGCGGCGCCGCGCGGGCGCGCCGAACTGCCGCGTCGCCGTCGGCCTCGATCGCGCGCGCTTCGTCCAGCGGTTCCTGGAACGGCTCTGTCCGCGCTCGGCGTGAGGGGCGCGGACGTGCCCATCCGGCCCGCTCGCGTTCTCGTCGTGGGCTCCGCGAACGTCGACTTCACGATCGCCGCGGCGCGTCTGCCGGCGCCGGGCGAGACGGTCACGGACGGCACGTTGCTTGTCAACCACGGCGGCAAGGGCGCGAACCAGGCGGTCGCGGCGCGCCGGCTCGGCGCCGACGTGCGCTTCGTCGGCTGCGTGGGCGCCGACGCGTCGGGCGCCGCGATCCGCGCGGGGCTCGTCGCCGAAGGCATCGGCGTCGACGGGCTCGTGGAGAGCGCCGGCGAGGCCACGGGGACCGCGCTGATCGTCGTCGATGCCGCCGGAGAGAACCAGATCACCGTCGCGCCGGGCGCGAACCGAACGCTCACCGTGGCGCAGGTCGAGGCGCGCGCGGACGACTTCGCGTGGGCGGACGTCGTCGCGTGCCAGCTCGAGATCCCGCTGCCGTGCGTCCACGCGGCGCTCGCCGCCGCGCGGCGCCACGGCGCGGTCACGATCCTCAACCCGGCGCCGGTCCCGAGCGCGCGCCTCGACATGCTGCCCCTCGTCGATTACCTCACGCCGAACGAGGGCGAGGCGTCGCGGCTGAGCGCGCTCGACGTCCGCGCGCCGGCGGACGCCATTCCCGCCGCGAAAGCCCTGCGCGCGGCCGGCGCTCGCACGGTCGTGGTGACCCTCGGCGAGAACGGCGCGGCCGCCGTCGGCGACGAGACGATGACCGTGCCGGCGGTGAAGGTCACCGCGATCGACACGACGGCCGCCGGAGACGCGTTCAACGGCGGCCTTGCGGTCGCGCTCGCCGAGGGGCGCCCGCTGCGCGAGGCGCTCGGCTTCGCGACTGCGACCGCCGCGCTCACGTGCACCAGGCGCGGCGCGCAGGCGTCGCTGCCGTGCCGCGACGACGTTGAAGCGTTACTGCGCGGCTGAGCTGCTCGCCCGGCGCTTGAGGCTGGTGACGCGCGACAGCGCTTCCACGACGCGCTCGGGTCCGAGACGGCCTTCGGCCAGCGCGGCACGGATGGCGGCTCGCGCGACGACGGCTGCCGAGCGGCCGTCGGGCAGCGCGTCGTCGCCGATGAGCAGGATGTCGACACCGGCCTCGAGCGCGAGCACCGCCGCCTCGCCGAGCTCGTAGTGCTGCGTGATCGCGCGCATCCGGAGGTCGTCGCTCACGACCGGCCCTTGCCAGCCGAGCTCGCGTCGCAGGAGCCCGGCGATGGTCGCCCGCGACAGCGTGGCAGGATGGCGGCGGTCGAGCCGGCTGTTGAACACGTGCGCGGTCATCACGGCGTCGGCGACGCGTTCCGCGAAGAGCACGCGATAGGGAACGAGCTCGACGTCGGGGTCGGCGGTCGACGTCACGTCGACGAAGCCCTCGTGCGAGTCGCCGAAGCTCGACCCGTGCCCGGGGAAGTGCTTGAGCGCGCTCAGCACGCCCTCGGCGTGCAGCCCGCGGATGAACGCGCGCGCGTGCGCGGTGACGACGAGCGGGTTCGCGCCGTAGCTCCGTCCCTGGCCGACGACGAACGCGTTCGCGGGGTTGTAGCCCACGTCGACCACGGGTGCCAGGTTGAAGGCCACGCCCGCCTCGCGCAGCATCCTGCCGATCCGCCGCGCCTCGAGCTCCGTCAGCGCGAGGTCGTTGGCCGCGGCGAGGTCACGCGCCGACAGCGTGGGCGCGTAGCCGGCGCGCGGGGAGAGCCGCATCACGCGGCCGCCTTCGGCGTCCATGGCGACCAGCGGCGCGATGGCCCCGCACGCGGCGGCACGCGCGCGCACGGACGCGGTGAGCCGCCGCACCTGCGCCGCGTCCACGACGTTGCGGCCGAAGAGCAGGAGGCCGCCGGCGCGCACCTCGCAGATGAGCGCGTCGAGCTCGGGATTCTCCGCGTCGGTGCCGTCGAAGCCGACGAGCAGCAGCTGGCCGAGATGCGGCTCGATGCGCGCGAGCGTCGCGGGGTCGAGAGGGACCAGCGTCGCGCAGCCGGCCACGAGGAGCGCCAGCACGACGAGACGGCGCATGCGCGGCCGAGCGTGCTACTGCGGCGCGGGCGTCGGCGGGACGAGCGGGCGCGGCGCGGTCGACGGCGGGCGCGGTGACAGGCGCATCGACGCCGCGGCTTCCGGGTTGCTGCGGAGGATGTCGTCGGTGACGCGCGCCGCGTCTAGCGGCGTGCCGATCACGCGCGGCGTGATCACGATCACCAGCTCGGTCTTGTTGAGCGTGCGCACCTTCGCGCCGAAGAGGTAGCCGAGGATCGGGATGTCCTTGAGCAGGGGGATGCCGCGGTCCT
>VGLJ01000135.1 GCA_016866775.1 Candidatus Rokuibacteriota bacterium | reverse complement strand
GGCCCTCAAGTGGCCGCGCCTGCGCCCCTACGAGAAGTTCGCCGCGATGATTGACCGGCACTGGGACGGGATCGCGGCCTACTGCCATCCGGACAACAAGGTCGCGCTCGGCTTCGTCGAGGGCCTGAACAACAAAGTCCGGGTCCTCCAGCGCCGCGCGTACGGGCTGCGCGACGAGGAGTACCTCCGTCTCCACGAGCGACGTGGAGCTGCTGATCGTCAAGGGCGAGCGGCTCGAGTGGCTCATCCGCAACCGCCCCGAACTGACGCTCGAGGTCTTGAAGCGCCTCTCCAACTGGGTCGTCGGGACCGACAAGGGCCGGGTGGAAGCCAGCGCCCGATAGGGATCGAGGGGCGCCACGGCTTTGCCGGGGCGCCTCCGAGCGTCGGGGGGCTTGGGGGGCCCTTCGAGGCCCCCCATGTAGTCAGTTCGCGCCCCGCGTCAGGAGAAACTGCGCCTCGTCGAACGACTCGGTGGCCTGCTGGGCGAGCCCCACCTTCTGATAGAGGTGGCCGAGGAGCGTGTGGAGGGTCGGCTCGTCCGGATCCTTCGCGAGCGCCGCGACGACGGCGAGCCGGGCGTCGTGCAGCAGCCCGTGCTCCGCCAGCATGCCCACCCGCACCACGGCCAGCGTGTTCGGAGAGACTCCGGGCCCGAGGCCCTCCTCGAGCTCCTTGAGATTCTGGCGGATCGCCTGGGCACGGGCCGCGTCGAGCACCTCGAACGAGGCCGTCTGGGGGCGACCGCTCGCCGGAACGACTTCGATGGTGTAGCGCACGCCGGGCTCGAGCCCGGGCGCATCGGCTGGATACTCCCAGCGAGGACCCACGACGCCCTTCTTCTCGAGCACGACGCCCGACGGCGCGGTCAGCCGGGCCGTATAGCGGGAAAACCGGTCGCCGAACCACTCGAAGGTGAGCGGCCCGGGGAGCACCGGGCTGTTGCGGGGCGAGAGGATGACGGGGGGCCTCCCCGCGGCGCGGACCGAAAGCACGGCTTTCGGCGGCTCCTTCGCGCTCGCCGAGAGGAAGTTCACGCTGCCCTCCACGAGCATCCGGGCCTTCTGGAGCTTCCCTTCGTCCGGCGTCCCGGCGCTCATCACCAGCGGCGACCTGGACGCGTCGACCTTCACGGTGCCTCGCCCGCCCGACAGCAGAATGACGGCCGAGGCGTCGGCGGAGGCCCGCACGGTGTCGCCTGCCCGGAGGGCGAGAAACGGCGCGGCCGCCCGCCACTCGGATTTGCCCGCCGCCTGCACCTCGACGCGTCCCTTGCCCACCTTGATCTCGGTGATCATCCCGACCGACGCGGCCGACTGACCCCGGGCGGCGCCGGGCGCCGACAGCACGATGAGCCCCAGGGCAACGGTCACGACCATGCCAGCCTTCATACGCATCAGGAGTCCTCCCCTCACGGGACCTTACATCGGCGACGCGCCGAGCAGTTCGTACAGCTCGACGGCCTGCGCCTTCCCCTTCACGGAGACCGCGCCCCGATCGCGCACCGTCACGCGGTCTTTGACCGCGGCCAGCGTGGCGGCGCTCAGGAGAATCGACGTCCCGAGCTCCCGGTTCTGGCCCTCCATCCGCGACACGGTGTTCACCGGATCCCCCATGACCGCGTACTTCTTCTTCCTCGGCGAGCCCACGTTCCCGGCGAAGACCTCTCCGGTGTTGACGGCGATCCCCATGGAGAGCCGCGGGCGGCCCTCGGACTCCCACGTCTGGTTGAGCCGCGCCAGGGCCGCCTGCATCCCGAGCGCCGTCTGGACCGCGTGCCAGGCGTGCTCGGGATCGTCCGAGGGCGCGCCGAAGAACGCCAGGATCCCGTCGCCGATGAAGTCGCTGACGATGCCCCGATGGCTCATGATGGCGTCCACCATGGCGGTCAGATACTCGTTCATGATCGTGGAGATCTCGTCGGGCCGGAGCTTTTCGGCCATCGTCGTGAAGCCGCGCAGGTCGGACATCAACACCGACACCGTCCGCACCTCGCCGCCGAGCCGGGCTCCCTCGTGCAGCACCCGCTCCACCACCTCGGGGCTCACGTACTCGCCGAAGGCGGAGCTCAGGCGCCTGCGGGCCAGGAACCGCGACCCCTGGGTGTAGAGCTGCATGCCGAGGAGCGGGCCGACGAAGTCGAGCCAGTACCCGCCCTGCGTGTAGGCCTCGTAGCTCAGGACTGCGAACCCCGCGACGAGCGCGAACGAGATCGCCGTCACCCAGAGCGGCCGGAGCCAGAGCGAGAGGAGCGCAACCGCCGTGCATGCGGCCACGAGCACCGAGAGGTTCAGCAGCCAGTGCGGCGGCAGCAGGGCGCGGCGCGCCAGCAGCGTGTGGGCGATATTGGCGTGGATCTCGACGCCCGGCATGAGGCCGACGGGCGTGGGATAGGCGTCCCGGCTGTCCGTGAACGTGGCGCCCACGAAGACGAGCTTGCCGTTGAAGGGGTTGTCCGCATCGGGCTGGACGCCGCTTCGCGCGGCCTGCGCGATCGCGCCGCTGGGGAATGCCGTGATCGTCCCGGCCGGCCCCGCGTACTCCACCCGCCAGGTGGCGCGCGCGAGGGTGTCGAGCGACACGGGCTCGCTCCGCGCGATGCCGCCCTGCCGGTCGCGGACCGGCAGCGCGATCGTTCCCCCCGCTCGGAGCGCGCGGCCGAGCTCCTCGGGCGAGGAGCCCCCGGCCGCGGCCAGCGCGGCGAGCGCCAGCGACGGCACGAACCCGCCGCCGACGGCCGGGAGAGCGGGCGCCGCCCGGCGGATCATTCCGTCGTCCCCGACCGGCGCGTTGGCGAAGCCGAAGACGCCGGGCAGGTCGCGCGTGAAGGGCTCGGACATCGCGTACGCCGGATGGCGACCCTGCCCCTCCGGCGCCGTGACCGCCGCGAACACCAGGCGGCCTCTCCCGCTCGCCTCCCATCGCCGCGCCGTCGCGAGCAGCGCCGCGTCCTCGGCGGGCACCGTCGCGCTCTTGAGCACGACGTCGAACGCGACGACACGGGCGCCGCTCCGGAGCAGGAAGTCCGCGAGATCGGCGAGGTAGTTGCGTGGCAGCGGCTGGCGCGCGCCGAGCGCCTCGAAGGACTCGTCGTCGATCACGACCATCGCGACCTCGGGGACCGCCACGCGCTCGCGGAAGAACAGGAAGAGGTCGACGGCGCGCGTCTCCCAGCCCGAGAGCACGCCCACTTGCGTGGCCGCGGTGACGACGACGCTGACGCCGATCCCGACGAGCAGCGCCTTCCCGATCCGCCTCGACGGCCGGGCAAGCGACCGGGGCGCTCGGAGCCCGAGGCTCCGCCGCTCGGACGCCCACGCCGACCGGAGCCGACCGTGGAGGGTCATCGCGGAGCGCCCGTGAGACCGAACGCGGCCCAGGCGAACGGATGCGGGAACTCCCGGGTCGCGGCGCTCTGGGCCTCGCGAAGGGCGCCCGCGGGACCGAGCGCCGGGAGCCGCTCGTGGAAGGCCCGCATCAGAAGAAAGCTCGCACTGACTGGAGAAATCTCATCCGGGCGGTACTCCAGCGTGTAGAGCGGTGCCGTCGTCACGATCACCGGGACAAGAAGCGTCCGACTGGCGAAGTGGTCGCGCGGCCCAACCTCTGCGAATCTATCCGCCGCGAGCGCGAGGAGTCTCGCGTCCCGTTCCAGCAGGCGCTGTGCCCGCCCGCTCTTGTCCGTGGAGTACACGCACAACTCGGAGACGTGGGATGCCGGGTTAATCCGAATGTCGCCTCGATGGCTGGAGCGCCACCGCTTGAGTCGCACATCGTCGATCTCAACCATGAAGCACGCGAAGGTGTCCACCATGCCCGTCATGCTGTAGCCAAGCGGCCGGAGGAATGTCATGGCACGTTCCTGGCCCTTTTTGCATTCGATCAAGAGCATGTAATCGCCCCAGCGTGCAACCAAGTCGATGAATTGGTCGTCGCCGGCGCGATCCTGCCATGCGTGCTCCGACGTGATGACGCTCCAGCCATGCCGAGCCTGCGCGCGAATCTCCCAAGCGACGCGGGTCTGAAATGGGAATCCGCTCTTTCTAAGAGCTTCGATCACAGTTGCCAGATCGTCAGTCACTGGCTTCTCAACACAGACCACGCGGCGCGCTGCACTGCCCTCCATGGCGTCGCGGCCACGCCGTACCCGTCCGGGCTCGTCGTGAAGTCCTTGTGGAACTGCGCGCGCCACTCGCCGGCCGCGATCTTCGACAGGCTGACCTTATAGCTGTCGCGATCGAGCGCCGTGACGATCAGCCCGAGGCCGCGCCAGGAGTCCATGAGTACATGGAGCGTGGCGAGCGCCGAATCGCGGGGCCGAGGCTCGAGGTGAAGGAACCCGAGGGCGGCGGTGAGGAGGCGCCGGCGGGGATCGGTCATCGCGACGCGTGACCACGGCTCATCGCTGTGGAAAGCCGGAGCCGGGCCGTACGTTGAACAGCCGCAGCGCCTCGGCAGGCACGCATCTGGAGCTGATCATGTCGCCGGCGCGAACGATCTCCCGCAACTCTCGTGTCTGGTTCTCCATGATCTTGATGGCCTCGGCCTGCCAGCGCCTCTCCACTACGCGACACGCGTCGGCAGACTCGAAGAAGTGGTTCACGACCCATCCGCTGCCGTATGTCCAGCGATGCCAGAAGCGCTCCCACACGTTCGCGTCCGGGTTGACCGTCGCCGGTTCAATCACCGCCCATGCAGAGTCTGCGGACGCCCGGCCAAGCGCCGCGAGGAGGATCAGAACAACCAGAGCGACCTGCATCATCGTCTGCCCACCCTTCCGTGGTGCCTGACGCGGGCTTCGTCGTCGTGCTCTTGCCGAGGAGGGCGTGGCCGTGAGCTGGTCCCCGGCGACGTCAGGCTGATCCTTCGCGCGAACCCATCGCCCTCGACTGTCCAGCCGGGCACCTTGACCTTGAGCCACCACCGCGTCGCACCGGCGACGTACGCGCTCGCTCCATCCTTGGCGACGTAGCCCTCGTACCCACGCGCCAGCACCTCACGCCACGCTTCCACGCCATCGCCGGCGAGTCGCCGTACGGGGAAGACCAGCTCGCTGGCCTCCACGGCGTCTTCGAGGCGCGCGCGGCGATCGCGCAACGCGCGCGCGGTGAGGTCGCGCCCGTCGCGGTACAGGAGGTCGAAGACCATAAGGAGTGGCGGGGTGGCGACGAGACCCGGGCGCTCGCGCAGCCAGTCGAACCGGGAGCGAAGCTGCTCGTCGTAGATGGCCACCTCGCCGTCCAAGACGAGCGTGCGCGCGGAGAGCTTCGCGACCGCCCTCGCGATGCCGGGGAAGCGCTTCGTGTGTTCGACGCCGTTGCGGCTGACCAGTCGGATGTCCTGGCCGTCCTTGTAGGCGAGCTTCCGCCAGCCGTCGACCTTCTCCTCGAAGACCCAGCCGTCGCGGCGGAACGGCGCGCGAACGAGGCTGGCGAGCATCGGCGTGTAGCGCGGTGGCGGCACTGGATGGAGTGTACCGCGCGCCCCGCGCCCGCAGAATCACGTCACGGTCCCTGGACCGCAAAATCGAGGGCGCCCCATGGCGAGCAATGCCACACTCGCGAGCAGACCGACCGCCCAGAGCTGCAGCAGGCGGCCACGTCGCGCGCGCCACCACCCGCGCACGCTCACGAGGTCACTTGGCGACCTTGGTCAACGGCAGCACGCCTTCCATCTCGCCCTTCATGACGGGATGCTGGTTGCCGCCGGCGGCGCGCGACTTCGCG
>VGLJ01000134.1 GCA_016866775.1 Candidatus Rokuibacteriota bacterium | reverse complement strand
TTCCGTGGCAAAGCGCACCTGGACCTCGGCGAGGGTCTTCGGGAAGTCGGGCCGAGGCAACAGGGTTTCCTCGCGCGCCACCACAACATATCGCGCGATGCTGAGTCAGCCGGATAGGTAGAAAGGCCCTTATCGGCGCTCGGCACCCGTCGGTGCCCGTCCGCGTTCATGTTGGCCCTTGGTACAGCAGAGTCATTGCCCGCGTAGGGCCGTGTATATTCTAGAAATTTCAAGGAGCATGCAGCGGTTTCCGACGTGTGGCTAGGGCCGCGTCGGGCCGGGTCGGGCAGTTCCGCCCGGTGCCGACGGCGAGGCATTATGATGCCAACCACCGTGACCAGCCATGACCCGGATCGCGCAATCCCGCTGTTGCTCTCCGGCTTTTCGCTACACCCGGGAATGGGGCAAAGACAATCTCGGCATGATAGGCAGCCTTGTCTACGAGGAATGTTTTGAGCGGCGGCTCGGGGTAACCGACGTCAGGAATTGACGACTCCCGACCTGCGAGAAAATCGCTTCACCACCTTGGAGCTGCTGGCCTACGTATTCCTCCTGTGGCGCCAAGCCCACCACTGGGGCTATCTCCCGGCCGGCTCTACGCCGGGTTCTTCCGGGCGCTGCGCCCGGGCGGGCGAGTGGCGACGCAGGAGCCGATGGCCGGCCCCGTCCAGCCGGTGATCTTCCCGGTGATGTGGGCGCGTGACGCGTCGTCGCATTTTCTGCGCACGCCGGACGCGATGCGCGCGGTGATGGAGGCTGCCGGGTTCCGCGTGCGGGTGTGGGACGACATCACGCACGACTTCGTCGGCGCGGGCGGCATGGACGCGATCCCGCCGCAGTCCGCGCAGCGCATCATCATGGGCGACGCGCTGCCCGAAATCGTGCGTGCGGGTCATCGCAATCGCGAGGAAGGCCGGATGCTGTCGATCCAGGCGATCCTGGACCGGCCGTGACGGCGGCGGCGCGCGTCGGCGTCGACGTCGGCGGCACGTTCACGGACCTCGTGCTCGCGCTGCCCGACGGCTCGCTGCGCGTGAGCAAGGTGTCGTCCACGCCCGACGATCCCGGCGTGGCGGTCGTGGAAGGCCTCGCGGCGCTGCTGCGCGCGGCCGGCGTCGCGCCCGGCGACGTCGCGGAGATCGTGCACGGCACCACGGTCGCGTCGAACACGATCCTCCAGAAGGTCGGCGCGCCGACCGGCCTGCTCACGACGCGCGGGTTTCGCGACGTGCTGGAGATCGGCCGCGTGCGCACGCCGGATCTCTACGACCTCACGTGGGACAAGCCGCGTCCGCTGGTGCCGCGGCGCCACCGCCTCGAGGTCGACGAGCGCATCGCGGCGGACGGCTCGATCGTGCGGCCGCTCGACCCGGCGTCCGTGCTTGACGCGGCGGACGCGCTCGTCGCCGCCGGGCTCACGTCGATCGCCATCTGCTTCATCAACAGCTACGCGAATCCCGTGCACGAGCAGGCCGCCGAGCGGCTGGTGCGCGAGCGCCATCCCCGCGTCGACGTGACCGCGTCGTACGCGGTGCTGCCGGAGATCAAGGAGTACGAGCGCACCAGCACGACGACGGTGAACGCGTACCTGCTGCCGGCGATGCGCGGCTACCTCGACACGCTCGCGGCCGGTCTGGCGCGGCTCGGCGTGCGCGCGCCGCTGCTCGTCGTCGCCTCCAACGGGGGCGTGATGGGCGCGCGGCAGGTGGCGGAGCGCCCGGCGTTCGCGGTCGGCTCCGGTCCCGCCGCCGGCGTCACCGGCGCCGCGCGGCTCGGTCGCGCGGTCGGCGAGCCGAATCTCATCGCCTTCGACATGGGCGGCACCACCGCGAAGGCGTCGCTGGTCGAGCAGGGCCGGCCGACGCTCACCACCGAGTACGAGTTCCGCGAAGGCATGAGCACGTCGAGCCGGTTCATCAAGGCCGGCGGCACGATGCTGAAGGTGCCGGCGATCGACGTCGCGGAGGTGGGAACCGGCGCCGGGTCGATCGCGTGGATCGACGCCGGCGGTTTGCTACGGGTGGGACCACGCTCCGCCGGCGCGCGGCCGGGGCCGGCGTGCTACGGCCTCGGCGGCGTCGCGCCGACGATCACCGACGCGAACGTCGCGCTCGGCTATCTCAATCCCGGGCACCTCGCGGGCGGCGAGCTGAAGCTGCACCCGGACCTCGCGCGCGAGGCGATCGCGCGTGACGTCGCGCGCGCGCTCGCGATCGACCCCGTCGCCGCCGCGCACGGCATTCGCGAGGTGGCCAACGCCAGCATGGCGCGCGCGATCCGCGCGGTGACGATCGAGCGCGGCCGCGACCCGCGCGACTTCACGCTGGTGGCGTTCGGCGGCAGCGGCCCGGTGCACGCGTGCGACGTGGCCGCGGCGCTCGACATCCGCCGCGTGCTCGTCCCGGTGTCGCCGGGCGTGTTCACCGCCGTCGGCATGCTCGCCAGCGACGTGGAGCACCACGTCGTGCGCGCGGCGGGCGGCGTGCTCACCGACGACGGAGCACTCGCCCGCGCGCGCGAGCGGCTCGCGGCCCTGCGTCGGGAAGCGCTCGCCACGCTCGCCGCCGAGGGCTACGCCGAGGATCGCGTGCAGCTCGACGTGCAGGCGGATCTCCGGTACGCGGGGCAGGGCTCGGAGCTCGTCGTGCCGGTGCCCGGCGGCGCGCTCGATCCCGCGAATCTCGCGGCACTGCGCACGGCGTTCGAGGAGGAATACGCGGTGACGTACGGCTACACGAGCGACGATCCGCTCGAGCTCGTCAACGTGCGGATCGTGGCGGCGGGCCGGCGCGAGAGCCGGCTCGACTTCCGCGCGATCACGGTGGCCGGCGAGACGGCGGCCGCCCCGCGGCGGCGGGCGGTGCACTTCACGCGCGGCGCCGACGCGATCGACACGCCGGTCCTCGCGCGCGGCGCGATCGGTACCACCCCGCAGGCCGGGCCGCTGGTCGTCGAGAGCTACGACTCCACGGTCGTCGTGCCGCCGGGCGCGACGATCACGCGCGATCCCGCCGGCAACCTCGTGATCACCCGGAGCTGAGCCATGACGACGGCGATCGATCCGATCACGTTCGCGGTCGTGAAGAGCGCGCTCGACGCGATCGTCGACGAGATGGCGTGCGCGGTCATCCGCACGGCGCGCAGCGAGATCATCAAGGACGTCATGGACTACTCCGCGGCGCTGTGCGACGCCGACGGCGTGCTGATCGCGCAGGCGAAGACGATCGCGCAGCACCTCGGCGCGGTGCCGGACGCGATGCAGAGCGTGCGGCGGGAGTTCCGCGACGACCTGCACCCGGGCGACGTCGTCGCGATGAACGATCCGTACGCCGGCGGCATGCACATCCCCGACGTGTTCCTGTTCCTGCCGATCTTCGTGGACGGCCGGATCGAGGCGTTCTCGGTCGTAATCGGCCACCAGACCGACATGGGCGGGCGCGTGCCGGGCTCGAACGCGAGCGACTCGACCGAGATCTACCAGGAGGGGCTGCGGCTGCCGCCGGTGAAGCTCTACGAGCGCGGCGTGCCGAACCGCGCGGTCATGAAGATCATCGAGCGCAACGTGCGCGTGCCGGACCGCGTGCTCGGCGACCTCGGCGCCGAGTACGCCGCCTGCCGCGTCGGCGAGCGCGAGGTCGTGAAGCTCTACGCCCGCTACGGGCGTGAGACCGTGCGGCGCTACATGGCGGAGCTGCTCGACTACGCCGAGCGCGTGACGCGCGCCGAGATCGCCACGTGGCCGAAGGGCACGTACCGGTTCACCGACTACCTCGACAGCGACGGGTTCAGCGAGACACCGGTGCCGCTCACCGTGGCGATCACCGTGCACGACGACGGGCACCTCACGTGCGACTGGACGGGCAGCGCGCCCCAGGTGAAGGCGGCGCTGAACTCGACGCTGTCGTTCACGAAGTCGTGCACGTACCTCTCGGTCCGCTCGGTGCTGCGCCAGGACGTGCCGAACAACGCCGGCGTGTTCCGCTGCATCGACGTGATCGCGCCCGAGGGCACGATCCTGAATCCGCGCATGCCCGGCGCGTGCGCCGCGCGCGCGCTGACCGGCTACCGCATGCTCGACGTCGTGCTCGGCGCGCTCGCCGGCGCGCTCCCCGACCGCGTGCCCGCCGCGGGCGAGGGCGGCAACACCGTGCTGTCGATCGGCGGCCTCACGCCGGCGCGCGAGCCGTTCGTGATCGTCGACATGATCACCGGCGCCTGGGGCGCGCGGCCGGACAAGGACGGCATCGAAGGCATCACGAACGCCTCGCAGAACATGTCGAACGCGCCGGTCGAGATCCTCGAGTCCCAGCATCCGGTGCGCATCGACGAGTACGGCTTCGTGCCGGATTCGTGCGGGGCGGGGAAGTGGCGCGGCGGCGTCGGGCTGCGGCGGCGCTACACGCTCCTGAACGACGAGGCCACGCTGCAGCTCCGCTCGGACCGGATGGCGTTCCAGCCGTACGGCCTCGACGGCGGCCGGCCGGCGCGCGGGACGCGGAACGTGCTCGACTCCGGCGGCACGCGGCGCGAGATGCCGGCGAAGTTCGCGACGGTGCTCCGGCGCGGCGACGTGATCGAGCACGAGCAGCCCGGTGGCGGCGGCCACGGGGATCCGTTCGCGCGCGACCCCGCGCTGGTGGCCGAGGACGTGCGCGACGGCAAGATCACGGTCGCGTACGCGCGCCGCGAGCACGGCGTCGTGATCGACGCCGCGGGTCGCGTCGACGACGCGGCGACCGCTACCGCGCGAGCTCGCGCAGCGCGCTGAAGATCGCGCCGTCCGGCCGCGCGACTTCCTCGAGGATCGAGAAGTGCTCGTGCTTCGGCACCGGCTGGTAGCTGCCGCGCAGCCCCTTCGCCGTCCACGCGGCCGCGTACTCCTCGGACTGGCGGATCAGCTCGGGCAACTCGCCGAGCCCGACGGTGACGACGAGCCGGCCGGCCTGCGCGGGCAGGTGAAGCATCGGGCTGTTGCGCGCGGCTTCCGCCTCGTCCATCCGGAGCTTGTCGTTCAGGTAGCAGCGGCGGATCGGCTCGAGGTCGAACAGGCCGCTGACGGCGATGCCGCCGGCGACGCGCGGGTCGTTCATCGCGATGGCCGTGAGGTGTCCGCCCGCCGAGTGGCCCGCCACGTACACGCGCCCGGGATCGCCGCCGAACTCCTTCGCGTGATCGATCACCCACGCGACGCCCGCGCGCACTTCGGCGCAGATCGCGTCCATCGTCGCGGCGGGCGCCAGCGTGTACTCGAGCAGCGCCAGGTTGAAGCCGGCGGGCAGGAGCGCCTCGCCGATGAACGCGTACGGCTCCTTGTCGTTCGTCTGCCAGTAGCCGCCGTGGATCCACGCGAGCGTCGGCGCGCCGGGGCGGCCGCACGGGAACACGTCGAGACGCTGCCGCGCGCCCGTAAGGGGTGAAGTGGTAAGACGACAGGGGGTCATGAGATCCCGCTTCGGCGTCAACGTCGCGCGCTCGGACTACATTTCTGGTCGAGGACTCAGCGACGCTGCTTGGCTGCCTCACGTAAGGCGGCAAAGTCGCTATCGAGCGCTTCGGCAACAACCGCGCCTACCGCATGAGCTAATCTACAGGGCACCGCGTTGCCGATTTGTCGGTACATTGAACTCTGCGGGCCAACCAGTTTGTAGCGGTCAGGAAAGGTTTGGATTGCCAGGCACTCATCGATCGATCCGCCCTGCCCTCGGCACCACGAAGCTCGCCGAGGTCCAGCGCGCGCACATCAAAGACCTGCTAGCGGCGAAGCGGGAGGCGAAGCTCTCGAAGAACACGGTCCGTCTCATCCGCGCGACGCTGT
>VGLJ01000133.1 GCA_016866775.1 Candidatus Rokuibacteriota bacterium | reverse complement strand
CCGCGGGCGCGATCCAGGGCGGCAAGGCGGCCGATCAGATCGACACGCTGCTCGCGCACGTGCGCGCGGAGAGCCAGCGCCTGCGCGCCCTCGCGGGCGTCACGCGCGAGACCGGCCGTGTGCTCGCGGCGCTGCCGGCGCAGCTGCCGCTGCGGGGCGCCGTCAACTCGGGCTTCGGAATGCGCCCGTCGCCGTGGACCGGCTCGCCCGAATTCCACGCGGGCGTCGATCTCGCGGCACGCCCGGGAACGCCGGTAGTGGCCTCGGCGTCGGGCACCGTGCGATTCGCCGGCGCCGCCGCCGGCTACGGAACGAGCGTCGTGCTCGAGCACGGCCACGGCATCGAGAGCCGGTACGGTCACCTGCAGTCGGTGTCGGTCGCGCGCGGTCAGCGCGTGGAGCGTGGCCAGCTCATCGGGCGCAGCGGCAGCACCGGTCGCAGCACGGCGCCCCATCTCCACTACGAGGTCCTCGTCGACGGCCGCGCCGTCGACCCGCGCCGGCTGGCGCGCGACTAGAGGCTGCGGGCAGCCCGGCGGCGGCCGCGGTGGGTCACCGCCTCCGGTCCTCGCGTTCCCGAGTCGGCGGACGACCCACCGGGCTGCCGTCGGGCTTTGCCGCGGCCTCTAACGCTCGGCGATTTCCGGAAGATCAGAGCCAGGCTTCGAGAGCGAGGGATCGAACAAGGCGTACGGGTTGACGTTCGCGAGCGCGGCGGTGATCGACTCGGCCACGCCGGGGTGGCGCGCGCGCAGCGTCGTCAGGAACTCGCGGATCTCGCGCCGCACGCTTTCCTTCTCGCCGCACACGCAGCCGACCGTGCCGAAGCCGAGCGCCTGCGCGTAGGCCGCGGTCAGGTCCTCGGTGACGAACGCCAGCGGACGCACGAGGCGCAGCCCGCCTTTGCGCGAGCGCGCGACCGGCGGCAAGGAGGCGATGCGCCCGTTGAAGAGGATGTTGCGCAGCAGCGACTCCGCGCAGTCGTCGGCGGTGTGCCCGAGCGCGAGGACCGTGCAGCCGAGCTCGCCCGCGATCGTGTAGAGCGCGCGCCGGCGTTGCCGGCTGCAGATATCGCAGCCGTGCGCGATGCCTTCGGCCACGAGGCGCAGCGTCGACGGCTCGTCGCGCACCTCCCATGCCACGCCGAGCGCCTCGATCTGCGCGGCCAGCCCGCGGATCGGCGCCTTGAACTTCCCCTGCTCGACCGTGACGGCCACGACGTCGTAGGGAAACGGCGCGCGGGCGCGATACGCCACGAGCGCGTGCAGGAGGCAGAGACTGTCCTTGCCGCCGGAGACGCCGACGGCCACGCGATCGCCGGGGCGGAGCATCGAGAACCGTCCCATCGCGCGCCCGACGAGGTCGAGCACGGCGCGCTCCACGTCACGCGTGGCCACGGTGGTCATGCGCCATACTGTACGCGATGCCCGAGCTGCCGGACGTCACCGCCTATCTCGTCGCGCTCGAATCACGGATCGTCGGGCAGCCGCTCACCGGGATCAGGATCGCGAGCCCGTTCCTGCTCCGGTCGGTCGATCCGCCGCTGCGCGAGGCGTTCGGCAAGCCGGTCGTCGGCCTCCGCCGCGTGGGCAAGCGCATCGTGATGGAGCTGCCCGACCAGCTCTTCGTCATCATTCACCTGATGATCGCGGGGCGGCTCCACTGGAAGGACGCGCCCGCCGCGCGCATCCCCGGCGGCAAGCGCGGGCTCGCGGCGTTCGATGTCCCCACGGGCACGCTGCTCTTCACCGAGGAAGGCACGAAGAAGCGCGCCGCGCTCCATCTCGCGCGCGGCGAAGGAGCGCTCGCCGCGCACGACGCGGGCGGCATCGAGCCGCTCGAGGCGGATGTCGCGGCCTTCCGCGCGGCGCTCACGCGCGATAGCCACACCGTCAAGCGCGCGCTCACCGACCCGCGGTTCTTCAGCGGGATCGGCAACGCGTACTCGGACGAGATCCTCCACCGCGCGCGGCTGTCGCCCGTGAAGCTGACGCGCCAGCTCAGCGACGAGGAGATCGCGCGCTTGCACGCGGCGACGCAGGCGACGCTCGGAGACTGGATCGCGCGCCTCACCGCCGAGGCACGAAAGGCGTTTCCCGAAAAGGTCACCGCGTTCCGGCCGGAGATGGCCGTGCACGGACGCTACGGCCAGCCGTGTCCCGATTGCGGCTCGCCGGTGCAGCGCATCGTCCACGCCGACAACGAGACGAACTACTGCGCGCGGTGCCAGACGGGCGGCCGCCTGCTCGCCGACCGCGCGCTCTCGCGCCTCCTGCACCAGGACTGGCCGAAGTCGCTGGAGGAACTCGAAGCGCTCGGCAAGCGCTGAGGTACAGTAAGGGCACCCATGCACGGCTTGCTCGCGTACGGCATCTACGTTCCGCACTACCGCCTCGACCGCGCGGCGCTCGGCCAGGCGCTCGGCGTCTCCGCCGGGAAAGGCACGCGCTCGGTCGCGTCGTACGACGAGGACAGCACGTCGATGGGCGTCGAAGCGGCGCGCGCCGCGCTGCGCATGGCGCCGGGGGTGACGCCCGCCGCCGTCTGCTTCGCCACCACCGATCCGGGATACCTCGACAAGACCAACGCCACCGCGATCCATGCCGCGCTCGCGCTGCCGGCAAACGCCGGCGCGTTCGACATGATCGGCTCTGTCCGGTCAGGCGCCGGCGCGCTGCGGGCCGCGCTCGATGCGCGACGGCCGACCCTCGCGGTCCTCTCCGACGTGCGCACGGGATTGCCTGCCGGTGGGGACGAGCGTGAAGGCGGCGACGGCGCGGCCGCGTTCCTGTGTGGCGACGACGTCGCGGGCACCGTGATCGCCGAGCCGATCGCCTTCGCCTCCGCGTCGGCGGAGTTTCTCGACCGCTGGCGCGTGCCCGGCGAGAGCGCGTCGCGGCAGTGGGAAGAGCGCTTCGGGGAGCACGTCTACCTGCCGCTCGCGAAGGGCGCGGTGGCCGAGGCGCTGAAGCAGGCCGGGATCGAAGGCTCGGCCCTGCACCACGTGATCGTCGCGGGTCCGCACGGGCGCGCCGCGAAAGGCGCCGCGCGCGCGGTCGGCGCGAAGCCCGAAGCGCTCGGCGACGATCTCACGGGCGTCATCGGGAACCTCGGGACCGCGCACGCCGGGGTCCTGCTCGCGGACGCGCTGGACCGCGCGAGCGCCGATCAGCTCATCGCGGTCGTCTCGCTCGCGGACGGGGCCGACGTCACGATCTGGCGGACGACGGGCGCGCTCACCGAGCGCCGCCCCGCGCTGAGCGTCGCGAAGCGCGTCGCCGGCGGCGCGCCGGTCGGCTACGCCACGTTCCTCACGTGGCGCGGGGTGATCAAGCGCGAGCCGCCGCGCCGCCCCGATCCGGAGCCGCCGGCCGCGCCGCCGTCGTTCCGCGGCGAGGACTGGAAGTTCGGCTTCACGGGCAGCCGCTGCCAGGCGTGCGGCGCGCGCCACGTCCCCCCGGCGCGCGTGTGCGTGAAGTGCCACGCGGTCGATCGCATGACACCGGAGCGGCTGGCCGACGTGGCGGCGACGATCGCGACGTTCACCATCGACCGCCTGGCGTACTCGCTCTCGCCGCCGGTCGTCGCCGCGGTGATCGACTTCGACGGCGGCGGCCGGTTCCAGTGCGAGATGACCGACGTCGACCCCAAGGCCGTGAAGATCGGCGACCGGGTCGAGATGACGTTCCGCAAGCTCTACACCGCCAGCGGCGTGCACAACTATTTCTGGAAGGCGCGCCCGATCCGGAGCTGAGACGTCGCACCTGTATCACTTCCGACACTCTTGCGCGCCATGGGTTCACGGCGGACACTCTGAATATGGCCGCAGGATCGCCGCCCGTGAAGATCCGCTTCTGGAACATCTGGTGGACGCTCATGACGATCTCCGTCGCCACCACGATCGTCGTTGCGATCCTCGAAGCTCTCGGCGTCTTCGATGACGTTGGCATCGCGCTCGGCATCGTCGGCATCCTGCCCTCGATCAGCTTCGGCGTGATGGCATCGACGCGTACCGCAGTCAGCGGTCTCGGCGGCCACATCCTCGTACTGCACGACGAGATCCGTGTCGTGCGCGACGGAATTGCCGCGCTGGGCGACGGGCTCGGCGCGGTGCGCGAGGAGATCGGGGCGGTGCGCGACCGCATCGAGACGCTGCACTCCCCGCTGGCACGCATCGTCGCGATTCTGGACGAGCGGCTCCCGCCGGCTCCGCTTCGCTGAGCGCTGATCTCCTCACGGGGAGGCCAGCGTTCGGCCTCGCGGCCTACTGGCTGGCCTCTGCGGATGAAACTCTTCGGCTGGCGGCGCCGCCAGCCGGGAGCGGGCCTGGGGGTCTCTCCCCGGCGTAGCCGCCCTCCGTGGAGGTGCGGCGTCTCGGCCAGACTCGGAGACTCACTCGCGCAGCGGAACCCGATGTTGTTGTTCCGGTTGTCCGGCGTGTTGTTGTTGCGGTTCGCCGCTCGCAGGTTGATCGGGTTGTTGTTCCACGACCCGCCGCGCAGGACGGTAGCCCACCCCCGCATCGCAGCCCCGAGGGGCCGTTGGTGCCCTTGTCGTCTCGGCGACCCGACGCTTCCAGCCGCCAATGAGCCGCCCGAGCTCGTCGACCAGCCGGGCGGCGTGTTCGTACTGGTTCACGCTGAAGAAGCGAAGCTCGCACGCCAGCCGAAGGTAGGCGCGGAGCGCGGCCAACTCACGATCGGCATCGGCAAGGGCGGACTCCCGCTCGTCGAGGGCGCGGAGCAACGCGCGGTGCAGGGCGAACGCCGACTCTTCGATCTGCCGCGCGAGGACGAACCGTTGCTGGCGCGGGAACCTCGCCGTCGCCGGCAGGAGCCACTTGAGCAGGTCATACGCCTTCGCGAACGCCGGAGACTCGGCCGTCATCGCGCCGCCGAGAAGACGAAGCGCGCCAGGAGCGCCTCGCGGAGACGATACGTCTGGCCGTGGGACGCGTGCGCCACCCAGCTCTGCACCGACGCGGTCACTCGCGCCGCGGGCAGCGCACGCTCGGCAAAGGCGCGCTGATAGCGCCGCATCCTGCGCATGAAGCGCCGCACGCCGTCGCGCCGGAGCCGCACGCGATGCGTCTGGTGGACGAACCCGAGAAACGGGACTCCGGCCGCCACCGGGAACACGCGCGTCTTCTTCGGATGCAGGGTCAGCCGCAGCCCGGCCAGGAACGCCTCGAGGCGGCGCCGCGCGTCGTGCAGCGCCGCCTTCTCGCCGCCGAACAGCAAGATGTCGTCGACGTACCGCAGGTACGCGTCGTGGCCGAGCGTCCCGACCACGAAGCGATCCAGCTCGTGCAGGTAGACGTTCGCCCAGAACTGGCTCGTCAGGTTGCCGATCGGAAGGCCACGGGCGCGTTCCAGCGGGCTCAGGAGCGTGTCGCCGGGAAACCACGTCATGCGATATTCGCCGGCCAGGACGCCGGCGCCGCTGTCGAGGATGACGCGAATCAGGCGGCGCGTCGGCGCGCAACGCACGCGCTTCGCGAGGAGTCCCCAGAGCACGCCGTGGTCGACGCTCGGAAAGAACTTGGACACGTCCGCCTTCAGCACGTAGGGATACTTCGCGATCAGCTCCTGCGCGCGGCGTATCGCCCGGTGCGAACCCTTTCCGATGCGGTTGGCGAACGAGTGCGGCAGGAAGACGCGATCGAACAGCGGCTCGATCACTCGACAGAGCGCGTGATGCACGACGCGGTCGCGGAACGGCGCGGCGCTGATCTTGCGCTCAACCGGCTCCCTGACGACGAAGTGGCGATAGCCGCCGGGGCGGTAGGTCCCGTCCAGCAGCTCACGCTGGAGCGCGAGCAGCTTGGA
>VGLJ01000132.1 GCA_016866775.1 Candidatus Rokuibacteriota bacterium | reverse complement strand
CCGCGGTGTGCCGCGAGCGCCGGCGGTTAGCCCGACATCCGGAGCTTCTCAGAAGTTTCTTTCGACACTCGGCGTTGCCGTTGCGTGTCTGACATAGGACAGTACTTAGGCAGTGGTCATTAGCTAGGCCATGCGATGTTCGCCGGCACGTTCGTCATCAATCTCGTCGAAGAGGAAATCTCGGTTGGGGAGCGCACATGGCCAACGTGATCACCGCGTCCGGGGAGTTTGTCGATCAGAAGACGGGAATGCGTCTCGTCGTCACACAGGGCATCGGCGGCAGCACGCTCGTGGCGGGCAAGCAATGCCAGATCCGGTTCTGGATATCGCCTGCGGATTACAAGAAGCTCGGCTCGGTGCAGGTGGTGGTCGACGACGCGAAGAAGCCCTTCTCCGTGGATCGGCACGGCCCAGGAGGCGTGGCCGGACGAGGTGCAGGGCGCCAAGGCGGACTACACCGGAGAGGCGAAGATCGTCAACGCCTCGAAGGGGGCCAACGACGATCACGTCGACGTGCTGATCCTGTACCGGCCTGTTCAGACCAAGTTTGGCGAGGCGCCGGGTGGCAACGCGAGTTTCCTGGACGGCTTCCGCTTCGCCAACTGACCCGTGCCGCATCATGAGCATCGCGGTGCCCATCGAGGTCCCGCGGCAGTTCCAGCAGATCTTCGGCAGCCGTGCGGACGGTCCGCAGTGGGTGCTCGGGCCGCACGGCCCGGTCCCCGTCCCGGTCGGCCCGGGCCCCTTCGACTACGCGAACGGGCTCGCCGCGTTCCAGGCGGTGCTCGTGGAGGCCTACACTCGCGGCGCGCGCCAGATCTTGGTCCCCGCGCGTCAGGACGGGCCGGGGAGCTTCCATCTCACGCACGAGCATGTGGACGGAGGGCCACAGGCGGTCAAGAGGAAGACGGAGCGCCGCTCGTCGGCCGGCGCGCTGACTACACGTACATCGGGCGGCGGTCGACGCGCGCGAGCCAGCCGCGGCCGATCCGGTAGATGAACCACAGGCTCACGACCGCGAGCGGGATCCACGCGATCAGGATCCCGATGCCGAGCGTGAGCACGACGAACAGGAGGCACAGACCGACCCACAGGACGCCGAACCAGAACGTCCGGATCTGCCAGCGGAAGTGCGACTCGAGCCACGTGCCGCGCGTCTCGCCGCGCTTCACGTAGTTGATGACGACCGCGATGATCGACGGCCGCCCCGTGAGGAACGCGCCGACGACCGTCGCCGCGCCGACGATGCCCGTGAGCAGGCTGAAGGCGTGCAGGCCGCAGATCACGTGCGTCAGCGTCACGAGCGACGGGCGCGGCTCCACGGCGCCGGTGGCCACGGCTAGGCTCTCGCGGCTCGAGCGGCGCGGAACGCGCGCTCGAAGCCCGGCAGCGCGCGCACGACCGAGTCGCGCTCGACCGTGAGCGAGATGCGGATGTGCCCGGGCATCCCGAAGCCCGAGCCGGGCACCGTGAGCACGCCTTCCTCGGCGAGCATGCGGACGAACGCCACGTCATCCGGGATCGGCGTGCGCGGGAACACGTAGAAGGCGCCCTGCGGCTTCACGCACTCGTACCCGATCCGCGTGAGCCCCTCGTACATCAGGTCGCGCTTCTCGCGATACGGCGCGACGTCGATCACCTGCTCGCCGACCTCGGCCACCACCCATTGCCACAGCGCCGGCGCGTTCACGAACCCGAGCACGCGGCTGGTGAACGTGCATGCCTCGAAGAGCGCGGCGGCCTCGGGCATGCGCGGCGAGAACGCCAGGTAGCCGATGCGCTCGCCGGGGATCGCGAGCGACTTCGACCAGGAGGTGGCGATGATCGATCGCGTCACGAGCGGCGGCACCTCGGGCACCTCGACGTCGTCGAAGACGAGCGCGCGGTACGGCTCGTCGCTGATCACGACGATGGGCTGCGTCGCGCGCCCGAGCAGCGCCTCGAGCTCGACGAAGGTCGACTTCGGATAGATGACGCCGCTCGGGTTGTTCGGCGAGTTCACGATGATCGCGCGCGTCTTCGGCGTGATCGCCGCCTCGAGCTTCGCGATGTCCGGCGTGAGGTCTGACTTCGGCTGGACGACGACGAGACGCCCGCCGTGGTTCTCCGCGTAGTACACGTACTCGACGAAGAACGGCGCGACGGTCATGACCTCGTCGCCCGGGTTCAGCAGCGCCTTCAACACGGTATTGAGCGCGGCACCGGCGCCGACGGTCATGAGGATGTGGTTCGCGGTGTACGGCAAGCCCGTCGCCGCGCTCACCCGCTTCGCGACGGCCTCGCGGACCTTCGGGTGGCCCGCGTTCGGCATGTACGCGTGGAGGTGCGGCTCCTTGCTCTCGAGCACCCGCCGCGCCGCCGCGAGCACCGCGGGCGGCGGCTCGATCTCGGGGTTGCCGAGCGTGAAGTCGAAGATCTTGTCGGGCCCGCGCTCCTGCTTGAGGCGGGCCCCTTCCTCGAACATGCGGCGGATCCACGACGCCTTCGTCAGGTTCTCGGCGACCGATCTGGAGATCACGCTGGGAGTATAATCGCGCCCTCTTCGGAGGTTGAGTCCCAGTCGAGAGCCGATCCGGTAGCGGGGGTGACCCATGGCAGAGTCAGGCGGCGCTTCGATCCTCAATCGACGGACGTTCCTCAGAGCGGCGGGCGCGGCAACGGGGGCCGCCATCGCGGGCGGCATTCCGGGCATTGTCGCGGCGCAGAAACCCCCGAGCTTTCCCAAAGGCACGAAGCTCAACATCCTCGAATGGGTGAGCTTCGTTCCCGCCTCCGACGTCGAGTTCAAGCGGCTCGCGACGGAGTTCGGGAAGCTGGCCGGGGTCGACGTCACCGTCGACCTGATCAACATGAACGATCTCAACCCGCGGATCGCCTCGGCCATCGAGACGAAGGCGGGCCCCGACATCATCATGATGATCTCGAACTGGCCGCACCTCTACGCCGATGGGCTCGCCGACGTCGACGACCTGGCCCAGGAGATCTCCAAGCGGGACGGCGCGTTCTACGAGCACAACGAGAAGGTCAGTGTCGTCGGCGGGCACTGGAAGGCGGTACCACTCTGCTCGGTGCCCTCGACGTGGGCGTACCGGGAGGACTGGTTCAAGGAAGAGGGCGCCACCAAGTTCCCCGACACGTGGGACGAGTGGCGCAAGGTCGGCATCGCGCTCAAGAAGAAGAAGCGGCCGATGGGTCAAGCCTTCGGCCACAGCCTCGGCGACCCCAACAACTGGGCCTACTCGGTGACCTGGGGCTTCGGGGGCGCCGAGATCGACAAGGCCGGGAAGGTCGTCATCAACAGCAAGGAAACGATCGAGGCGGTGAAGTTCACCGTGGCCGTCTGGAAGGATTGCCTCGACGAAGGCGGACTGGCCTGGGACGACTCCAGCAACAACCGCGCGTACCTCGCCGGAACGTGCTCCGCGACCATCAACGGCGCGAGCATCTACTTCGTGGCCAAGCGGCAGTTCCCCGACATCGCGAAGGTCACGGGCCACGGGCACATGCCGAAGGGACCAGGCGGGCGCTTCTACAGCATCGGCGGCCAGGGCCGCTCGATCATGAAGTACTCGAAGAATCAGCAGGTGGCGAAGGAGTTCCTCCGCTGGTTCATGGACCGGCCGCAGTACGAGAAGTGGATGGGCGCGAACGACGGGTACGTCGTCGGCCCCACGCCCCACTGGGAGAAGCATCCGCTCTGGGAGAAAGATCCCAAGCTCGCGCCCTTCAAGGAGTCGGTGAAGTACGGGCGATGGCCTGGCTACCCGGGTCAGCCGAGCCGGAAGGCGTCCGAGGCCCTCGTCAAGTACATCCTCGTCGACATGTACGCGCAGGCCATCAAGGGCATGAAGGCGGAGGACGCGGTGAAGTGGGCTGAAGGAGAGCTGAAGAAGGCGTACGCGTAGTGGCCCGCGTCACGGTCGCCACCGATGTGCCGGTGGCGGTCCCGGACGTCCGTCGCCCGCGCCGCCCGGGTCGGCTGAGCGAGCTTCTCGAAAAGCAGCACGTCCTGGCGGGCGTGCTGCTGGCGCCGACGCTCGCGATCCTTCTCCTGTTCATCGCCTACCCGTTCGTTCTCGGCATCTGGCTCGCGGTCAGCGACAAGGTGGTGGGCCGCCCGGGCAACTTCGTCGGGCTCGACAACTTCCGGGTGAACCTGAACGATTCGATCTTCCTGCGCGCGTTCCAGAACACGTTCATCTACACGTTCATCGCCACCGCCCTCAAGCTCGCGCTGGGCATGGGCGCCGCGCTGCTCCTGAACCATCACTTCAGGTTCAAGCGCATCGTGCGCGCGTCCATGCTCTTGCCCTGGATCGTCCCCACGGTCCTGAGCACGCTCGCGTGGCAGTGGATGTTCGACGCGACGTTCAGCGTGTTCAACTGGGTGCTCATGAACGTCGGGATCATCTCCGACCGGATCCTGTGGCTCGGCGACGGCGTGCTGGCCATGGGCTGTCTGATCGCGGTGAACGTCTGGCGAGGCATGCCGTTCTTCGCCATCACGCTCCTGGCCGGCCTCCAGACGGTCAATCCCGATCTGCACGAGGCGGCGGAGATCGACGGCGCCAACGCGTGGCAGCGGTTCTGGCGGGTGACGCTCCCGCTGATCAAGCCGATCATGCTCGTGGTCGTGCTCTTCTCGATGATCGCGACCTTCGCCGACTTCCAGCTCATCTACGTCCTGACTCGCGGCGGCCCCTACAGCAGCACGCACGTGTTCGGGACCTACGCCTACGAGATCGCGATGCGGGCGGCGAAGCTGGGTCAGGGGGCCTCGATCTCGCTCTTCCTGTTCCCGTTCCTCCTCACGGTCATCGTGTTCCAGCTCTGGTACATCCGGAAGAGCGACTGACGATGGCGACTCCGAAGTACGGAGGCCGCATCAAGCGCGTGTTCACGTTCCACATCCCCCTCACGCTGATGGTCGGGGCGACGCTGTTCCCGTTCTACTGGATGGTGATCACCGCCATCCGGCCCGACTCCGAGCTGTACAATGTGAAGAGCAATCCCTTCTTCACGCTGCATCCGACCATCAAGCACTTCCAGGACCTGTTCGAGCTGACGATGTTCGCCCAGTGGGCCTGGAACACGCTCTTCATCGCGACCGTCTCGACCGGGATCTCGCTCTTCTGCGGCCTGCTCGCGGGGTACGCGCTGGCGCGCCTCGAGTTCCGCTGGGCGCCGGGACTCGGGACGCTGATCTTCATCACGTACCTGGTCCCGCCGACCCTGCTCTTCATCCCGCTCGGCGACGTCGTGAAGACCTTCGGGCTCGGCGACACGCCCTGGGCGGTGATCCTCACCTACCCGACGTTCCTCATCCCGTTCTGCACGTGGCTCCTGATGGGGTACTTCAAGACGATCCCGAGGGAGATCGAAGACTGCGCGCGGATCGATGGGGCCAGCCGGATCCAGACCATGGTCCGCATCAGCTTCCCGCTCGCGGTGCCCGGCATCCTCTCCGCCGGGATCTTCGCGTTCACGCTGTCCTGGAACGAGTTCCTCTACGCGCTCGTGTTCCTCCACTCACCGCAACAAAAGACGATCCCGATCGGCGTCTTCACCGAGCTCGTGCGCGGCGATGTGTTCTACTGGGGCCCCCTCATGGCGGGGGCCCTCCTCGGATCGATTCCCGTCGCGCTCGTCTACTCGTTCTTCGTGGAGCACTACGTCACCGCACTCACCGGCGCCGTGAAGGGCTAGCGGCAGTCGCGGAGCGGCACGGCTTTGCCGGGCCGCGGAGCGCCGGGGGGGCTTGGGGGCGCCCGGAGCCCCCCCATGCTTACTAAGCGGTCCGTTATTTAGTCTACATCGAGAGCGGGATCGTGATATGAAGGGGCGTGCGCATTGATGGACGCACGTTGTCGCACGAAACCTCGGAGACCATCCGACAACTGGCCGTCCGACGGGTCAAAGAAGGCGAAGCGCCGAGTGCGGTCATCAAGAGCT
>VGLJ01000131.1 GCA_016866775.1 Candidatus Rokuibacteriota bacterium | reverse complement strand
GGGCGAAGGGCGGCGGCGCCAGGGACGCTGCCGGGCGCACCGGCACGCCGAGGCACGCGGCGGCCGCGAGCGCCGAGCCCGCGCGGCGAACCGTCAAGCGCCGGGGATGCGCGCCACGTGCTCGCGGAGCCGCCACACCGCCATCTCGCCGACGAAGTTCGCGGTGTCGTCCTGGACCGGGTTCGGGCCCTGCCCGTGCGCCGCCATCTGCGCCGCGAAGTCGTCCTCGCTCGCGAAGTGCAGCTCGGCGAAGCCGTCGTAGTCGTGCGCCCCGGGCGACAGGCGCGCGTCGATCACGTTCTGCACATACTTCGCGGCGCGCGCACCGTGCTCCAGGACGAGCGGTGCGTGCACCACGGTCCAGTGCTCGACGAACTGCTCGTGCGTCATGTCGGGCCGGCGCTTGAGACAAAGGAGCAGCTTCGCGCCCGGCGACGCCTCCGGGATCGCGCTCTCGTACGGACCCGGCCGGTCCGCGCCCTTGCGGACGTGCTCGGTGCACTCGTAGGCGTCGGCGCCGCCGATGAACTTCGCGACGTCGGCCGACACGACCTTGCGGCCGGCGTCCGAGTCGTAGAGCCGCTCGCGGTAGTCGGCGAGGCTCGCGAACGACAGCTCGCCGACCGAGTCGAGCTCGCGCGGTCCCGGCAGGAATCCCGTGGTCACCTCGTTCACCACGTAGCGCCGCATCGACGGGTGGTGGCGCAGTGCGATCGGAACGTGGCTCCGCAGCAGCTGCTCCGTGTACTGCTCGTGCGAGATCGACGGCAGGCGGTGGCAGAGGAAGATCAGCTTGCGCATCGCCCCTGCGTAGGCCGCCTCGCCGCCCGAGGTCAAGCGCGCCGCCCGGGCCGCCGGACGCTCCGGAGCGACGGGGCCCGGAAGCGAGAAAGCCCCCGCCGAAGCGGGGGCTTTCCCCGAGTGGAGCAGATGGGAATCGAACCCACGACCCCCACGTTGCGAACGTGGTGCTCTCCCAGCTGAGCTACTGCCCCACATGCGTCCCCGCGGTCGGGGACATCTGGGATTTCGAGCGAATGGCTGGTGCTACCAGACGGTACGGGCCCGCTTCAAGGTGGCGCTGCAACCAGAGCCCGTGGTCCGGCGGGACATGCCACACGGCCGCGATCCCGTCACCCGGCGGACTGGATCACCGTCTCGACCGACAGCGGCACGCCCGGCGCTCGTCGTCGCGTCGCAGCCCGCGATCGTCAGGCATTCCGCCCGTCGCCGCGTCGTGCGACGCTTGCCTGCTTCCTCGCCCAGCTCGAACACCTCGAGCACGGACACGCCGCGCTGCAGCG
The DNA here is from genome assembly GCA_016866775.1 of Candidatus Rokuibacteriota bacterium. Lineage (GTDB taxonomy): Bacteria > Methylomirabilota > Methylomirabilia > Rokubacteriales > CSP1-6 > VGLJ01. The sequence continues at coordinate 4,746 of VGLJ01000131.1, read as the reverse complement.
CCCGCGCCCGGAACACGCCGACGAGCGACGCGGGAAAGCCCGCCACGAACGCGACCCCTCCGCGCGGCAGCCGCGCCGGTCGCAGCCCGAGCACGCGCTTGGCGAGCAGCCGCTGGCGACCGCGCATCTCGACGTAGCGACCGACCCGACAGAAGACGAGCGTCCGATCGCCGGCGCGGCGTGTCAGCTCGGCGAGCTGCTCGGCGAAGGTTCGCGAGGCCGCGATGCGGTGCTCGGGCCAGCGCTCCTCGAGCGCCCAGACGTCGCGCGCGAAGAGCGCCGCGAGCCAGGCGCGCTCGTGCCACTCGCGCTCCCAGACGCGGTACGCGCGCCCGTGCCGCAGGTGACCGGAGTACGACGCGACGGTCGACCGCAGCGCCGCAAGCGCGTCGCGCTCGCGCGCGGCGCGAAGGTCAATGCGCTGCACCGTGCGGGCCGGGTCACCGCTCCGCCGGACCTCGACGTTCTCGCACGCCCACTGGTCGAGACGACCGCGCAGGTTCGACAAGGTCTGCCGGCGCGGCAGGCGGTGATCCCACCACGTGCGCCAGCCGATCCAGTCGACGCCACGCCCGACCGGCCGCGGCTCGGCCACCTCGGCGCGCAGCGCGAGCTGCAGGCGCTCGCGCAGGAAGTGTTCGATCTCGGCGCGCCAGCGCAGCAGCTCGGCCGGATCCGTCGACAGCAGGCACAGATCGTCGACGTAGCGCAGGTAGAAGCGACAGCCGAGGCGACGCTTCACGAACTGATCGAGCTCGTCGAGGTAGACGTTCGCCCAGAACTGGCTCGTCAGGTTGCCGATCGGCAGGCCGCGGCGGTTGCCGCCGTGGAACAGGCTCTTGCGCGCCGGGATGGGATAGCGACCAGACGTCGGCGACGGGCGGAAGCGTCCACGGCGCGTCTCGGCTCCGCCGCCTCGCAAGCCCGGGCGGCGCGGGCCGACGGCGTTGAAGCGGTAGTCGCGGGTCGGGTCGTGGAACAGGATCACGCGCGTCAGCCAGCGCAGCTCGGGATCGCGCACGCGGCGGCGGATGATCCGGTAGAGCGTCCGCTTGTGGATCGACGGAAAGAAGCTCGCGACGTCGAGGCGCAGCGCCCAGGCCGGACGCCGCCCGTTCGCCGTCACGCGGCGCAGCATCGCCATCAGGCGGTCGCTGCCGGCGAGCGTGCCTTTTCCCTTCCGGCAGGCGAACGAGTCGTGGATGAAGCCGCGCTCGAAGGTGGGCTCGAGGCGCGACACCAGCAGGTGGTGGACGATGCGGTCGCGGAAGTCGGCGGCGAACACCTCGCGCGGCTTCGGCCCGTCGGTGACGAAGCAGATCGAGGTCCCGGGCCGCCAGGTGTGCTCGCGCAGCTCGCGCTGCAAGGCGAGCAGGTTCGCCTCGGCGTCGGCCTCGAAGGCGAGCGCGTTGCGCGTCACGCGCTTGTTGCGGCGGCAGGCGCGGTACTGCCGCCAGAGCTCACGGAACGAGTAGAGGTCCGGGGCCATCGAGGGCCACCACCCGCCTTGCCTTGGGTCGACGACCTGGCGGCACAGCGAAGCCACCTAGCCACACCCCCTGCACGCGAGCGTCGCGCGGACGACCTATCGCAGCGCCAGGATCTCGTCCACGGTGAGACGAACGTCGCGCGCGATCTTTCGCAGAAGCGTCGGAGAGATGTCTCGCGCGCCGTGGAACGGCACCGTCGTACAGCGGCCATCCGGATGACGCAGCTGCTTGTGCGAACCGCGTTGCCGCACCTCGGTGAAGCCATGCGCCTGCAGCAGTGCCACGACCTCGCGCGGCTTCAGCACCGGCACGGTGCCCACGATCAGGCAACCTGGATGGTCCGCACATCGACGAACTCCGACTCGAAGGTCGGCTCACCATCCTCCAGGAGCATCTCGATGACCTCGCGGAGGTTCTGCTGGAGCTCATCGACGTCATCCCCCTGGGTGTGGGCGCCAGGCCAGCCGGGCACGTAGCCAACCAGCACTCCGGTCTCGGGGTCGCGCTCGACGACGAACCTGAAGGTTCTCATGGGTTCACCCTCCGTCTCCGCCCACCAGCATAAGCGCAGCGGCGGTCACCATGCGAGCCGCCCGACGACTCGTTGCGGCGCTAGCTGCGGTACTGCCGCCGCAACGAGCGGAGCGAGTCGAGGTCGGGGGGCGATCACGATCCGCCGCGAACGGCACGGACGCGGTTGTTGTTGTTCTTGTTGTTCGCGTTCGTGTTGCCGTCGTTGAAGTTCACGTTCCACGCGTTGTTCGGATTGTTGGCGTACGTGGACGACGACCAGTAGTTGTCGGGAACGGTCGCCCTCTCCGCTTGTTCCCGCGGGGCTTCCATGCACGCATGGGCCGTCCGCGGACCCGGGCGCCTGGCCCCGCCGAGACGGGGGAAGACTGCCCTTGTGGCTCGGGCCCCTTCAAGGCCGTCGCCGCTGCGCCCGATTCCCGGGCGGGAGAGGGACCTCATGATCATGGCGCGCTCGGCGTGGTCGGCCCTCGGGGCGTCACCCGCCGATTCTGGCCATGCCCCGCGACCGGGCCGGAGGCCTGTTGCTGGTGCTTCAGCCAGCCCTCGTTCTGCTTCGCGATCTCGACCACCAGCGTCGCGACATGCTCGAAGCTCGCGAACTTCTGGAACGCGTGCGCGTCCTGGCCGAGGCGGAGCAGAACCTTCAGCTCCTCGAGCGTCTCGCGCAGCTCGAGGAGGACGTCGACCTTGTTCTGGCGCGAGCCGGCGCGCACGACGAGCTTGAGCACCCGCCGCGCCGCATCACGCAGGTCCGTGCCGAGAGTATATTTCTGGTACCTCGGGAAGGAACGGACGACCTGCTCGAGGTACAGGCAGAGGTCGTAGGTGCGCTTGTAGATCGGCAGATGCTCCGTCTGCGCCACCGTGCGACCTCCTTCCCCCGAGCCGGGACGACCGATTGTTCGAAGGGCCTCGGCCCGCGGCTCACGCCGCGGGCCGAGGAACAAGAACCAAGGGGTCAAGTGTCAAGAATCAACTCGGTCAGCCGCCGCGAACGGCACGGACGCGGAAGGTGGCGCCGGGCTCCTTGAAGTTCACGTCCGCGCGGCCGTCGAAGAAGGCCAGGTACCACGCCTGGTTCGTACCGAAGGCCCACGTGGACGACGACCAGTAGTAGTCGTTACGTGTGCAGCTGCACTCCAGCACCGTGCAACCTGGCGTGCAGCCGGTATTGAACGCGGGGAACGTCGACGGGCCGAACACCTCGAGGTTCGTGAGGCTCTCCAGCTCCTTGCGGTTCGGCAGCCGCCAGTCGGTGTGCCCCGCGAAGCCGCCGCCGGCGTTCAGCGCCGCGAGGAACGTCGTCGCGATCGTGCCGTCGAGCACGTTGGTCGTGCCGTACGATGCGATGGACCACGAGTAGGTGTTGTCCACGTCGTGGAGCGAGCCGTCGTCCGACTTCTTCTCCCACACGAGTCCGGTCTTGATGTCGGTGATCGTCCCGTCGAGGTTGTCGGTGTAGCCTTGCTCGATGCCGACCTGCAGATCGCCGTCGCTGCCCGGGCCGTAGGAGGTGGTCTGTCCGGTCTTCAGGAGCCGTGCCGGCGGCAGCGCCTCGCACGCGGCGAGGTCGCCCTCGCACGTCGTCAGGTCCGTGGTGGTCGTGGCGAGGTTCGTCGTGCAGGTGGCGAGGTCGCCGTCGCAGGTCGTCAGGTCCGCGTTGCACGTCGCGAGATCAGCGACGTAGTCCGGCAGTGTCGCGCCGGCCGCAGCAGCGGTCGCATCGTCCGAGCACTGCTTCAGGTAGTCGTCGAACGCCGACGACGGCTCGGTCGCGGCACAGGCGCCGACGTACTTGTCGGTCGCCTTCAAGAACGCGGTGCTGAGGTTCGTCGAGCACTTGGTCAACGCCGCGGTGCGCTTGGCGGCATCGAGCGTCTTCGAGTACTTCGACTCGGCGTTCAGCCGGCACTGCGCGTACTTCGCGGACGCCAGCTCCATCGCCGACTCGCAGAGCTGCTGCGGGGTGGGTGCGGCGTGCGCCGCGGGGACGAAGCCCATCAGGGCGACCAGGACGAAGAGCGAGCGACGTGTCATCTGGCTCTTCGGGAAATCGTGTGGGTCATTTCCGTCAAGTTTCGTCAAGCTAAAGGGGAGGCAGCATGGTCGTGAGGATCTTGAGCCGCAGGTACTCCTCGTCGCGTAGGCCGTAGGCTCGTCGCTGGATCACTCGGACCTTGTTGTTGAGCCCTTCGACGAAGCCGAGCGCGACCTTGTTCTCCGGCTCGCAGTAGGCCGCGATGCCATCCCAGTGGCGATCGATCATCGCAGCGAAGCGCTCGTAGGGCTTGAGCCGTTGCCACTTGAGCGACGCACGCCAGTTCTCGAAGAAGCGCCTCGCGTAGGTCGCGAGGCGGTAGTTCCAGAGCTGGCCGAAGGACTCCTTGAGCAGGTAGGCGGTGTTCAGCCGCTTGTTCGCTGCCAGCAGGAGCTTCAGGCTCCTCTTTCCCTCAAGCGTCAGGTTCTCGCGGTGCGCGAGCAGCGTGTACTTCTGACCCTTGATGAAGCGGCGGTCCTTGCCCGTGAGCCGCGCGTACTCGCTCTTGCGCACCTTGTCGAGTGCTTCGCCGAGGTGGCGCATCACGTGGAACTTGTCGAACAGGATGGCTGCCTCTTCGGCGTGACGCGCTGTGGAGTTCCGAAACGGCCTCCACATGTCCATCACCACCAGCCGAATCCCCGCGCTCTTCTTGGGTCCCAGCGCCTCGTAGAAGGCGTCCAT
>VGLJ01000130.1 GCA_016866775.1 Candidatus Rokuibacteriota bacterium | reverse complement strand
CGGCTTCTTGCTCATGACTTCATCGACGACGCGCTGCCACGCGACTGCGAGCTCGTCGGCGGGCGCGGCGGCTTCGGGCGCCGAGGGCGGCTGCGATTGCGGCGCGATCGACGGCCGCGGCGGCGGAGCGCTCACGGCCGGGCTCGGCGGCGCAGCCGCGCGCGGGGCTGGAGCCGGCGGCGCCGGTGCGCGGGTGGGCGCAGGCTCGAAACGGCTCGGCGCGGGTGCCGAGCCGGCGCGCGTGGCCGCGGTGTCGTCGCCCAAGAGGCTCCCCTGCGACGCGGCGGGCGTCGACGATGGCGCTGAGCCGACGCGCGCGAGCGCTTCGTCGACGCGCCTGAGCACCGTGTCGAGCTCCTGCGGCACGGGTCGCCGCGTGGCACGGATCGCGGCGATCTCGAGCTCGATGCGCGGATGCGGCGACTCGCGCATGAGCGCATCGGCCTCGAGGAACGCGCGGACGACGTAGAGGCTCTCGTCGAGCCCGACCGGCTCGGCGAGCGCGCGCAGCTCCTCGAGCTCGGTCGGGATCAGGTCGGGCATCTTCGCCGCGGGCGCGGCCTTCAGCACGAGCACGCGCCGCAGCAGCTCGATCACGTCGCGCGTGAATGCCTGGACGTCGTCCCCATCGCGCACCGCGCGGTCGATCGCCTCGACGGCCGCGACGGTGTCGTGTGAGAGCAGCGCCGCCGCGAACGCGCGGACCTCACGCGGCGCGCTGGCGCCGAGCAGACTCGCCGTGGTCGCGGCCTCGAGGGCGCCGTTGCCATACGCGATCGCGGTGTCGAGCAGCGAGAGCGCGTCGCGCAGCGAACCCTCGGCCGCGCGAACGACGGCGGGGAGCGCGTCCCGCTCGTAGGTGATCTTCTCGTCCTGCAGGATGCGCTCGAGCGTGGCGGTCAGCGCCTCGTGACTGATCGGACGGAAGTCGAAGCGCTGCACGCGCGAGAGGATCGTCTGCGGCAGCTCGCGCGGGTCCGTCGTGGCGAGGATGAACACCACGTGCGCGGGCGGCTCCTCCAGCGTCTTCAGGAGCGCGTCGAAGGAGTCGTTCGTGAGCTGATGGACCTCGTCGACGATGTAGACCTTGTACTGCCCGCGCGAGGGCGCGTACTTCACGTTCTCGCGGAGCGTCCGAATGTCCTCGATCCGGCGATTCGACGCGGCGTCGATCTCGATCAGGTCGACGGGCTGCGGGTCCGCGCAGACCACACACGTGCCGCAGGGCTCCGGCCCCTTGCGCTCGACGCACAGCAGCGCGCGCGCGACCAGGCGCGCGGTCGTCGTCTTGCCGATGCCGCGCGGGCCGGCAAAGAGGTACGCGTGCGCGACGCGGCCCGACGTGAGCGCGTTCCGCAGCGTGCGGGTGATCGCATCCTGACCGACGACCGCCTCGAACGTCTGCGGCCGCCACTTGCGGGCGAGGACCTGGTAACTACTCATGCGCGATCGAAGAGTGACCGTGCACCCCCCTCCGGACAATGTCGTACCGCGAACTCCTCACGACACATGCTCCAGTCAGGTACTCCCACGGCACACGAGAGGGGCGCCTTACCGTTGCTCCCTTCCGGGCCTGGCGGGGTTCGACGCTTCTCGTTGCGTGGGGCCCAACCTTCGACGCCGCACCGTGAGGCTCACTCGACACGACACGCCCTCGGGAGGGGATTCAACCCCGCTAGAGCGGATTGCGGGCTACAGGGCACCGCTACCTCCCCGTCTAGCACGGCCACATCGGAGATCGTATTCGACCACATTTGACGGTCACGGACCGTCAAGGTCAATGGTGGCGGAGAGGCAGGGATTCGAACCCTGGATACGGTTGCCCGTATACGGCATTTCCAGTGCCGCACCTTCGGCCGCTCGGTCACCTCTCCGTCGCACACGCGGCCTTCTCGAGAAGAATTGGCGGAGGGGAGAGGATTTGAACCCCCGAGGGACTTACGCCCCTATCCGATTTCGAGTCGGACGCCTTCAACCGGGCTCGGCCACCCCTCCGCGAATCGCTCATCGTCTCGTTTCAAAGAACGCGCTCAGGACCCGTGCCGCTTCGTCGCCGAGCACGCCGCCCGTCGCCGCCACGCGGTGATTCAACCGCGCGTCGTCGAGCAGCCGGTACAGCGACTCCACGGCGCCCGCCTTCGGATCGCGCGCCCCGTACACGACCCGCGCGACCCGCGCGTGCAGCGCGGCGCCGCAGCACATCGGGCACGGCTCCACCGTCGCGTACAGCGTCGCACCGGTGAGGCGGTAGTTGCCACGTTTCTCACCGGCCATCCGGAGCGCCAGCACCTCGGCGTGCGCGGTCGGATCCGCGAGCGCGATCGGCGCGTTGTGCGCCCGCCCGACGATCGCGCCGTCCATCACGACGACGGCGCCCACCGGCACCTCGCCGGCCGCGGCGCCGCGACGCGCCTCGTCCAGCGCTTCGCGCATGAACCGTTCGTCGTCGGCCGGCGGTGTCACGATACCGCGCGGAGCATGCCGCCGCTAGATGCCTTGAACGATCCCCGCGGCGAGCGCCACGACAGCCGGCTCACCCGCGGTGGCGCTCTGCCGCTCGCGGATGTTCGCGATCACGATCGCCGCAATGATCAGCACGACCCCGACGGCGATGCCGGCGATCGTGATCGCTGTCATCGCTTCGACCGCCTCGGCGCGCGCGGGCTGCACGAACGTCGCGACGACGACCACCAGCACGACCAGCGCGATCAGCTTGAATGCGCTCACAGGCCCTCCGGCGCGGCGCTCACGAGAGGTCCGCATCGCACCCCCCGTGAGCCCGCGGAGTATGGTGCGCCCTGAGGGAATCGAACCCCCGACCTTCGGATTCGTAGTCCGACGCTCTATCCAACTGAGCTAAGGGCGCGTGGCGGAGAGGCAGGGATTCGAACCCTGGATACGGCTTTTGACCGTATAACCGCTTAGCAGGCGGCTGCCTTCGGCCGACTCGGCCACCTCTCCACGCGGAACCGCCGACGAAAACCGAATCAGTATAACAGGTTGAGTGCGGGGCTCAGTGCGCGCCGGGGCCCCGGCGGTATGTCGGCGCCGCGACGCCGTCGATCATGACGTTGACGCACGCCGGCTTGCCGGAGGCCACCGCGCGGGCGAGGGCCGGCTCCAGCTCTTCGGCGCGCTCGACGTGCTCACCGTGGCCCCCGAGACCCTCCACGAGACGGTCGTAGCGCGTCGGCAAGAGCGCGCAGGCGACGGCCCGCGCCTCCCCGTAGTGCTGGAGCTGCAGCTGGTGCTCGGCGTTCCACCGCGCGTCGTTGCCCACGATGACCACGATCGGCAGGCGATACCGGACCGCGGTGTCCATCTCCATCGCGTGGAAGCCGAACGTGCCGTCGCCGACGATGGCGACGACCGGGCGGCCGGGGTGCGCGACCTTCGCGGCGAGCGCGAGCGGGATTGCGCTGCCGATCGAGCCCGAGAGGCCGTTGATCAGGCGCGTGCCGCCGTCGAGCGCGGCCTGCGCCCACTGGCCGAACTCGCCGCCGTCGATCACGAGCAGCGTCTCGTCCCGCACGTGCCGCTGAATGGCCGCGCAGACGCGAAGCGGATGGAGCGGCGCGCGGTCGGCTCGCGCGTGCGCGGCCCACTCCGCCGGGAGCGTGGCGCGCGCCTGCGCCACCTCGTCGGTCCACGCGCTGCGCTGCCACGCGCGCTCGCGGGCGGCGTCGACGAGCTGCGCCGTGGCGATCTCGGGATCCGCGGCGACGCTGAGCACGAAGCGCTCGGACGCCGACGGCGGGGTCATCGCGTCAATGTCGATGCGCGCGAGGCGCGCGCCGGGCGCGAACGCCGGCGGCTGCGCGAATCGCACCGAGTAGTCCGCCGCCTTTCCGAGCAACAGGACGAGATCCGCGTCGGGGAGACAGCTCGCGGCGCCGTGGAGCGCCGGATCGTTGACGCCGCGCGGGCTTTCCATGACGAGCGCGGGCACGCGGGTGATCTCGCCGAGGCGATCCACGATCTGGCGCCGGCGAGCGCGCGCCATCGCGGGACCGAGGAGGATCAGCGGCCGCTTCGCCTCGGCGAAGAGGTCCAGCATGCGGCGGATCGCGGCGTCGGGCAGCCGCATCACTTCGAGCCGCGTGGGCGGTGGCACGGCGATCGGCTCGGTGAGCTTCGCTTCGAGCAGATCGCCCGGCAGGCTCACGTGCACCGGGCCCGGACGGCCGGAATTTGCGACGGCGAACGCACGCGCGATGTCGTTGCCGAGCCCTTCCGCCGATTCGGCGACCCACGCCGCCTTCACGACCGGCCGCGCGGCCCCCGCTTGATCGATCTCCTGAAACGCGCCCCGGCCGCGCTGCGCGCGTGGCGCGTGGCCGCTCAGCAACACCATCGGCGACTCGGCCATCAGCGCCGAATACAGCGCGGAGACGGCGTTCAGATGCCCGGGCCCGGCGGTGACGAGCGCCACGCCCGGCGTTTCGGTGAGACGGCCCCACCCGTCCGCCATGTGCGTGGCCGCCGCCTCGTGCCGCGTGTGCACCAGTGCGATGTCGCGCCCGATCGTCGCGTCGTAGACCGACAGGATCTGGTTTCCCGACAGCGAGAAGATCTGCTTCACGCCGTGGGTGCGGAGCGTCTCGACGAGGAGCGCGGCGCCGGTCACGCGCCGCCGACCGCCTCCGCGCCCGCGGCCGCGCACTCGTGATCCTGCTCGCCGGTGCCGCCGCCGCAGCCGATCGCGCCGATCACTCGGCCGTTCTTCATGATCGGCACCGCGCCGATGCTCGGCAGCACTTCACCCTTGAGGACGGCCGGCGCCGCGGACCAGAACGGCGAGCCCTTCGCCACCATGTCGCCGAGCTCCTTGGTGGACTTGCGGAAGTTCGCGGCCGCCATCGCCTTGGCCTTCGACGTCTCCGTGCTGAGGAAGCCGGCGCCGTCGCCGCGCATGATGAGCACCGTGCGGCCGGATTCGTCGACGACGGATGCGGTCATCACCGTGCCGAGCTGCTTCGCCTTCGCCAGCGCGGCCTTCGCCGCGCGCTCCGCCATCTCGAGCGTGAGATCGATCATGGACGTTCCCTCCCGGGCTGGAATCCTATACTCATCATTCGCGGGCTCGAAGGAGGAAATCGGATGACGATCGTCAGGGCGGGGCGAGTGGTGCGCGCGGTGGTCGTCAGGGGACTCGCTGCTCTCGGGCTCGTCGTCCTCATCGTCGCCGTGACGCCGGTGGCGCACTGGGGCGTGGCGGCGCTCGAGACCGACGCGCCGCTGGTCCGCGCGGACGCGATCGCGATCCTCGGCGGCGGCATTCGTAATGATGGTGTTCTCGGGGATCAGACGCTCCGCCGCCTCGTCTATGGCCTGCGCCTCTTTCGACAGGGCTACGCGCCGGTCGTCATCTTGACCGGCGGCAACCCGACCGATCCTTCGCTCCCCGAATCCGAAGCGATGGCGCGCGTCGCCTCCGAGCTCGGCCTCTCGGGCCCGGCGTTCATCGTCGAGACGCGTGCGGCGCGCACCGTGGACCAGGCGCGGGTCATCGCCGACATCGCGCGGGCACGCGGCTTCAAGTCGGTCATCCTCGTAACGTCGCCGACGCACGTCCATCGCGCGTATCAAGCGATGCGAAAGGCCGGCGTCCGCGTGATCCCCGGGCCCGCCGACCGACGCACGGGCGACGCGCCGACTCGGTGGCTGACGCTCAATCCCGCGAGCGTCATGCTGCGCCTGGCCGACGCCGCGGCGTTGACCTACGAGTACGCGGCGCTGACGCTGTACTGGTGGCGCGGCTGGATCTGAACGTGTGCGTCGAAGAATTGGCGGAGGGCGGGAGATTCGAACTCCCATGGGCCTTGCGGCCCGGTGGATTTCAAGTCCACTGCCTTGCCAGTTGAGGCTAGCCCTCCGTGGTTTGCGCGAAGCTACGATACACCACGCGCTTCTGGGCGATGCTGATCATCGCCTGCGTGCTCGCCGGCGCGGTCGCGGCCGCGTGCTCACGATTCTCGCCTCCCGATCCGGCGTGGCTCGCGGCGCGCGACGCGCTCGAGCCGGCGCCGGTCATCGCCGTGCTCAACGGCGAGACGTGCGCGCGCGCTGAAAGGCGGCCGCGCTCTACGCGGCAGGCTACGGCCGCGAGATCTGGCTCACCGACGATCCCGCGAGCGGCGCCGCTCTGGATCCCGTGGATCCTGACCCGAAGTCCCCTGGATTATTTCGGCCGTGCCCGCTCCGGTGCCGTCGGGCCGCGCGAGCAGCAGCTCTGCCGGTGCTAGTACTACTGTGTCAGTAATTATCGTTCGCCTCCGTGGCCACATGCGAGACACGGACGCCCTCGTGCCAAGGCCCACGCGCGGAGGCGATACATGGTCGCGATGGACTCGGGGACGTGCCGTTCAGGACGCACTGGGAGCGCCCCGC
>VGLJ01000129.1 GCA_016866775.1 Candidatus Rokuibacteriota bacterium | reverse complement strand
CGCGTCGAGGACGGCGACGTCGGCGATCTCGCCCGCGATCACGCGGTCGGCGGCCTGGACGATCGCGCGCGCCCACGAGGCGGGCAGAAGACCGAGCCGCCCGTTCGCGACGGCCGCGGCGCGCTTGACGCGCGCGTACGCGCGAAGGAGCGCCGGGTGCGGCGCGCGTCCGCTGAGGTCGAACGTCTCACGCGCGCGCTGGGTGAAGACGCCGTAGAGCGCGGCGGCCGGGACGCGCTTCAGTCCCAGGCTGTCGCGCTCGACGCGGTCCTTACGCCGCCTTGTCGCGGACCTGAAAGCGGTGGCGATCGCCGTTGACGCCGGCGAGGAGGCTGGGCCGGCGCCCGTGGCGCCCGAAGTACCACGCCTCGTAGCACTCGCGGTGATAGAGTGCGCCGCTCGCGATGACCTGTGGCGCGAAGCGCGCGACCTGCATGTGGCGGCGGCCGCACATGTCCGTGTCGATGCTCGCCCCGGTCGCGCTGTGCAGCGAAATCACGTTCTTCTCTCCCATGGCCCGTCACTCCCCCGTCGGACGCGTCGTTCGCGCCCGACGCGGGTAACGTTCGCAAGCCGCGTGCCATACGAGGGAGCCGCTTTCAGGCCGAAATAGTCGCAACCGGGACCCCTTGCGGGACGGTTGCGGTCACATTTACACGGCACGCGCTGCACACTGCTCCGCCGCGACGGAGACGCCGCGCGGAATCGGCGCGAGCTCGGTGAGGAGCTGCGCGGCCCAGCGAGAGATGTTCCGGTCGCGCACGTGGCTCCGCATCCGGGCCATGCGGCGCCGTCGCTCGGCCGGGTCCATCTCGAACGCGACGCGGATCGCTTCGGCCATGCCGTCGATGTCGTACGGGTGACGACCAGCGCGTCGCGCAGGTCGCGCGCGGCGCCGGCGAAGCGGCTCAAGATCAGGATGCCGTCGTCGTCGCCGCGCGCCGCCACGAACTCCTTGGCGACGAGGTTCATGCCGTCGTGCAGCGACGTGACGAGGCGCACGTCCGCGGCCCGGTAGAGCGCCGCCATCTCCGCGCGCTCGTGGGGCCGCTCGCGGTACACGATCGGCCGCCACCCGCGCTCGGCGAGCGCGTCGTTGATCTCGCGCACGAGGACCTGGATCTCCTCCTGCAGCGCCTCGTAGCGCGGGATGCTGCTGCGGCTCGGCGAGGCGACCTGGACGAACACGGCGCGCCGGCGGTACTCGGGCCACCGCTCGAAGAAGCGGCGGATCGCGCGCATCCGCTCGGGCAGGCCCTTGGTGTAGTCGACGCGCTCGACGCCGAGCGCGACCAGCATGTCGTCGACGCCGAGGTGTTCCCGGATGCTCGCGCGGTCCGCGCTCGGCGCGGCGGCGGGCTCGGGCGCGACGCTGATCGGGAACGGCTGCACGCGCGTCGTGTGCTGGCCCCGGATCACCGAGAAGTCGTCCCACTCGACGCGGCCCTCGATCGCGCGCTCCACCGTCTCGAGGAAGTTGTTGAGCGCCCGCGCGAACTTCGCGTTGACCGCGCGGTAGTGCTCCCAGTCGTCGGGGCGGAACTGCGGGCGCTCGTGCACGATGTGACAGAGCGGCCACAGCCCTTCGTTCGCGAAGCCGTAGTAGTCGCCCTTCTCCTCGTCGGGCTCGAGCCAGATGCGGCGCAGCGTGTAGGCCGGATCGTCGACCGGCAGCCCCACGCGCTCGCCGACGACGCGGTCGGCGTTGCCGCTGCCGTGGGCGATCCACACGCCGCCGCACGCGAGCATGATCGGCTCGAGCGCGGTGACGAGACCGCTCGCAGGCTGCTGCGTGCGGATGTCCTTGCCGTCGCGCACGTGGCTCGGCGGCTCGCGGTTCGAGACGACGACGATCGGCTGGTCGCCGAACTGGATCCGGACGAACTGCTTGAGCCGCTCCTCCGTCCAGATGCTCTCGCCGGAGAGCCGCAGCCGCGCTTCCTGCTCCGCCACCACGCGCGTGCGCGCGAGCGTGCGCGCGAGGCCCGTGACTTCCTTCGCGAGCGGGCCGAAGAGGCTGATGTCGGCGTCGGGCGGCGGCTGCATCGGGAGGCCGGCACGGAGCTGCTTCGTCCACTCGGCCATGCGCGCGAGCGGACGGGTGACGGTCCACCGCACGAGGGCCCACGCGATGCCGGTGATCAGCAGGACCAAGAGACCGATGCGCACCGCGGTGCGGCGCCAGAGGCTCAGCTCTCGCGACTCGAGGGAGTCGGCATCGAGCAGGACGGCGATGGCGCCGATCGCGCGGTCGTCCCGCTGGAGCGGGGTGATGTGCATCCACACCGTGCCGCCGGCGACGCGCGTCGCGCGGCGGGAGGGGACGTTGTCGCGGATCGCGTCGGTGACGAACGGCGAGAGCGGGCCGACGTACGGCTTGATGTCGAGCGAGGCGTCGATCAGGCTGCCGAACTGATCGTAGATCGCGATCGCGCGATCGGAGCCTCCGAAGCGCTTGAGCACGCGCTCGAAGCCGCCCTTCGCGCCGCGCGCGACGAGTGGCTCCGCCGCTTCGCGCACGGCCTCCGCGACGAGCGCCGCGCGGCGCCGCAGATCCTGCTCGAGGCGGGCGCGCTCGTCGCGCACCTCGAGGTACGCGAAGCCGCCCATGACGAGGATGGTGACGACGGAGGTGGCGGCGAAGATCCGGACCAACAACCGCACGTCACCACCTCCGGTGTCAGGCCCCGAACTTCGTCAGGCGCAGCGCGTTGGCCATCACGAGCGGCATCAGGTGCTGGGCGGGCAGCGTGCCGAGCGTGCCGGCGGCGCACGCGCGCTCGTTGAACGCGGTGACCGGATCGGCGCCGGCGTAGCGGGAGCGAATCACCACGGGCACCGGCTGCCAGCCGTGCGCGGCGAGGATCGACGGCGTGGCGTGGTCACCCGAGACGATGAGCACGTCCGGGCGCAGGGCCAGGATCTCCGGCACGAAGCCGTCGAGCCGCTCGAGCGCCGCGACCTTGGCGTCGAAGTCCCCGTCCTCGCCCGCCTTGTCGGTGTCCTTGTAGTGGACGAAGAAGAAGTCGTAGCTCTGCCAGTGCTCCTTCAGCGTCGCGACCTCGTCGGCGAACGTGGTCCCGGTCTTCAGCACGTCCATGCCGACGACCTTCGCGAGCCCGCGATACATCGGATACGCGGCGATCGCGGCTGCGCGCAGCCCGAAGACCTCGGGGAAGCGCGGGAGATCGGGGACGCCGTCGAACCCCCGGAGCAGCACCATGTTCGCGGGCGCCGCGTCCGCCAGCCGCGCGCGCGCCTGCCCGACGAACGCGTTGACGAGCTCCGCGGTGCGCGTCGACGCCGCGTCCAGCGCGCGAACGGGCAGGGGCGGCTTGCCGAGCGCCTGCGGATCGGTTTCGGAGAGCCGGCCCCCGAGGCCGGTCCCGCGGAGCACGAGCACGAAGCGATGCTCCTTGACCGGCTCCACGAGCACCTCGACGCCCGGCAGCGTGATCGTCTTCAGGCGCGCGGTGAGCTGGATGCAGAGGTCGGTGCTGATGCGTCCCGCGCGCCGGTCGGCGATCAGCCCGGCGCCGTCCACCGTGCAGAAGTTCCCGCGCGCCGCCACGTCGCCCGCCCGCAGGTCGAACTCGATCCCGAGCGCTTCCAGGACGCCGCGACCGACCAGGTACCGCAGGGGGTCATAGCCGAAGAGACCCAGGTGCCCCGGGCCGCTGCCGGGCGTGATGCCCGGCGCGACGTGCCGGAGCAGCCCGCAGGCTCCCTCGGCGGCGAGTCGATCGAGGTTGGGGATTCGCGCGGTCTCGAGCTCGGATTTGCCGGTCTCGGGGCGGGGCAGGCCCCCCAGGCCGTCTGACGAGAGCAGGACGATCTTGCTGTCGTTCGGTACGACGAGCGGACCGATGAGATCGAGCATGGTGGCGATAGGCCCTCGTCGTCAGTCTAGCAATGCAAGCCAGGGACCCGTTGGAGTTGGGGGGCCCGCCGCGGGCCCCCCAAGCCCCCCACGCTCCGCGCCCCGGCGGAGCCGTGGCGCTTCGCGAGTGCCCGTGGATCAGGCGTCTTTGATCGGGTTCTCCAGCACGCCGAGGCCCGTGATCTCCAGACGGCACACGTCGCCCGGCTGGAGCGCGACCGGCGGCTTCATCGCGAAGCCGACGCCGGGCGGCGTCCCGGTGGCGATCAGGTCGCCGGGGGAGAGCGTCATCAGCTTCGAGAGGTAGCTCACGAGGTACGTCACGTCGAAGATGAACGTCTTCGTGTTGCCGTTCTGCATCTGCTTGCCGTTGACGAACGTCTTCAGCGCGAGCACGTGCGGGTCTGCAATCTCCTCGCGATCGGCGATGTACGGGCCGACGGGCGCCGCGGTCTCGAAGATCTTGCCGGTCATCCACTGCGAGGTGATGAACTGGAAGTCGCGCGCGCTCACGTCGTTGATGATCGTGTAGCCGGCGACGTAGTCGAGCGCCTGCTCGCGCGGCACGTAGCGCGCGGTCCGTCCGATCACGACACCCAGCTCCACTTCCCAGTCGAGAGCATTCGAGCCGCGCGGACGCAGGATCGGCTCGCCGGGATCGATGATCGCGTTGGCCCACTTCGCGAAGATCGGCGGCTCCTTCGGGATGGGCTGGCCGGCCTCCTCCGCGTGGTCCCTGTAGTTGAGGCCGATGCAGATGAACTTGCCCGGATCGGTGATCGGCGCGTGGAGCCGCGCGGCCCCGCGGTCGACGGTCACCCACTCGGTGATGCTCGCGACCGCCTCGCGGGAGACGACGCCGCCCTCGAGGAACTGCCGCGTGCTGGCGGGGATCAGGGATGCCGCGAGCTCCTGCGCGCGGACGACACCGCGCCGCGTCAACGTCGCCGCGAGGCTGGCCTGCAGGTCCGCGATGCGTTCGCCCTGGATCGCGCCGAGCCGCGGGGCCTGGCCCTGGGTGGAAAAGCGCACGAGCTTCATGGGAGGACCTCCAGGATGGTCGGGGTTCAATCGAATCGGCAGACTATAATAACCATGTCGCTCACGTGACAGGGGCTTGGGGGCCCTGTGTTGCGTGGCCCCCATGTTCAGGGAGGTCGCCAATGAAGGTCGTCTTCCGTGCCGTCGCGGTGCTCGTGATGCTGTCGCTGGCGGGAGCCGGCCCGCTCGCCTCACTCGCCGCCGCGCAGCAACCCGTCGCGCCGCAGATGTTCCAGGAGGACGTGAAGCCCGCCGCCCCGCAGCGCGGGATGGACGTCTACGACGTCGGCGCGGTGGCCGCCACCGCCGCCGGCTTCCCGTTCAAGATCGCGATCTGCGCCATCGGGACCGCGGTCAGCATCGTGACCTTCGCCGGAACGTTCGGCACCCGGCCCGACGCGTCGGCCGCCATCCTTCACGAAGGCTGCGGCGGCAGCAAGACGCCGTGGATCGTGCGCGGCAGCGACATCCGCCCGCGCCCGACGGTGTCGAAGGCCTTCGACTGGGAGACCCATCGCTTCAACTGGGAGCAGCAGTAACGCCGACGGCGACGCGGGGCGCGGCCGGCTGCCGCGCCTCGCGATCGCCGGCATCTTCCTCGTCCTGCTGATCGGATTCGGGGTCGGGATCTGGGGCACGATCGTGCGCCCGCCGGCCTACGAAGTGCGCGGCACCCTCATCACGCGTCCCGCCGCGAATCTCCTGCTCGTCCGCCACGACGCGATTCCCGCGCTCGGCATGCGCGAGATGGAGCTCATGGCGATCTTCGCCGATCCCGCGCTCGTGGATCGGAGCGGTGTGAAGCCGGGCGACCGCGTACGGATGGGCGTGCGCGAGCGCGAGGGCGAGCTGACGCTGCTCTGGGTCGAGCAGGCGCGTTAACGCGCGGAGAGCGTCCGCACGTGGCGCGCGAGGAGCGCGATGTCGTCGTCGCGGAGCCGAGCGCCCGACGCCGGCATCCCCGGCCGGCCGAACGGCGCGCCGCCGTGCTTGATGAGATCGAAGAGGTACGCGTCGGAGAGGCTCGCCATGCGCGGCGCGTTCGTGAGATCGCCCGCGCGCACGAGGAAGAGCGCCGCGCGCCACGAGCCGCGGCCGTCCAC
Source organism: Candidatus Rokuibacteriota bacterium (assembly GCA_016866775.1). Taxonomy (GTDB): domain Bacteria; phylum Methylomirabilota; class Methylomirabilia; order Rokubacteriales; family CSP1-6; genus VGLJ01. The sequence continues at coordinate 680 of VGLJ01000129.1, read as the reverse complement.
GCCGTGGCACTCCGCGCAGAACGCGTAGTAGAGCCGCTGGGCACGGTCGGCGCCGGGTGGTGGCTTCGGCGCATCGAGCAGCCACGCGAGCCCGCCCGCCAGCACGCCCAGCGCCGCGATCGCCAGCGCGAGGGCGATGAGCGGACGCCTGATCACGGCGCGGCGGAGTCTAGCACGCGCCGAGAAACCTCAAGGGCATCCATCGTCTAGAATTGCCGTCAATGCGCCTCTTCACGCTCATCGGGGCCCGGCGGTTGTTCGCGGTGCCGGCGTGGACGCGCGGATGACGGCGCGCCAGCTTCTTCTGGGGGGCGCTCATGGCGGGGGCACTGCTCGGCGGCGTTCCGACCGCGGTCGCCTTCACGCTCGTCCTCGACCGCTTCATCGACGGTCTCACCGGGCGTCTTTGACATGTGAGATCCTGCGGACATCCTGAGGCTGTGTCGCCCAACCTGACAATAAAGGCTCTTCGTGGAAGTGAGTGGGTGAGAAGCGGCCGCCGAGGATGATGAAACCCGCTCTGGCAGCGGTCGGAAACGTTGCGGCAGGGTCACGAGATTCGGCGATGATCGCCGCATGCCACCTCCGCGACGACCGCGTCGGCTGTGGGATGCGTATCGGTTTCCCGGATTCCGACCGAGTCCAACCGTCACGGGGATCTTCGGCGAGCCCCACGCCCG
>VGLJ01000128.1 GCA_016866775.1 Candidatus Rokuibacteriota bacterium | reverse complement strand
GTAAGCCTCGAGGAGATGATCTACGCCCTGGAGCACGGGCGCGCCCGCACGCCGGAGGTGTCGCTACCGGAGCCGGCGTAGCGTCAGCGTCGCGCCGGCGGCGGCGCCTGCCAATCCGACGACTGGCGCTTCGTCACCCCCAGGTGCCAGGAGGCCATGGTGGTGACTACGTGGTGAATTCAAGCCGACTGTTGCGACACTACCGGATCTTAACTCATTGATTTATTGGTGCCCCCGGGGTGACTCGAACACCCGGCACGCAGTTTAGGAAACTGCTGCTCTATCCACCTGAGCTACGGGGGCCCGTGGCGGGACGACCACCCGATTGTAGCGCGCCCTAGAGAAAGTCCGACGGGTCGACGCCGCGCGCGGCGAGGAGATTGCGCAGCTTCCTGAGCCCCGCGGCCTCGATCTGGCGGACGCGCTCGCGCGTCAAGCCGAGGCGGCGGCCGATCGTCTCCAGCGTCTCCGGCGGCTCGTCCTCGAGGCCGAAGCGGCGGCGCAGGACCGTGCGCTCGTTCGCCGCCAGGTCGTCGAGGACCGAGACGAGATCCGTGCGGTCGCGGAACAGCGTCGTCAGCGTCTCGTTCGGATCGGCGGACGGATCGGGGACGAGATCCGCGAGGCGGCCCTGGTCTTCGTCGCCCACCGGCGTCTCGAGCGACAGCGTCTGCTGCTGGCGGATCTCCTCGAGCTCTTCGATGTCGGCCACGCTCGTGTTCATCGCCTTCGCGATCTCCTCGACCGTCGGCGCGCGCCCGAGCGCCTGCATCAGCCGCTGCTGCTCGCGCTGGTAGCGGCCGAGGAGGAGACCCACGTGGACCGGCAGGCGGATCGTCCGCGCCTGGTTCGCGAGCGCGCGCACGATCGCCTGGCGGATCCACCACGTCCCGTACGTCGAGAAGCGCAGGCCGCGCTCGGGCTCGAACTTCTCCACCGCCCGGAGGAGCCCGAGGTTGCCCTCTTCGATCAGGTCCGGCAGCGGCAGGCCGCGATTGAGATAGCGGCGCGCGATCTGGACGACGAGGCGCAGGTTCGCCTCGACCATGCGCTCCTTCGCCGATGGGTCCCCCGCCCGCGCGCGGCGCGCCAGCGCCTGCTCCTCCTCGCGCGACAGCAGCGGGATGCGCGAGATCTCCGTCAGGTAGACGCCGAGGTTCGCGCGGCTGGTCTCGCGGGTCTCGTCGCGGACCTCCGTGTCTTCGGCGTCGACGAGGACGTCGAGCGGCTCGTCCGGGATTGCCTCGTCGATCTCTTCAGTCATCGTCCTCGTGCGGACCGTCGGCCGTGACCTCGACCTGCACCGACCGCGGCGGGAGCGGCAGCAGGTAGAGCGGATTGTAGACACGGCCGTCGTTGCGGATCTCGAAGTGGACGTGCTCCGCTGACGCGCGCCCCGTGCGGCCGACGATCGCGATCGGCTGCCCGGCCGCCACGTCCTGGCCGACCTCGACCAGGTTGCGCTCGTTGTGGGCGTAAACGGTCACGAAGCCTCCCCCGTGCTCGATCTTCACCATCTGACCATACCGCGGCTCGAAGCCGCTGGCGACGATCACGCCGGCCGCGGCGGCGACGATCGGCGTGCCGGGCTCGGCCACGATGTCGATGCCGCGATGCCAGCTCCGCTTGCGGCGGCCGAACGTCGACGTCACCGGTCCGGCGACGGGCCACAGGAAGCTCGGCGCGTCGTCGAATTCCGGCAGCCCGAGCACGAGACTGACCGGCTGGACCTCGTCGACCGGGCCGCGGCGCGCGCGGAACGTCGGCGCCGCGCCGGGACGCGGGATCGTCAGGCGCTGTCCGGGAACGAGCCGCGCGCGCGCGCCGCGCAGGCGGTTCGCGATCACCAGCGACGCCACGGTCACCTTGTACTGCTTCGCGATCGCGCTCAGCGTCTCGCCGCGCGCAACCTCGTGCACGAAGGCTCGGGCCGGCGCGGCGTCGAGCAGCGACGGGGTGAACGTGAGGAGCAACCCCGCCGCCACGAACGCGCGGGCCCTCACGCGTCGCGCGCCGGATAGCGGATGCCGAAGCCGCCGAATTCGCCGCGCGGAGTCCGCCACGCCACGCTGACGCGCGTGACGTGTCCGAGGCGCGGGCCGCGCCGCAGCTCGGGCACCATCGCCTCGATCGCCGCGCGCGTGCCTTCCGCGATGATGCGCACGCGCCCGTCGTGCGTGTTCATCACGTAGCCGACGACGCCGAGGCGCTCCGCGCATCGCCGCGTGTACTCGCGAAAGCCCACGCCCTGCACGCGTCCCTCGACGACGATCTCCGCCGCGGCCGCGTCGGGCCCGGCGCTCACGGCCGGGGTCCTGGGACGCTGAGGTACAATACGGCGGCCGACGGGGCGTAGCGCAGCCTGGTAGCGCGCACGGTTCGGGACCGTGAAGTCGGAGGTTCAAATCCTCTCGCCCCGACCATTCCGACACGGGGGGAACTCCCGGTTCCCCCCGCGCTCATCCGTTCTCCCAGGCGTACTTCCCGACGAGGCGGACGAACTTGCAGTCCCCGTGCGGCGTGAGCTTCATCGTCCCGCCCGCGTGCTCGACGACCGTGAGGGTCTGGCCCTCGGCGTCGCCGAGCGGCAGCACCATCCGCCCGTCGGGCGCGAGCTGCTCGAAGAGCGGCGGCGGAACGGCCGGGCCGCCGGCCGTGACGAGGATGCGGTCGAAGGGCGCTTCGTCGGGCCAGCCCAGCGTGCCGCTCCCGACGCGCACCCAGACGTTGGCGTAGCCGAGGCCGTCGAGCAGCGCGCGCGCCCGCTGCGCGAGGCGCGGCAGGCGCTCGATCGAGCAGACGCGGCGCGCGAGCTCGCCGAGCACCGCCGCTTGATACCCGGAGCCCGTGCCGATCTCGAGGACCTTCTCGCGCCCGGTGAGGCCGAGCAGCGACGTCATCAGCGCGACGATGTACGGCTGGGAGATCGTCTGCTCCTCGCCGATCGGCAGCGCGTGGTCGCCGTAGGCGCGGTCGCGGAGCGCCTCGTCGACGAAGAGATGGCGCGGGATCTTGCGCATCGCCGCGAGCACGCGCTCGTCGGTGATCCCGCGGCGCGCGAGCTGGTCGTCGACCATGCGCGCGCGCTCGCGCTCGAACGCGGCGCTACTGCCGCCGGCGCTCACCGGCTCCCTTCAGCTGCGCGCTGAGCGCGGGGCCCCAGTCCGCGAGCCGCGCGACCGCCGCGTGGTTCGTCAGGTCGAGCTGCACCGGGCTCACCGACACGTAGCCCTCGTGGATGGCGCCCATGTCCGTGCCTTCGAGCGCCGCCCACACGGGCTCGCCGCCGCCGAGCCAGTAGTGACTGCGCCCGCGCGGATCGCGCTGCTCCACGATCTTGTCGCTGTAGACGCGATGGCCGAGGCGCGCGAGGCGGATCCCACGCGGCGACTGCGGCGGCACGTTGACGTTGAGGAGCGTCTTCGGCGGCAGCCCGGCGACGAGCACGCGCATCGCGACGAGCCGCGCGGCCGCGGCCGCGTCCGCGAGGCTCCCGCCGTCGAGGAGCGAGACCGCGATCGACGGCACGCCGAGCAGCGTGGCCTCCATCGACGCGGAGACGGTGCCCGAGTACGTCACGTCGTCGCCGAGGTTCCCGCCGTGGTTGATCCCGGACGCGACGAGGACCGGCGGCTCCGGCAGGAAGCCGAGCACGCCGAGGTTCACGCAGTCGGACGGCGTACCGTTGACGGCGAAGCGCCGCTCGCCCATCTCGACGGGCCGGACCGGGCGATGCAGGGTCAGCGCGTGACCGCACGCGCTCTGCTCGCGCTCGGGCGCGATGACCCACACCTCGCCGAGCTCCGCGAGCGCCTCGGCGAGCGTGGCGAGGCCCGCGGCGTGGATGCCGTCGTCGTTCGTGACGAGGATCAGCGGCACGCTCAGAGCACTCCGTCGTCGCGCCGCGACGACAGCGCGTTCACCTTCAGGTCGTTCCCCTCCAGCACAAGCTCGTAGAGCGCCTCGACGTCCTTGCCGTTGCGGCCGTGCACCTTCACGGTGACGTACAGGTAGCCGTCGGCCTCGTGCGTGCGCACGACGAACGCGTAGGCCGAGCTCGCGATCTCCGGATGCGCGCGCTTCACCATCCACTCGAACTCGCTGCGGGTGAAGTGGCGGCGGGCCTCTTTCGAGGCGAGCGAGTAGGCGGCGGCGAAGTTGTGCGCCCGCAGCGCCGCGAGGTGGCGCATGACGAGCTCGGTGGCCGTCGCGGACCGCGCCTCGTCCGCCGCGGCCGCCGACGCGACCATCAGCAGCACCGTGACCCAGCGAGGCACGAGACGGATCGGCACGCGTCTATAATCGCAGGCCGACCAAGAAAGCGGCGCGGAGAAAGAAAGGGGCATGCAGCCCCTCGGCGTACATGCCCCTCAGTGATGGTCGGGGCGACTGGATTTGAACCAGCGACCACCGGACCCCCAGTCCGGTGCGCTACCAGGCTGCGCTACGCCCCGGGCACGACGATACGGATTGTCGCAGAAAGGCCGGGGCCCTTCAAGGCGCGAGGCGCGCGCGGAGCGCGACGAGACGGTCGCGGACGCGCCGGAGCGCCTCGGCGTACTGCGTCTCGCGCAGCCCGAGGTCGAGCTGCTCGGGGCCGCGGCGCGATTCTCCGAGCAGCCGCTTCTTCGCGCCCTCGAGCGTGAGCCGCTCGTCGTAGAGCAGCGTCTTGATGCGGCGAACGAGGTCGAGGTCGCGCTGGCGATAGACGCGCTGCCCCGCGGGGTTCTTCTTGGGACGCAGCAGCTTGAACTCGGACTCCCAGTAGCGCAGCACGTACGCGGGCACGCCGGTGAGCGACTCCACCTCGCCGATGCGGTAGTACAGCTTCTCGGCGGTGTCGGTCACCACGTCGGTCACGACGTCGCGGTATTGATCCGTTGCTTGAGCCCTTTCGACGGCTTGAACGTGAGGACACGGCGCGCCGTGATCTCGATGGACTCACCCGTCTGCGGGTTGCGGCCCCGGCGCGAGGCCTTGCGGCGGATGCGGAAATGACCGAAGCCGACGATCTTGACGTCCTCGCCCTTCTCGAAGCACCGGAAGATGATGTCGAACACCGACTCCACCACCGAGGACGACTGCCGCTTCGACAGCCCGTGCGCGGCGACGGCGTTGACCAGATCGTTCTTCGTCACGGTGAACGCTCACCTCCTCCCGGCGATCACTCGCGGCCCTTCGCGATGAAGGGCTGGAAGCCCTTGTCCTGCAGTTCCTTCAGCACCGCCTGAGCGGAGGCACGGTCCGGATAGCCGCCCACGCGCACGCGATAGAGCGTCTGACCACCGCCGGGCTCCGACGTCACCGCGGCCGACGGCGCAGGCTCGGCGCTTCCGCCACCGCCGGTGCCGCGGCGGACCTGCACCTTGAAGCCTTCGCTGCCGAGATCCTTCGACAGCGCGACGGCATCGCGCAACGGCAGGCTCGGGCGGATGCGCACGCTGTCTCCCGCCGGCTCGGAGGCGAGGCCCTTCGCCGCGAGGCGCGTGTTGATCTCGGCCGGCGAGCCGCCGGAGACGATCACGTCGTAGCGGTCGGTGCCTGACATCGCGGTCCGCGCGTCGGCGCGCGGCGCGGGAGCGGCGGAGCCGCCACTGCCCACGCGCTTCACCGATTCGTCGACGGGATAGTTCTGCCCGCGGAGCTGCGCGGCGACGCGCTGGGCGGTCGACTCCTCGCGGAACGCGCCCACCTGGACGAAGTAGTCGCCGCCGGCGCCGGCCGTCGGCGCCTTCTTCGCGGCCGGTTTCGCGACAGGCTTTGGCTCCGGCTTCGGCTCGGCCTTGGGCGCTTCGGCGACCACGGGCGCTTTGGGTGCGGTCGCCGGCGCGCTCGGCGGCGTCGACGGCGCGGCAGGCTTCGACGCCGTCGCACCTTGAGAGGGTGGCGCCATCTTCGGGGCGGGCGGCATGCTCGGCGCGGGCGACGCCGCGGACGCAACAGGCGCGCTCGTCGCCGGAGCACTCGGCTTCGGCGCCGGTGATGCGGTCGTGGCCGCGGGCGGGCTCGGCGCCGGCAACGGCGCGAGGCGCGGAGGCTCCGGCGCGTTCACGACGTCGAGCACGTACGGGACGGCAACGGCGCCGATCACGCCGATGACGAGCAGCACGAGCACGACGCGGAACCACGCGGCCTGGAAGATCGACCGCGGCGCCTCTTCCTCTTCTTCGTAGTCGTCGTCGGGTTCTTCAGTACGATTCACGCGCGCCATCTTAGCAGCATGAGGTCAGCGTTTCCAAGGCTTTCCAGCACACTCAGCGGCGCTGGAAGCGAAGGTCGGTCACCAGGGCCTCCGTGAGCCCGCGCGTGTGGTCGGTGTCGGCCATGACCGCCAGCTTCCCCACCCGCCCCGGGGGCCCGCCGAAGACCGTGGCGTAGTCCTTCGCGACGTCGCGCTCGTGCTCGCGCCACTGCCCGAGCCCTTCGCGGCCCGATGCCACCACGAGCAGGCGCACGTTCGACGCGGAGGCGAGCGTGATCACCGTATCGACGGGCGCCGCGGTGTCCCACACGTAGCCGAGCACGTCGCTGCTCGAGACGGGCGACGGCCAGCGAGGAAACACGACGTAGACGCCGACGGCGTGATCGTTGCGGAGCGGATCGCGCGCGTCGCCGTCGACGGGCAGCCGTGTCACTTTCCACGACCACGCGAGGCGCGGCTGCACGGACGGGTCGACGACCACGTCGCGATAGAGCGCGAACGCGCTCCCCTGGCTGCGCAGCCGCAGCGCGAGCCGTCCGTCGGCGCGGACGAGCTCGATCTCCGGCTTGCCCGCGAACTCCTTCAGCTCCCACCCCGCGGGCACGCCCTCCGCGGGCAGCGCGAACGGCACGTTGTCGCTCACGGGAACGCGGACGCGTCCCTCCGCGTCTTGCGTCGGCACGGTCACCCGCACGGTGGTGCGCGCGCGTGGCGTGCGACCCGCGCGCGGCGACGGCTCCGTCGCGAGCCCGTCGCGCGGCGCGGCGGCGC
>VGLJ01000127.1 GCA_016866775.1 Candidatus Rokuibacteriota bacterium | reverse complement strand
TTCGGCAACGACCTTCGAGAAGAATAGAAGCGCGTTCGGCGGGGACGGGGGCGGCGGCCGGGAGGGGTCGCCGCCGACTTCCGCAGCCATTCCTGAGTCGCCGGATGGCGACTCAGGAACGCGAGGACGGGAGGCGGCGACCCCTCCCGGCCGCCGCCCCCGTCCCCGCCGAACGCGCTTCCGCTTACTTCTTGAAGTAGTGCGCGACGACCACCTCGATCGGCGGCCGGATCTTCTGCGCGTGCGGCACCGCGCGGGCCGCGAAGTCGCGCTGTGACTTGAGGACCTTCGCGAAGAACGGGTTCTTCTGCGCCTCGGTGGCGTAGACCTTGTCGATCGCTTCCACCTGCGCCTTGAGGATGTCAGGCGGCGTGGTCTGGATCTTCACGCCGTGCTTCTTCTCGAGGTCCTCGGCGGCCTTGCTGTCCTGGTCGACGCTGACCGCCGTCATCCGGATGATCTCGGCCATCCCCGCCCACTTCACGATGGCCTGGAGATCCTTCGGCAGCTCGTCCCACTTCTTCCTGTTGACGATGATCTCCTGGTAGGACGCGGGCTGGCGCAGGTCGGGCATGTAGTAGTTCTTCGCCACGTTCTGGAAGCCCATCACGATGTCGTGGCTCGGGATCGCCCACTCCGCGCCTTCGACCGCGCCGCGCTCGAGCGCCGGGATCACCTCGCCGCCCGCCAGCGTCACCACGGAGATGCCCATGGCCTTCATCATCTCCATGCCGAGGCCCGAGGTGCGGAAGCGCATCTTGCGGAGGTCGTCGAGGCTGGCGAACGGCCGCTTGAACCAGCCGAGCGGCTCCCAGTACGGCAGGCTCGTGGTGAACACCGGGACGATGACGTTCATCTTGAGCTCTTTCTGGAGCATCTCGTTGTAGAGCTCGAGACCGCCCGCCGCGAACAGCCAGGCGATGTACTCCTCACGGTCCATGCCGAACGGACCGCCGGGACCGGGTGCGAAGAGCCCGGCCGCGGAGTTCTTGCCCGCCCAGTACCCCGGCCAGGCATGCGTCGCGTCGATGAGGCCCCGGTTGACGGCGTCGAGCACCTCGAAGGAGCCGACGACGGTGCCGGCCGCGCCCATCTCGATCTTCAGCCGGCCGGCCGACATCTCGTCGATCATCTTCACGTACTCGAGCGCCGAGAGGTGCAGCAGGTTCGTCGCCGGCCACGCGCTCTGCGCCTTCCACACGAACCGCTGCTGGGCCGACGCCGAGCCCGGCCCATGCCACAGCACGGCCGCCAGGATCAGGACGGGAAGCGCGAACGCGAGCCAGGTGAGGACGACCGCTCGTGGCTTCATGGCTCCCTCCCTTGACATGGGACCCTTACTTGCCGAAGACCATCCGTGGCAACCACAGCACGATGTCAGGGAACGCAATGCAGAGGCCGAGGCCGACGAGCTGCAGGACCATGAACTGCGCCATGCCGTGGTAGATGTCACCGAGGTCCCACTGCGGCGCCACGCCCTTGAGGTAGTACGCCGACATCGCGACGGGCGGCGACAGGAACGCGGTCTGGAGGTTCACGGCGATCAGCGTGGCGAACCACAGCATGTCGATCTTCATCGCCGCGATGACCGGCTGCATGAGCGGGACGAAGACGAGGATGATCGCCGGCCACTCGAAGGGCCAGCCCAGCAGGAAGATGATCACCATGATGACGGCCAGCATCGCGACCGCCGGGATCTGCCAGCCCAGCATGGCGTTCGTCGCGACGGTCGCGGTGCCGAGGCGTGAGAACACCGCGCCGAAGACGTTGCCCGCGACGGCGAGGAAGAGGACGGTACTGGACTGGAGCAGCGTGTTGTAGACCGCGTCCTTGAGGCGCCGCCACGTGAACTCGCGGTAGATGAGGGCGAGGAAGGCGGCGCCGACCACGCCCATCGCCGCCGCCTCCGTGGGAGTCGCCCAGCCCCACACGATCGTGCCCAGCGTCGCGAGGATCAGGATCAGGTGGGGCAGCATGCCGAGCGTCAGCTCCTTGAGGATCTCCAGGAGACTGCCGCTCCGCTCCTCGGGCGGGAGCGGCGGCCCCAGGCTTGGATTCAGGAAGCTCCGGACGAGACAGTAGACGATGAAGATCCCCGCCAGGAGGAACCCCGGAATGAAGCACGACAGGTAGAGATCGGCGACGGAGACGCCCATGACCGGCCCCATCACGACCAGCATCACGCTGGGGGGGACCAGGATGCCGAGCGTTCCCCCGGCGGTGATCGCGCCCGCCGACATCCGGATGTCGTAGCCGGCCTTGGTCATGATCGGCACCGCCATGATGCCCATCAGCACCACCGTCGCGCCCACGGTGCCGGCGGCGATGCCGAAGATCGTGGCGGTGATGAGCACGCCGACGTAGAGCGAGCCGGGCACCGGCCCCATCAGGAGCTGGAAACCCTTGAAGAGGCGCTCCATGAGCCCGCCCTGCTCCATCAGGTAGCCCATGAAGATGAACAACGGCACGGCGGCCAGCACCTCCTCTTTCATCAGCCCGATCGTCTGGAAGACGAGGATGTAGAACGCGCGGTCGCCGAGGCCGAGCCAGCCGAAGATCAGCGCGAGCAGCATCAGCGTGAACGAGATCGGGAAGCCGATGAAGATGACGAGGAGCATCAGCGCGAGCATGATGCCGCCGAGCAGCTCGGGGCTCATCCGATTTCCACCATCTCGCGCTTCACCCAGAGGCGTCCCGTGCGGATGGCATAGACGCACTTCATGACTTCGGCGATGCCCTGGATGATCAGAAGGAGCGCGGTCACCGGGATGACGGTCTTGAACGGGTAGACGATCGGGCGCCACGGGCTCGCGTCCGACGTCTCCCCGATCGACCACGAATGCGACGACTCCTGGAAGCCGTAGTAGAGGAAGAAGGCCATCGCCGGGAAGTAGAAGAAGAGGTACCCGATGATGTCGACCCAGTTCTGGCGGCGGACGGACCAGTTCTGGTACAGCATGTCGGTCCGCACGTGCCCGACCTTCATCAGCGTGTACGCGGTCCCGAGCATGAAGTGCGTGCCGTACAGCATGTAGGTGACGTCGAACGCCCAGATCGTCGGCGCGCGAAAGAAGTGGCGGGCCACGACCTCCCACGTCACCGCGACGGTCATCGGGATGATGAGCCACGCCGTGAGCATGCCGCAGACATTCGCGAAGGTGTCGAGTCCCTCGACGGCCGTGCGGAAGGCCGGAGAGACCTCCTGATGGGTCCCTACGGGAGGCGAAGCCGTGGCCACGCGATTCCTCCGTTCATGGGGTGTTCGTGGACGAGCGGACGGGGTGCCGGCGACGGGGCGGCTCTCCCGCCCTGTCGCCGGACGGCGTCACCGATCAGCTACTTCAGCCAGACCTTGTCCTTGTAGTAGTGCTCGGCGATGAAGTTGTAGTTGGGCCAGTAGGAGAGGCGGTACGGCACGATCAGGCCCGAGTACTTCTTCTGCGAGTCGATGACCTTCTGGTAGAAGTCGTCCTTCTTCGCGTCCGCCTGCCACACCTCGTCGTAGGCGCGGAGGAAGCGCTTGTTCAGCTCGTCGGTCGTCTTGATGATCTTGATGCCCGACTTCAGCAGCTCCTGGCAGGCGGTGGCCGTCTTCTCCTGGAATTTCACGAAGTGGTTCCAGTACGACGCCTGCACGGAGGTCTTCACGACGTCCTTCAGGTCCGCCGGGAGCGCGTCCCACTTCGCCTTGTTGATGATGAACTCGCCGACCGTGACCGGCTCGTGCATGCCCGGCGCGTAGTGGAACTTCGCGACCTTGTCCAGGCCGAGGATCTTGTCGTCGTAGCAGTTGATCCACTCGGCGCCGTCGATCGCGCCGCGCTCGAGCGCCGGCACGATCTCACCGCCCGCGAGCACGACGCTCGCGATGCCGAGCTTGTTGTAGACCTCGGCGCCCGCCGCGTAGATGCGGTAGCGGCTGCCCTTGATGTCCTCGAACTTCCGGATCTCCTTCCGGAACCAGCCCATCGCCTGCGGGCCTTCCGGATGGACCTGGAAGCTGACGACGTTCATGTTCAGCTTCTTCTGGTAGGCCTCCTGGAGCAGCTCGTGCCCGCCGCCTTCCCAGTACCAGCCGTAATAGTCGATGAAGTCCATGCCGAAGAGTGGCCCGTGGGTGAGCGGGATGAAGGCCTTCAGCTTGCCGATGATGTAGCCCGGCGTCGTGTGGCCGGCGTCGAGCACGCCGCGGTTGACCGCGTCCTGGATCTCGAACGGCGGGACGACGGCGCCGGCCGGCGAGAGCTCCATCTGGAGGCGTCCGCCGGAGGTCTTGTTGATCGTCTCCACCAGCAGCTTCGCGGCGTCCTGGACGATCGACGTCGGGGGCCAGGCACTCTGGACCTTCCACTTGATGGGGGTCTGCGCCGTCGCCACGGACGGCCTGATCACCGAGCCCGTGTGCGCCCCGAGCAGATACGCGCCGACCGCGACGAGGAGCGCGACGACGATGACCGCTTTCAGCGAGACAAGTCTCTGCATGGGAACCTCCCTCACGACGGCATTCGCCCTGGATCTACCGAAAGTGGCGCGAGTCTAGGCAGGATGCCCAGGGCTGTCAAGGTGCGTCATGGCGGCCCTTGACAGGTCACCCGCCCGGTGGGTTGGTGTAGCATGTCGCGACACAGCGCCCGGAGCCCCCGACTCCGGGGAGCCATTTGAGGGGGGAGGCACCATGGCCCAGGTCGTCATGAAGGAGCTCAACAAGAAGTACGACGAGGTCCACGCCGTCAAGGACGTGAACCTCCACATTCGCGACAAGGAATTCGTCGTCCTCGTCGGACCGTCCGGGTGCGGAAAATCGACCACCTTGAGAATGGTCGCCGGTCTCGAGGAGATCACGGGGGGCGAGATCGTCATCGGTGACCGCGTGGTCAACGACCTCCCGCCGAAGGACCGCGACATCGCGATGGTCTTCCAGAACTACGCGCTCTACCCGCACATGACCGTCTACGACAACATGGCCTTCGGGCTGAAGATGCGGAAGTTCCCCAAGACCGAGATCGAAAAGCGCGTGCAGGATGCCGCGGACATCCTCGGCATCCGCGAGCTGCTCAAGCGCAAGCCGCGGCAGCTCTCCGGCGGCCAGCGGCAGCGCGTCGCCGTCGGCCGCGCGATCGTCCGCCATCCGCAAGTCTTCCTCTTCGACGAGCCGCTCTCGAACCTCGACGCCAAGCTCCGCGTGCAGATGCGCGTCGAGCTGAAGCGCCTGCACGACCGGCTGGAGACGACCGCCATCTACGTGACCCACGACCAGGTCGAGGCGATGACGCTCGGCGACCGCGTGGTGGTCATGAAGGACGGCTGGATTCAGCAGGTCGGCGAGCCGCTCGAGCTCTACGGCAAGCCGGCGAACAAGTTCGTGGCGGGCTTCATCGGCTCTCCGGCGATGAACTTCGCCGAGGCGACGGTCTCCGAGGAAGGCGGCTCGGTGATCGTGACGAACCCGGGCATGAGGATCGCCGTCGCGCCCGCGCGCGCGGAGCGCCTCCGGGCGTACAAGGGCCAGACCGTGACGCTCGGCATCCGTCCCGAAGATCTTCACATCGCCGCCGGCGACGGCCGGACCGGCATCGACGCGGTCGTCGAGGTCGTCGAGCCCCTCGGCTCCGAGATCCTGCTGGACGTCAAGGTCGGGTCGCACGTGATGGTCGCGCGCGTCGAGCCCACGGTGCGCGCGAAGGTGCACGAGAAGATCCGTCTCAACGTGGAGCCGGACCGGCTTCACTTCTTCGACGCCAAGACCGAAGCGGCCATCTGACTCGGAGGGGGGCTTTCGCCCCCCTTCCGACAGTCGCTCAGCGCGCCTGACGGCGCGCTGGGCGACCTGCCTCCCCGAGGAGGAGGATTGCGGCGGCGAAGCCGCCGCTCGGACAACGCGTGACTATGCGCTCTCCTCGGTCACCCAGCCGGCGCCGCCGCGACATCCAGCTCGCGTACCTTCTGCTTGCCCCCGCCTTGCTTTTCCTCGGCGTGGTGTTCGTGTACCCGGTCGGGTGGGAAGTGTGGACGAGCCTCACCGATCTCTCACCGCTCAAGGATGGCTCTGCCGAATTCGTTGGGCTCGCGAACTATCGTCACCTGCCCGACGACGACCGGTTCTGGTGGGCCGCGTTCGTCACCGTCGGGTACGCGGTGGTCACGACCCTGGCGAAGCTGACGCTCGGGCTCGGCTTCGCCCTGCTGCTCGCCCGACCGTTCCGCGGTCGAGCCCTCGTCTTCCTGGCGATCTTCCTTCCCTGGGCCTATCCCGCGGGCGTGAGCGTGATCGGCTGGTACTGGACGCTGAATCCTCCGACCACGACGGCCTATGCGCCGTTCATGGGACATGTGAAATACGCGGTCGACAGCGTCCTGGGCTTCGGAGCCTGGGCCTTTCTCAGCGTCGCCCTGTTCAACATCTGGCGCGGCAGCTCCTTCATCGCCGTGCTGCTTCTGGCCGGCATCAACGCCATCCCGCCCGAGCTGTTCGAGTGCGCGCTCCTGGAATCGAAGAGTGCGTGGCGTCGCTTCCGGCTGGTGACCGTCCCACTGTTGAAGCCGTTCCTCGCGCTGGCGGTGTTCCTTTCGCTCACCACCGCCTTCGCCGACCTCGCCAACGTCTGGATGCTCACCGCCGGCCGTATCGTCTTCCCCGTCATCGGCACTCACGCGTACTTCCTCGCCATCAAGGCGGGTCACTACGGCCCTGCCTCGGCACTCTCGCTGACGATGGTCCCTGTCCTGCTCGTGATCCTCCTGGTGCTGTTTCGGCTGTTCGATCCTCCGCGGCAGGAGGCCGCATGAACCCGAGGCCCTGGTGGGCGAAGCTCGGTCACGGGAGCCTGCTGCTCCTCGCCACGGTCTACTGCCTCTTCCCGATCTACTTCATGCTTGTGCAGTCGCTGAAGACCCCCACGGAGGACGTTTTCGGCAATCCGTTCATCGTCATGAATCCGACCCTGGAGAACTTCAAGGATCTGTTCGAGCACGAGGGCGAGGTCAGGGGCTTCGTGGGAGACGCCCTGCGCCGCTCCTACCCCTTCGTCGACTGGCTCGTGAACACCCTCCTCGTCTTTGCCGGGTCGATAGCGGCGACGCTCGTCGTGAGTGTGGCCGCCGCCTATGCGCTGGGGCGGTTGCGGCCGGTCGGAACGCCGCCGAGCAGTGCCCCCGCCATGAGCGCCCCCCAGAAGAAGCTGGCGCGCCGTCATCCGCGCGTCCACGCCGGCACCGCGAACAACC
>VGLJ01000126.1 GCA_016866775.1 Candidatus Rokuibacteriota bacterium | reverse complement strand
AGCAGCGCGCCCTCGATCTGCTCGGCGTCTCGCTCGCCCTGTAGCCAAAACATCCGGGCGTCGGCGGACACCGTCGTCAAACAGCTCGCGGCCTTACGCCCTCAAGGGCGTGGAACTTCGGACTAACGGCGCCGCCTCGGGTAGCGTGTGCCGCGTGACGTGCTGCGCGTGGTGCGGGCGGGTGATCGAGGACGACGCGGCACCCGTGCGGCTACCGGGCGTCGTCTATCACTCGTGGTGCTGGTGGCGGCGTGTGCGGATACTCCGGTCCAGCATCGAGCCGCTGATTGTGGACTATGGTTTCAGGCGCGCGTCGTTCGTGGCGATACATTCCGCGTAGAAGAACGCGGTCATGGCCCGAGCGGCGTTCTTCTTGGCGGGGCTCGACGCGTCGAAGCCTTTGTCCCGCATTTTCGTTTTGCGTGGTGAATCGGCCGGGCCATACTCGCTCAGCGCCCGCGGAAAATGCGGGCTCCTGGGGTGCCTCGCTGGTGCGGAGGGCATCATCCAGTGGGTGACGCAGAATCTGACCCGTCTTCCCCGTCGTCACTCAGCGCCAGACGGATCATTAGCAACTCGCTGCGCATTGCTTCAAGGTGAGTCCGTACATCATCGCCCGACGAAGCGACTTGGCCGCTGCTCGGCATGTACATCGTGGTGTGGTGAATCTCAGCGAGCTTGTCCACGACCTCCTGAACCACCCGCCTTGTAGCCCGCCTTGTAGCCGTCGCTTCGAGCGTTATGTGCCCGGTGATTGTCATCACCGACCATCGCGCGATGTACGCAATAGCCGACCCAGCCCCCGCCGCGCCCCTACGGCTTCCCGAACGTGGCGATGCGGTCGACCCGGCAGACGAAGAGGACCCGCTTCTCGTCGATGCCGGGGTCCCGCAGCCCGTAGGGCGGCGCGTTGCCCGTGTACTTCGTCCAGATCTTGTCGAGCTGCTTCGTCACGCGCTCGCCGCCCCGCTCCCATTCGCGCTGCTCGGACTCCACCGTGCACTTGATCTGCACCCAGTGGTACGGGTTGTCCGGGTTGACGACGAGGATCGTGAGCTGGGGCTGCCGGCGGATCCACTCGCACTTCGCCCGGTGCGACGCGGTGTTGACCAGGATCTTGTCCCCCTCGTAGTCGAACCACATCGGCGTGAGCCCCACCCGGCCGTCGGGGGTGATCAGGCCCAGCGTCACCGTGATCGGCCGGTCGAGCAGCGCCTTGTAGATCGGGTCGAGGTCGGCCAGGCCCCGGATCTTCGTCCGCTCGCCCACGGCGAACTGCCCGGGCTGCAGCCCGCTGGCGACGTCCTTGAACTTGGCGACGGTGATCTCGCTCATGTGCCCTCCTCACGGGTCCTGCCGCACGGCGACGCCGCGGCGCCTTTCACGTTGCCTCTGCCGACAGCCCCGGCTATTTCTCCGGACCTTCGGCCCCAATATAGATGCAATGACTCCGCGATGTAATGAATCCGGCACGGAGGACCGTCCCGATGGCGATCATCGATTCTCAGGTCCACGCCTAGTGCCCCCTGGGGAGCTGATGACGGAGGCGACGAAGGTCGCGGAGAAGATCTGCGAGAACGCCCCGCTGGCAGTTCGCGCAACAAAGGAAGCATACCTTCGAGGACAGCGATTGCCGCTCGCGGAAGGGATCCGCGTTGCCAAGCTGATCTGGGACCGTTGGACAGTCGCTCGGTGGCCATCCCTCCCTCTTTCGGGGGCGGGCGGCCCGGCCGACGGTCCCGCGTCGCTACGCTTCGGCCAGCGCCCTGATCACGATCCTCCGATCCCGGTGATCACGAGGCCGATTTTCTTGATCACGATCGACCGATCCTGGTGATCACGATGCTCCGATCTGGCTGATCACGATGGGCCGACGCGCGCACTCACAAGTCTCCAACCGCGGTTGTTCAAGACGGGCGGGCGGCTGGTCCGGCACGCCCGGTACTTCACTTTGCAGCTCGCCGAACACTACTTGACGAGGACGCTCTTTCGGCAGATTGTCGCGCGCCTCGAGCGGCTGGTGTGGCATCCGACGTGATCGAGCCCGAGCGGGCCGAGGGGCGCGTCGAGCGACTGCAGGCGTATCCCTGAGAATGGCGCTCCCAGCGATCGGCCCTCGATGGGGGCGGAGTCTGCGGGACTGATGGCTCAAGAACGAGTCCTTGTCACCAGAAGCGGATGGCTCGCAACGCCGGTCGGGCTGTTGTGTCGGCGTCGCTGGCGAGTGGGGGAGAGGCGGATAGGCCCTTATCGGCGCTCGGCAACCGTCGGTGCCCGTCCGCGTTCATGTTGGCCCTTGGTACAGCCACTTCCAGGACTTGCCGAAGTCCCCCTGAAGGGCGTTGGTCAGGAAGACGAGGTACTGGGTCGCGACCGGCTTGTCCAGGCCCCAGTGCTTCCGGACCCGCTCGAAGTCCTCCGGCCCCGCCTCCAGCGGCAGCATGACGTTCAGCGGGTCGCCGCTGAGGCGCGCGAGAGCGAACACGATGAGGCTCATGACCCAGAGGGCCAGCAAGCTCTGAAAGAACCGCTTCGCGATGAATCGCTGCATCGACGTGCCCTCGGCCGCTCGAGGGGCGTCGTGGCGTGACGTTACCCCACGTCGGTGCTGGCTGGCAAGCTGGCCATGAGGCCCTCCCGCCAGAACCCGGCCCCGTCGTGAGCCTGCCACAGCGCCGTCGCGACCCCGGCGAATGCGACGAGGGCGGCCAGGTCGGGTGCCGCGTAGGTGTTGCGGGCCTGGCTGGCCAGCACCAGCTGGCCGATCAGCGTCCCCTTCCAGATCATCGGCGAGTACAGGGCAGAGCCCATCCGTGCGGTCTTCAGGATCTGCCTGAACCCGGGATCGAGGTCCGTGTTCGCCAGCAGGAGCGACCGGCGATGCTCGACGACCCAGCCCGGATGCGCGAGCCCGATGTCGATCCGGAGGCGATGCTGCTCCGCGGGGAAGCCGTGCTCGGCCAGGAGCAGGTTGTGCCGGCGGTCGGGCGTCACCATGAACGCGCCCGACACCGTGAACTGTCGCTCGCCGGGCTTGAGCGCGCCGGGCCGGTGCTCGGCCTCCCGGTCGCCCAGCACGGCGGGCCCGAGCGCGGTGATGTGGCGGAGCGCCTCCTCCGCGCCCGAGGCCGCGAGCCCGGCCTCCGTCGCCCGGCCGAGCGCCGCCAGGACCTCGGCGAGGGGCGTCGGGCCCATCAGATCGACCGCGGCGGGTGCGCCGTTGCCCACCAGCGCGCGATCTCGAGGCGCGTCGCGACCCAGACGTCCGGCCGGCTCTTCACGTGCTGCACGAATCGCTCGAACGCGCGGATGCGGCCGGGGCGACCGATGATGCGGAGGTGGACGCCGAGCGACATCATCTTCGGATCGATGGCGCCCTCCGCGTAGAGCACCTCGAACGTCTCCACCGCGTACGCCAACCATTGCTCCGGCGTGAGCGACGGCGCGAGCCAGAACTTCATGTCGTTCGAGTCGAGCGCGTACGGGATGACCAGGATGGGCCGCGCGGACACGACGTCCCAGAACGGCAGGTCGTCGCTGTAGTCGTCCATGTGGTACGTGAAGCCTTCCTCGACGAGCAGGCGGCGCGTGTCCGGCGTCAGGAGGTAGCGCGAGAGCCAGCCATGGGGGCGCTCGCCCGTCGTCTTCTCGATGGATGCGACGGCCTGGCGGATGAACTGGCGCTCCTCGACCTCGGGGAGCGCGAACTGATGGATCCAGCGGTACCCGTGCGAGCAGACCTCGTGGCCGCCGGCGACGATCGCGCGCGCCAGCTCGGGCGCGCGCTCGAGCGCCACCGCCGCCGCCGTGAACGTCGCGCGCACGCGGTGCCGCGCGAGGAGCGCCAGCACGCGCGGTCCTCCGGCCTTGATCCCGTACGCGTAGTTGCTCTCGTTGCCGAGGCTGCGCACGGGGCGCCTCAGGACGATGCCCAGCTCGTCGACGGGCTCGGGCGACCGGTCCCCGTCCCGCACGCTGTACTCCGAGCCCTCCTCGACGTTGACGACGAGCGAGACGGCGATGCGCGCGCTGTCCGGCCATCGCGTCGTCACAGCGGACCTCCTGTCGAGACGTCGCAGCCACTTGTCCTTCGGCCCCGCGGCGTGTAGCAAAATACCATGCCTGTGAGCGGCGACCCGATCACGCGCCTGGCCGACCACGTCGCGAGCCTGCGTTACGAGCACCTCTCCGGCGAGGCCGTCCGCGCGGCGAAGACGTTCGTGCTCGACACGATCGGCGTCGGCATCGCGGGCAGCGGCGAGGCGTGGGCGCCGCACCTGCTCGCGTGCGCGAGCGGGTGGGGGCAAGGCGACGAGAGCGCGGTCTGGGGCTCGCGGACGCGGCTGCCCGCGCCGAGCGCGGCGCTCGTCAACGCGTACCAGGTGCACGGCATGGAGTTTGACTGCGTGCACGAGGGCGCCGTGGTGCACCCGATGGCC
Source organism: Candidatus Rokuibacteriota bacterium (assembly GCA_016866775.1). Classification (GTDB taxonomy): domain Bacteria; phylum Methylomirabilota; class Methylomirabilia; order Rokubacteriales; family CSP1-6; genus VGLJ01. Next base: position 2,826 of record VGLJ01000126.1, on the reverse strand, counting down.
ACGGCGCTGTCCGCGGCGCTGGCCCATGCGGAGCGCCGGGCGCCCGTCGGCGGCCGGGATCTCGTCACCGCGGTCGTGGCCGGCGTCGACGTGGCGACCTCGCTCGGCATGGCGGCGCGCGGCGCCTTTCGCTTCTTCCGCCCGGCCACGGCGGGAGCGTTCGGGGCGGTCGCCGCCGCCGGCAAGCTCGCGGGCTTCGACCTCGAGACGCTGACCAACGCGTTCGGGATCGTGTACGGCCACGTCTGCGGCACGATGCAGGCGCACGTCGAGGGCTCGAAGGTGCTCGGGATGCAGATCGGCTTCAACGCCCGCGGCGCCCTGACGGCCGTCGATCTCGCGGGGCGCGGGCTCGTCGGGCCCCGAGACGTGCTCGAGGGGCGCTACGGATACTTTCCCCTGTTCGAGAACGGCGAGTACGACCTCGGCCCGGCGCTCGCCGCGCTCGGCCGGACGTGGCAGGTGACGCAGCTCGCCCACAAGCCATTCCCCAGTGGCCGGCTCACCCACGGCGCCGTCGACGGTCTGGGCACGCTGCGCGAGGCTCACGGGTTCGGCGCCGCCGACGTGGCGAAGGTCACCGTGCGGGTCCCTCCCCTCGTGAGGCGCCTCGTCGCCCGGCCCGACGTGGCCCGGCCGGATGCGACCTACGCCAGGCTGTGCCTGCCGTTCGTGGCGGCGACCGCGCTCCTGCGAGGCACCGTGGACGTCCCGGACTTCGCGCCGGCGCGCCTGGTCGATCCCGCCGTCCACGAGCTCGCGAGCCGGATCGAGGTGGTGGCCGACGACAACCCCGACGAGAACGCGCTCGTCCCGCAGGCCGTGGAGGTCCTCCTCCGCGACGGCGCGCGCCACGCGATCCAGCTCCCGCGCGTCCTCGGACATCCCGACCGCCCGCTGTCGCGCGCCCAGCACCTCGACAAGTTCCGGCGCTGCTGGACCTACGGGGCGCGGCCGCTCGACCGCGAACGCGGCGAGCGGCTGATCGAGCTCGTCGACCGCCTGGAGACGGTGCCCGACGTGCGGGAACTCGTCGCGCTCACGGTCCCGGCAGATGGCGCGTAGCGCGCGCGAGCCGCTGCTCCGGCCGTGAACTACTTCGACGCCGTCGCGCACCGCCGGTTGCTGCGCGAGTACCCCCTCCGGGCGGGCTTCACCGACGGCGTGGCGCGCCAGCCGCGCGAGGAGCTGCGCGCGCTGCAGAACCGGCGCTTCCTGCGCGTGCTGCGGCGCGCCTGGCAGGTGCCGTTCTACCGCCGGCGCTGGACCGAGGCGGGGCTGCGGCCCCGGGACGTCCGCAGCCTCGACGACGTCGGCCGGCTGCCCGCGTACACCAAGGCCGACCTGATGCAGAGCATCGAGGCCGCGCCCCCCTTCGGGGACTACCATGGCATGGACACGGCGCCGGGGCTGCCGGTCGTCGTGCAGACGACGAGCGGCACGACGGGCGCGCCGCAGCCGCTCTTCTACGGCCCGCGCAGCCGGGAGATGCAGAACCTGCTGCTGGCCCGCGCGTACTACTTCCAGGGGCTGCGCGACACCGACCGCGTGCACTCGGTCTATGGCCACGGCATGGTGAACGGCGGCCACTACATCCGCGAGACGGTCCTGCACTTCACGTCAGCGCTGTTCTTCTCCGCGGGGACGGGCGTCGAGACGCGCTCCCGGACGCAGGTCGAGCTGATGCGCCGCTTCGGCGCCACGGTCCTCGTCGGGTTCGTCGACTACGTGCGCCACCTCGCGGAGGTCGCGCGCGAGCTGGGCCTCGACGTCGGACGCGATCTGCGGATCCGCATGATCAGCGGCCATCGCGGCCGCGAGTCCCGCGAGAGCCTGTCCCGGGCGTGGGGCGGGGCGGAGGTCTTCGACTGGTACGGCGTCGGCGACACGGGCGTGATCGCGGCCGAGGGTCCGGATCACGCGGGCCTCTACGTGATGGAGGACGCCCATCACGTGGACCTCGTCGATCCCGACGCGCGCACGGTCGTCCCGGACGGCGACGTCGGGAACGTGTGCGTGACCGTGCTGTTCAAGGACGACATCTTTCCGGTCGTCCGCTTCGACACGAACGATCTGTCGGCGGTCGACCCGGCGCCGTCGCCGCTGGGCCTCGGCCTGCGGCGGCTGCGCGGCTTCCTGGGTCGGAGCGACAACATGGTGAAGCTCCGGGGCATCAACGTGTATCCGACGGCGGTGGGCGAGCTCCTGCAGGGCCAGCCGGACATCACGGGCGAGTTCCTGTGCCGCGTGGAGCGCCTCCTGGGCCGCGACGAGATGACCGTCCTGATCGAGACGCGCGCGCCCCGGGACCGCCACACCGACATGGCGGGCGACTATGGCGCGCTCTTTCGCCGGAAGCTAGGCGTCGAGGTCGGTGTGGAGCTGGTGGCCCCCGGGATCCTCGCCTCGCGAACAGGCATCGAGAGCCGGCAGAAGCCCCTCCGCCTGGAGGACAATCGCCGACTCACTGACTGACGTTCGCCGTCACCTTTGTGCCAGCCAGGCAGAAAACCGGGAGGAATTCCCAGGTGCGCAGGCGATCCTCCCTGGCATGGAAGTACGGGTAAATGCCTGACAAAGAGGCTACTTTCGGCGAGCTTGAGGATCTGGCATTACCGTTGCCTGTACTCCCGGCCATGCGATACTCAATCGAGCGCGAGCCTCCCCGTCGGCGACTGAAGGAGCGTAGGCGACATAAAGGCCCTTGTGGGTATCCATTTAACCGGAGTTGGCGTACTCTGGCGCGGTGGGCACCCCTCGCGTCGGCACGCACTACCCGAGGTCCGTCGGCGAGTTTCAGGCCTGGTTTCGCTCCGACGCGGACTG
>VGLJ01000125.1 GCA_016866775.1 Candidatus Rokuibacteriota bacterium | reverse complement strand
CCGACTACTCGAGCCTCAGCGTCAGGAAGCTGCGCGATCACCTGGCCGATCCGCTGCACCCCCTCCCCTCGTACCGGGTCGGCGGCAAGGTGCTCGTGCGCCGCAGCGACTTCGATGCGTGGATCGAACGCTACCGCGCGCGGCCGGGCGGTCCCGACGTCGGCGCGATCGTGGAAAACGTGCTGCGTGACCTCGGCCGCTGATCGGCACTTGCATCGCACCCTGAGGTATGGCATACTCCCCGTATGCAGAGTCTCCGGAGCCTTGGGACGCGGATCGCGCAGTTACGGACGGGGCGCGGCATGACGCAAGCCGCGCTCGGCGAGGCCGCCGGCCTCACGCGCATCTACGTCCAGAAGATCGAGGCGGGCGAGCGGATCCCGTCCCTCGACGCGCTGGCGCGCATCGCCAAGGCGCTCCGGGCTCGGCTCATCGTGAATCTCGAGCCTCGTGGGGAGGGCTAGGACATGGGCGTGCTCGTGCAATCGTGGAAGGGCGCGTGGTGGATCAAGGTCAATCACGACGGGAAGCGGAAGGCAAAGCGCGTCGGCGAGGGGCCGGGCGGCAAGAAAGCGGCCGAGGCCGCGGCCGTCCAGATCCGGGCCGCACTCGCGGCGGGCGGGAGCCTCGACGCGCTCGACGGCAAGCCGAAGGCGCCGACGTTCGCCGAGTACGGCCGGACCTGGCTCGACACGACGGCGGCCGTCCAGTGCCGGCCGAGCACCCTACTCCAGTACGAGACGGCGTTCCGCGTGCATCTGTCGCCGGCCTTCGGCGCCGTGGCGCTCGACGCAATCACGCCCGACAAGGTGCGCGCGTTCGTGGCGAAGGCGCACGCGGCGGGCCGGGCGCGCAACACGATCCGCCGGGACGTCGCGGTGCTCGCGGCCATCCTCAACACGGCCATCCGTGACCGCCTGCTCACGAGCAATCCCGCGGCGCGGCTCGGGAAGCTCGTCAGTGCCGGCGTCGAGGCGGAGGCCGTGGAGATCCTGACGCCCAACGAGCTCGTGACGCTGCTCGCGACCGTCGAGGCGCACGACTGCGCGGCGCTCTACCCGTTCGTGCTCACGCTGGCGCGGACCGGCCTCCGGCTCGGCGAGGCCGTGGCGCTCGAATGGCGGGACCTCGACCTTGGCCAGCGCACGCTCATGGTGCGGCGCACGGCCACGCGCGAAAAAGGCGTGACCAACGCCCCGAAAAACGGTAAGGCTCGGCGCGTGGACGTCTCCCGCCAACTCGCCGACGTGCTCGCGTCCTGGCGCACGCTCCAGGCCGCCGAGGCCGCCGTCGAGGGCAAGCCGGCCCCCGCGCTCGTCTTTCAGTCAATCAAGGGCGGGCCGGTGCACATGACCACGTTCCGCGAGAAAATCTGGACGCGGCTGCTCAAGGCCGCCGGGCTCCGGTACGTGAAGCCGCACGCGCTCCGGCACTCCTACGCGAGTCATCTGCTCGCGGCCGGCGTGCCGCCCCTCGATGTCGCCGCGCAGCTCGGCCACCATTCGGCCGGCTTCACGCTCAAGGTCTACGGGCACGTCATCCCGCGGAGCGATCGGCGCGTGGCCGACGTGCTCGACGCGGCCCCGGACGCGCCCAACCGCAACCCCCGCGCAACCGACCCGGTAGGCGCCTAGATGCTCGACACGCTCACGGCCCTGTTACAACGCGCACTTACGGCGCGTGGCGGGGCCGTAGCGTGTAAAACGGCATGATCAGCACGCTCGCGCCCAGCCGCACGCGCCGGGTCGCCGCCGCCACCCACGTCAGCGTGACGATCGGGTCCATCACGCGCTCGAACGCCTTCGGCCACGGCTGTCCCGGCAGCGGCGGATAGTCCCCCTTCGGCTTCAGCGCGTAGAGCAGGCGCTGGAAGACCCACAGCGAGTGATAGCCGAGGTCCTCCGCGGCGCGCGCCACGCGGAGCTGGTTCTGCGGAGTCGCCCACTCGCCCGCCATCGGCAGACCGAAGCCAAGCTTCATGGGCCACAGCTTACAATCCCTCGCATGCGCGTACGGCACGGCTTCATCGCGCTCGGCCTGGTGCTCGCGTGCGCGGTCGCGCTCGCGTTCGCCGCGGCGGCGCCCGAGCTCGCGCCCTCCGCGACGATCCTCGATCACGTCCGCACGCTGTCCGCCCCCGTGATGGAAGGTCGCGGCGCGGGCACGCCCGGCGCCGAGCGTGCGGCGGACCACATCGCTCGCGCGTTTCGCGACGCCGGCCTCTCGCCCGGGGGCGACGGCGCGACCTTTCTCCAGGCGTTCACGGTGCCGACGGGCGTGAGGCTCGGCGCGCCGACCCGGCTGGCGCTCGCCGCGACCGGCGCCCTGGCGCTCGGCACCGACTTCGTGCCGCTCGCGGTCTCGGAGAACGGGACGGGCGCCGCGGAGGTCGTCTTCGTCGGCTACGGGATCACCGCGCCCGATCTCGGCTACGACGACTACGCGGGCATCGACGTGCGCGACAAGGTCGTGCTGGCGCTGACGCGCGAGCCGCGCTGGCAGGACGCCGCGAGCCCGTTCCGCCGCCCCGACGCGTATCACTACGTCGAGCGGAGCCACAAGATCATCAACGCCCGTCAGCACGGGGCGCGCGCGATCCTGGTCGTCACGCATCCGGCGATCCCGCAGGACGCGCTGCCGCCGCTGCGCGGCCTGAGCCAGCCGCTCGGGATCGTGGCCGCCGCCGTCACCCGCGCCGCCGCCGACACGATGCTGCGCGCGTCGGGGCACAGCCTCGCGGGCCTCGCCGCCGCCATCGACGGCGCGCTGGCGCCGCGCTCGCGCGCGCTCGGCGTCCATGCCCAGATCGAAGTCACCCTGACGCGCGGCCGCGGGACGACCGCGAACGTGGCCGGTGTCCTTCCGGGACGTGACGCGCAGCTTCGGAGCGAAGCGATCGTGATCGGTGCGCACTACGACCACCTCGGGCTCGGCGGCGAGGGCTCGCTCGCGCCCGACGCGGTCGGCGCCGTCCATCACGGCGCCGACGACAACGCCTCGGGCACCGCGGCGGTGATCGCCCTCGCCCAGGCCTTCGCCAAGGCCGGCGGCGCCCCGCGCACGCTGGTGTTCGTGGCGTTCGGCGGCGAGGAGATGGGACTCCTCGGCTCCGCCCACTACGTCAAGCAGCCGGCGTGGCCCCTCGACCGCACCGCGCTGATGATGAATCTCGACATGGTCGGCCGCCTGCGCGACGGCAAGCTCTACGTCGGCGGCGTCGACAGCGGCACGGGGCTGCGCACGCTCGTCGGCGACGCCGCGCGCGACGGCGGGCTCTCGGTCGAGATGCGCGGAGATCCGTTCGCGCCGTCCGATCACACGTCGTTCTACACGGCGGGCCGCCCGGTCCTCTTCTTCTTCACCGGCGCGCACTCCGACTACCATCGCCCGACCGACACGTGGGAGAAGATCAACGCCGACGGATTGCGCGCCGTCGCGACGCTCGCCGCGCGCGTGATCGCGGCCGTGGCCGAGGCGCCGACGGCACCGGCGTACGTGAAAGTGGCCACGGCCGCCGCGACGCGGACGCGCGGCGGCTACGGCGCGTACTTCGGCGTCATCCCGGAATTCGGCGAGCGCCCGCAGGCGGGCGTCGCGATCACGGGCGTGCGCGCCGCGAGCCCGGCGGAGCGCGCGGGCCTGAAGGCGGGCGACGTGATCGTACGCTTCGGCGACGTCGACGTGAGGAGCCTGGAAGACCTGACGTTCGCGCTGCGCGGCAAGCGCCCGGGCGATCGCGTGGCCGTGGTCGTCGTGCGCGATGGCCGGCGCCGCGAGCTCGAGGCCACGCTGGAGGAGCGCCGCTGATGGACCGCCGCTCGTTCCTGAAGCTCGGCGCCGTCGCGGCGCTCGGTCTCGGCGCCACGCCGGTCGCGCCCGATCCGCGCGAGCGGCGGCTCGCCAACCTCCGGCAGCTCACGGCGGGCGGCCAGAATGCCGAGGCGTACTTCGACACGACCGGCACGCGGCTCATCTTCCAGTCGACGCGCCCGCCCTACGGCTGCGACCAGATCTTCACGATGAAGGACGACGGCACCGACGTCCGCCTGGTCTCGACGGGCAAGGGCCGGACGACGTGCGGGTTCTTCTTCCCCGACGGCAAGCGGATCCTCTACGCCACCACGCACTTCGGTGGGGAGGCGTGCCCGCCGCCGCCGGAGCGTACCGGCGGCTACGTGTGGCCGATCTATCCGAGCTACGAGATCGTCTCGGCGGATGCCGATGGCGGCAACGTCACGCGGCTCACGAATCACGACGGCTATGACGCCGAAGGCGCGGTGTCGTCGGACGGGCGGCACATCGTCTTCACGTCGCTACGCGAGGGCGACCTCGACCTCTACGTGATGGATGCGGACGGAAAAAACGTGCGGAGGCTGACCGACGGACCGGGCTACGACGGCGGGCCGTTCTTCTCGTGGGACGGACGCTTCGTGGTCTTCCGCGCCTCACGCCCCGAAGGCGCCGCGCTCGACGACTATCGCGCGCTGCTGCGGCGCGGGCTCGTCCGCCCGGGCGTGCTCGAGATCTACCTCGTGCGCGCGGACGGCACGGGGCTCACGCAGGTGACGCGAAAGGGCGCGGCGAGCTTCGCGCCCTTCCTCCACCCGAACAACCAGCAGATCGTCTTCTCGTCCAACATCCACGACCCGAGCGGCCGGACGTTCGCGCTCTACCTCGTGAACGTCGACGGCTCGGGCCTCGAGCGCCTCACGTTCGCGGACTCGTTCGCGTCGTTCCCGATGTTCTCGCGCGACGGGAAGCGCCTCGTCTTCACGGCCAACCGCCACGCCTCCGCGCCGCGCGAGCAGAACGTCTTCATCGCCGACTGGGTCGCCTAGCTCTTCTTGTCCTGGTCCAGCACTTCCTTGATCGCCGACTCGGGGACCTTGATCTCCACGCCCGCGCGCTCCTCCTGGAGGAGCATCGCCACGCGCGAGTCGCGCTCGGCCCAGCCGCGATTGAGCGCTTCGGTCATCTCCTCGAGCGTGGCATTCGCCAGCCGCATCGGCACCTTCACTTCCTTGCCGAGCTGGGTCGCCAGCGTCACGTCCTTGTGCGCCAGGCGCAACGCGAACGCCGGCGGATCGAACTTGCCCGGCAGGAACTGATCGGCGAGCCCGTCGAACGTCCGGCGGCGGCCGCCGGCGCCCTGCCGCACGGCCTTCCAGATCACGAGCGGATCGACGCCCGCCTTCACGCCCATCGTGAAGACCTCGGCGAGCGCCGTCTGCATCATGTACCCGGCGCAGTTGTGGACGAGCTTCGCCACGGAGCCCGCGCCGATCGGCCCGACGTAGTACGCCTGGTCGCTGAAGCCGTCGAGGACGGACTTGCATTTCTGGAAGATCGGCTCGTCGCCGCCCACCCAGATCGCGAGCTTGCCGCTCTGCGCGCCGCGCGGCCCGCCGCTCACCGGCGCGTCCAGCATGTGGACGCCGCGCTCCTTGAAGACCGCGTGGATCTTGCGGACGACGGTCGGCGAGTTCGTGCTGAGGTCGAAGTACACCTTGCCCGGGCCGAAGCCGGCGAGGATGCCCTTCTCGCCGAGCGCGACCGCCTCGACCTCCACCGGCCCCGGCAGCGACGTGAACACCACGTCGCTCGCCTCCGCCACGGCTTTCGGCGAGTCCGCCCACGCGGCGCCGTCCTTCAGGTGCGAGGCGGCCGCGTCCTTTCGGACGTCGTTCACGACCAGCGCGAAGCCCGACTTCATGAGGTTGGCCGCCATGTGGCGGCCCATGGTCCCGACGCCGATGAATCCGACCTTCATGGCTTGGCCTCCTCGAAGACCTTCTGTGCGATCTGGCCGGCGGTCATCGCCGTCGGCCACCCGGAATAGAGCGCCATGTGCGTGATGATCTCGCCGATCTCGTCCTTCGTGACCCCGTTCGCGAGCGCGCGCTCCACGTGTCCCTTGAGCTGGTCGCTTCGGTTCATGGCGATGAGCGCGGCCACCGTGATGAGGCTGCGGTCGCGCTTCGAGAGCCCCGGCCGCTCCCACACGTCGCCGTACACGACTTTCTCGGTCATCTCGATGAGCTTGGGCGCGACTTTCCTGACGATGTCGCGCGCGGGGGACGGGCGAGGTGTGCTCACGCTTGGCTCCTTCTCAGCTGCGCTGGATGCGTTCGACCCAATAGTAGCGGGCTATCCGGCGCACGTCGCTCGCCGGCACCCGGTTCAACAGCACCGTCGTGCCCCGGACGCCGCTCACGATACCGTGCGTCTGGAAGACGCGGATGTGAAAGTCCTCCGGCGCGAAGCCGAGCGTGACGGCCACGTTCACGACCCCGCCGCGGTCGAGCTCGGCGGCCAGCGCGGCGTCGAGCCGCCGCGCGGCGCTCACGGCAAGATACACCTCCCACGCCACCCACAGCAACGCGACCACGACGAGGAAGCGCCCGGTGCGATGACGGAGCGCGCTCACGACGACACGAGCCCCCAGCGCTCGACGGTCCACCGCTCGAGCGGCTGCAGCAGGAGCCGGTCGGTGGCCAGCCACAGCACGCCGATCGTGATGATGCCGGCGAGGATCGTGTCGGTCTGGTGGAAGTTCTGCGCGTTGAAGATCAGGAAGCCGAGGCCGGTGCTCGTCGCGATCATCTCGGCGGCGATCAGCGCGCGCCAGCCGAAGCCGATGCTCATGCGGATGCCGGCCACGATGCTCGGCATCGCGCCGGGGATCAGCACCTGGACGATCAGGTGGCGGCGCGAGCCGCCGAGCGTGCGGAGGGCGTGCTCGAACACGCGCGGCACCGTGCGCACGCCGACCAGCGTGTTGAAGAACACCAGGAAGAAGACCGTGTTCAGCATGATGAACGTCACGCTGCCCCAGCCCAGCCCGAACCACGTCATCGCCAGCGGCAGCCACGCGATGCCGGACAGCGCGTTGAAGAAGCTCGCCACCGGCTCGAGCACCGTCGCGAGCCGCCGGCTGAGCCCGACGAGCACGCCGAAGCCGATCGCCAGCGGCACGCTGACGACGAGCCCGACGAGCACGCGCCCGAGGCTCGCGACGATGTTCGTCCAGAGCGAGCCGTCGCGCGCCATCTCCCAGCCCGTGCGCGCCACGGCCTCGGGCGGCGGGAGGAAGATCTCGGCCACGAGCCCGCTGCGCGTGAGGGCGGCCCAGGCGGCGACGAGCACCACGAACGGCGCCACGCCACGGACGAGCGATCCGAGGCGCCGTCTCATCGCTGGATCAGTCCCCAGCGCTCGATCGTCGCCTGCTCCAGCGGGCGGAGGACGAAGTAGTCGAGCACGAGCCACAGCGCGCCGATCACGACCATGCCGAGCATGATGCGCGCGGTGAGGTGGAAGTTCTGCGCGCTGAAGATCATGAAGCCGAGCCCGTGCGCGCCCACCAGCA
>VGLJ01000124.1 GCA_016866775.1 Candidatus Rokuibacteriota bacterium | reverse complement strand
CAGGACCGGTCGCGGTCGGCTGCGGGGTGTGCGCCGGTCCTGCGCAGGCCATGGCCACGGCGGCCAAGAGGGGGCAGGTGAGGGAGCGCATCGAGTGGTCGGGCGAAGGACGCTCTGCGGGCGGAGCAGCGGGCCGCACTGGCAGGAGAAAGAGTGTAGATCGGCGGGGGCCGGGGCACCATCGGGGCCGCGTGCACGGGCCTCGTGCATGGACCCTGCTCTCGAGCGTCCACAGCGAGGAAGATCGCGCCCGTCCGGTCGTCCTTTCCGCGTGCGACCTCTGGTCCCGGCCGCGCCCGTTTCCGATGCTCGCGTCCACGATGCCGATCCCTTCCTCCCCGCTGCGCCTCGTCGGCGCGGCCCTCGTGGCAGTCCTCGCGCTGCCTTCCTGCGACAGCCCCGCCTGCGTGTTCAGCGGCAACTGCGGCGGGGGCGGAGGTGGGGGCGGCGGACTGGGGGAAAGCGCTGCGAGCGTGCCCGCGGACTCGAACTGGCTCTCGCCAGCCGCTCCGACCGTTCAGTCCTTCTATCCGTCCGGGACGCAGGCCGCGTCGACTACTCCGATCGCGATCGTTTTCAGCGAGTCGCTCTCGCTCGCGTCGGTCGGCCAGGCTTTCGAACTCGCGGTGGTCAATGCCCAGACGCAGTCGATTCCGGTGACGGGCTTGCTCGTGGGAGACGGGCGGGTGGTTGTGCTGCTGCCTCCGACGCCCCTGCTGGCGGGCACGGAGTACTCCGTACGGCTGCGGGCGGACCGCAGTGTCTTCGATTTGCAGGGCAGCCGACTCGTCCCACCCGCGGATGGGGAGTTCGGCAGCTTCTCGACGGCTGCGAGCGATCCGGCCACTCCGCAGGTGGTGATGGGCTTCCCCGAGGACAACACCATCAACCAGAGCCGCACCGGCGAGAGCGTGGTGCTGTTCGACCGGCCGGTCAATGTGCCGGCCGGCGGCTGGATCGTGACCGTCGCGGGCCAGCCGCCGAGCCCGAATCCTGCGCCGACCTCGCTCGCGATCAACCTCGGGCAGGGCTCGCTCGACGAGAAGCGCGTGTGGCACTGGCGCAGCGCCGACGCCAGCGGCAATGTCACGCCCTTCCCGGTCACCGCGGTCGTGGCTCTGCGCCTCTCGCCCGCTGCCGCACCGATCACGGCCGTCATCGGCAACGCGGCAGTGGCGCCGACGGACCTCGACTACACCGTGGCCCCGTTTGGCGCTCCGCTCTCGGTCGACGTCGGCAGCTACGACGATCCGCTCGACTACATCGGTGCCGCCAACCTGAACGGCCTCGATCCGCTGGCGGACCTCGCCATCGAAGTGTGGCTGTTCGGCAGCGAGCCCGCGGACTTCGTGCGCATCTACCTCGTCGGCGACGACAAGTCCGCGGAGCCCGAGCTGTTCGCGCTGTACCGCGAGATTCAGCTCGGTTCGCTCGACAGCTACGACATCTTCCCGCCGCAGCACAACAACGGCGAGGTGGTGGTGCTCGGCGAGGCGCAGATCGACCTCGCCAGCAGCGCGTCCCCGCTGGCGCTGCGCTTCGCGGAGGGCGAGCTCTCGCTCGCGATCTCCCTGCGGCGCGGCAATGCCACGAGCCCGATCAAGTTGCTCGATGTCGACCGCGCGACGAGCGGCATCCAGGAGGTCGAGGTCGACATCACGGCGCCGCAGTTCGTCGGCTTTGGATCGAGCGGTTCCAACACCACCACATTTTTCAGCGATAGCGCCGACCTCGTGGTGGTCGGGCGCGCCAACGAGGAGCTGCGCGCGGCCGAGGTCGTCGTGGGCTCGGACACCAACGGGGCCGCGGCGCCGTGCGTCTCCGTGCGCTCCGACGGACTGTTCGTCGCGGCGCCGCTGCCTCTCCCGGGCGGGCTCACCAATCCGCTCGCAGGGACGACTCCGTTCCGAATGACGATCTACGACCGCGCCTTCAATCCGGCCGTGTCGACCACCTTCGCGGACTATGTGCAGGTCGGGGCGGTCGGGCCGGGCCCGGGCCTGCCCTCGGCGGGCGCGCTGGTCAGCGTGCAGGTGCACGACGCGCGCACCTTCGCGCCCGTGCCGAACGCGCGCGTGTTCGTGCACGAGAACCTCGGGGCCGGCAGCGATGCGCTCGTCGAGACCGCGCTGACCAACGCGCAGGGCACGGTCACGCTCGGCGCGGCGCCCACGGGCGAGACGGTGATCACCGTCGACGCCGACGGGTACGACCTGTGGAGCTACATGGGCCTGCCCGTGGGACTGCTGCGCGTGCCTCTCGTGCGGAGCGACGAGCTCCCCGGTGCCGGCAGCGGCACGGTGACCAGTTCGACGGGCCTGTCGAGCTTCCAGCGCTCGGTGTCCGACTCACGCCGCAACGAGACCTCGTCGCCCTTCACCGCCGTCGCGGGCTGCACCAGCGTCGGCCCCGCTTCCGTGTGCCAGTACGGACCGCTTTCCCTCGTGCCGGGACCGCTCGGAGCGCTGGCCTTCTTCGCGGTCGAGAACCCGATCAGTGCCGCGCTCTTCAGCCCCGCGAGCTACCTGCGCGGCTTCGCCCTCGACTTGCCCTTGCCCGCGCTCTCGCCGGGTGTACCGGCCGTCGCCAACCTCACGACCACGGTGGTGCTGAGCGATGCCTCGACGGCACAGGAAGACCGGGCGTTGGCCGGCCCGACGGCGCTGCTCGACATCAGCGCCTCGGTCGGCTTTTCCTCGGACAACCAGAGCGGCAACCCGAGCATCTCGATCGAGGGCCTCTCGCCGGGTCTCCGCGGCCCTCTCACGGTGGGGTCTGGCATCGCGCTCGACGCTCAGGGCACCCCGCCGACCGCGTGGGCGGTGCGCTCGGCCCTGCCGGGCGCGGCGGACCCGACCAACGGCAAGTACCCGGGCGACAAGAAGGGGAGCCTGATCCTCGACGGCGTGCTGTTGCCCGAGCTGTTCCTGCGGACGGAGGTGCGCGACCTCGTCGGCTCGCGGATCGGCCTGCGCACCCCGCTCGCCACGACCCAGCCCCAGCCGCCGCTCGTGCTGCAGCCGCCGTCGGTGCCGTTCGTGGTAGCCCCCCTGCCGGGCAGCACCACGGCCAATTCCGCCTACGATGTGACCTTCCTCGACACGCTGCCGAGCGCCCCAGGGCTCTACCGCGTGACGCTCACGGACGCGAATCGCCGCCGCTGGGTGCTGTGGGCCCCCGACACGAATGCGGCTCCGACCTACACGATCTCGCTGCCCAATATCGGCGCGGTGGGTGGGGAGCCGCTCGGAGCCGGGACCGTGCTCGCGGCCGTCAGCGCCTACGCGTGGCCGAACCTCGATCTGTCCGCCTTCGCGTTCTCGGAGCTCGAGCGTCGCACCGAAGTGGTGCTCAACTCCGGGCCGGTGGCGTTCACGCAGCCCTGAGAGGGCGGGCTGCTGCGCGAACTCCGCGATGTTCGGCGCAGATCGCCGTGTTTTCGCGCGAGCGTCGCGGTGAAGTCGCTGCCTGCGAACAGGCGCTCACCGGCGCCGAGATCGCGCGCTGCAAGCGCGTGCACCGGGGCGTTGGGCGCGTCGGTGATGTCGCTGCAGCTCGCGCCGTCCCACGCCCGGAGGAAGCTGCTCGACCCGACGCCGCGACCTGCGTACAGCTTCGAGCTGACGCCGTCGTCGAACACCGCCGGCGACAGCACCTGGCCCTGCAAGCCGCCGCCGACGCTGCTCCAGCTCACGCCGTTCCAGCGGGCGATGTTGGTCGCATGCGACCCGCCTGCCGCCGTGAAGCGACCCGCGATGTAGAGCGCGGCGCCGCTTCCGTCATCGAAGACCGCGAGAGCGTGGACCGTCACGCCAGTCCCGCTCACACCACCGAGCACATCGCTCCAGCTCGAACCGTCCCAGCGTGCGATATTCTGCAGCGCCACACTGCCAGCCGCGGAAGCGGTCAGCGAGCCGCCGACGCAGGGCACGGTACCGGCCCCGTCGTCGAGCGTCGCGAGCGCGCGGGAGGTGCCGACCAGCCCGCCTCCGAGGGAATCGAGCTCAGAGCCGTCTCAGGCGACGACCGAACCAGCGCTTGCTCCACCGAGGAACCCCGTGCCATAGGCGAGCACCGGTCGGTCCGCTCCGCCCGTTTCCCGGCTCGTGCTGGCGACGACGGCGGTGGTGAAAGCGCTCTCGAATCCCTCGAACCAGTCGGTGCACTGGGCTGTGAGCGAGGGCGCCGGCACGCCCGCCACGGACGCGATGGGAAGCCCGCGCTGCATCGATGTTCTCCGTGAGGACGCTGTCAGCGAGCGTCCGCCCGACCGACGGCATGACGCGCGGGGCTCGTCGATCGGAGCTTGGACCGGGTGACTTTCGCGGGAGTGAGCCATGGTCGACCACATCCATGGGATGTCGTCGCATGGCGCCGCGCCGTCATGCGGCTCACAGCGCCCAGCGCAGTTCTCGCCTCGCTGGGGCTTGGGGGCGCGGCCGCGGCGCGCTCGCGTCCTTCACCTTCGGCGTGCAGGGTGGTCGTCGATGACGAAACATCCGCGGCCGCGTGGACGCGAGCTGTCCTGCCATCCGAGGTCGTCGACGAGGCAGGTCACGATGCGAGGCTGGCTTCGGACCGCTCGCAGTCGAGCCGCAGCCGCCAACGCCTCACCGCACGAGCTTTCCCGCAGGCCGACGGTTGAGGCCTTCCACGCGCTGCTTCGAGTCGCCGAGGTCCTCGCGTGCGCGTTCGCACAGAGCGAGCAGGCGTTCGACTATGTCCGCCTGCTCCTGCGCTTGATCCGTGGTCTCCGACGCGTCCGCCGCGAGGTCGTAGAGCTCCGGCTGCTCGCCCGGCTTGCGCGGCAGCACCAGCTTCCAGTTGCCGTGACGTACGGCGACGAGCTCGAAGTTCTCGTAGTGGAAGAGCGTGTCGCGTCGCTGGAAGTCCGCGCTGCGTCCGAGGAGCAGCGGGGACAGGTCGTGGCCGTCCACGATCCGATCGGCCGGCACTTCAGCGCCGGCCAGTCGCGCGAATGTCGTGAACAGGTCGAAGCCGGCGACCAGCTCGCTGCTCACGCCGCCGGGAGCGACATGGCCGGGCCAACGCGCGACGCATGCGACGCGCGTGCCGCCTTCGTAGCGCCCTTGGTACTTGCCCTCGCGCAGCCGATGCCGACGCTCGGGATCCACCGTCGCCGCATGCCCATAGATGCCCTCGAGCTCCGGATAGCGATGCACGAGCGGCCCGTTGTCGGCGCTGACCACCACGAGCGTGTCGCCGTCGAGTCCCTGACGCGCGAGCTCGTCGAGCAGCTCGCCGACGGACCAGTCGAGGCACGCCACTGCGTCGCCGTACACGCCCGAGCGGGACTTGTATTGAAAGCGCTGCGGCACGAACCACGGCGTGTGCGTCTCGATGTTGGAGAGTTGCAGGTAGAACGGACCGTCCTTGTGCTCGGCGATGAACCTGCGCGCTTCGGCCACGAAGCGCTCGGGCAGGCTTGCGAGCTGCGCCGGTTGCTCGACCACGCTCTCTCCGCGCAGCAGCGGAATGGCAGGAAAGCCGCGTGAAACCCGCGGTTCCTTGGCTGTCAGCCGCTCGGGTCCGTGGTCGTTGGGGTAGGGGAGCCCGAAGAACAGGTCGAAGCCGTGTCGGGTCGGCAGGAACTGCGGCAGGTGTCCGAGGTGCCACTTGCCGACGAGCGCCGTCGCGTAGCCACGGCCCTTGAGCAACTCGGCGATCGTCACTTCGCCCTCGGCGAGCCCAACTTCCGAGTTGGGGAACAGCACCTGCGGCAGTCCGACACGCTGCGCGTAGCAGCCCGTGAGGATCGCCGCACGCGACGGCGTGCATGTCGAGCTCGGCGCGTAGAAATCCGTGAAACGCATCCCCTCGCTCGCGATGCGGTCGATGTTCGGCGTGACGAGATCGTGCGACCCGTAGCAGGAGAAGTCGTCCCACGCGACATCATCGGCGAGCACATGCACGATGTTGGGAGGCCGCGGTGGTCGCGGCGCGCGCGCGTCCGTCTGGAGCAGCACGAAGAGGAGCGCGAGCATCGCTCAGAGCTCCTCGTGAAGGATCGACTTGGCTCGCAATTCCATCGCAGCGCCGAGTGTAGCCCGCAGCTTTGGCCGATGCGTCCCTTCGACGGCGCAAGACGCAGTCCTCGGGAGGACCACGCGGCTTCGCTGACAGTCCGCGAATGCCCCCCACCAGAAGTCGTCCGTCGTCGGGCGCGAGGTGGAGGTGTGTTACGGCGGCACCATCGGATGATGGTGCGCGGGCGCATCACGCGAGGTCGCTGCGGCGGTAGTAGCGGCGCAACTCGACCAGCCACAGCCAGCGCAGGAGCGCGATCGGCACGAGCGCGAGCAGCGGAATCCACGCGTGCATCGATTCGGGAAGCTCGGCGCGGATGTGGCGCGTGCCCTCTTCCCACCACATCGGCAACAACTGAATGCCGAGCGCGAAGATGCCACTCGAGAGCGCGTAGGTCATCAGGATCGATGGATCCAGCGACTCGGTCGCCGCATCGAGCCTCCGCGCGGGCGCGGCACCATCGTCATCGCCACCATCGAGCGCGCCTCGGGCCCCAGGGCCGAGGAACGAAAACGCATCGAGCTTGGCATCGCCTCCGCGCTCGGCGATGCCAAGCTCGCAGGACTCACCCGTGAGGCCGCGGAGGCCATGGCGGCACGCCAGATCGAGCGCCTGTGGAAGCACGCCTAGACCGCACGACACGCCGTTTCGAACCCCAGGTCACGGAGACCCATCATGTCCGATCCCTTCATCCCGCTCGGCCGCTTGCTCATGCTCATCTTCGTCCCGTTGATGCTGCTCTTCCCGCTTGCGTTCGCGGCGCTCGTGCCAAACCGCGCCGTTGACGACTCGGCGCGCATCAAGTCGCGCGGACTGCTGCTCACCCTCGCCATGAGCACCGCCGTGCTGCTCGCGATCTGGGTCGGGCTGGTCCTGACCGGACTGCGGTTCAACTTCGCGATGATCATCGCGGGCTTCTGGTGGCCGTGGTTCTTCCCGCTGTGGTTCTTCCTCGCGATGCCCGCGATCGTGGCGAAGAACCCGTACTGGGGCTGGACGGTCGGCAGCGGATCCGCTTCGGGTGGCGTACGCACCGCATCGCTCGTGAACCGTGAACGCACGAGCCCCGTGACCCGTGCCATGTGGGCGGTGCCGATCACGCTCTTCGTCCTGATCCTTGCGGCCATCGCCGCACGCGGACTCCTGCCCTTCGGCGTCGGCCCGTACCCGGGCGACTCGGCGGTCGACCCCGAGGCCGCGCGGGTCGCCTACGCGGAAGCCGAGCGTTCGCGGTGGATTCTCTCGCTCGTCGTGTTTGGTTCGGTATTCGCGTTCCTGCTCGCCATCCTTCCCCGCAGCCTTCGGCGCACCCTTTCCGAACCCGAGCCGATGGACGCGGCGGGCTCGCCGGAACTGGCTGAGCTGTACGCCGCGCAGCGCCGCAAGCGAGTGCTCGGCCTTTTCTGGGGCTCGGGTGTCGTGCTGCCTCTCTGCATCGGTTCGGTCAGCGTCCTTCAGGCTTGGTTCCCGCAGAACGGGAGCGCATGGGGACTCATCGGCAGCATCGGCGGGTCGATCCTCGGCATCTGCGGCGCGAT
>VGLJ01000123.1 GCA_016866775.1 Candidatus Rokuibacteriota bacterium | reverse complement strand
GCTGTACCAAGGGCCCAACATGAACGCGGACGGGCACCGACGGGTGCCGAGCGCCGATAAGGGCCTTTATGTTGCCTACGCTCCTCGCTGTGGAGGCCGGCGTGGATTCCGGCGCTGGGCGTTCTGGTCGGCGGCGTGCTGCTCCATTCGATGAACGTGCTGCTGCTGGCGACGATCCTTCCGAGCATCGTGGTCGATCTGGGCGGCGCGGCGCTCATCAGCTGGCCGACCATCGGCTACCTCGCGTCGTCGATCGTCGCGTCGACCTGCGTCGGCCTCCTGACCGCCGTGATCGGGGCGCGTCGGGTGTTCGTGATCGGCGCCATCGTCATCGGAGTGGGCACGCTCGTGTGCGGATTTGCGACCGCGATGCCCCACGTCATCGCGGGACGCTTCGTGCAGGGTTTCGGCGGCGGGCTGGCCTCGGCCGTCGGCTACGTGCTCGTGCGGAACATTTTCCCAGAGCACGTCTGGGCGCGCGTGTTCGCGCTGCTGGCGGGAGTCTGGAGCGTGTCGATCCTGATCGGGCCGCTCGTGGGCGGCGTCTTCGCGCGGGTCGGCCACTGGCGCGGAGCGTTCTTCACGGTGACCACACTGGCCGCCCTGCTCGTGATCGGCGCGATGAGTGCGCTGCCCTACGTCGAGCCCGCCGGTCGCGGGACGAAACCCGGCGTGCCCGGGCTACGTGTGGGCCTCGTCTGGGTGGCGATCGCCGGCGTGTCGACCGCATCGATCGTCGCCGCGCCCGCGCAGAAAAGCTTCCTGATCGCGCTCGCGGTGGTCGCGCTCGTCGTCACGCTGCGCCTCGACCGTCTGGCGCGCGCGCGTCTCCTGCCCGGGGACGCCTTCTCGCTCGGCTCGGCGACGGGCGTCGGCCTGTGGGTCGTCCTGCTGATGTCGATCGCCTGGACGCCGCTGAACATCTTCGTCCCGATCTTTCTCAAGACGCTGCACGGGTTCGATCCGCTCGCCGCCGGATACACCGTCGCCATCGCGTCGCTCGGGTGGACGGTGGCGGCCGTCGCGGTCGCGGGGGTGTCGGCCGAGTGGTCGGCGTGCCTGATCGTCGCTGGCCCACTCGCGCTCGGGGCGGGACTGCTGGGCATGGCCGTCGGCATGCCGTCGGGTCCGCTCGCGCTCGTCGTCGCCGCGATTCTGCTCGTCGGTCTCGGAATCGGCTCGTGCTGGGCGTTCCTCGCGCAGCGGGTGATGACGGGCGCGCGCGCGGGCGACGAAGACGTCGCCGCGTCGTCCGTCGCGACGGTGCAGCAGACCGGCTTCGCGCTCGGCGCGGCCGTCGCCGGCCTGGTCGCGAACGCGGTGGGGTTTTCGGCGGACGGTGTCGGCCGGGCGGCGTTCTGGGTGCCGGTCGCGTTCAGCGTTGCGGCGCTGACCGCCGCCGTCGTCGGCATGCGACTGCGCGCGCTGACCCGCGGACGTGTCGCGCGTCCATGAGTCACAGATCGCGCCGGACGCGCCGCTGACGACGCCGATCGCGCGGGATCGAAGCGTGGCTGCTCGCGGCCGGCCTGTCGAGCGCCGTCGGTCAGGCGGCCGCGCGCACTCGGGCGAGGCGGGCGGCAACGTCGTGATCGGGGATTTCGACCGCGAGCATGTCGGCCTCGGCAGCGATCAGGGACCGGTCGAGCTGCGGCCCCATCGCCCGGAAGATCGTGGCCGCATCCTCGAGATCCCTGTCACGGGTCGACAGGATCTTGAAGAGGATGAAATCCTCCGGAGACAGCACACGGATCGCCGTCCCGCGGAGCGAGCCCGTGATCGCGCGTCGCAGCGCCTCGCGCGCAAAACGGGCGGATCGCGGCTCGACCAGGTCCGCGACGTTGAGCCCCGCGGAGCCGCCTCCTTCCAGGAGCGCGATCCGACTGACGAGATTGCCGCCGAACTTCACGCGATCGAACGTCAGAACCGGAGTGAACGAAGCGTGCGCGAGAGCTTCGATGCCGTCGGCGCCGGCCACGCCGACCACGGCGAAATCCGCATCTCGCGTCTCCCGCGGCTCGCCGTATGCGGCGAGCGCGAGGCCGCCGTAGAGCGCAGCGTCAATCCGACTCGCGCGGAACGCTCGAAAGATCGTCAGGGCGACCGCGACCGGGTCGTCCAGATTCAGATCGCTCGACATGGCGGCGTGCGATCTCCTGCTTGATCCGGGCACCGAACGCCCAGAGCTCGAGGGTGGTGCGGCGCAGGGCAAGCCGCGCACGATCGGCGCGCGCCAGACGTCGGCTCAGCTCCGCGGAATCGATGGGCACGCAGGCAGTATAAGGTCAGGCGACGCCGTAGTCGCGCCGGGCCGCCTCCGCCGAGACGTAGCCCTCGCGCACGTCGCGGCGCACCGCCTCCGGATCGCGCTCCGACGGCGAACCCCAGCCGCCGCCGCCGCCCGTCTTGATCTTCACCAGCTCGCCCTTCGCGATCGGGTGCTGCGTCGCCTTGCGCACCTGGCGCTGCGCGCCGGCGGGTGACGTGATGTCGACGCCGTTCACCGCGCCGTCCTTCCCGCCCCACAGGCCCCACGGCGGCGTCACCTTGCGCTCGAGGCTGAACGTGATGAACCCGTCCGCGAGGAATTCGTAGAGGCGCTCGATACCGAGACCGCCCCGATACTTCCCCGCCCCGCCCGAATCCTGGCGCAGGTTGTACTGCCGGATGCGGATCGACGGCAGGCGCGACTCGACGACTTCCACCGGATTGTTGCGCGCCGTCGAGCCGCCGAAGATGATCATCGCGGATTCGCCGTCGAACGTCGGCCGCCCGCCCGTGCCGCCCGCGTTGAGATCGCCCTGGATGTAGAGCTTGCCCGTCTCCGGATGCGTGCCGAACGCGATGGTCGGCATCTGGTCGCCGTACGCCGCCCCTGGAATCCGGTCCTTCATCGCGGGCGCCAGCGCCTTGAAGCCCATCTCGATCAGCAGATTCGTCGGCACGTAGTAGCGCGCCGTCGGCGCCGGTTCCTCGCACTTCAGCACCGAGCGGTCCGGGATGATCACGGTCAGCGGACGGAAGCACCCTTCGTCGACCAGGTCCATCGGCGTCGTGAGCGCCTTGATCAGCAGCCGGCACGAGCTGATCGTGATGGCGTCGCCGCAGTTGAACGGCCCGGCCACCTGCGCGTCCGAGCCCGTGAAGTCGAACGTCATCTCGCCCTTGCCCACCGTGATCGCCATCTCGACGCGCACCGGCTTGTCCAGCGTGATGCCGTCGTTGTCGAAGTGGGCGACGCAGCGGTACGTTCCCGCAGGAATCTGCGCGATCGCGGCGCGCGTGCGTTTTTCGGACTGCTCCATGTAGACGCGCGTCGCTTCCAGCACGGTGTCGCGACCGTACTTGGCGAGGATCTCCTTGAAGTACGCCTCGCCCGCCCGGCACACGGCGATCATCGCCTGCACGTCCTTCAGCGTCCCGCTCTCGGTGCGGATGTTGGACTTGATGACGCGCAGCACTTCGTCGTTGAGCTCGCCGCGGCTGAACAGCCGCACCGACTGGAAGCGCAGCCCCTCCTGCCGGAACTCGCGCGAGCCCACCTGCATGCTCGACGGCACCGGCCCGCCCACGTCGCTCCAGTGCGCTTTCACCGACACGAACCCGGTCAGCTGGCCCTCGAAGAACACCGGGGCGTACATCGCGACGTCGTTCAGGTGATTGCCGTTGCCCGAGTACGGATCGTTGTGGATGAAGACGTCGCCTTCGCGGAACGCGTCGATGCCGCGCTCCTTGATGGTCGCAAGGATCGGAAACCCCAGGTGACCTTGAAACACGGGCAATCCGATGCCTTGAGCGATCATCTGCACGTCCGGATCGAAGATCGCGCAGCCGAAGTCGAGGCTCTCGCTGATGATGTGGTTGTACGCGGTCTTGATCATCGTGATGCGCATGCGCTCGGCGGCGGCGTTGAGCGCGGCGCGGATGACCTCGACGCTGATGGCGTCAACTGGCTGGTTGCCCATTACGCGACTCCCTTCGCGACGTCGATGACCAGACAGCCGTGGTCTTCCACCGTGAGCACGTCCCCCGGCTCGATGACGGTCGTCGTGCCGGCTTCTTCCACCACCGCCGGGCCGTCGATGCGCTCGCCCGCGCCGAGCCGCTCGCGCTGGTACACGCGGTACTCGAGCGCGTCGCCGAGCAGCGTGGAGTAGATCTTGCGCGTTTCGAACGCGGCCCTGGCGCCGCGCGCGATCGTCGCCACGCGCGGGCGCTCCAGGGCGAACACCACCGTCAGTCGCAGATTGATCAGCTCGACCTCGACGTCCGGCGCCGCGTAGCCGTACGCGCGCTCGTGCGCGACGTCGAACTCGCGGCGCAGCGTCGCCCAGCCCCCGGTGTTCGCCACCGCCACCGTCACCGTGTGGATCTGGCCCTGGTAGCGCAGGTCGGCGGCGCGATGCAGCACCGGCGTGCCGACGTTGGGCATCGCGGACTCGATCTCGCGCTGCATCTCGGCGAACCGCGCTTCCGCCCACGCGGCGTCGGTCCTGTCGAGTGGCTCCAGCACCGTACGCACGAGGTCGTGGCGGAGGTCGGTCGCCAGCATCCCCCACGCCGAGAACGTCGACGGCGACGGCGGGATGACGACGCGCGGAATGCCGAGCTCGCGCGCGATCGCGACCGCGTGCAACGGCCCGCCGCCGCCGTACGCCACCAGCGCGTAGTCGCGCGGGTCCAGACCGCGCTCGGTGGTGATGCTGCGCACCGCGAGCGCCATCTTCACGTCCGCCAGTCGCACGACGCCGGCCGCGGCGCTCGTGCGCGCGAGCCCGAGCGGCAGGGCCAGCTTCTCGTCGATCGCCTTCGAGGCCGCTGGCCCGTCAAGCGGCATCGTGCCGCCGAGGAAGCGGCTCGCGTCGATGCGGCCGAGCACGACGTTGGCGTCGGTGACGGTCGGCTCGGCGCCGCCGAGCTTGTAGCAGACCGGCCCCGGGTCGGCGCCGGCGCTCTGCGGTCCCAGCGCCAGCGCGCCGCCGGCGTCGATCCACGCGATCGTGCCGCCGCCCGCGCTCACTTCCTTGATGTCGATGACCGGGATGCGCAGCGGCAACCCGTCCACGTGGTACTCGTCGGTGGTCTGCACCAGCCCGCGCTCGACGATCGCACACTTGGCGGTCGTGCCGCCCATGTCGAACGAGATCAGGCGGTCCATGCCCAGCGTCTCGGCCAGGCTCGTGCAGCCGACGGCGCCGGCGGCGGGTCCCGACTCGATCGTGTGCACCGGCTTCGAGCGCGCGGCTTCCAGCGAGAACGAGCCGCCGTTCGACTGCGTGATCAACAGCTGGCCCTCGAAGCCGCGCCCGGCGAGGCCTTTGCCGAACGCGCCGAGATAGCAATCCATGATCGGCTGCACGTACGCGTTGACGACCGTCGTGCTCGTGCGCTCGTACTCGCGCCACTCCTGCGTGATGCGATGCGAGACGGACACGGCCGCGCCCGGGATGACTTCGGCGACGATCTCGGCCGCGCGGCGCTCGTGCGCCGCGTTGCGGTACGAGAACAGGAACACGATCGCGACCGACGTGACGCCTTCGGCCGCGAGCTGCCTGGCGGCGGCGCGCACGGCGTTCTCGTCCAGCGGCGTCAGCACCTCGCCGCGCGACGTCAGACGCTCCGCGACTTCGAGCCGGCGGCCGCGTGACACGAGCGGCGTCGGCCGCTGGTAGAGCACGTCGTACATCCTGAGAAAATTGCCGCGGCCGATCTCGAGCACGTCGCGGAAGCCGTCGGTGGTGATCAGCCCGGTCACCGCGCCCTTGCGCTCCAGCAGCGCGTTGATGCCGATCGTCGTGCCGTGGATGACCAGCCGCGTGTCGCTGAGCTGCACGCCGGCCTGGTCGACGCAGCGGAGCACGCCTTCGAGCAGATCGCGCGGCGTGCTGAGCGCCTTGGTGTTGTGCACCGCGCCGGTCGCTTCGTTGAGCGCGACGAGGTCCGTGAACGTGCCGCCGATGTCGACGCCGATCCTCAATGCCACACGCGACTCCTTGTACGCGATCTCGCGCGAGTATATCGTGCGCGAGCGATGACGCCCGCTCCGGACTACTCCCGCGAGGGCCTGCTCGACGCCGTCAAGGGCCTCGCGCCGGCGCTGCGCGCGGCGTCCGCCGAGATCGAGCGCGGCCGATCGCTGACCGAGCCGATCGTGCAGGCGATGGTCGACGCCGGCCTCTATCGCATGTTCCTCCCCCGCGCGCTCGGCGGCGGCGAGATCGATCCGCTGGTGTACCTCGACGTCGTCGAGGCGCTCGCGCAAGTGGAGAGCGCGGCCGCGTGGAGCGTGCTGATCTCGACCAGCTCGATGACGATGACCGTGCGCGCGCTCGCGGACGAACCGCGGCCGAGCAAAAAGCCGCATCTCTCCGAACCGAGCTCCAGGCCTACGAGGCGTCGGCCCAGTGGCTGTTCAAGGCTCCGCCGGTTGAGTGGGTGGCCGAGCGGCTCGCCACCGTCAAGCAGGTACTCGAAGCAGAGCCGACGACGTCAGCGCTGAGCCTTCGACGGGTGCTGGGCCCCATCAAGCTGGTCCCGGTTGTTCCCCAAGTCGGCAGGTCTTACTACAAAGCCGAAACCGCCCTCCAGGTCCTCGATCTGATCGAGGCTCCGGAGGGCGGTTCGAATTGGTTGCGTTGGTGGAGGCGGTGGGAATCGAACCCACGTCCGAAGACCCTCAGCCGCAGGCGTCTACGCCGATAGCCGGTTTACTTGACTGCTCTCTCGCCCCTCGATCGTCCATCCGGCAGGAGGACCTCGGGGCCAGCCTCAAAGTTCTCGCTCGTCCCCTGAGACAAGGTTTCGAGCCAGCCACCGGAATATGACGCCGGTTCCCACGCCCCGCTGGCGCAACGTGGCCGACGCTAGCGGTTGTTAGGCCGCCAGGGCTAGCTGTGTGTCGGCAGCTATACCGTGCCCACTTATTAACGAGGGGTGAGCAACCTCGAGACGCAGCCTGGACCTCACTGATCCCCGTCGAAGCCTGTCGCCCCCATTTGTCCTTGGAGGGACACGAGACGCTCCCCCCCAAGCCCCCCTCCGCAGTCCGACGACGCGTCCTGCGACGGGGTGGTTCCCTACCATTGTCCGCGACGCGTGGCGCGCACCGCCTTCTCCATTTCCCGTCGAGTTTCTCGCTCGCGGAGGGCGGAACGCTTGTCGTGGAGCTTCTTGCCACGCGCGAGCCCGATCTCGAGCTTCGCGCGCCCACCTTTGAAGTATAGACGCAGCGGGATGAGCGTCAACCCGCGCTCGGCGACCTTGCCCGTCAACCGCGAGATTTCCCGCCGGTGGAGCAGCAGCTTCCGGTCGCGCTCGGGGTCGTGATTGGCGTCGGTGCCGTGGCTGTAGGGGTTGATGTGGCAGCCGACGAGCCACGCTTCGTTGTTCCGGATCGTCGCGAACGCGTCCTTGAACGTCACGTGCGAGCCGCGCAACGACTTCACCTCGGTCCCGCGCAGGACGAGGCCGGCCTCGATCGTCTCGAGGATCTCGTAGTCGTGACGGGCGCGCCGGTTCGTGGCGATCGTGTGATCGCCGTCCCCTTGACTGGCCATGTCTCATCAGTATTATGAACCCCGCCCTCCGAGCCGAAGTGGCGGAATTGGCAGACGCGCATGATTCAGGGTCATGTGCCCGCAAGGGTGTGGGGGTTCGAGTCCCCCCTTCGGCACCAGCT
>VGLJ01000122.1 GCA_016866775.1 Candidatus Rokuibacteriota bacterium | reverse complement strand
ACCCCCGCGACGGGAGCGGCGCCGCCGGCGCGCCGGTTGCGCGTCGCCGGGCGGCACGCGGCCCGGACCGCCCGCCAGTTCGTTCCCGGGCTCCGGCCCCTCGTACGACTCGTCGTCCGCGGCGCGACGCGGCGCGCGATTGCCGTCGGGCTCGGTGGGCATCTCGTCTTCGACCTCGACCGGCTCGGGGGTCTGCGGACGCTCGGGAGCGTGCGGGCGCTCGGCGGCAGGCGCGGCGCTCGGCGCCCCGTCGACCAGCGTGATGCGGCCGGTCCGGTCGATCGTGATCTCGCGGATCCGGCGCAGGCGCGTGATGAGCCGCGGCGAGCCAGGCGGCCGGCGGAAGCCGCGCGACTTCAGCGCGTGGGCGAGCGTGTCGATGCTCACTGCGGCGTCGCGCGAGCGCTCGATGAGCTCTCGCACCACGCTGACGATCTCGTCGTGCGGCGCGGTGTGCGGCTCGATCGCGGGCTCGGCGCTCGCCGCCGGCGAGACCTGCGCGCCCGTGGGCGCGGCGTGCGGCGCCGGCGCCGCATGCGGCGGACGGTGGCGGTCACGTCCGCGGTCACGGTCGCGCTCACGATCCCGGCCACGACCGCCCCGACGCCCGCGACGCCGGCCGCGCGCGCCGTCTCGCGTTTCGTCGTGTGGCCGGGGCGCCGCGGGCGCCACGGCCTCCGCGAAGCCGCCCGCCGCCGCGCGCATCCCCGCGAGCCGCCGGAACGACAACCGCCGGAACGTGATGCCGAGCGTGGAGGCGACGTCGCCCACCGCGTCGAAGGCGCGATCGTCGGAGACGAGCTCGATGACGTCGCCCGCGCGCGCCGCGGCGAGCCAGACACCGGCGGAAACCGCGATGCGCAGGTCGCTCCAGTCCCGGACGCCGACGGACGGCGCGCTGTGAACCAGCTGCGCGCCGTGGCGTGCCAGCAGGCGCGCGGTGTCGTGGCCGATGACGCGCCAGTTGCCGACCGCGATGAACTCGGTCCGCGACGCCTTCCGATCGACCGCGAGATGCTCGATGACGCGCGCGACGTGCTCGGCGCGGCTCGTGTTCTCGACGTCGAAGAAGATCGCGCGGCGATGGTCCGGGTACGGACGATCGGGCGCCGGGGGCGGTGTACGCGCCGCGAAGCTCGGCTCGGGAATGCTGAGCTGCACTTCCGGCTCGTGCTCGACCACCGGAGCCGGCAGTGCGAGCTCGAGCGGCGGTGCGCTGTCGACGTCGACGGCGTCTTCGAACGCCTCGACTTCCGGTGCGGGTCGCTTGCGGCGGCGGGCGGTGGTGATGGAAGAACTCTTGCGACGGGGGGCCCTCTTCGATTTGGCGCTCAACGTCTTGCCTCGGTTGGAACTGCTCGTGCTGGCGGTGGAATTGGGATTTGCGCGCTCCTGCTTCGCAAGGATAGCACCGACCAGGCCAATTTGATGCCAACGGCGGGGAGCCCGTATGCTAGCCGCATGACGACATCAGGCGCCGAGCAGTTCGAGTCACTCCTCGCAAACCGGGCCCGCATCGGGTTCGGCGTTCCGGTCCACACCCCGCGGCCGTCCATGAGCGCGCTCTACGAGTTCGGCGGCGGCTATCCCGACCCCGAATCGTTCCCCTACGAGGGCATGATCGAGGCGACCAAGCAGATGCTGGCGGCCGAGGGCGCGGCCGCGATGACCTACGGCGACGCGCAGGGCTACCGGGCGCTCCGCGAGCTGATCTGCCACAAGTACGAGGTGTTCGAGGCCTTCAAGGCCGAGCCCGAGAACATCATCGTGTCCAACGGCTCCGGCCAGGCGCTCGCGCTGGCGTTCAGCGCGTTCGTCGATCCGGGCGACGTCATCATCACCGAGGCGCCGACGTTCTCCGGCACGCTCAACACGATGCGCCGCCACGGCCCGGAGATCCTGGACGTGCCGCTCGACGAGGAAGGCATCGTCACCTCGGCGGTGCGCGAGCGCCTCGAATCGCTCCGCCGCCAGGGCCGGCGCGCGAAGCTCATCTACACGATCGTCAACTTCCAGAATCCCGCGGGCATGTGCCAGTCGCTGAAGCGGCGCCACGAGCTCATCGCGCTCGCGCACGAGTACGAGACGCTGATCCTCGAGGACGACGCCTACGGCGAGCTCCGGTGGGGCGGCGAGACGCTGCCGCCGCTCTATGCTCTCGATCGCGGCGGGCGCGTGATCCGCGCCGGCACGCTGTCGAAGATCCTCGGCGCCGGCGTCCGCATCGGCTGGCTGTGCGCGCCGAAGGAGATGATCCCCGCGTTCCAGGGCTTCCTCTTCGGCGGCGGCGTCAACCCCTTCATGTCGCGCGTGGCGACGTACTTCCTGCGCGACAACCTGGTGCCGCACATCCAGCGCCTGATCGCCGTGTACAAGGCGAAGTGCGACGCGACGCTGCGCGGGCTCGACGACACGCTGCGCGGCACCGACTACTCCGTCAGCCGGCCGGATGGCGGCTTCTTCCTCTGGATGAAGCTGCCGAGCGGCACCGACCAGAAGAAGCTCTCGGAGCTCGCGGTGGAGGCGCGCGTGCAATACACGCCCGGCCCCGCGTTCTTCCCGCACAAGGGCGGCGGCGAGAACCACATCCGCCTCGCCTTCAGCTACGAGTCGCCCGAGAAGTGCTACGAGGGCGCCAGGCTGATGGGCAAGGCGATCGTCGGCGCGCGGTAGGCTCATGCCCCGTCTTGCGGGCAAGGTCGCGCTGATCAGTGGCGGCGCTCGCGGGATGGGCGCCGCCGAAGCGCGGCTGTTCGCGCAGGAGGGCGCGCAGGTCGTCATCGGCGACATCCTCGACGCCGAGGGTCGCGCGCTCGCGGAGAGCCTCACCGCGAAGGGTCACGAGGTCGTCTTCACCCGCCTCGATGTCACGAGCGAGCGCGATTGGCAGCACGCGGTCGATCTCGCCGTCTCCCGCTTCGGCAAGCTGAACGTCCTCGTCAACAACGCAGGCATCAGCGCGCACGGCCGGATCGAGGACACCACCGCCGAGTCGTGGGACCAGGTGATGGCGGTCAACGCGAAGGGCGTGTTCCTCGGCACGAAGGCCGCGATCCCCGCGATGCGGCGCGCGCGCGGCGGCTCGATCGTCAACATCTCGTCGCAGCTCGGGATCGTCGGGACCGATATCACCAGCCCGCAGTATTCCTCGTCGAAGGGCGCGGTGCGGCTCTTCACGAAGGTGACGGCGCTCCAGTACGCGAAGGAAGGCATCCGCGCGAACTCGGTGCACCCCGGGCCGATCGTCACGCCGATGACCGAGCGCCGGCGTGCCGATCCCGCCATCCGCGACCTGCAGATCTCGCGCATCCCGATGGGCCGCTACGGCGAGGCGGACGAGGTGGCCTACGGCGTGCTGTATCTCGCCTCCGACGAGGCCTCGTTCGTCACGGGGAGCGAGCTCGTCATCGACGGAGGCTGGACCGCGCAGTAGGCGTCGTGCCGGGGGCGGACGAACGCTTCCACCACGCCCTGGCTCGCGGAGCGCGAGACGATCTCGGTCTCACGCGCGAGCAGGTGCAGCATGCGCCGGTTCTCCGAGAGCCCGTCGACGCGGAACGTGCGAATGCCCTGCGCCTCCCCCGCCTCCATGATCGCGTGGAGCAGGATCGTGCCGAGCCCGTGGCCCTGCCACGCGTCTTCCACGAGCAGGGCGATCTCGGCGGTGTCCTCCGGCTCCGTGGCGTCGTAGCGGGCGACGCCGATCAACGTCGGGCCGTCGACCGTGTCGCGCTCGGCGACGATCGCCATGCGGCGGCGATAGTCCACGTGCGTGAGCATGTGGACCCATGCCGGCGGGAGCGCGCGGTGCACGGTGAAGAACCGCTGATAGATCGTGCGCTCGCTCAAGCGCCCGAAAAGCGCGACGAGCGCGCCGCCATCGTCGGGACGGATCGGCCGTAGGTACACACGCGTTCCGTCACGAAGCGTCACCCGTCGGTCCATGACTCTTGGGATGCGCGCGCGGAGGCGGACGTCGCACGTCACGAACGCAATGGAGCAGGCCGTTCTATGATGGGCGGCGACATGCTCGCAGTGCCCGTCCTCATCGTCGGCGGCGGCCCCGTCGGTCTGACCGCGTCCCTCCTGCTCTCGCGGCAGGGCGTGCGTTCGCTGCTCGTCGAGCGGCATCCCGGGACCGCCATTCATCCGAAGGCGCGCGGCATCAACGCGCGGACGATGGAGATGTATCGGCAGCTCGGCATCGAAGACGCGATCCGTGAGGCCGGGCTGCCGCCCGATCGCGTGCGCTTCATCGTCTGGACGCGGACACTCGCCGGCGAGGAGCTCGAGCGTCGAATTCCCGGCCGCATGCGGCCGGAGAACCAGGCCGTGAGCCCCGTGCGCAACTGTCTCTGCGCGCAGGACGACTTCGAGCCGGTGCTGCGGCGGTTCGCCGAGCGCGAGAGTCTTGCGGAGGTGCACTTCAACGCCGAGCTCACCAGCTTCGAGCAGGACGCGGACGGCGTGACGGCCGCGGTCGTCGATCGCGTCAACGGCGCCGAGACGCCGGTGCGCGCGGCCTACGTCATCGGGGCGGACGGCGCGCAGAGCCGGATCCGCCGCGCGCTCGGCGTGACGATGCTCGGCAAGGAGAACGTCTACGACAGCGTCAACGTGCTCCTCGAGTCCGATCTCCGCCCGTGGACCGAGCACCGTCCGTCCGCGCTGTACTTCGTCGAGCATCCGCGGATCAAGGCCACGTTCCTCACGATCGACGGCGCGAAGCGGTGGGGCTTCCTCGTCAACACGTTCTCGGCCTACGGCTACACGGCGGCGGACTTCACGCCCGAGCGCACGCTCGAGCTGATCAGGATGGCCGCGGGCGTCCCCGATCTTCCCGTGAAGATTCTCGGCATCGTTCCGTGGACGGCGTCCGCGCGTGTCGCCGAAGACTATCGTCACGGGCGGCTCTTCCTCGCCGGCGACGCCGCGCACGAGATGCCGCCGACCGGCGGCTTCGGGCTCAACACCGGCGTGCAGGACGTGCAGAACCTCGCGTGGAAGCTCGCGGGCGTCCTGCAGGGATGGGCCGCGCCCGCGCTGCTCGACACGTACGACGCCGAGCGCCAGCCGCTCGGACGCTGGATCACCGAGCAGAGCCTCGCGAACTCGATCTCGATGGGGCGGCTCGGCGGGCAGACGCCGGGCTTCGCGCGTCCGGAGTTCCTCAACGAGCAGGGCATGATCTTCGGCGCGACGTACGAGTCGTCCGCGGTCGTTCCCGACGGCACGCCGGCGCCGACGTACGCGAATCCCGTCACCGACTACACGCCGTCCGCGCGTCCCGGCAGCCGCGCGCCGCACGCCTGGCTCGAGCGCGCGGGCACGCAGGTCTCCACGATCGATCTCGTCGGCAGACGCTTCACGCTCTTCGTCAGCGGCGACGCGTGGCGCGGCACTGCCTCCCGGCTCACGACGCGGATCCCGCTCGACGTCGTGACGATCGACACCGGGGACGTTCGCGATTCGGACAAGAGCTGGCACGCAACGTACGGCGTCGAACCGGGCGGCGCCGTTCTCGTCCGGCCCGACGGCCATGTCGCGTGGCGCAGCCGCCCGGGCGCAGCCCAGTCAGGCGCGCTGCGGGCGGCGCTTGGCGCGACCACCGGCGGAGGCGCGCAATGATCGCGCCGCGGCTCGCCTACGTCGCGCTCGTCGTGAACGGGGTCGACGCGCTCGCGACCGTGCTCACGCGTCATTTCGGCCTGGTTCGCCGCGACATCGCGATCGGGGCCACGGGGCGCACGGCGCCGGTGTTCGCCGTCGGTGCGAGCGCGCTCGCGCTGTTCGAAACCGGAGACCCGTTCGTGGATGGCCAGGCGAAGGCCGGCGTCCACCACATCGCGCTCGAGGCGCCGGACGTGGTGGCGGCCACGGGCCACGCGGTCACCGTCGGGATCACGCGCGTCGACCGCGAGCCGACGCGCGGCCTCGCGGGCGCGCGCCGCGTCCTGCTCTCACCGGCGGGGACCGCAGGCGTTCGCACGTATCTCACGGAGCCGGTCGCGCACGGTGACGGCGCCACGGCGGCGGCGCGCGCGCGCAGCGCAGGCGGGTGGGTGGAGCGCTTCGATCACATCGGCGTCGCCTCCGAGGACAACGCCGCCGCGATCGACGCGTTCGTCACACGACTCGGATTCGCCGTCGAGAGCACGCAGACCGACCTGGAAGTGACCGTGGCGATCGAGAGCTTCACGTCCGACAAGTACGGCGCCGTCTACCACACGCGTCCGCCGCAGCCGGCGGGCGGGCTGCGCGTGACCTTCATCACCGTCGGCGACTGTGAGCTCGAGTTCCTGCAGGAGTTCGATCCCACGCAGGGCGCGCAGGTCAGTCATGGGGTTGCCGGGACGACGAAGCAGGACCAGGGCGCGATCGGGCGATACATCGCCGCGCGCGGCGCCGGGCTGCATCACATCGCGCTGAAGGTCACCGACATCGATCACGCGCTCTCGGCGCTGGCGGGCGCCGGTCTCGACGTGATCGATCGTGTGGGACGGCCGGGGTCGCGGCGCGCGCGCATCGGTTTCATCCACCCGAAGAGCCTCGGCGGAGTTCTCGTGCACCTGGTCCAGCCTCAGCCGGTCTGACCGTGACGTCGCGCGTCGCGGCCATCGGCGTCAGCCACTGGCACTCGCTCTACGACTCGGCGTACCTGCGCCACCTGGCGGGCATGCCGGACTTCACGCTCGTCGCGCTGCACGACACGAACGCGGAGATCGCGGCGAAGCGCGCCGCCGAGCTCGGCAACCCTGAAGTCTTCACGGACTCTCGCGAGATGCTGGCGCGCTCGCGCCCGGACTTCGTCATCGCGCTCGGTCCGCACAACCGTATGGCGGGGACCGCGCATCTCTTGCTGGATGCCGGTTATCCGTTCCTCATGGAAAAGCCGATGGGCGTGAGCGCGGCGGAGGTCGAGCCGATCGCCGAGAAGGCCGCCGCCAAGCACGCGTTCGTCGCGGTGCCGTTGATCCAACGGTATCAGCCGTTCGCCGCGCGCGCCAGGCAACTGCTGGCCGATGGACGACTCGGGCCGTTGTCGCACATCTATTTTCGTCTCAATCGACCGACGTCGGCGCGGTATCGCGGCTGGGACGCGGAGTGGATGCTCGATCCGGACGCCGCCGCGGGCGGCTGCCTGAGGAATCTCGGCTCGCACGGCCTCGACCTCTTCCTCCATCTGACCGGCGAGGACGCGAAGGTGACGGGCGCGCAGCTCAGCTTCCGCGCGCGTGGTGAGCGCGTGGAGGACTACGCGTCGGTGCTGCTGCGCTCGTCGAGCGGTGTCCTCGGCACCGTGGAGGTCGGCAACACGTTCCCGCGCAACGGGACGGACCTCGAGTTCAAGCTCGCCGGCCGCGACGGCATCCTGCTCCTGCGTGACGGAACGCTCCGGCTGGAGACCGCGACCGGCACGGAGACCGCCGATGGCGAGCCATCGGAGCCGCTGGCGCTGTCGGCGCTGCGCGACGCGCTCGATCACTGGCGGCGCGGCGCCCCGGCGCCGATCAACGCGGACGACTGTCTGCGGGCCGTGCGATTGATCGATCAGGCCTACGCCTTGTCGGAGGGACGCGCGCGAGGTCGGTAGGCGGGAGGGTTGGCTCCCCTTCGTAGACACATATCGAACCTTGTGCGTCGCACCACCACCAGAGCTTCGTCACGCTTGCGAAACCTTATTCGACCTCGCCGCCTGACTCTGTACTGCAAGACAAGGAACGTTGCGTTACTCGATTCGCACAGCGTAAAGGAGACGCAATGAACCAATTGGATTGGAGCGAACTGACACGGCGCGAGCGCATGGCGCGGTCCCACCGCGGACCGATCGTCAGCGCCTATATGAAGGCGGTCCGACTGGACCAGTTGAAAACCGTGTTGCGCCGTGGCGCGGGCGCGGCCGGATATGCGACCGAGTTGTGGACGCTCCAGCGCATCAGCCAGGTCATCCGCAAGCGGTTCGGTGTGCGGTACAGCCCGGTCGGC
>VGLJ01000121.1 GCA_016866775.1 Candidatus Rokuibacteriota bacterium | reverse complement strand
AGCCGGTGGGCATTCCGGACGGCTTCCTCGAAGCCTCGGCGCGTCTCGGCGCGAAGAACGTGCTCGTCATGAGCGCCGAGCCCGACGAGGACCGGACGCTCGAGCGCTTCTGCGACCTCTGCGATCGCGCCGCGCAGTACGGGCTGCAGGTCTGTCTCGAGTTCGCGGTCTACACGGGCGTGCGCACGCTCGCCCCCGCGGCGCACGTGGTCGCGCGATCGAAGCGGGCGAACGCGTCGGTATTGATCGACGCATTGCACTGGAGCCTCTCCGGGGGGCTGCCCGCGCACGTGGCGGCCGTCGATCCCGCGCTGCTGCGCTACGCCCAGATCTGCGATGCCGGGCCCGACAAGCCGGCGCCGACGGACACGCCGTCGCTGATTCGCGAGGCGCGCACGGGCCGGCTGCTTCCGGGCGAGGGCGTGTTGCCGCTCGCCGCGCTGGTGGCCGCGCTGCCGCCGGCCGCGGCGCTGGCGATCGAGGCGCCGTGCCGAGCGACCGCGCACCTGCCGGCGCTCGAGCGCGCGAAGCGTGCGTACCGCGCGCTCACCGCGCTGGTCGCCGTCAGGGCAGCCCGCCGCTGACGGTCAGCGTGTGACCCGTAATGAACCGAGCGTCGTCTGACGCGAGGAACGCCACCGCCGGGGCAATGTCGCGAGGCTGACCGATCCGTCCCAGCGGCGTGCGCGCGACGGGCTTGGGATGCCTCGAGCCGCGTGGCGGATACCGTACACTGCGCGGCTGGAGGGGACATCGAATGCCCGAGAAGAAGCCCGCGAAGGTCTTCGTCATCCTGGGTCGCGGACCCGGGCGCGACTACGCCGACACGCAAGCCGCGGTCGCCCACGTGCCCGCCACCGTCACCACGCTGCCGTTCATCCCCACCGAGGACGGCATGGTCGAGGCGCTCCGTGACGCCGACGCGGTCGTCATCGCCGCCTCGCCCGTCACACGCGCGGTGATGAGCGCGTGCGAAGGATTGAAAGTCGTCGTGCGCACCGGCGTCGGGTACGACACCATCGACGTGCCGGCCGCGACCGACCTCGGCGTGCTCGTGGTCAACATCCCCGACCTCTGGGTGCGCGAGGTGGCGAACCACGCCGTCGCGCTGCTGCTCGCGTTCAATCGCAAGCTCATCACGCTCGACCGCAACGTCCACGCGGGCGCGTGGGGCGGGGGCGTGCCCGGGGCGTTCACCGGATCGATCCACGGCGAGACCGTGGGCATCGTGGGGCTCGGGAACATCGGCAGCGCGTTCGCGCGACGCATCGCCGCGTTCGAGACGACGGTGATCGCGCACGATCCCTACGTCGACGACGCGCACTTCAAGACGCTCGGCGTGGAGCGCGTGTCGCTGGAGGAGCTGGCCGCGCGCGCGGACTACGTGTCCGTCCACACGCTGCTGAACGACGAGACCCGCCACCTCATCGGCGAGAGCTTCTTCCGGCGCATGAAGCCGCGCGCCGTCCTCATCAACACCTCGCGCGGCCCCGTCGTCGACGAGCAGGCGCTGACCCGCGCGCTCCAGGAGAAGCGGCTTGCGGGCGCCGCCCTCGACGTGTGGGAGAAGGAGCCGGTCACCGCGGACAACCCGCTCTTGAAGATGGACAACGTGGTCGCGACGCCGCACGCCGCGTACTTCTCGTCGCCCGCGGTGGCGCAGGTCCCGCGGCGCTGCGGCGAGGAGATCGCCCGCGTGCTGACGGGCCAGCGGCCGCTGAACGTGGTGAATCCGGAGGTGTACGCTCCCGGCGCGCCGCGGCGCGCGCGCTAGTTCAGGCGGGACACGCGGGGCGCGACGTCCTCCATCAGCAAGCGCAGGCTCTCGTGATCCCAGCCGGCGTCGTCGGCGTCGGTCGTGATCGCGAGCAGCGTGCCGAAGCCGCCGCTCTCCTCGTGGAGCTGGTGGAGCTTGTCCGCGACCTCCGACGGGTCGCCGACGATCCACACGTGCTCCATCAGATAGTCGACGGTCACCGCGTCGTCGGGCAGGGACGGGTCGAGCTTCGTCGACGTCATCTGGATGGTGCCGAGGCGGTTCGGACGCTGGTGGTCCACGTAGTTCCGTCCGAGCACGGCGCGCGCCCGCTCGCGCGCGATCGCGGGCGTCGGTCCGACGAGGATGTCGCGCGCGACCCGCCACTCGCTCCGCCGCGCGGTACGTCCGCCCTTCGCCGCGCCGGCTTCGACGAGCGTCCAGTGATCGCGCAAGTACGTCCGCGCCAGCAGCGAGCTCGACATCGGAATGAAGCCGCGCTCGCCCGCCATCCGCATCGACCCTGAATCCGGCGTGCTCGCCGCCACCGCGATCGGCGGATGCGGCGTCTGGAACGGCTTCATGTAGTAGCCGCGCGCCTTCACCGGATCGAACGGCGGCGTCTCGATGTCGAAGAACCGGCCGTGATGGCTGAACGTGCCGTCCGACGCCCAGAGCGCGAGGACGACCTCGAACACCTCGGCGGAGCGCGCGCGCACCTCGGCCTGATTCTTCGCGTCGAGCCCGAAGAGCGCGAGGTCGGTCGGGATCGCGCCGCCGCCGATGCCCCACTGGAAGCGCCCCTGCGCCATGTGATCGAGCATCGCGATCCGGTGCGCGAGATACACGGGGTTGTGCAGCGCCAGCAGCGTCACGCCCGTGCCGAGCTTGATGGTCTTCGTCAGGGCGAGCGCCTGCGCGATGAGCAGGTCGGGCGCGGGCGCGTTCTCCCACCGCTCGGTGAGGTGCTCGCCCACGAACGCCTCGCGGAACCCGAGCCGGTCCGCGAGCACGATCTGGTCGACGTCGCGCTGATAGGAGTCGGCGAAGCCGCGGTACGGCGGGTGCAGCGGCATCATGAACAGGCCGAAGTGCACGGCAGTAGAATACCCGCGGGGCGAACGCCAACGCGAGGTGGAATCGTGAGACCCAACAAGGTGAAGCAGCTCTGGCGCGACGGCAAGTGGGTGAACATGGGCTGGCTGTCGGTCTCGAACCCGTTCACCGCGGAGATCATGGCGCGCCAGGGCTTCGACGCGCTCGTCGTCGACATGCAGCACGGCCTCACCGACATGAACGACGTCTGGCCGATGCTGCAGGCGATCTCGCAGACCGACACGGTGCCGGTCGTGCGCGTGCCGTGGAACGACCCGGCCACGATCATGAAAGTGCTCGACCTCGGCGCGTACTGCGTGCTCGTGCCGCTGATCAACACCGCGGAGGACGCGGCGAAGGCCGTCGCCGCGTGCCGCTATCCGCCCGTCGGCATCCGCTCCTCCGGGCCGGTGCGGGCCGTGCACTACGGCGGCGCCGACTACGTCGCGAAGGCGAACGACGAGATCGTCGTGATGGGGATGATCGAGACGAAGGAAGGCCTCGACAATCTCGACGCGATCTGCGCGACGCCGGGGCTCGACGCGATCTACATCGGCCCCTCGGACCTCGCGCTGGCCCTCGGCATGTCGCCGCGCCCCGACAACACCGATCCGGTCCACATGGCCACGTGCGACAAGATCCGCGACGCCGCGCACAAGCACGGCAAGAAGGTCTGCATGCACTGCGCGAGCGGCGCGTTCGCGGCCTCGGCCGTCAAGCGCGGCTTCGACCTCGTCATGGTGACGTCGGAGCTCACGTGCATGATCCAGGGCGTCAAGCGTCACCTCGACGACCTGAAGGCCGCTACCGCGTGACCCGCTCGCTCACGATCCACTTCTTGTTGTAGGTGTAGGGGCGCACCTCGGGCTTCCAGCGGCCGATGTCCGAGGCGTCGTTCCACTCCTTCGACTGCGCCAGGTCGCCGCGCTCGAGCTCGTACGCGCAGAGATATCGCGGCTCGCCCGGCGTCTCCGTGCGGTAGCGCACGGCGTTCACGTAACCCCGCAGCTTCGACAAGAGCGGCAGGTGCTCGCCGTCGTAGAGCTCGTTGAACAGCGCTTCCCTGTGCCGCTCGATGTCCATCATCACCCAGAACACGTACGGCGTCTTGTTGGTGAGCGCCGCGCCGCCGCCGACGCGCTCGTAGATCGCGAGGTGTCGATTCATGGTGAACGGCCGGATCTCGCCGGCCCATCGCCCGGCCTCGCCCGCGGTCTTCCACGCCGGGCTCGCGAGCACGGCCGGCGAGTCGAGCTCGTAGGCCGCGATGTAGCGCGGCTCCGTGGCCGACGGCTGGCGATAGCGGTGCGCGCTCCGCACACCGGGCACGCCGCGGAGATTCGGCAGGTGCTCCTTGTCGTAGACCTCGTTGAAGAGCGCCTCGTGGTCGTGGCCGACGTCCATCCGGACCAGGTACAACGCACTCATGGGAAACCCCCTGACGCGCGGCTGAGTCGCGCGTTAGCATAGCGCACCGCAGGGAGGAGGAGCGCCGTGCCGAAGATCGACGTCGACCTGTCCAGCGACACCGTCACCAAGCCGACGCGCGCCATGCGGGAGTTCATGTGCGACGCCGAGGTGGGCGACGAGCAGAAGCTCGAGGACCCGACGGTCAACGAGCTGCAGGAGATGGTGGCGGAGCTCCTCGGCAAGGAGGCGGCGCTGTTCCTGCCGTCGGGCACGATGTGCAACGAGATCGCGCTCCGCGTGCACTGCCGGCCCGGCGACGAGATGCTCGCGCATCGCACCGCGCATCCGATCCACTTCGAGGGCGGCGGGCCGGCGGCGCTCGCGGGCGTGAACGTGAGCGCGCTCGACGGGCCGCGCGGGCAGTACGACGTCGACGCCGCGGCCGCGGCCATTCGGCCCGAGAACCGCTACATGCCGCGGAGCCGGCTCCTGTGGGTGGAGCAGACCAGCAACCTCGGGGGCGGCTCGATCTGGCCGCTCGCGCGGATCGACGCGGTGACGGGGCTCGCGCGGACGCATGGGCTGCGCACCCATCTCGATGGGGCCAGACTGATGAACGCGGTCGTCGCCAGCGGGCTGAGCGCGCGCGAGTACGCGGCGCCGTTCGACTCGGCGTGGATCGACTTCACGAAGGGCCTCGGCGCTCCGGTCGGCGCCGCGATCGCCGGATCACGCGAGTTCATCGCGGAGGCGTGGCGGCTCAAGCAGCAGATGGGAGGCGCGATGCGGCAGGCCGGCATCATCGCCGCGGGCGGGATCTTCGCGCTCCGCCACCACGTGAAGCGACTCGCCGAGGACCACGCGAACGCGCGCCGGCTCGCCGACGGGCTCGCGGTGTTGCCCGGCGTGACGCTCGATCCGTCCACGGTCGAGACCAACATCGTGATCTTCGAAGTCCGCGGCGCGCTCGACGCGAACGCGGCCGTCGGGGCGCTCCTGGCGCGCGGCGTCCGCATGGGTGCGCTCGGCCCGCGCACGGTACGCGCCGTCACCCACCTCGACGTGAGCGCCGGGCAGATCGAGCGCACGCTCGAGGCCGCTCGCGCCGTGCTCCGATGACGCCGCCGCTCCGCCCGAACGCGCTCGAGGTCGATCTCGACGCCGCCGTCCACAACGTCCGCGCCGTGCGTACGCTCGTCGGTCCCGACCGGCGGCTCTTCGCCGTCGTCAAGGCCGACGGGTACGGGTACGGCGCCGCGGAGATGGGTGCGGCGTTCCTCGCGAACGGCGCGGACCGTCTGGGCGTCGCCGATGTCACCGAAGGCATCCGCCTGCGCGAGCGCGGGATCACCGCGCCGATCCTGGTCTATCCGAACTCGCTGCCGAGCGCCGCGGCGTCGACGCTCGCGCACGGCCTCACGCCGACGCTGGTCGACCTCGAAGG
The DNA here is from genome assembly GCA_016866775.1 of Candidatus Rokuibacteriota bacterium. GTDB lineage: Bacteria > Methylomirabilota > Methylomirabilia > Rokubacteriales > CSP1-6 > VGLJ01. The sequence goes on along the minus strand of VGLJ01000121.1, from coordinate 2,723 downwards.
CGCGCGGGCGTACGCCGAGGCGGCGAGCGCTCCGTGCGAGGTCTTCGTCAAGGTCGACGTCGGCCTCGAGCGTCTCGGCGTCCCCGCCGAGCAGGCGGTGAAGACGATCCTCGCGATGCTCGAGCTGAAGCATCTGCGGCTCGGCGGCATCTGCGCGCATCCACACGGGGAGACGGACGACCCCGCGTACGCCGACTGGCAGCTCCAGCGCTTCACGAGCGTCGTCGACGAGCTCGAAGCGCGCGGCGTCCGCGTGCCGGTGCGGCTCGTCGCGGCGACTCCGTGGGTCCTGCGCTTCCCGCAGACGTATCTCAACGCGGTCGATCCCGGACGCATGCTCTACGGCATCACGTTCCCGGGCGAGACACCGCCGATTCCGCTGCGGCCGACGCTCAGGGCGCTCACGACGCGCGTGATCGCGCTGAAGGAGCTGACGCCGCGCGAGCGTTTCCCCGAGCGCGCGCCGTTCCCGGTGACCGCGCCGATGCGTCTCGGCGTGATTCCGATGGGCTCCGCCGACGGGCTCCGCTGGCTGCACGCCGGCCGCGTGCTGGTGCGCGGGCGCGCGGCGGCGATCGTCGGTGCGCCGTCCCTCGAGCACACGCGGATCGATCTGACCGCCGTGCCCGAGGCCCGCGTCGGCGATGACGTGGTGATCATCGGCCGCCAGGGCGATCGGGAGATCACGGCCGCCGAGGTCGCCGCGAAGCACGGCCTCGGCCCGCATCACGTGGCGACGACCGTGGGCCCCCGCGTCGCGCGGATCTACGTATAACGCGGATACAGCGCGATCGTCAGGAGGATAAGCGCAGAGGATAAGCGCATGGATCTCGGACTCAAGGGCAAGAAGGCGATCGTGACGGGCGGCAGCCTCGGGATCGGCAAGGCCATCGCGCGGGAGCTCGCGCGCGAAGGCGTGGACGTCGTCATCGTCGCCCGCTCGAAGGACGTGCACGAGAGCGCGGCGAAGGAGATCGGCGATCAGACGGGGCAGCGCATCGTTCCGATGGCCGCCGACGTCACGAGCCGCGAGCAGGTCGACCGCATGGTCGCGCAGGCGGCCGAGCGGCTCGGCGGCCTCCACATCCTCGTCAACAGCGGCTCGCCTCCGGGCGGCTCGGCCTCGGCGACCGGACCGATCGAGAACGTGGTCGACGAGGACCTCCTGCACGACTTCAACGTGAAGTACGTCGGCGCGCTGCGCTGCGCGCGCGCCGTGATCCCGCACATGAAGGCGCAGACGTGGGGCCGCATCGTCAACATCAGCGGCACCAACGCGCGCAACGCCGGCAACCTGAGCGGCGGCGCGCGCAACACGTCGCTCGTGCATCTGGGCAAAACGCTGGCGGTGCAGCTCGGCCGGTTCGGCATCACGGTCAACTGCGTGCACCCGGGCACGACGCGCACGGAGCGGACGCCGCGCTTGATCGCGGCGCGCGCGAAGGAGCTCGGCATCCCCGAGAAGCGACGTGGAGGCGAAGGACTTCGCGCCCGACTCGCCGCGCGGCAACGCGATCTGCCGCATGGTCGACGCCTCCGAGATCGCGTACGTCACCGCGTTCCTCGCGTCCGAGAGGTCGTGGGCGATCAGCGGCGAGCTGATCGTGGCGACGGGCGGCGCCGGCCGCTCGGTGTACTACTGACCTCGGAGGGCTGGTGGCCGTACCGAATCATGGCTGATCAGACCGGCACACAGCGCATTCACGGGTACTGCGGCCTCTGCCTCGCCCGCTGCGGCACTGTGGCGACCGTGGAAGGCGGCCGCTTCACTCGGCTTGACCCCGACCCATCACACCCGACCGGACACGCGATCTGCGCCAAGGGGCGGGCGGCACCGGAGCTCGTCTACCACCGGGACCGGCTCACACATCCGCTGCGTCGGACCCGACCCAAGGGCGATCCCGATCCCGGCTGGGAACGGATCGGCTGGGACGAGGCGCTGAATCTGACCGCTGCCTCGATGCGCCGGGTGGCAGAGCGGCATGGCCCGCAGGCGGTCGCCTTCACCGGGTCTTCCCCCTCGACGACCGCGATCGTCGATTCCACCGGCTTCATCCAGCGGCTCGCGAACGCCTTCGGCACCCCCAACAGAGCCATCACCCTCGACCTCTGCGGCTGGGGGCGCGCCTTCGCCACCAGCTACGCCTATGGCGTCGGCAGCGTCGGCACCGGCGCCGGCGGCGCCATGCCCGATATCGAGAACAGCGGCGTGCTCATCCTGTGGGGCTACAACCCCAGCTTCACGCGCCTCACCCACGCGACTGCCGTCGTCGCGGCGCTGAAGCGCGGAATGCGATTGATCGTCGTCGACCCGCGGCGGGTCGGCCTGGCCAGCAAGGCCGACGTCTGGCTCCGGGTGCGACCCGGCACCGACGGCGCGCTTGCGCTCGGCCTCGCCAACCTCATGATCGAGCGCGGCTGGTACGATCGCGACTTCGTCCGCACGTGGAGCAACGGGCCGCACCTGGTGCGCGCCGACACCGGCCGCTTGTTGACCGAACGCGACCTCGAACCGAGCGGCAGTGCGAGCCGGATCTTTGCGTGGGACTGCGCGACGTCCAGGCTGGTGGCGTATGACGCGGCCCTCGGCCGTTATGACGGCGACAGCGCCACCCTCGCGCTGGAGGGCGAATACCGTGTCGCCACGGCGCAGGGCGATGTCGTCTGCCACCCGGTCTTCGAGCTGTACACACGGCTCTGCCGGCGCTACCCGCCGGCGACCG
>VGLJ01000120.1 GCA_016866775.1 Candidatus Rokuibacteriota bacterium | reverse complement strand
TCCAGCCCCGCGCGCGGCTGCGCCGCCGAGCCCGGCCGTGAGCGCTCCGCCGCCGCGGCCGTCGATCGCGCCGCAATCGCAGCCGCCCTCGGCGCCCGAAGCCGCCGCGCCCGCCGACGAGCTCGCGGTCGCGTGGCAGCGCGTCGTCGATGAGGTCATGAGCAAGAAGCCGATGCTCGGCACGATCCTGGCGCAAGCCAAGCCGCTCGGCATGAACGGCGGCGAGCTGGCGCTCGCGCTGACGGCCAGCCAGTTCCAACGCGATCTGCTCGCGGATCACGCCAATCGTGAGATCGTGGTGCAGGCGATCCGGCGCAGCATCGCCGGCGCCGACCGGTTTACGCTGGCGGCGGACACACAGGCCGGCCTTCGGCCGGCCGGCGACGCCGGTGGCGGCCCCACCTCGCATCCGAGGGTGCAGGCCGCCATCGCGGAGTTCGGTGGCGAGGTGGTCGCGGTCCGGCCGCGCCCGCGGGAAGGAGAAGATCAGTGAAGGGCTTCGGCAACATGATGAAGGAAGCGCAGAAGCTCCAGGCGCAGATGGAGAAGATGCAGGAGGAGATCGGCAAGAAGAAGGTCGAGGCCACCGCGGGCGGCGGCATGGTGACCGTCGAGGCCAACGGCAAGCAGGAGCTCCTCTCGATCAAGATCGATCCCGAAGTGATCAACAAGGACGACGCGCAGATGCTCGAGGACCTCGTCCTCGCCGCGTGCAACGAAGCGCTCCGCAAGTCGCGCGAGCTCGTGCAGCAGGAGCTCGGCAAGCTCACGGGCGGCCTCAAGGTCCCGGGCCTGAGCCTCTAGGTGGCGTATTACCCCGAGCCGGTCGCGCGCCTGATCGACGCCCTGCAGCGCCTGCCCGGCATCGGGCCGAAGACGGCCCAGCGGCTCACGTTCTACATGCTGAAGCGCCCGCCCGACGAAGTGCGGGAGCTGGGCGACGCGCTGCTCGCCGTGAAGGAGAAGATCACCTACTGCCGCACGTGCTTCAACGTGACTGACGAGGATCCGTGTCGCCTCTGCAGCGATCCGCGCCGCGACGAGCACGTGATCTGCGTGGTCGAGGAGCCGAACGATCTGCTCGCGATGGAGCGGACGGGTGAGTATCGCGGGCGCTATCACGTGCTGCTCGGCGCGCTCTCTCCGCTCGACGGGATCGGGCCGGACGACCTGAAGATCCGTGAGCTGCTCGCGCGCCTCGAGGGCCGGGAGACCACCGAGGTGATTCTGGCCACGAACCCCAACGTCGAGGGCGAGGCGACCGCGCTGTATCTCGCGAAGCTGCTGCGCCCGCTCGCCGTGCGCATCACGCGTATCGCGCGCGGCCTGCCCGTCGGCGGCGACCTCGAGTACGCCGATCAGGTCACGCTGTCGAAGGCGCTCGAGGGCCGCCGCGAGATCAGCTAACCGGCGTCGCTGATCTTCGCTTCGAGCTCCGCCCACCGCGCGTAGAGTCGGTCAACCTCGGCGCGCGCGGCTTCCAGCGCGGCGTAGCGTTCCTGGAGCGCCGCCGAATCCGATGCGATTGCGGGGTCTTCCGCAGAGCGCTCGCACGCCGTCACCGCCTTCTCCGCCACGAGGATCGCCTGTTCCATCCGTTCCCACTCGCGCTGTTCCAAATAGCCGAGACGTTTCGAGCGCGTGCGCGCCCGCGACGCTGCGTCGCCCGAGCTCGTGGCGCGCGACGTGGTTGGCGCTTCGCGCGCCGTCTCGCGCGCCGCTTCCCACTGCGCGTAGTCGGCGAACAGCTCGGCGCCGCCCCGGCCGTCGAGCGCGAGGATCGCGGTGGCGAGCCGGTCGAGCATGAAGCGATCGTGGGTGACCAGGACGAGCCCGCCTTCGAATTCGCCGAGGCTCTCCTCGAGGACTTCGAGCGTGGGGATGTCGAGATCGTTCGTCGGCTCGTCGAGGATCAGCACGTCGGCGGGCTCCAGCATGAGCCGCGCGAGCCGGATGCGCGCCTGCTCGCCGCCCGAGAGGCGGCCGACCACGAGCTCGAGCTGCTCGGGCTGGAACAGGAAGCGCTTCGCCCACGACGCGACGTGCACGCTGCGTCCCTGGAACGTCACGGTGTCGCCCTCGGGCGCGAGCGCGCGGCGCAGCGTCTGCGTCGGATCGAGGCCGGTCCGCTGTTGCTCGAAGCGCACCACGCGCAGGTTCTTGGCGCGCTCGATGACCCCGTCGTCGGGCGCGAGCTCGCCGGCGAGCACGTCGAGCAGCGACGTCTTGCCGCTGCCGTTGGGTCCGATCACGCCGAGGCGGGTGCCCGGCGTCAGCGTGACCTCGACGTCGCGGAAGAGTCGGTGTCCGCCGCGCGCGAGGCCGACGCCGCGCGCGGCGAGCAGACGTCGCGTCCGGCGCTGAGAGCCCGTCAGCTCGATGCCGACCGCGCGGATCGCGCCGCGCGCCTTCGCGTCTTCCAGCTCCTCGATCAGCCGGCCGGCTTCCTTGATGCGCCCCCTGGCCTTCGTCGAGCGCGCCTTCGCTCCGCGCCGGAGCCACGCGATCTCGCGGCGCACGAGGTTCGCGAGCGACTCCTCGTACGCCGCCTGGCCGCGGAGGAACTCGTCGCGGCGCGCGAGGAAGTCACTGTACGTGCCGTCGGTGGCGAAGAGCCCGTCGGGATACGCGCGATCGAGCTCGAGCACGCGCGTGGCGACGCGCTCGAGGAAGTAGCGGTCGTGGCTGACGACGAGGAACGCGCGGGCGCGCTCGACCAGCAGCTCCTCGAGCCAGAGGATGCCGTCGACGTCGAGGCGGTTCGTCGGCTCGTCCATCAGCAGCACGTCGGGCTCGGCGGCGAGCTCGCGCGCAATCGCGAGCCGCTTGCGCCATCCGCCCGACAGCGCGTCCACCGGCGCATGCGCGTCGTCGATCCCCGCGCGTCCCAGCGCGAGCGCGACCCGGCCGGGTCGCTCGTCGGGGTCGACGTGGCCGAGCACGGCCTCGACCGCCTCCTCGACGCTCGCGCCCTCGGCGAAGGTCGGGTCCTGGGCGACGTAGCCGGCGCGGACGCGGCCATGGACGGAGCGAGTCCCTCGGTCAGGCGTTTCGAGGCCGGCGAGGATCTCGAGGAGGGTAGACTTTCCCGACCCGTTCGGCCCGACGAGACAGGCGCGGTCTCCCGCGAAGATCCCGAAGGAGACGCGCGTGAACAGGGTGAGCGTCCCGTAAGCCTTGTCGAGATCCTGACATCCGAGCAGGAGCGGTCCGGCCATGCGGGAAAGTATAGGCATCGCTTCGCGGTCGGCGGGGCATCAGGTAAACTTCTTGTGTATTTGTCGTTGGTCACTCCCCGGTAGCTCAGTTGGTAGAGCACCGGACTGTTAATCCGGGTGTCGCTGGTTCGAGACCAGCCCGGGGAGCCATTTATTCAGTTGGTTGCAGAGCGGGTTTCTTGGCTGAGGCGGCCGGAACGTGACAAGAACGTGACAGACGCCTCAGCCGCCCCACTTGCGAGCCTCTCGGCCGCATTCCGCAGTTCGGCGTCCGACACGATCGCGTAGCGGCGGTAGACGGCCTCGGTCTTGTGCCCGGTTAGCTTCATAGCGACCGACCGCGGCACGCCCGCCGCCTCCATGTTCCGCACAGCCGACCGGCGCAGGTCGTGGATCATAAGCCCAGGGAGGCCGGCCGCCCTGCAGGCGCGGAGCCACGCCTTGCGGGGTTCAGCGATCCGCTCCCCGACCAGGGGGCCGTCGAGGTGAGGGAACAGCCAGCGCACCTCACGCTCGCGGTCACGCTCGATCCGTTCGAGGTGGGCGGTCTGCGTGCCGAGCATGGCCCGCAGCTCGGAGGTGAGGTGGACGACCCGGCCCTCCCGGTTCTTCGTCGTGCCGGGATCGAGGCGCAGGACACCCGCCTGCATGTCGTACTGCCTACGTTCTAGGTTCAGGACTTCGCGCTTCCGCCAGCCGAAGGTGTACGCCACCGTCATGGCGACTTGCAGCTCTTCAGGCAGGTGCTGCCGAACCCCTTCGAACTGATCGCGCGTCACGAATCCGGCGCGCGGGGCGGCTTCACGCAGGCGCTTGATGACCGGCAGGCGCTGGAGCTTGCTGTGCTCGTATGCGAGCCGGAGCATCTTGCTCAGGGTCGCCAGCTCGCGGTTGATCGTGCCATTCGCAGCACCGGGTTCCGCTTCTTCCTCATCACGCATCTTCGGCGCCTGCCGGTCGCGCACGTACTTCGTGATGACATCGGGCGTGATGTTCGCGAGCCGGTATCCTTTGAAGAACGCATCGAGATGTTTGAGACGCACGTCGGCCTCGGCCAGATCGCGCGTCTTGTGCGGCTCGTAGAACGCGCGCAGATCGTCGCGGGCTTCGTCGTACGTGACCTTGTCGAGACGCGGGAGCACGACTTCGCCGCGCGCGATCCGGCCGCGCTTGTCGTCGAGCATCCGCTTCGCGGTGTCGTAGTCGGTCGTCTTGGTGCTCTCGCGTACGCGCCGCCCGTCCGCCGTGGTGTAGGACATCCACCACACCTGCGAGTCGGGTCTTTGGTAGAGTCCCTGACCTTCGCCATGGTTAGTTGTCTCCTTCCTTTGCTGGCCGGCGTGACCGCCGCCAAGGCTCGCATTTCGAGCAGCGACAGCATGGCGCCCCGTTCCCTGCGCATCAGTTCTGCCGGCGCTCGCACTGCCAGAAGTGCCGCACCGTACACGAGACGTGAAGCCCGACGTCGCAGTCGGCGCAGCTCGTGATGTCGTCGTCCGGCTCGAAGTGCCGGCGGCAGGCGACGCACGCCTCGTCGCCGACGACGTAGTCCAGCTCCCCGAATTTCCGCGGAGCGGCGCGCGCAGCCTGTTCCTCGGCGTCGCGTAGCTCGTCGACCGCGCGAATCAGCGCGTGCATGTCGGCGGGCCGGGCAGGACCGCCGTGAAGCCGCGCGCGAATGTCCATTCGTCGCACAAGCTCGACGGCGAAAGCGACGACGCGCCGTTGAGCGTCGGCGACCTTGCGTTCGTGCGGGCTCATCGCCGCACCCGCAGGCCGTCGCCAGACGACGCACGCCTTGAGAACTGCCCGCCGCAATAGCGGCAGCGGAAGTGCCGGATGCGCCCGAGGCGTCCGAGAAACGCCTCGGTTTTCGCCTGGAGCGCCGAGCACCACGCGCAGCGGATCACAGCAGCCCCCGCTCGGCGAACGACACCCAACCTGCGGTGCCTGCCACCGGATCGAAGCCGCCGATTACGACGTGATCCAGCACCGGTACGTCGAGTAGGCGGCCGGCCTCGACGAGCTGGCGCGTCAGCCGGACATCCTCGCGGCTCGGCGTGGGATCGCCGCTCGGGTGGTTGTGAACCGAGATCACGGCTGCGACGCCCATCGTGCGGAGCGCCGGGCCGAAGACTTCACGAGGGTGGACCAGCGAGGCGGACAGCGTGCCGGTCGACACACGATGGAACGCCACGAGGCGGTTCTTCGCGTTGAGCATCAGCACCACGAAGTGCTCGCGGGCGTCGTCGGGAATGACCGTCTCGCCGAGTCGGCGAACCAACTCAACGACGGCCGCCGCGTTCGCTAGCTCACGCGGGTCGTACGACTCGTATGGCTCGCGGACGACACAGAAGCAGACTTCGCGGACGCGGTAGCTGCTCGGCATCGTTGGCGTGGCCATCAGCGAACCCGCAGTCCGTCGGCGACGGCGCCGTGGACGATGTCGGCGGTCGACGGCCACGGCCGTGCCGAGCCGCTGCGCGTCGGCCGGAATGTGCGCCGCGATCCATGCGGCGCCTCGCCGGCTTGATGGGTGAAGGAGGAAGAGGGCTCCTTCTCCGTAGATGAGGAGATCAGTACGCCGCTGTGAACTCTCTGCGGTGGACTACTGCCTGTCGCGCCAAACCCGAACTGCCCGCTCATGGTCCGACCCTCCCCGTGCGGGAAGGCGCTGGCCCTTGCGGCCCGGTAGGCAAAATGAAAACGCCCCTCGCGGTCGAGGGGCTCGCGCCGTTCTTGTTGCTCTCGCGAGCCCTATCCCCGAGTTACCGGGAGCCACCTTGCCACGGCTACGGCAGGTTGGCGGCGCGAAGCTACACGCTGCGGGTAACCGTGGAGCGGGAGACCTCGCCGGACTCCACGCGGCCGGGCGACATCCGCCGCGGAAACTGGGACGATGAGGTGATGGCGATCCGCTCGGCGAGCGGGCTACAGGACCGGGCGCGGTAGTTCAACCGCGCCGCGCCTCCATCGCGGCCCGCATCGCCGCCAGACCGTCCGCCGGCGCGCGCATGACCACGCCGAGCGCCGTCAGCCGGTCGATGCGCAGCCCCGCGGCCAGCGGGCGGGGCGCCTGCTGGCCGAGCGACGCGGTCGCGACGGGCTCCACCCGGCGCGCGTCGAGGCCGAAGGCCCGGCAGATCTCGCGCGTGAACGCGTGGCGATCCATCACCTCGGGGCCGGTGACGTTCAACACGCCGCTCTGCCGCTTGTCGACGAGCGCGAGGCTCGCCGCCGCGAGGTCCTCGACGTACGTCGGGCTCGAGCGCTGGTCGGACGGCACGCGGATCGGCTCGCCCGCCCGCACGCGGCGCAGCACCTGGTACACGAAGTTCTTCCCCTGGCGCTCGACGCCGTACACCACCGTGGTCCGGAGCACGAGCGCGTCGGGATGCGCGTCGAGCACCGCGCGCTCGCCCTCGAGCTTGCTGCGCCCGTAGACCGACAGCGGGTGGACGGGATCGTCCTCGGCGTACGGGCCGGCGGCGCCGTCGAAGACGTACTCGGTCGAATAGAGGACGAACGGCGCGTGGCGGCGCGCGGCGAGGGCCGCCGCGGCGGCCGGCGCGTCGCGGTTGACGGCGAACGCGCGCGCGGGATCGTCCTCGCAGCCGTCGACGTGGCTGAACGCCGCCGTGAAGAACACCACGTCCGCGACCGCGACGCGCGCGGCGACCGCCGCGTGATCGCTCACATCGAGGGGGACCGTGCCGGGCGCGGGCGCGCCGTGATGGGTGCCGACGGCCGTGCTACCGCGCGCCGCGAGCTGACGGGCGAGAGCGCCGCCGACCTGGCCGGAGGCGCCGACGACGAGCGCCCGCAGCTCAGCCCTCCATCTCGCGCGGCGCCGGGCCACCGTCGATCACGATCGTCTCGCCGGTCATGAACGACGACGCGTCGGACGCGAGGAAGATGGCGGGGTGCGCGATCTCGTGCACCTTGCCCCACCGCTGCATGGCCACGCGCGAGGCGACCCCCGTGTACGCCTTCTCGGCGGCGGCGCGGTCCATCTTGGTCAGCACGTCGAGGTAGCCCTCGGTCTCGACCGGGCCCGGCGCGATGCAGTTCACGCGGATGTTGTGCTTCGCCCACGCCACCGCGTGGGCCCTCGTGAGGTTGATCACCGCGGCCTTCGAGGCGCCGTGGTGCGACATCATGGTCGAGCCGTAGACGCCGGCGATCGACGCGATGTTGATGATCACGCCGCCGCCCTGCGGGATCATCTGCTTCACCGCCCACTTCGAGCCGAGGAACACGCCGTTCAGGTTGATCTGCACGACGGTGTTCCAGCCGTTGATCGAGATGTCCTCGGGCTTCGCGCGGAACGACGCGCCCGCGTTGTTCACCATGATGTCGAGCCGCCCGAAGTCCTTCACGGTGCGTTCCACGAGCGCCTGCACCTGGTCTTCCTGGCGCACGTCGACGGCCATCGCGAGCGCGCGCTTGCCGAGCTTCTCGACCTCCTTCGCGACCGGCTCGAGGTGCTCGAGCTTGCGGCTGGCGATGGCGACGTCGGCGCCGGCGCGCGCGAACTCCACGGCCATCGACTTGCCGTGGCGGTCGAGATACAGCAACCCCTCTTAGCGAATGTCGGACCGTTGTTTTTAAGAGCGCTCGCGATCCTATCCATTATCCCAATGGCACCCATGGATGGGATACTGCAAATCGAGGTAGCGGTGGGATACCAGTTGATGGCGAATGTTCTTATGCAATGAGTCCATTACGACGATTTGAAAACTGTAGGAATAACGATCTGACTAATCGTATGCGCGATCGTATTCGGCGCTTTATTGAAACAGGAGCATAACACAATGACGCCGGGCTGGATCGTGGCTCCAGGGCTGGAGGGGTCCAGTTTCCCATCCCGCCCGTACATCTCGATCATGTTGATCAGCCCCTCCCACGACCCCGCAAAACGCGGGTCGCGTCTCCGTTAGTATGGATCCGCCCGTCCAGTGCCCACGACGGCACCGTCTCGAGCGCCTGCCCGAGGCGTGCGGTGACCGCCTTCCGGTGGCTCTCAAACTCGGAGGCGTCCGGCGGGCGCTGCGCGGACTGTAGTGGGCCGTGAGCGCCCACAGTAACTGCCACAGATGGTTCTTCTCGCGCGAGGTTCCGAGCCAGGCTAGGTTCCGCTGGAGATTGATCGTTCTAGAAGTAATGGATACGGCTCTACGGCCACGACGACTCCGCCGCGTGAATGCATGACCGCAGCAGAGACTGCGAGCGGCCGATGCGCTGCAGGCTCCGCACACCGGGCAGCGTGAGCGGCACGAGGCCATCGTGACTGCTGTTCGA
>VGLJ01000119.1 GCA_016866775.1 Candidatus Rokuibacteriota bacterium | reverse complement strand
TGAGGCCGAAGCGCGGCACACGCGTGGCCATCACCGCGCTCCGAGCCCGAGGCCCTTGGCGAACCGCTCCATGCGCTCCAGGCTCTCGTCGGGGCTCTCGCTACGGAAGTCGAAGACCAGCTCGCTCACGCCGAGCGCCGCGTACGTCTCGATGTCCTCGCGGATCTGATCGGCCGAGCCCATGAAGGGCCGCCGGTCCGTCCCGGCGATCGGCCGATCCGTGTCGTAGACGGGCGCCTTGTACGAGATCGTCAACGCCTTCGGGTCTCTCCCCTGCGCCTCCGTCAGTCGCTCGAGCTCGTCGAGCGAGGCGCGCAGCTCGTCCGGTCTGAGCGGCACGGCGGGGTTCGCGCCGACCGGGTGCCAGCCGTCACCGAGGCGCGCCACACGCCGGAGCGCCGCGCGGCTGTGACCGCCGATCCAGATCGGCGGATGCGGCTTCTGCACCGGCAGCGGCAGGCACTGCACGTCGGTGAAGCGATAGAACTCGCCCGCGAACGACGCGGGCGACGTCGTCCACAGCGCCTTGAAGATCCTCAGGTACTCGTCGCTGACCGCGCCGCGGCGGTCGAAGTCCGGCGCGTCGAGCGCCTCGAACTCCTCGCGCAGCCACCCCACGCCGACGCCGACGGTGACGCGGCCGCGGGAGAGCACGTCGATCGTCGCGAGCGCCTTCGCCGTGAACACGGGATTGCGGTACGGCAGGATCATCACGCTGCTCACGAGCCTGAGCCGTGAGCTGCGGCCCGCGATGAACGCCATCAGCGCGAGCTGCTCGAGCGCGTCCCCCTGCCCCGGAAAGCGGCCGTCGGCGGTGTACGGATACTTGGAATCGACCCTGGTGGGGAAGACGACGTGGTCGGCGATCATCGCCGAGGAGAAGCCGAGCGCCTCCCCGCGGGCTACGAGGCGTTCGATCGCGTCAGGTGAGGCCGTGTGACCGCGCGTGGGGACGTAGAACCCGTATCGCATGCGCGCAGTGTAGCGGAACGTATGCGAGCGGCAACCCCGGAAGGGCCTTACTCGGCATGGGCCGCCAGCGCGCGCCGCCCGACGAGCGTCAGGTAGAGCGGGTACATGCGCTTCCACGTGGGCAGCATCACGTGCCGCTGGAAGCGACACTTCGCCGGCGACAGGACCACTTCCCCGCTCCGCAGCTCGGTCAGCTCGCCGGCCCTCGCGAGCAAGAGGATCGCCTCTCCGCGCCGCACCATGTCGTCGAAGACCGCCCGGTAGAACGTCTCCGGGATGGCGGCGGCCACGTCGCGCGCGCGCATGCGCGCACCGGTCTCCACCACCAGGCGGCAGAACGCGTCGAGCCCGCGCTCGTCGCGGACCTCGTCGACCCGCACGTTCTCGCGTTGCGCGCGACGGAGCTGCCAGCGCGTCTTGGGCGCCATCCGCGCGAGGGTCTTCGCCTCGTCGAGGGCGGCGTCGAAGCTCATGAGATGGGTCGTGATCGTCACCATCCCGCGACACGTGCCGGCCGAGGCCGGCAGGCCCCAGGCGGCGTCCCCGAGCCGTGCGTACGACACGCCGCGCGTGTGGAGCGCGCCGACGAGCGAGCCCACGAAGCCGGCCTGCCGGGCGTCGACGTACACCTTCGCCCGCGTGGTCCACCGCTGAACGATCGGCACGGGCACCGACCGCGCGAGCACCAATGCGCGACCGATCTTGTCCGTCGCGTAGAGCCCGCGCAGGCCCATCGTGCGGGCCGCCCGCGCGTACGACGTCGACAGCATCGGAAACGCGCTCGAAGGCGGCTTTACGGGCTCTCGCGCGCCGGAGAATGCACCGCTCAGCAGGAGGCGTGCAGCGCGGCTTCAGAGGGGGCTATGACCCGGATTGCAGGGTACATTGGTCTATCGATGGATCCCGGAGAACGCCTCACCGACGACGAGCTCGCGCAGATCGCGGAGGTCCTCGCGAGCATCTCCCCCGCCGCCGCGCTCGGGTTTCGCGACGAGAGCCCGGGAGACCACGTCGAAACCCTGCTCGACCTCGCCCGGGCCGGCGACGAGGCGACGTTCAAGGAGCTCGCGCGGTCTCTCGGCGTGGCCCCCGCGCGGCTCGACGCGCTGTGGGCCGGGACGGTCGCGCGCCTATAGGCGTGCGGCGCGCAGGGCGGAGCGCCGGACCTTGCCGTCGTCGGCGCGCAGCGGGTCCGTGACGAATTCGTAGCTGCGCGGCAGCTTGTAGCGCACCAGCCGGTCGCGAAGAAACGCCTCGAGCTCGCCGGCGGTGATCGATCCCGTGGCCTGCACGATCGCGTGCACGCGGTGGCCGTACTCCTCGTCGGGAAGCCCGATCACGCACGACGACGCGACCTTCGGATGCTCCTCGAGCGCAGCTTCGACTTCGGCCGGATAGACGTTCGATCCGCCGACGAGGATCATGTCCGTGTCCCGATCGGTCAGATAGACGTATCCGTCCGCATCCGTCCAGCCCATGTCGCCGAGCGACTCCCACCCGTCGGCGCGCGACTTCGGCGTCGCGCCGACGTACCGATACGACGGTGCCGCGTCGGGGCCGCGGCGCATCCAGATCTCGCCGACTTCGCCGGGGCCGAGCTCGCGGCCGTCGGCGCCGAGCACCCGCATCTCGCCCATCACCGGGCGGCCGACCGAGCCCCGGTGCTCGAGCCACTCGCTCCCGGTGATGACCGTGATGGCCTGGGCCTCGGTGCCGCCGTAGAGCTCGAGGATCGCGTCGCCGCCGAGCCAGTCGATCCACGCCTGCTTGAGCCAGGGCGGACACGGCGCCGCCATGTGGAACACGACGCGCAGCGAGGACACGTCGTACCCGGACCGCTCGCGCCCGGGGAGCCGCGTGATCCGATGCATCATCCCGCGCCGACGCGTAGTCATGACTTTCGCCGGCAGTGCGACCGCCACGGGCGTTGTGCAAAACGGTCCCGCGGAACCGCCTACGTTCGCCCAGCAGCAAGCCGACGCGCTCGTGTTGCTCGCCGAGACGGCGCTGCAGCAGAGGCTCGATCCCGGCGCGCCGGGCGAGCGCTATCAGGTCGTGGTCCACGGCCTTCCCGCTTGTCGCGGTCGCTCTTGTCCTCGACGGGTCCGAACACTGCTTCCCACCCTGAGTCGTCGATCAGCTCCAGCGTACGGCGCGCGACGGTGGAAAGCTCGGAACGCACCACATCGGTCAGCAGCTCCGAGAGATCATTACCGGAAGGGTTGGCCGGGTCCTCGACGGAGAGCGTGGCGGAGCGGTCTCGGAATTCCTTCCAGACATGCTCGAGCTGCGCCGCGAACCCCGATCCCGATTTCCCCTTGAGGAGCTTGATCGTCTGGAGCTCGAGGGCGAACGTCTTGACACTCACGGCGTTGCGCACTTTCCACAGCTTGAGGCGAATCGCCTCCGTGACGCCGCTGTCCTTGACGTGCTTGATGTGCGTGTCGAGATTCGTCTTGAGGCGCTTCTTCTCGCCGCTCGACCGGCAGAGGAAGGCATCGCCCTTCGAGTCGTCGGTGAATCGCCCCGGAACGACGTCGATGTGGAGGTCCGTGGCGCCGGTGCTCGCCTTCCGGTCCTTGACCCGAAGGCGGAGGCCTTCGGCTCGACGACGTACGTCGCCTCCAACGCTTTGCGGGTGCTGTTGTAGAGGTCCTCGAGCGTCTCACCGGCGCCCGAGTCGTCGTGCGCGAAGTAGCAGACGAGGTCGAGGTCGTAGGACTCCTTGATCATGGTGCCCTTCGCCTTGGATCCACCGTAGCGAATCGTCGGCGAGCAATCATCGAACTGCTCGCGCAGGACCTTCTCGACCTCCGCTCGACGCGTCTGGAGCGTGCTGAGCTCCACACTGTCGTCGGCGAGCGTCTGGGACACGAGGACCTTGGCCAGGAAGTCATTCGTCGTCATCGTCAATGGACCCTCAGAGTTGGAGTGAAGCCGCCCGTCCGCTTGTCGTAGTCGTACACGAGCAGCGCCGGGTCGACTTTGGGCAGCAGTTCTCGGCCGCACAGCACGGCGATGGGCGCCGGCACGGCGGGGAACATGTGGATCACCTCGATGTTGCCGTGGTCTCGGAGGATGGCCCGGACTGCCGCCTGATAGGCGTCCTTGAAACGCGTCAGGTCCTCCTTGGTCCGAAGGAACGTCGGGCCGGGCTCGAGGTTCGCGAGCGTCAACTCGTACATCGCGAAGCTGTCGTCGATCTCGGTCGGCAAGACTTCGAGCGGGATCTTGCCGCTCAGCGACAGCACGAGCGCCACCCTCGCCCGATCGTGGCCTGCGCGGATCTGCTCGAACCTGTACTCCGCGGCCGGGCCGTCCCTTTCCAAACCCAGTCCTCGGTATCGCGATGTCGCTGGTACACGTCGACCGTGACCTTGTTGCTCGGCTCGCGTCCGAGGAAGGTTCGGACGTGGTCCTGATAACGTATGCTCGCATTACTTGACAATAAGCGTTTGGATTCCTAACATCAGCTCCCGGCGACGACTCGACAAGTGCCTTTAATTCTTGGAGGATAGCGCTATGTCAGTCGACCAGCAGGAACTCGGGAGACGACTCAGGGTGGCTCGGGAGGGATGCAAGATGACCCAAGACGCCGTGGCCCGACGCCTGGAGGTCTCTCGCTCGACTGTGGCTCAGATGGAGCTGGGAAACCGCGCAGTGACCAGCCTTGAACTCGACCGGCTCGCAACCCTCTACGGCCGCGATCTGCGAGAGTTTCTGGCCGAGGAGTTCCACGGAGAGGACGCCTTGGTCGCGCTCTTCCGAGCCCACCCCGATGTCGCAGAACAAGAACGGGTGGTCGACGCTCTGCGCGGCTGTGTCGCGCTCGGCCGCGAAGTGACGAACCTCGAACGGCTGCTCGGGATCGATCGCGACCTCGGCACTGTCGCCGTCTACCCGATGCCCGCCCCCCGTAGTCGCTGGCAGGCCGTCCAGCAGGGCGAGCAGGTCGCCGACCACGAGCGCATGCGCATGCAGCTGGGCCTCGCGCCGATCGCGAACATGGCCGAAGTCTTGGAAACCCAGGGGATCAGGACCGCGCTCGTGGACTTGCCCGATGACGTTTCAGGGTTGACCCTGAGCCGCGCGACGGTCGGCCTGTTTGTGGTGGTGAACCGGCTTCATCGTTTTCTCCGGCGCCGGTTCTCCTACGCCCACGAGCACGCTCACGTGCTCCTGGACCGTAGCCGACTCGGGACGATCAGCCGGACGGCTGACCGTGATGACCTCATCGAGGTGCGCGCCAACGCCTTCGCCGCGAGCCTGCTGCTGCCGGAGGAGGGCGTTCGGCGCTTCATGACCGCGATCGGCAAGGGCGGACCCAGCCGACTTCGCGCGGACGTCTTCGACGAGAGCGGCGTCGTCGAGGTTCGAGCCCGGAGCGCGCCCGAGGCGCGTGATATCCAGCTCTACGAGGTCGCCGAACTCGCTGATCACTTCGCCGTCAGTCGGCTGGCCGCGCTCTACCGACTCCGCAATCTTCGTCTGATCACGGACGCCGAACTTGATCGCCTCAAGCAAGAGGAGGAGTCGGGAAAAGGGCGCCACGTCGCAGCACTGCTGGATCTCCCGGAGGTTGACCACGAAGCGGCGCGGAACGAGTTCCGGCATCGGTTCCTGGGCCTGGCGCTCGAGGCACTCCGGCGAGGCGAGATCAGTCGGGCGAAGCTTGCGGAGCTTGCGGGGATGGTCGACCTCGGGCCGGAGGACGTAACGCGCCTGCTCCGCGAAACGGGGCTGGAGGATCTCGACGGCGAGGGAGAGATCGTGATTCCCAACGCGTAGGGCGTGGTGACCGGTGCCCCGGCGCGGATCGTCGTCGCCGACGCGAACATCATCATCAATCTGATTCATGCCGGCCGCCGGACTCTCCTCGGCGCGCTTCCGGGGTACGAGTTTGTCGTCCCGGAAGACGTGGTGAGCGAAGTGAGCGATCCGGTTCAGCGGGAAGCGCTCGCGTCAGCCCTCGCGGCGGGTCACGTCCGCCAGGAGGCGATCACAGCATCGGTCGAGTTGACGCGATACGCCGACCTCCGTCAGATCATCGGCAAAGGCGAGGCCGCGTGCTTGACCCTGGCGGAATCGCGCGGATGGCTCATCGCCTCCGATGAGAAGCGTCGTTTCCGCCGAGAGACGCTGGCGCGGCTCGGTTCAGGACGCCTCGTGACGACGGCAGGGTTGTTCGTGCTCGCTATCCGAGCAGGCGTGCTGTCGGTGGCCGAAGCCGACGAGGCCAAGGCGATCCTCGAGCAGCATCGGTTCCGCATGCCGTTCGGATCGTTCAGCGAGGTCGTGTAGGCCGGCGAAGGAACCCGAGTCGAACGAGGCCTCTGGCTCTCTTCAGAGCGCCTGCATGACGCCGGCTGCTACGACATGAAGCATCCGGCTGCTGCGCGCTATGCCCCGGACCAAGTACCTCGCGACATCGCGTTCGGGCTGCGTGCCAGGTGCGCGCCTGGGATCTGGCCACCCGCACCGACGAAGCGGAGACGTTCGTCCGGGCAGCCGGCACCGTGAACTTTGCCGGCGCAGATGCGGTGACAGTGTTCGTGAACGGTTGGGGAGTGCTGGGCGTGGGTTTCCTCAGCCCTGGGATTCCTTGCGTCGCGGAGGCGTACGAGGCTCTCTTGTGGCCCGGTGGAACCCCAACCGACGAGAGCACGGACGTCCCCGCAGCGCCGCTTGAAGTGCGGCAACTGGCGCACTGCGACTCGCTCGCGGCAACGCGCGTGGCGCTCGAAGAGTTTCAGGCGGCTCTACATCAGCTCGAGGCGCTTCGGCGGCGTCGACGCCCGGACGAGCACGCGTGGCGAGCGTTCGCCAACGTTCTCGGCCAGCGGCTCTTTAGCGTGCACCCCACGATCGGCTGGAGCAAGACCGAGGGCCCTTTGCCAGCGTGGGACGTGAGAACCCCGGTCGAACTCTTGTGGATGACGTTGTGGGAGTGGGCAACAACGCCGAGCGGGCGACTCCGCCGATGCCGGCACTGCACCGCGTGGTTTGTCGCCGGGGATCCGCGCAAGGAGTTTTGCACTCGAACGTGTACGAACCGGGCGAGCGCGGCGGCGTCCTACGAACGAAAACGCCGCGCGATGAGGAGGCGACGATGAGTGACGAGGCGAGCCCCATCGCTAAAGGACGTCCCACGCGCTCGACGGTGAAGAAGGACCAAGCGCCTCGCGGCGTCTTCCGCCACCCTTCCGGTGTCTGGGCCGCGCGCTTCACGTGCGGCGCTGGCCACGTACACGAAGAGAAGGTCGGGCCGCTCAAGAACGACGCGATCCGCATCCATGCGGCTCGGCGCCAGCGTGCACACGACGAGCCCTCATGGTGCCCGGCCGCGGAGCGTCGAAGAACCCGGGTGGAGGCGGCGCGCGCTGTGACTGCGCGCCCGGTAAGGCTGCGAGAGTATGCAGAGCGCTGGTTACGCGAGCACGTGGAGATCGCCTGCAAGCCTCGTACGCGCGAACACTACGCGTCCGTGTTCAAGCACCACGTGTACCCGACTCTTGGCGACGTGGCCCTTGGTGACGTGACCCGGGAAAGATTACGGACGCTGCTCGCCGAGCGTTCCGCTGCCGGGCGCACGTCGAAAAAGAAGCGCCAGGAGGGCAATGGGGAGCACGAGCCGCTGTCGCGATCGACGCTCGCCAACATCCTGATTCCGCTCCGTGCCCTCCTCAACGCAGCCGTAGACGACGGAAAGATTGCCAGCAATCCCGCGGTGCGGCTCGGACGCTTCTCCCGCGGCCTGAACGAGCGGGAGGCCCGCAAGGTCGAAGCGCTCACAGCGGAAGAATTGGCGTGCGTGCTCGCCGTCGCCTCGAAGCTCTATCCGGAATCCGCGGACATCCTGCACGTACTGGCTTGGACCGGGCTCCGGCTCGGTGAAGCCTGCGCACTTCAGTGGGGGGATATCGACGTCGCCGGGCGATTCCTGGAAGTGCGGCGTACTATCGGGCTGCGCGCGCGCCGGTTGCTCGTCGGGGCACCGAAAAGCGGCCAAGCGCGCCGCGTGGATCTTCCGGCTGTCCTGGCGTCACGCCTCGGGGAGCGTCGGAGCATCCGCGAGGCTGAGGCTGCCGTCGCCGAGGAGCAGCTGTCGCCGTGGGTCTTCCCCTCGCCGTCCGACTCGGAGAAGCCGCTCAATGCGGAGCACCTTCGATTCAAGGTGTGGTACCGCATCCTTCGTCACGCGAATCTTCGGGGTGTGCGGCTTCACGATCTCCGGCACACCTACGCCAGCCTGCTGCTTCAAGCCGGCGAGCCGATCGGCTACGTCAAGCAACAGCTCGGGCATTCCTCGATTCAGGTGACCGTCGACCGCTACGGCCACTTCGTGCCGGGCGCGAACCGATCAGCCGTGGACCGGCTGGCTGAGACGACGCACCCGGCGCTGTCGAACTTCGATTTTTCTTCGACTCAAGATGGGAACGGACGGGAGACGAAGAGCCGCCGTGCCGTAACCGCTTGAAATAAAATGGTGCCCCCGGGGTGACTCGAAGGCTTATGCGCAGGTCGGATCGGCCGGGGTGGCCTTCACCGGGTAGCCGCTCGGGGCGAGCCCGCGCGCGCGCGTGCGCGCCCGCTTGGCCAGGCGAGGCGACGACGCCGCACGCGCGCCGCGCGACTGCGAACGCGGCCCGTCAGCACGAGCAGCTGTGCCGCTATCTCCTCCGGCCGGCGGTGGCGCAGACCGACTGCGGCGCGTGGGCGACGGCCGCATCCTGCTGAC
>VGLJ01000118.1 GCA_016866775.1 Candidatus Rokuibacteriota bacterium | reverse complement strand
GCACGTGGCGCCCGCTCGTCGCCGTCGGCGACGCGGCGCTGAAGATCGGCGAGGCCGCCGGCCACCGGCGCGCGGCGGCGAGCCGCGCGCGAGAGCTCTACCTGGCGGCGCTCATCCGCGCGCGCGCGGAGCACTCGGTCGACGGTGCGCTGACCGTGGCCGAGGCGTTCCACGCGCTGGGTGACGCGGCTGTCGTCGAGCAGTGCCTCGTCATCGCGGAAGACGAGCTCGCGCTCGTCGTGCGTCACCGTCTCGTAGAGCAGCTCCGCCGCCTCGAGCCGTCGCAGGCGCTCCTCGATCGCCATGGTCGGGCCTTCCGCGATCGCTTCGAGGATCGTCCACGTGACCTTGTTGCCGATCGCGGCGGCGCTCTGGAGGAGCGCGCGGTCGTCGAGCGCGAGCCGGTCGATGCGCTCGCCGAGGATCTCCTCGACTGTCGGGGGCGGCGTGATCGTCGGCAGCGCGGGAACCGACCGATAGCGCCCTCGCTCGCCCTGCAGCGCGCCCGTCTCCACGAGCGCGCGCACGCTCTCCTCGAGGAAGAAGGGATTGCCTTCGGTCCACTCGATCAGCCGGCGCTTCAGCGCGGCGAGCGCGGGGTCGTCGCCGAGCACCCCGTCCAGGAGCGCCGTGGCCGTTTCCGCGGAGAGCGGCGTGATGGGCAGCCGTGTGTAGTGCGGGCCGCTCGGGCAGCGCTGCGCGTCGCGCTCGCGACACGTCAACACCAGGAGCACGGCGCCGGCCGCCGCTTCCGACGCGATCGCGTCGATCACGGCCCGCGACTCCGCGCTGATCCAGTGCACGTCCTCGAAGACGACCACGAGGGGCTGGATCCTGGCCTCGAAGCCCAGCAGCCGCTTGACCACGGCGATCGTCCGGCGGCGCCGTTCCGGCGGATCGAGGTGCTCGACGATCGTGTCGTCGCCGGCCGCGCCGAGGAGCGTGAGCAACATCGGCGTCTCCGCGATCAACTCCGGCGTACGCGCCGCCACGAGGTCCAGCACACGCACACGGATCTGCTCGGGGCTGTCCTCGGGCTCCACGCCGAAATAGCGCTTGAGCACGTCGACGATGGGGACGTACGGGCCCGTGCTGAAGTACATGCCGCCGGCCTCGAGCACGCGGACGCCGTTGCTCGTCCGCGCGCGCGTGAGCTCCCAGACGAGCCGCGACTTGCCGACCCCGGCGTCGCCGCTCACCACGACGGCGCCGCCGCGGCCCTCCACGGCCGCGTCCAGCATGCGGGTGAGGGTCTCGATCTCGCGCTCGCGGCCCACGAACACGCCGTGGCGCGGGCCGGTCTCGAAGCCGCGCAGCTGCGATCCCAGCACGCGGTAGGCCTCGCCCGTCGACGTCTGGCCCGCGCGCTCGAACACGAAGCGGTGGCGCAGGAGGTTCGCGCTCGCGGCACCGACCACGATCGTGTCGGGCGCGGCCGCGGCGACGAGCGCGTCGAGGAGCGCCATCGTCTGCGGGCGCGTGTCCCGGCTGCGCCGCGGCGTCGCGCCGAGATAGGCGACGGTCGCGTGGCTGGTGTGGAGTGCGATCCGCGTCGCGCGGCGCGCATGCCCGTCGCCGCGCCGTCCGACCTCTTTCTGGATCGCCACCGCCGCGTGCGCCGCGCGTCGGGTCGCGGCCTCGATCGGATCGACGCCGAACGAACCCTCGACGGCGGCGGGACTGACGTCCTCGAGACGGCCGCCGAAGCTGCCGATCTTCTCCACGACGAGCTCGAGCCAGCGGGCCGCGTCGCTGTCGAGCTCGCCACTCGACGGCACTTCGAGCTCGGCGCGCAGCACGGTGACGCGGCGGCGCTCCCATCGAATCGAGGGCCGCGGCGGTGGCGGCGCCGGCGCGACGACCGTCTCGGCCGGCGCCGGCGCCGAGAGCGGCGCGGCGGCCTCCACCGTCGCGCGCGCCTCGCGCGGGCGCCGCGTCACCGACACGTTGAGACGCCGCATGTGCGCGCGCAGCGTGTTCCTCGCGATGCCCAGGATCGCCGCGGTGCGGACGATGTTGCCGCCGGTCTCCTCCAGCACCGCGATGAGATGCTCGCGGATCGCGTCGTTCAGTGACCCCGCGACGCGGGCGGCGGCGGGAGGCGGCGGCGGCGCCGCGGTCGTCGGCGTCAATCGCAGCATGTCGGCCGTGAGCCGCGGGGTGTCGCAGAGGAGCGCCGGGCGCTCGATCGTATTCGCGACCTCGCGGATGTTGCCGGGCCACGAATGCGCGGCGAGCTTCGCGAGCGCGTCGTCGGTCAGCGTGAGCGCGCGCAGCCCGTGGTCGCGGCAGACGCGGGCGAGGAAATACCCGGCGAGCAAGGGAATGTCGCCGGCACGCTCGCGCAGGGGCGGCAGCGACAGCGTGACGACGGCGAGCCGGTGGTCGAGGTCCTCGCGGAAGCGGCGCTCCTCGACGGCGGCGAGGAGGTTCGCGTTCGTCGCGCTGATGATCCACGCGTCCGCGGGCTCGCTCTGCGTGCTGCCGAGGCGCCGCACGCTGCGCTCCTCGATCACCTTCAGGAGCTTGGCCTGCACGACCGGCGAGAGGAGCCCGACCTCGTCGAGGAAGATCGTTCCGCGATGCGCGGCCTGGAACAGGCCCGGCTTCGCGTGGCGCGCGTCGGTGAACGCGCCGCGCTCGAAGCCGAAGAGCTCGGCCTCGATGAGCGTCTCTGGAATGGCGGCGCAGTTGACGTCGACGAACCGCTCGGACGCGCGCGGGCTCATCCGGTGCAGGAGCGACGCGACGAGGCCCTTCCCCGTCCCCGTCTCACCCTCGATGAGGACCGTGGGACGGCGCGCCGACGTCGGCGCGAGCCCCGTCAGGCGCTTGATGCTCGCGAGTACCCCCTGCATCACAGGGCTTCGGCCGACCAGGTCCGTCAGCTCGCCCTTCACGATCAACCGTCGCCTCCCACGGGTGCTCGCCCGGCCCGGCGCGGGAATCATACGGGGCCACCCTCCCGGGATACAAGGGACGCGGTGTAGACTCACCTCTCGTGGCGCTCCCACTCGAAGGCATCGTCGTCGCGGACCTCACGCAGAACGTCGCGGGGCCCTTCTGCGCGCAGATCCTCGGCGACATGGGCGCCGAGGTGATCAAGGTCGAGCGGCCGGGGCGCGGCGACGACGCGCGCGCGTGGGCGCCGCCCTGGTGGGGCGACGAGAGCTCCGCGTTCATGGCGTTCAACCGGAACAAGAAGAGCCTCGCGCTCGATCTCAAGCACGAGGCGGGGCTCACGGTCCTGCGGCGGCTCGTCGCGCGCGCCGACGTCTTCGTCCAGAGCCTCCGCGCGGGCGTGATCGACGAGCTCGGGCTCGACTTCGCCGGCGCGACCGCGCTCAACCCGCAGCTCGTCTACTGCTCGATCACCGCGTTCGGCACGCGCGGGCCCCTCGCCGATCGTCCCGGCTACGACCCGCTCATGCAGGCGTACGGCGGCCTCATGTCGATCAACGGCCATCCCGGCGCCGAGCCCGCGCGCGTCGGCACCTCGATCGTCGACATGGGCACCGGCATGTGGGCGGCGCTCGGCATCGTCGCGGCGCTGAGGCAGCGCGACGCGACCGGCCGCGCGGTGGACGTCACGACCGCGCTGTTCGAGACCGCGCTGATGTGGGTCTGCTATCAGGCCATGGGTTATCTCGCCTCCGGCGAGGTGCCGGCAGCGCAGGGCTCGGGCACCGCGATGATCGCCCCGTACCAGGCCTTTCCGGTCGCCGACGGCTACGTGATGATCGCGGCGGGCTCGGACACGCTCTTCGTGCGGCTGGTGGAGGCGCTCGGCGCGCCGGAGCTCGCGCGCGATCCGCGCTTCGCCGACAATCCCTCGCGCGTCACCAACCGCGCGGCGCTGGTGGACGCGGTCGCCGCGCTGACGCGCGCGCGCAAGGCGGGCGATCTCCTCGACGCCCTGCGCGCGGCGGGCGTGCCGAGCGCGCCGATCCAGCGCATCGACCAGGTGCTGGCGGATGCGCAGACGCAGGCCAGCGGGATGCTCGTCGGCGCGCCGCATCCGCGCGTGCCGGACTACCGCTCGATCGGCCTGCCGATCCAGTGGAACGGCGCGCGGCCGGGCGTGCGACGGGTGCCGCCGAAGCTCGGCGAGCACGACGCCGACGTGCTGACGTGGCTCGGCTACACGCTGGACGACATCCGCACGCTGCGGGAACGTGGCGTCCTGGCCGCAGCCTCGCGCGGTCGGACAGATCCACCCACGTCGATACCGGGCACGCGCTCCGAGACAGAGAAGCTCGGATGACCTACCGCCATCTCCTCGTCGAGCGGTCCGCCGACGGCCACGTCGTCACCGTCACGCTCAATCGTCCGGAGCAGATGAACGCGATGAACACGGCGATGGGCGAGGACCTGCTCGCGTGCTTCGACGCGCTCCAGCACGACCGTGACGCGCGCGCCGTCGTCTTCACCGGCGCGGGCGACCGCGCGTTCTGCGCGGGCGGCGATCTCAAGGAGCGCAACGAGATGACCGACGAGACGTGGCGCGCGCAGCACGTGATCTTCGAGCGGGCGGCCTCCCGCGTGCTGAAGTGCCCGGTCCCCGTCATCGCCGCGGTCGAAGGCTTCGCGCTCGCGGGCGGCTGCGAGCTCGCGGTGCTGTCCGACTTCATCGTCGCGAGCGAGACCGCCGTGTTCGGCGTCCCGGAGACGACGCTCGCGATCTTCCCCGGCATCGGCGGCACGCAGCTCCTGCCGCGCATCCTCGGCGCGCCGCTCGCGAAGGAGCTGATCTTCACGGGGCGGCGGATGAAGGCCGACGAGGCGAAGGCGGTCGGGCTCGTCAATCACCTCGTGCCGAAGGGCCAGGCGCGCGCCAGGGCGCTCGAGATCGCGGAGACCATCGCGAAGAACGGGCCCATCGCCGTGCGCCAGGCGAAGAAGGCGATCGCGTACGGCCTGGAGACCGACCTCGAGACCGGTATGATCCTCGCCATCGAGGCCTACAACGCGACCGTGGTGACCGAAGACCGGCGGGAAGGCGTGCGCGCCTTCAACGAGAAGCGGAAGCCGCGGTTCAAGGGACAATGACGCCATGACCACGCTGCCACTGACCCTCACCGACGACCAGCGCGCGCTCAAGGCGGGCGTCGCGGAGATCGGCAAGCGCTACCCCGGCGAGTACTGGCGCGAGCTCGACGCCAAGCGCGAGTATCCCGAGGCGTTCGTCAACGAGCTCACGCGCAACGGGTATCTGGGCGCCCTGATCCCGACGGAGTACGGCGGCGCCGGGCTGCCGATCATGGACGGCGCGCTGATCTTGCAGACGATCCACGAGCACGGCGGCAACGCGGCCGCGTGCCACGCGCAGATGTACATCATGGGCACGCTGCTCCGGCATGGCAGCGAGGCACAGAAGAAGAAGTACCTGCCGAAGATCGCGACCGGCGATCTGCGCCTGCAGGCCTTCGGCGTCACCGAGCCGAACGCCGGCTCCGACACGATGATGCTGCAGACGACCGCGATCCGTCAGGGCGACCGCTACGTCGTCAACGGCCAGAAGATGTTCATCTCGCGCGCGATGCAGTCCGACCTCATGCTCCTGCTGGCGCGGACCACGCCGCGCGACAAGGCGAAGAAGCGTGGCGAGGGCCTCTCGGTGTTCCTCTTCGACATCCGGAACCTCAAAGGCTTCGAGATCCGGCCGCTGCGCATGATGATGAACCACTCCACCAACGCGCTCTTCTTCGACAACGTCGAGATCCCCGCCGACAGCCTCATCGGCGAGGAGGGCAAGGGGTTCCACTACATCCTCGACGGGATGAACGCGGAGCGGATCCTCGTCGCCTCGGAGTCCATCGGCGACGGGCACTGGTTCGTCGAGAAGGCGGTGGCGTACTCGAGCCAGCGCGTGATCTTCGGCAAGCCGATCGGCGCGAACCAGGGCGTGCAGTTCCCGATCGCGAAGGCCCACATGGCGGTCGAGTGCGCCGAGCTCATGCGCAACAAGGCCGCGGCGCTCTTCGACGCCGGCGAGCCGTGCGGGCCCGAGGCGAACATGGCGAAGTACCTCGCGGCGGAAGCGGCGTGGGAGGCGGGCAACGCGTGCATCGACTGCCACGGCGGCTACGGCTACGCGGAGGAATACGACATCGAGCGGAAGTTCCGCGAGTCGCGCCTCTACAAGACGGCGCCGGTCAACAACAACCTCGTCCTCGCGTACGTCGGCCAGCACGTGCTCGGGATGCCGCGCAGCTACTGACGATGGATTACGACGCGACGTCGATCCCGGAGAGGTACCGGGCCGCCCGCGAGCTCCCCGGCCCCGTCATGCTCCGATGGCTGTCCGCCGTGCGAGCCTCGGCGCCCTTGCCCCGGGGATCGAAGATCGCCGACGTGGGGTGTGGAACCGGCCGCTTCTCGGTCGGTCTCGCCGATGCCTATGCCTCGCACGTCGTCGGACTCGACCGTTCCGTGAAGATGCTTGCGCAGGTCCGTTCGCGGGATCGTCACGTCTCGTTCTGCCTCGCCGATGCCGAGGCGCTGCCACTCCGTCGCGGCTCCTTCGGCATGCTCTTTCTCTCGAACGTCGTCCACCACCCGAGCGACATCGAGCGGGCCGCCGTGGGGTTCGCCGATGCGCTGCAGCCGGGCGGGTTCGTGGTGGTCAGGAATTACGTCCGCGAGCAGCTGCGCGACGTGCCGTATCTCACGTTCTTTCCCGAAGCGCTCGCCTCTTCCCGCGAGATGCTCAGCTCCAGTCGCGAGATCACGGCCGCGTTCGGCCGAGCGGGGCTCACGGTCGTTTCCCGCCGCACCATCGAGCAGCTCGTTGCCGCGTCCCCGATCGCATATCTGCGGAAAGTGCGATCGCGCGCGTATTCGGATCTCGCGGCACTCCCGGACCACGCGTTCGAGGCCGGAGTGGCGCGCATGACCACCGCCGTCTCCGGCGGATGGCGAGGATCGCTGCGCGAGCCCATTGCTCTGTTCGCCTTCCGGAAGGGGTCGCGAATCCGCATGAGGAGCCGATCATGACGCTGCCGACCCGGGTCACGCTGTGCGAGGTCGGGACCCGCGACGGGTTCCAGATCGAGCCCGAGTTCATCGCCACCGACGACAAGGTCGCGGTCGTCGACCTGCTGGCCGACGCCGGCGTGCCGCGGATCGAGGTCACGTCGTTCGTCAGCCCGAAAGCGATTCCGCAGCTGCGCGACGCGGCCGAGGTGATGGCGCGCATCCGGCGGCGGAAGGGTACGCGCTATGCGGCGCTGGTGCCGAACGACAAGGGCGCGTCCAACGCCGTCGCGGCCGGCGTGGACGTGATCCACACGGTGCTCTCGGCGAGCGAGAGCCACAACCTCGCGAACGTCAACATGACGGTGGCGGAGTCGCTCGCGAAGATGCGCGGGGTCATGGAGATCGCCGCGCGCGCCGGCGTGCCCGTGCAGACGGGGATCGCGACGTCGTTCGGCTGCCCCTTCGAGGGCGACGTGCCGCTCGCGCGGCTCGAGTGGGTGGTGCGCGAGCTCGTCGACATGGGCGCGCGCGCCGTCGGTCTCGCCGACACGACCGGGATGGCGAATCCGCGTCAGGTCACACGCACCCTCGAGCACCTGATGCCGCGCTTCCCGGGCATCGAGTGGACGCTCCACACGCACGACACGCGCGCGATGGCGATCCCGAACATCCTCGCGGCGCTCGAGCTCGGCGTCACGAACATCGACGCGTCGATCGGCGGGCTCGGCGGCTGCCCGTACGCGCCGGGCGCGTCGGGCAACGTGTGCAGCGAGGACCTCGTGCACTGCCTGCACGCCATGGGCGTCGAGACCGGCATCGCTCTCGACCGGCTGATCGCGACGGCGCGGCGGGTCGAGCAGATCATCGGCCGCGCGCTCCCGGGCCAGATCATCAAGGCCGGGACATCGGACCGCCGCTATCCCGTTCCCGACGGCGTGGCGGCTCGACTGCCGCGTTCCGCGTGATCACCAAGAAAGCCAAGCGGATGCTGGCGCTGCTCGATCGCGCCACCACGCTCTGGCACATCCCCGTCGTCGGGCGCGACAAAGGCCGCGTGATCCGCGGCCTGATCGAGCGCCACGAGTGCACGCGCGGGATCGAGATCGGCTCGCTGCTCGGCTACTCGGCCATCCTCATCGCGAGCGCCATGCCGCCGCGCGGCCGGCTCGTCTGCATCGAGGCGAACGAGTTCCTCGGCTGGTTGACGCAAGCCAACACGCGTGAAGCCGGGCTCGGGCCGAAGGTGAAGGTCGTCACCGGCGACGCGCTCCGTGTACTGCCGCTCGTGTCCGGCCGCTTCGACTTCGCGTTCATCGATGCCGCGAAGCCCGACTATCTCGACTACCTGCGCCAGCTCGAGCCCAAGCTCCTGCCCGGCGCCGTCGTCGTCGCCGACAACACCGGCGCGTCGTTCCGGCGCGAGGTGAAGCCGTACCTCGACTACGTCCGCGACCCGGCCGGCCGGTACACCAGCCGGGAGTACGACTTCGACGACGACGCGATGGAGGTCAGCGTCCGGCGCTGAGAGCGCCGCCGACGGTGCTGAGCGCCCTCGGCGCCGCGCCGATCCATTCCGCGCGGGGCCGGATCAACCGGCTGTCGGCGAACTGCTCGAGCACGTGCGCGACCCACCCCGCCACGCGCCCCACCGCGAAGATCGACGTGCAGAAGTCCGGCGGGACCTCCAGCGCGTCGTAGACCACGGCCGAGAAGAAGTCGACGTTCACGGGAAACGTGGTCCGCGCGGCGCGGGCGTCGTCCGCCGGCGCGTGCCCGTCGAGCAGGTGCAGGAAGCGCGCGGCGTGGCCGGCGTGCACGGGCGCGTCGACCGGCGTACGCCCCGTGCGGATGCGCTGCCACGCGGCGACCGTCTCGGGGACCTAGGTTCATGAGCCGGTAGCCCTTGCGCAGGTTCGCCGCGCGATCGGACGCGCTGGTG
>VGLJ01000117.1 GCA_016866775.1 Candidatus Rokuibacteriota bacterium | reverse complement strand
CGGCCGGTGGGAGAAGATGCCGTTCGTCGGTGAACTGGTCCCGCTGGCTCACGATCTCATCGCTGTCCTTGGCCCCTACCTCGAACGCGCCGATTTTTCCGGCGGGACTCGCGGGTCGGGGCACTAGCCTAGACCGATGCGGTGGCTCGTCGTCCTGCCCTACGCGCGCGCCGGGCTCATGGGCATGGACTTCGCCGACGAGCTCCGCACCCTCGGCCACGACGTCGACCTCTTTCCCTATCGCCGCGACAACGTCCTCTACAAGAACAGGTCGACCAAGCTCGCGTACCAGCGCGCGCTGAACCGCCGGCTCGAGCGCCGTGTGCGGGAGACGCGCCCGGACGTCGTCCTCGTCGTGAAGGGCGGGCCGCTCGCTCCCGAGGTGCTGCACCGGATCAAGCGCAGCGGCGCGGCCCTGCTCAACTTCTTCCCCGACAACCCGCTCTGGATGATGCCGTTCGAGCAGATCGAGACGTACGACCTCTTCTTCACGAAGGAGCGCTACGCGCTCCGGCAGCTCGAGACGATCGGGCTGCGCAACCTCTATTACCTGCCGATGTACTGCGTGCCGTCACTCCACCATCCGGTGCCGGTCGCGGCCGCGCAGGCCGCGGAGCTGCGCGGCGTCGTCGCGCTCGTCGGCGCACGCTATCCGTATCGCGAGCGGCTGGTCCGGGAGCTCGCCGACTATCCCGTGCGCGTGTGGGGTCCCGGCTGGCGCGGCGGGGGCTTCGTCACGGGCGACGCCAAGCTCGCGATCTACTGCGGCGCGACGCTGTCGCTCAATCCCCATCATCCGATGAACGACATCGTCGGCGTGAACACGCGTGCGTTCGAGCTCGCGGCCACGGGCGCGTGCCAGGTCGTCGATCTCAAGGAAGAGCTGCCGCACCTCTTCAAGCCGGGGGACGAAGTGCTCGCGTACCGCGATCTCCCCGAGCTCCGGCGCCAGCTCACGTACTTCCTCGCGCATCCCGACGAGGCGCGCGCGATCGGCGACAACGCGCGGCGCCGGGCGCTCGCCGAGCACACCGTCCGCCACCGGGTCGAGGAGATGATCGCGGCCCTGCGCGATCGCGTGGGACGCGCGTGAGCGACTCGCTCGCCGTCGGCCTCACGTGCATCGAGTGCGGGCGCGAGCACGCGCTCGGCTACCGGCTCGCGTGCGAGGGGTGCGGCGGGCTGCTCGAGCTGCGCTACGACATCGCGACGCTGCGCGCGCGGGGACCGGCGATGCTGGACGGGCGCGGGCTCTGGCGCTACGCGCCGGTCCTGCCGATCGCCGACCGCGCTCATCGGATCACGCTGGGCGAAGGCCAGACGCCCTTGCTCGAGTGCCCGCGGCTCGCGCGCGAGCTCGGCGTGCGCGCGCTGGCGCTCAAGTTCGAAGGCGCCAACCCCACCGGGACCGTCAAAGATCGCTCGTCGACGACCGCCGTGGCGGCCGCGCTGCAGTTCGGATTCCGCGCGATCTCGGTCGTGAGCTCGGGCAACGCGGGCTCGTCCATCGCGGCCTACGCCGCGCGCGCGGGCCTGCGCGCGCTCGTGTTCGCGTACGCGCGCACGGCCGCGCCGAAGCTCCTGCACATGGCGGCGACGACGCCCGATCTCGTGCTGTACGAGGGCGTGTACGACGACCTCATCACGCTGTGGGACCAGCTCGTGGACGAGCGGTGGTTCTTCGACGGCGGCGCCTCGCGCAACGCGTACAAGCACGAGGGCAAGAAGACGCTCGCGTACGAGATCGCCGAGCAGAGCGGCTGGCAGGTGCCCGACGTCGTCGTCGCGCCGGTCGCGGTCGGCGAGACGTTCATCGCGACGGCGCGCGGCTTTCGCGAGATGGCCGAGGCCGGCTGGATCGCGCGCGCGCCGCGCATGGTCGCCGCGCAGGCCGCGCGCGCCAACGCCGTCGTGTGCGCGCTCCGCGCGGGCGGCGCGATCGCGCCGCTCAAGATCGGCTATACGGTTGCCGAAGGCCTCGCCGCCGGCGACCCCGGACGGAAGGGCGCGTGGACCTTGCGGCTGCTGCGCGAATCCGCCGGCGAAGCCGGCGACGCCGACGACGAGGCGATCCTCGCCATGCAGGCGCGCCTCGCCCGCGTCGAAGGCGTCTGGGCCGGGCCGACCGGTGTGGCCGCGCTTGCCGTCCTCGCGCGCCTGCTCGAGGAGCGAACGCTCGACCCGGCGCAGCGCTTCTGCGTGATCGTCACGGAGACCGGCCTCAAGACCGACGCCGCCGCGCCGTCACGCGAGGCGCGCGCGTTCGATCTCGAGAGCCTGCGCGCGCTCGTGAAGGAGCGGCTCGGATCGATGCAGATGGGGGGCGCGAGGCGCGCCCCCCAAGCCCCCCACGCTCCGGGCCGGGAGTGAATCCCGGCCCTCCGCGCGTGCCGTCCATTCCGCTGCCGCGCCGCTTCTACCTCCGGTCCGCGCCACTCGTCGCACGTGACTTGCTCGGCTGTCTGCTCGTCTCGCGCCGGGGCCGCGCGCTCACCGCCGGACGTATCGTCGAGACCGAGGCGTATCTCGGGCCCGAGGACGAAGCGTCGCACGCCGCGTTTCGCCCGGGCAGTCATCATCTCTTCTACGGCGAAGGCGGCATCGCGTACGTCTTCCCCGCCTACGGACTCCACTCGTGTCTCAACGCGATCGCCGGACGCGCGGGCCGCCCCGGGTGCGTGCTGATTCGCGCGCTCGAGCCGGTCGCCGGCCTGCGCGCGATGGCGCGCCGGCGCGGCGTCGATACGCGCTCGCCACGCCTCGCGAGCGGGCCGGGCAACGTCACGCGCGCGCTGGGCGTGAGCCGGCGCGACAACGGCGCCGACCTGCTCGCCGGGCCGCTGACGATCGAGCCACCGGACCGCCCGCGCGACTTCCGTGTCGCTCGCGGCCCGCGCATCGGCATCACGCGCTCGCGCGCGTTACCACTGCGCTTCTGGATCGCTGACAGCCCTCACGTGTCACGACCTCACATGGGGGGCGCGCGACGCGCCCCCCATGCCCCCCGCGCTCCGGGCCGGGACTGATCCCGGCCTCCGCGAGTGCCGACGCGGTCAGCGCGCGGAGAGCAACGCGGGGTCGAACAGCGAGTCAGGGGGGCTCGTGTTGACCGCGACGGACCGCGCGAGCAGGCGGACGATGAGCTTGCCGGAGCGGAAGGTCTCCTGGCGGTGCGGAAAGTACAGTGCGCCCAGAAGCGGGCGAAACTCCGAGAAGACGATGTCGGTCAGCACCGAGCCGGTGTCGACGGGCTCGCGCGCGACGAAGCGCATCACGCCGTACTCCGGATCGACCCAGGCCGCCGGCCGATCGCGCTCGCCCGCCTGCGCGCCGATGACGGTGACGGTCCGGCCCGCCATGCGCGCCTCGTGTGACCGATCGTCGCGGACGCCGAGCGCGCGCCACTCCGCGAGGATCTCGTTCGCGCTGCGATGCAGCGGCACGGCGAGCGCGATCGGCTGCCCGCGATCCTGCGGCAGCTCCGACACGGTGCCGTCGGCCGCGCGTCGCCACGACCGGCCGCGCGAGGTGATTCGGACCTCGCGCCGGCCCTCGATGGTCTGCTCGATGCGCTGCAGATCGGGCAGCTTCACGACGACGCGCTGCGTGCCGCTGGCGAACGCGGCGCGGCCTTCCGGGTTGAAGACCGTCAGATCCTGCTCGCGACCCGGGCCAGGAAGCGATCGAGGACGGCGCGGGGCTCGGCGGCCGGCACGGCGACCGACGCCCCCGCCAGGACCACGACTGCCAGGAAGACCTTGATTTTCCAGCCGAAAAGTTGACACCAAAAGAAGCGCTTGGCTATCATGATCGAAAACGATTTGGACATAGACCGTTTTGACGGTCAAATGTCTAAGGAGCCGCCGTTGCCCACCTCTGACGCCCTCGGCAGCAACGTTCTCGACCTCGTCCTTCAGGCGGGGCCCGTCGCGAAGGTCGTGCTCGCGCTGCTCGGCGTGTTTTCGATCGTGAGCTGGGCGCTCATCGTGGACAAATGGTGGCAGCTCCGCCGCGTGCGGAGCCAGACGGTCGCGTTCCTTCGCGCGTATCGCGAGGGACGGCGTGCCTCGGTCGTGCTCGCGGCGGCGAGGAAGCTCCGCGAGAGCCCGCTCGGGCAGCTCTACATCGCCGCGCACCAGGAAGTGTCCGGCATCTCGGAGGTCGTGGAGCACGTGCTCGACGATCACGAAGACGGGCTGGGCGGCGAGCGTCTCGACGCGGTCCACCGCGCCATGCGCCGCTCGGCCGCGCTCGAAGTCGCGCGCCTCGAACGGTACCTCCCGTTCCTCGCGACCACCGCGAGTGCCGCGCCCTTCATCGGCCTGTTCGGCACCGTGTGGGGCATCATGGCCTCGTTCCACTCCATCGGGCAGCAGGGCTCGGCGAACCTCGCCGTCGTCGCGCCGGGTATCTCCGAAGCGCTCATCGCGACGGCGTTCGGTCTCGCGGCCGCCATTCCCGCCGTCATCGCCTACAACTACTTCGTCAATCGCGTGAAGCACTGGGCGACCGAGATGGACGGATTCATGATGGACCTCCTGAATCTCGTCGCGCGCCCGGTGCCGAAGCTCGGCCGGGCCAAAGATGGCGTTTAACGTCGACGCCGGCGGCGGGGACAACCGGCGCATCGGCACGTCGCTCGCCGAGATCAACATCATCCCGCTCGTCGACGTGGTGCTCGTGCTCCTCCTCATCTTCATGCTGACCGCGCCGATGATGTACCGCGGCATCGACGTGAATCTCCCGAAGGCCGCCTCGCGGCCGACGGCGGTCGAAGAGCGCCTGGTCCTCACCGTCACGAAGGACCGCACGCTCTACCTCAACGACAAGCCCGTCTCCCTCGGCACGCTGGAGACGCAGCTCCGCGACGTGTTCAAGGGACGCACCGACAAGACGCTCTATCTGAAGGCCGACGCCGGGCTCGCGTACGGCGCCGTGGTCGAGACGATGGATCGCGTGCGGCGCGCGGGTATCGAGCGCCTGGGGATGGTCACCGAGCCGACGCGGGAGCGCTGATGGCGGTGGCCGTCGCCACCGTGCGTCCACGATCCGGGCCGGCGCTCCGGCGTCTCCGGGTGCCCGTCGGCGGGCTCGCGCTCTCCGTGGCCTGCCACGGCGTGCTCCTCGCCGCCGTGCTCGTCGCCGGCCACGTGTGGCGCACGACCCAGCCCAAGACGTACGTCGTGAACCTCGTGCCGGCGATCGCCGCCGTCGGATCGCCGCGCGGCCGCACGACGACCGAGACGAAGCCGCCAGCGCTGCCCGAGCGCGAGCCGGCGCGCGCGCCCGAAAAAGCCGCCGCGCGGCCGACGGATCTGCCCGACCGCGCGCCCGCACCGCGCGAAAGCGCCTCGCTGCCGGACCGGTCGCTGCCGACACGCGCGCCCGAGCTGCCGCGGCCCGGTGAGAAGGAGCTGCCGCAGGTCGCGAGCACCAAGCCGCCGCCGCCGAGCTCGGCGCCCGTCGGGCGCACGGCGCCGACGCCGCCGCCTCCGCGCGGACTGCCGACCGGGTCGCCGCAGGGCGTGGGCACGCTCACACTCAACGCAGCGGACTTCCCGTTCGCGTGGTACCTGCGCCTGGTCCAGGGCAAGATCGGCGAGCGCTGGGATCCGGTCGCGCGCGACGGGACGCAGCCCCAGGTCGTGTTCGAGATCGGCCGTGACGGCAAGATCGCGGGCCTGAAGGTGGAGAAGAGCTCGGGGAACCCGCTCTACGACCAGGCGGCGCTCCGGGCGATCACCGAAGCGACCCCGTTCCCGCCACTGCCCGAAGCCTTCAAGGCATCGTTCCTCCGAGTCCACCTCGGCTTCACTTACGCCGGAACGCGAGGGTAATCACGTGCGACGCCTCAGCTTGACCGCTTTCCTGGCGGGGGCGCTGGCCCTCGCCCTGCTCTTTCCGCTCACGACGCCGCTGCGGCTCGCCGCGCAAGGCGTGGACGTCTTCCTCAACGTCACCGGCGGCGGCACGCGCAAGCTGAACATCGCGGTGCCCGAGTTCGCCGTCGTCAACGGCACGGACACCGGCGGCGTGGCGAAGCAGCTCGCGACCGTCGCCGGAGACGACCTCACGTTCTCCCAGCTCTTCAGCGTGGTCGCGGGCACCGGGGCGATCCCGCCGAACAATCCGGAGGCCCTCAAGAAGGCATGGACCGATTTCGCGGCCGCCGGGGCCCACGCGGGGCTGCACGGGCTCGCGACCTTCCGCGCGGATCGCGTCGAGACCGAGATGCGGCTCTACGACCTCACGACGCCGGAGCACCGCCAGATCGCGACGAAGAGGTTCGACATGCCGCCCGCGCAGTGGCGGCGCCTCGCGCACAAGATCGCCGACGAGGTCGTGCTGCAGTTCACCGGCGAGCCGGGCGTGGCGGATACGAAGATCGCGTACGTGTCGGGCCGGACGGGACAGAAAGAGATCGTCATGGCCGACTACGACGGCAACGGCCCGGCGCCGGTCACGCGCAACGGCTCGATCAATCTCATGCCCGTGTGGAGCCCCGACGCGCGCTCGGTCGCGTACACGTCGTTCCTGCAGGGCTACCCGGATCTCTATCGCGCGTTTCCGTTCGAGCGCCGCCCCGCGCAGACGCTGGCGGCGTACAGCGGGATCAACAGCTCGCCGGCGTGGAGTCCCGACGGCAAGACGATCGCGATGACGCTCTCGAAGGACGGTAATCCCGAGATCTACGTGCTCACGATCGCCACGGGCACGTTCCGGCGGCTCACGCGGCACGCGGGCATCGACACCGAGCCCACGTGGTCGCCCACGGGCCGCGAGATCGCGTTCATCTCCGATCGCTCGGGCGTGCCCCACCTCTACGTGATGGACGCCGAAGGCGCCGGCGTGCGGCCGCTGACCTCGGCGGGCCGTCACACGCAGCCGCGCTGGTCGCCCAAGGGCGACGTCATCGTCTACACGCAGCGCGCCGGCACGCACGACATCTGGGCGATCAACGCCGACGGCTCGAATCCGCGGCGCCTCACGAGCGGCCCCGGCGACAATCAGGGCCCGACGTGGGCGCCGAACGGGCGTCACCTCATGTTCCAGTCGAGCCGCCTCGGCGGATGGCAGATCTTCTCGATGCTGCTCGACGGCTCGGTGCAAACGCCGGTGACTCGCGGCTCCGTCGAATCGACCAGTCCCTCGTGGTCCCCTCGACTACCGTGATACGATTGGCCGTCGCTGTGAAATCCCCGCGCGAGGGGCGACAAGGAGGAATGATGGTCACCAGCGGATCCCGATTCCTGGTAGCGACACTGGTGGTCAGCACGGCGCTCCTCGTCGGCTGCGCCAAGCGGCCTGCGACGACCGCGGCTTCGGCGCCTGCGCCGACCGGCACGGCCGCCACCACCGCTCCGACGGGAGCCACCGCTCCGACGGGAGGCGCCGCACAGGCCACGCAACCGGCCGCACCGCCGCCGCCGGCGCCCGTAACCGCAGCGCCGCAGGCCCCGACGGCCGCGGCCCGGCCCTCGCCGAAGGAGTTCACGGCGATCCCCGAGCTGAAGCCGGTCTACTTCAACTTCGACAAGTACGACATCCGTCCGGCCGACGCGAAGATCCTCGACGCCAACGCGCAGTGGCTGAAGTCGAACGAC
This sequence comes from Candidatus Rokuibacteriota bacterium, assembly GCA_016866775.1. GTDB lineage: Bacteria > Methylomirabilota > Methylomirabilia > Rokubacteriales > CSP1-6 > VGLJ01. The sequence goes on along the minus strand of VGLJ01000117.1, from coordinate 1,366 downwards.
AACCAGCTCGTGCTCATCGAGGGACACTGCGACGAGCGCGGGACGAACGAGTACAACCTCGCCCTCGGCGAGCGGCGCGCCAAGTCGACGATGAACTACCTCGTGTCGCAGGGCGTGCAGGCGAGCCGCATCACGATCATCAGCTACGGCGAGGAGCGCCCGGTGTGCTCGCAGAAGAACGAAGAGTGCTGGAGCAAGAACCGCCGCGCCCAGTTCCTCGTCAAGCCCCGCTAACGTCGACCGGGCTCGGGGCGAGGAAGAGGCTCGGCCTCTTCCTCGCCCTTCTCGTTTCGCTGGGCGGCTGTGCCACCGCCGCTGAGATGACGGGCACCGCCACCCAGCAAGACCTGGTGCAGCTCCGCGCGAACGTCGCGGCGCTGGAGCTCGTCGTCCAGCGGGCGAAGTCGGAGAACGAGTCCGCAGCGGCCGCCGCGGACCGCCGTGGGCGCGAGCATCTCGCCGCCGCCGAGCGCCAGGTCGCGTCGGTCACGCAGCGGCTCGAGTCGCTCTCGTCGACCCTCGCCGCCCTCTCGGCGCGGGTGGACGAGCTGAGCACGCGCGTCGAGACGCTCAATCGCCAGGTGCGCACGCCGCCTCCCCGATCGAGCACACCGGCGGCGCCATCTCCGCAAGCCGCGGCGCCCGCGCCGCCCTCGGGCGCGCCCCGCCCGACGACGGGCGTGCTGCAGCCGCAAGACATCTACCAGGCCGCGTATCTCGATTTCAGCAAGGGGAGCTACGCGCTCGCGGTCGCCGGCTTCCGCGAGTTCCTGCGCCGCTTCCCGGAGCACGAGCTGGGCGGCAACGCGCAGTACTGGATCGGCGAGGCGCACTACAGCCTGGCACGCGGATACGGCAACCAGGGCCAGGCGGACAAGGCGCGCGAAGCGCTCGAGCAGGCGGTCGTGGAATTCCGGCGGGTGGTGGTGAACTATCCGCGCGGAGAGAAGGTGCCGGCGTCGCTGTTCAAGGAAGCGCTCGCGCTGATCGACCTGAAGCAGCCGGCGCTCGCGCAGGCGCGCCTGCAGTACCTCATCGACAATTTCCCGCAGGCCGAAGAGACGCCGCTCGCCCGCGACCGTCTCTCCTCGCTCAAGACCGGATAGGCACGCGCGTCAGTTCGAGGTGTCGCTGTCGAAAACCCAGACGACTGCGAGGTCCTTGTTCGGGGTCGTGTAGACCATGACGGTGCCGCTCGGACTCTCCGTCTCCGCCGCGTTGACGACCACGCCCGCCTCGGCGGAGCCCGGAACGTAACCGCCCTGCCAGAGCACGAACGCGAGCGCCAGCGTTGCGAGCGCGGCGCCTCCCATGGCCCACTGCGGCCGCCAGCGGCGTGCCGGGGGCCGTGACTCGACCGCGACAG
>VGLJ01000116.1 GCA_016866775.1 Candidatus Rokuibacteriota bacterium | reverse complement strand
GCGCACCATCGGGTCGTCGGCGCTCGGCGCGGCGGGCGCCTCCGGCATCGCGTCGACGGTGAGCGGCTTGCCGGCGGCGGCGAGGCGCGCGGCGGCGGCCGCGATCTCCGCCATGTCGACGCCGGCTTCTTCCGCGAGCTCCTCGACGAGCGCCAGGTAGGGCTCGAGCCCTTCTTCCGATGATGCCTCGAGCGGGCGCCGCTTGAACGACTGCACGCGGCGCGCGGCCACGTCCGCCGCGGACGGCATGCGCATCGCCGTGATGCGGTGGCCCGTGAAGCGCTCGATCGCTTTGAGCAGGCGCGTCTCGCGCGGCGTGATGAAGAGGATCGCGGTGCCGCCGCGGCCGGCGCGCCCCGTGCGCCCGATGCGGTGCACGTAGCTCTCCGCGTCGAAGGGGACGTCGTGGTTGATGACGTGCGTGATGCGCTCCACGTCGAGGCCGCGCGCCGCCACGTCGGTCGCGATGACGATCTCGACCTGCCCCTCGCGCAGGCGGCGCACGACGAGCTCGCGCGCCTGCTGGGTCATGTCGCCCTGCATGGCCTCGGCGGCGTAGCCGCGCGCCTGCAGCCGCTCCGTGAGCTGCGCGGCGCTGTTCTTCGTGCGCACGAAGACGAGCGCGGCGTCGGGCGCTTCGACTTCCAGCACGCGCGTGAGCGCGTCCAGCTTCTGCCGCTCGGCGACGTTGAGGTAGCGCTGGTCGACGGCGGCCACGGTGACGGTCTTCGTCGCGATGGCGATGGTCTCGGGATCGCGGAGATGCCGCGTAGCTATCAACCGAATCGCTGGTGGCATCGTCGCGGAGAAGAGCGCCATCTGCCGCGCGTCGGGCATCTCGCGCAGGATCGTCTCGACGTCGTCGATGAAGCCCATGCGCAGCATCTCGTCGCCTTCGTCGAGGACGACGATGCGAATGGCGTCGAGCGCGAGCGTCTCGCGGCGCAAGTGATCCATGACGCGGCCAGGCGTGCCGACGACGACATGGACGCCGGCGCGCAGCCACTTGATCTGGTTCTGCATGCCCTGGCCGCCGTAGACGGGCAGCACGCGCAGCGGCCCGAGCGCCTTGCCGTAGGTGTGGATGGCTTCGGCCACCTGAATGGCGAGCTCGCGGGTGGGCGTGAGCACGAGCGCCTGCACCTGCGCGCGCTTCAGGTCGATCGTCTGAAGGATCGGCAGGGCGAACGCGGCCGTCTTGCCGGTCCCGGTCTGCGCCTGGCCGATGACGTCTTTGCCGGCGAGGAGCGCGGGGATGGTGCGCGCCTGGATGGGCGTGGGGGCTTCGTAGCCAACTTCTGTTACGGCGGCGAGCAGATGTGGTAGGCGTTCCGCTCCGCGTCGTGCGCCAGCTCGGCCAGATCGCGCCCGTCTTTCATGAAGAATGCGTTGCCGCCCTGGAGTACCGCGCGGACAAGCTCGCGTATGAACTGCCGGGCTCGCCGCGCCCTGTCGGTGGCATCGTGGAATTGAAGCGCCACCGGCCCGGGCTCTACATCGAGAGGGCGATCAACCTAACGGTCAACGCGGACGTGCCGGGTCCGCCGCCCGCTGACGTGGACGCGGCTCTGGCGCGCATGCTCACGTACGACGACCTCGAGACCCGCGCCATGCGGGGAGAGGTCATCGAGGCGCCGCCCCCGCCGCACGCGATCGACGGCAGGGAGAACAGCCGGGAGAACGACGGGGAGAACACCCAGGCGAACGGGGCGAACGGATGAGCGCCCCGACCGCCGCCGATCTCATCGTGGACCCGCACCGCGTGAAGGACCTCGACAACCCGGCCGCCTGCGCCGCGATCCTGGCCGCGCTGACGACCACCGCCGCCGCCGTGGCCGCCCATCTGCAAACACTCCCCCCGCCGGAGTCCACCACGGAGCCTGACCACTTCGTGACCGCTGAGGATGCGGCCCGCCAACTGTGCATGTCGGTGGATTGGGTGAAACGGTCTGACGCCGCCAGTCCCATGCGCGTCATGCTCGGCACGGACCTGCGATTCAGTAGCCGCCAGATCGCCCGCTACATCGAGCGCCACCGGAACAAGTAGCGCCCCCCCGCTCGCCAAGGACTTCATCAAGTTCCTGTTCGAGAAAGAGAACTACAACGCGTTCATCAAGGGCGGCAGTGCCTTCAACCAGCCGCCGCTCCGGATTCGTGCGCGTGCTCGTCCCCGTAAAAAGGGGGACACCCGGGCACCAGGGCGTGTGCCCTTTTTGTGGCCACGTCACGCCGCACGAGCGCACGCGAGCACCGTGACCGATCGTGTAAACTGCAATCAAAACGCGGGTTGGGGCGCTGTGATGTTCCTTCGTGCAGCCGTCCTGTGCACTTAGGATCCAGTGGGTGAAAGCCCTTGGGGGTTCAACTCCCCCCTCTCGCACCAAATCAGGGGTGTCGATGAAGGTCGCGGTCGAAGCGATGGATGGTTGCAAGCGTCGCCTCAATGTCGAAGCGCCGAGCGACGTCGTGCAGAAAGAGTGGGAGAAGGCGTACGGCCGCGTGCAGAAGCAAGCGCGGCTCCCGGGCTTTCGCAAGGGCCACGTTCCGCGCTCGCTCGTGAAGGTCCACTTCGCCGATGAAGTGCGCCGCGAAGTCGCCGAGCACCTGATCCCCGACGTCTATCGTCAGGCCATCAGCGAAGCGCAGCTCCGGCCCGTCGACGAGCCGAACCTCGAAAACGTGACGCTCGAGGAAGGCGCGCCGCTGAGCTTCGTCGCCGTCGTCGAAGTGCGGCCCGAGATCACGCTGGGCGACTACAAGGACGTCGAGGTCCGGCACGAGACGCCCACGATCACCGACGAGCAGGTGAACGGCGCGCTCGAGCACATGCGCGAGCAGCAGGCCGAGTACCGCACGGTGGAGCGGGCGGCCGGGCCGGGCGACCTCGTCATCGTCGACTACACGCTGGCTCCAGAAGGTCACGACGCCACGTCCGCGAACGGCTACCAGTTCATCGTGGGCAGCGGGGCGGTGCTTCCCGAGATCGATCAAGCGGTGGTGGGGATGCAGGCGGCAGACGAGCGGCACGTCGCGCTCCGGTTCGCGGACGATCACCGGATGGAGACGCTGCGCGGCAAAGCCGGGACGGCGGACGTCAAGCTCATCGAGGTGAAGGAGAAGGTCCTCCCGGACCTCGACGACGAGTTCGCGAAGGCCCTCGGCGGAAGCTTCGAGACCCTCGACGCCGTCCGTACCGAGGTCAAGAAGCAGCTCGACGCGCGCCGTGAGGTCGAGCACCGGCGCGGCCTCGAGGAGAAGGTGGTCGGAGCGGTGCTGGCGCGCCACGACTTCAGCGTGCCGGACGCCATGGTGATGCGGCACGTCGCCCACCAGATCGAGCACGCGCGCGAGCAGATGCGCCGGCAGGGCGTCGATCCCGACAAGCTGCCGTGGGACTATGCCAAGCTCATCCCCGAGCTCCGGCCCGAGAGCGAGAAGGCGGTAAAACGTACCCTGCTCCTGGAAGCGATTGCCGAGCGGGAGGCCATCAACCCCGCGGAAGACGAGGTCGATAAAGAGATCGAGCGCTTCGCTCAGGCCGCCCAGAGGCCGGCGCAGGCGGTTCGCCGTATGATGGAGAAGAGCGGCGACCTCGAAGGCCTGCGCGGCGGGCTCCGCGAGAGGAAGACGCTCGACTTCTTGATCCAGCACGCGAAGGTTAGCGCGTAGTGAGCATGCGTAAGGGGTTTGGGGTCCTCCAGTCGCGAGGCCCCATGGACAAGGAGAGCCCGATGGCTTTGGTGCCGATGGTGGTCGAGCAGACACCGCGCGGCGAGCGCGCCTACGACATCTTCTCGATGCTGCTCAAGGAGCGCATCATCTTCCTGCCGACGTTCATCGAGGACGAGCTCGCGAATCTCGTGATCGCGCAGATGCTCTTCCTCGAAGCGTCCGATCCCGACAAGGACATCCACCTCTACATCAACTCGCCCGGCGGCTCCGTGACGGCGGGCATGGCGATCTACGACACGATGCAGTACGTGAAGCCGGCGATCTCCACGATCTGCATGGGCCAGGCGGCGTCGATGGGGGCCTTGCTCCTCTGCGCCGGCGCCCGGGGCAAGCGCTTCGCGCTCCCGCACGCGCGCATCATGATCCACCAGCCGCTCGGCGGCGTGCAGGGGCAGGCGACGGACATCGACATCCAGGCGCGCGAGATCCTGAGAATGCGCCAGGAGTTGAACATGATTCTGGTGCACCACACGGGCCAGCCCATGGAGAAGATCGAGCGCGACACCGATCGGGACTTTTTCATGACCGCCGAGCAAGCGCGCGAATACCGGATCGTCGACGAAGTCATCGCATCGAAGCCCACGACCCGCCCCGTGAGCGGAGAAGCCGCGCTCGCGGCAGCGGCCGACAAGAAGTAGCCTGGAAGAAGCGAGGAACCGATGGCCCGCACCCGGGAAGGCAACGGGACGCTGAAGTGTTCGTTCTGCGGCAAGAGCCAGAACGACGTCCGCAAGCTCATCGCCGGCCCCACCGTCTACATCTGCGACGAGTGCATCGAGCTCTGCAACGACATCATCGCGGAGGAGTGGGAAGAGGAGAAGAGCCGCGAGATTCGCAGCCTGCCCAAGCCGGCCGAGATCAAGACGGTCCTCGATCAGTACGTGGTCGGCCAGGAGCGCGCGAAGAAGATCCTCTCCGTCGCCGTCCACAACCACTACAAGCGCATCGAGTCCGGCGGGGACGCGGGGGACGTGGAGCTCCAGAAGTCGAACATCCTCCTCATCGGGCCCACGGGCTCCGGCAAGACGCTGCTCGCGCAGACCCTCGCGAAGATGCTGCGCGTGCCCTTCACCATCGCGGACGCGACCACGCTGACCGAGGCCGGCTACGTGGGCGAGGACGTCGAGAACATCATCCTGCGCCTCCTGCAGGCGGCGGATTACGACGTCGAGCGCGCCGAGCGCGGCATCGTCTACATCGACGAGATCGACAAGATCGCGCGCAAGTCGGAGAACCCCTCGATCACGCGCGACGTCTCCGGTGAAGGCGTCCAGCAGGCGCTGCTGAAGATCCTCGAGGGCACGATCGCGAACGTCCCGCCCCAGGGCGGCCGCAAGCACCCGCACCAGGAGTTCATCCAGGTCGACACCTCGAACGTCCTGTTCATCTGCGGCGGCGCGTTCGTCGGCCTCGAGAAGATCGTGGAAGCGCGCGCGGGCCGCTCGGGCATGGGCTTCGGCGCCGAGATCAAGAGCCGCGAGGATCGCCGGCTCGGCGACCTGCTCGCGATGATCCAGCCCGAGGACCTGCTGAAGTACGGCCTGATCCCCGAGTTCGTCGGCCGCCTGCCGGTCATCGCCACGCTGCACGACCTCGACGACGCCGCGCTCGTGCGCATCCTGCGCGAGCCGAAGAACGCGATCATCAAGCAGTACCAGAAGTACTTCGATCTCGAGAAGGTGCGCCTCAAGTTCACCGACGACGCCGTCGCGGCGATCGCCAAGGAAGCGATGAAGCGCGGCACCGGGGCGCGCGGCCTGCGCGCGATCCTCGAGGAAGTGATGCTCGAGATCATGTACGAGCTGCCGTCGATCTCGGACCTCAAGGAGTGCATCATCACCCGCGAGGTCATCCTGAACCGCGAGCGGCCGGTGCTGGTCTCCGAGCCCAAGGAGCAATCCGCGTAGACGCTCGCGGCGTGAGCGGGACGCTCTACGTCGTCGCGACTCCCATTGGGAACCTGGAAGACGTCACCGCGCGCGCGCTGCGCGTGCTGCGCGAGGTCGACGTGGTCGCGTGCGAAGACACGCGGCGGACCCGCGCGCTCCTCACGCACTTCGACATTCACACCCCCACCGTCAGTTACTACGAGCACAACAAGCTGACGCGCGGACCGCAGCTCCTGCGGCAGCTCGCCGACGGCAAGGCGATCGCGCTCGTGTCCGACGCGGGCACGCCCGGCATCTCCGATCCCGGCATCCTTCTCGTCCGTGAAGCGCGGGCCGCCGGCGTCCGCGTGGTGCCGGTCCCTGGGCCGTCGGCCGTCGCCGCGGCGCTGTCGGCGGCCGGCGTCCCGGCCGACCGCTTCGTGTTCGATGGATTCCTCCCCGTGAAGCCCGGCCGCCGGGTGAACCGTTTGAAGGCGCTGCGCGAGCTCGACACGACGATCGTCGTCTACGAGTCGCCGCATCGGGTCGTCGCGTCGATGGCGGCGATCGCGGAGGTGTTCGGCGAGGCGCCCGTGGTCGTCGCGCGCGAGCTGACCAAGCAGTTCGAGGAGATCGTGACCGCGACCGCCGCGGAGCATCTGGCGCGACTGAAGGCCGGGGAGCCGCGCGGTGAGTTCACGATCGTGATCGGGCCGGGCGTATACTTTTCGGGTCTATGACCGTTCCGAAGGCGCTGACCATCGCCGGCTCGGACTCCGGCGGCGGCGCCGGGATCCAGGCGGACCTCAAGACGTTCTCGGCGTTCCGGGTGTTCGGCACCTCCGTGCTGACCGCCATCACCGCGCAGAACTCCGTCGGCGTGCATGGCGTGCACGAGCTGCCGCCGGCGTTCGTGCGCGCGCAGCTCGACGCCGTCCTCTCGGATTTCGGCGCCGACGCCGTGAAGATCGGCATGCTGTCGTCGTCGGCCATCACGGCCGCCGTGGCCGAAGGCCTCGCCGCGCATCCGCACGGGCCGATCGTCCTCGACCCGGTGATGATCGCGAAGTCCGGCGATGCGCTGCTGCGGCCCGACGCGCGGCAGGCGCTCATCGAACGCGTGCTGCCGCTCGCCGCGGTGGTCACGCCGAATCTCCCCGAGGCCGGCGCGCTCGCGGGAATGACCGTGGCCGACGAGAAAGCGATGGAAGAAGCGGCGCGCCGCATCCAGGCGCTCGGCGCGCGCACCGTGCTCGTCAAGGGCGGACATCTGACGGACAGCGCGACCGACATCCTGTGGGACGGCACGACCGTCACCCGCTACGCCGCGCCGCGTGTCGGCACCGCGTCGCTGCACGGGACGGGCTGCACGCTCTCGTCGGCGATCGCGGCGTGTCTGGCGAGCGGCCGCGCCCTCGACGCCGCGATCCGCGAGGCGAAGGCGTACGTCACGGCCGCGATCCGCGAGGGCTTCGCCGCCGGACGCGGCGTCCCCGTGCTCCGGCATTTCGTCGAACGCTGGTGACGGAGGATGGCGCCCGTCGAAGACAAGATGCCGTTCATGGAGCACCTCGGCGAGCTGCGCGTGCGGATCATGCGCAGCCTCGTCGCGCTCCTCATCGGCCTCGCCATCGCGTTTCCCTTCAGCCAGCGTGTCGTCGACTGGCTCGCGCGGCCGATCCAGAAGTCCGGTAACACGCTCGTGTTCCTCGCGGTCACCGAGGCGTTCTGGGTGCAGATGAAGGTCGCGCTCTTCGTCGGCCTCTTCCTCGCCGCGCCCGGGATCCTGTGGCAGGTGTGGCGGTTCGTGGAGCCGGGCCTGCACTCCCACGAGAAGAAGTACGCGGTGCCGTTCGTGCTCATCGGCTCGCTCCTGTTCATCGGCGGCGGCGCGTTCTCGCTGCTGGTCGTCACGCCCAACGCGGTCGCATTCCTCTTGTCCTACGCGCGGCCGGGTCTGCAGCCGATGATCTCGATCGGCAACTACATCGACTTCCTCGTGAAGTTCACGCTCGCGTTCGGCGCGGTGTTCGAGGTACCGCTGGCGATGACGCTCGCCGCGCGCATGGGCCTCGTCACACCGCGGCAGCTCGCGAGCAACCGGAAATATGCGATCCTCGGCGCGTTCATCGCGGCGGCGATCCTCACGCCGACGCCTGACATGGTCAACCAGTCGCTGATGGCGGGGCCGATCATCATCCTGTACGAGATCGGGATCGTCGCCGCGCGGCTCTTCGGCCGCTCGCGCCGGAGGCCCGTCACGGAGCCCGCGACGGGAGAGACGACGGCCTGATGGACTTCGCGAGCCTCGATCTCCCGCCGGAAGTCATGCAAGGGATCCGCGAGGCCGGTTTCGTCACCGCGACGCCGATCCAGGAGAGCGCGCTGCCGCTCGCGCTGAAGGACAAGGACGTCGCGGGCCAATCGCAGACCGGCACCGGCAAGACCGCGGCGTTCCTGATCTCCGCGTTCACGCGCCTGCTGCGCACGCCCGCGCCGCCGCCGGCCCCCGTGACCTCGCCGCGCGTGCTCATCATCGCGCCCACGCGCGAGCTCGTCGTGCAGATCGAGGCCGACGCGAAGCTGCTGGGCCAGTACACGCCCTTCAGGATCCTGGCGGTGTACGGAGGCATCGACTACAACCGCCAGCGCGACGCGCTCGCCGAGGCGTGCGACGTGCTGGTCGGCACGCCGGGCCGCCTCATCGACTATCTGAAGCAGCACGTGTGGTCGCCGCGCCGCGTGGAGGTCCTCGTCATCGACGAGGCCGACCGCATGTTCGACATGGGCTTCATCGCCGACCTCAGATTCATCCTGCGCCGGCTGCCCGCGCCGGAGAAGCGCCAGTCGTTCCTCTTCTCGGCGACATTGTCGTTCCGCGTGCTCGAGCTGACGTGGGAGTTCATGAACAACCCCGCGCAGATCACGATCATGCCGAAGCAGAAGACGGCGGAGCGCGTCGAGCAGCTGCTCTATCACGTCGGGCGGGAGGAGAAGTTCTCGCTGCTGCTCGGGCTGCTGCGGCGTGAAGGCGGCGAGCGGATCCTCATCTTCTCCAACACGCGCGAGGACGCGCGCCGGCTCGAGGACCGCCTCACCCGCAACGGCTGGGACGCGCGCGCGCTGACGGGCGACGTCGACCAGAAGAAGCGCCTGCGCATCCTGAATGACTTCAAGGACGGCAACCTGCCGGTGCTCGTCGCCACCGACGTCGCGTCGCGCGGCCTGCACATCGAGGCGGTGAGCCACGTCATCAACTGGGACTTGCCCCAGGACGCCGAGGATTACGTCCACCGCATCGGGCGTACCGCGCGCGCCGGCGCGGGCGGCAAGGCGATCGCGCTCGTCGACGAGTCGAGCGCGCTCAACCTCGAGGCGATCGAGAAGTTCATCGGCCAGAAGATCGCCGTCGAGTGGGCCGAGGACGATCTCTACCTTCCTGAGATCAGGCCGACGGCCGAGGAGCGGCGCCGCTACGCGGAAGAGCGCCGGGCGCGGCTCGACGCCCGGGGCGGCAGCGATCGCGGCCGTGGCCGGGGCGGCCGCGGGGATCGGGGTGCGCCCCGCTCCCACGAGCGCCCGCGTCCGGCCGAGCACGACCGACCGCGCCCGGCGCCCGACCCCTCCGGCCACGCGCGCCACGGCGCGCCTTCGGACGGATCGGCCCCAGGCGGGCCGGCCCCCGGCGGCCCGGCCGGTGACCGACCTCGGCGGCCCCGCCGTCGCAGGCGTGGCCCACGTCCGGACCATCCGCCCCAGACACCCTGACGCGGCCCGGCCCGCCCGGCAATTACAACTTTTCCTGGGC
>VGLJ01000115.1 GCA_016866775.1 Candidatus Rokuibacteriota bacterium | reverse complement strand
CGGAGGCTCGCGACTGCCGGAACGGCAGATCGCAGCGCAGCACGGCGATGCCGTCGTCCGCGAACGCGCGCGCGAGGGCGCGCAAGAGCGGCGCGTTCGCGTTCGAGCCCGCGCCGTGCGTGAGGACGATCGCGTCGGCGCCGTCACGCGCGCGATGCAGGATGCCGCGCACCGGCGGGTCGCCGTCGAGCGAAACCGCCTCGTGTATACTCCCCTCGTTCGAATCGCTCATGAGTGATTGATCCGGGCCATTGTGCGTGATCGTGAGGTGCGGAGATGAAGGTCTACATTTTCATTGACGGTCAGAACTTCTACCGGGCCCTCCAGCGCTACGACGACACCCTCCGCGTCGACTACGATCGGCTCGCCACGTGGATCACGCAGGCCGTCGGCGGCCCGTCGGCGTTCTTCGGCGGCGCGTATTACTACGTCGGCGTGTCGCCGGACGCGCCGCCGCAAGTCGAAGGCTTCCTGAAAGGCCTGGAGCTGCGCCAGGGCTACTACGTGCGGCGCGAGCCGCGCAAGCGGCGGACGGGCCGCTGCCCCGCGTGCGGCGTCGAGTACGACTACACCACGGAGAAGCGCGTCGACTCGCGGATGGTCGCGGAGCTGATCCACTTCGCCGCGAACGGCACCTACGACGCCGCGGTGCTGCTCTCGGGGGATGACGACTTCGTCCCCGCGGTCGAGGCGGTCAACGCGCTGGGCAAGCAGGTGTGGGTCGCCACGTGGTCCGCGGAAGAGCTCTCGACCGAGCTGCGCGTGCGCTGCTTCGGACAGATCCGCTTGAGCGACGGGGTGCCGGCGTTTCGGGCGGAGCGCGCGCGGGTCGGCAGCGCCGACCGCGCCTACGCCGGTCGCGGCTACGCCCCGCCGGAGCGCGGGCATCAGGAGCGTGGCTCTCAGGAGCGGAGCTATCCGGACCGCGTGTACCAGGAGCGCGCTCCTCTCGGGGACCGGGCGGCGGTCGGCCGCTTCGGCGGCTTCGCGCCGCGCGCGGCGCGTCCCGCGCCGCCCGTCGGACCCAACGGCGTCGAGCGCGCGCTGCTCGAGCTGCAGCGCGCGGAGGCCAGGCTGCCGCACGTGAGCCGCGGCTACTTCGTCACGCGGTGGAAGTCGCACCAGCTGCCGCCGGCGGGTCAGGAGAGAGAGCAGCTCGTCCAGCAGATGCTCGACACGGGGCTCATCGAAGAGTTCCAGGTCACCGACGCCGAAGGCCGCACGGTGACCGCGATTCGCAGCCGGGACAAAGACGGCAACGTGGCGCCCCCGGAGTAGCCGATGACGCTCGCCGAACGGCTCGCGAGCTTCACGGCCTCGCTGCGTCACGACGCCATCCCCGCCGAGGTGGTGGCGAACGTGTGCCTGCGCACGCTCGACGTCATCGGCCTCGCCCTCGCGGCCTCCAGCCGCGACTTCGCCGCGCCGATCATCAACGCGGTCGACGTGGCCGCCGGGCCGTGCACGATCATCGGCTCGCGGCGGATCGCGATGCCGGCGATGGCGGCGCTCGCCAACGGCTCGCTCGCGCACGGCCTCGATTTCGACGACACCCACGCGGCGTCGATCACCCACGCCTCCGCTGTCGTCATTCCCACCGCGCTCGCCGTCGCCGAGACCGCCGGCATTTCGGGTCGCGACGCGATCACCGCCGCGGTCGCCGGCTACGAGGCGATCGCCCGGCTCGGGATGGCGACGCCCGGTGCCTTCCACGGGCGCGGCTGGCACGCGACCTCGACGTGCGGCGCGTTCGCCGCCGCGTTGACGGCGGGCAAGCTGATGGGACTCGACGAGCGCGCGCTCACGCACGCGCTCGGTCTCGCGGGGAGCTTCGCCTCGGGGCTGATGGAGTTCCTCGAGGACGGCTCGGCGGTGAAGCGGCTGCACGCGGGCTGGGCCGCGCACGCCGGCGTGTTCGCGGCGACGCTGGCCGCGGGCGGTGTGACGGGCCCCGCGTCGGTGCTGGAGGGTCGCTTCGGCTTCTACCGCACGTTCGTGAGCGCGGAGCCGAACGCCGAGGTCTTCGAGACGCTCGGCCGGCGCTGGGAGACGCTGCGCATCAGCTTCAAGCCGTATCCGTGCTGCCACCTCGCGCACGCGTACATCGACTGCGCGCTCCGGCTGCGCGACGAGCAGCGCGTGGAGGCGGACGCGATCGTGTCGGTCGAGTGCCGCGTGCCCGCGGGTGAGATCCCGATCATCTGCGAGCCGCGGGCGGTGAAGCTCGAGCCGCGCACGACGTACGAGGCGCAGTTCAGCCTGCCGTACGCCGTCGCCGCGGCGTTTCTCGACGGCCGCGTGGGGCTCGACACGTTCACCGCCGAGCGGATCGCCGACGAGCGGCTGCTCGCGCTCGCCTCGCGCGTCCAGCACGTGGTCGATCCGAGCTCCACGTTCCCCGACGGCTTCCCGGGGTGGGTGAGGGTCCGGCTCGACGACGCGCGCGTGGTCGAGGTGCGCGAGCCGGACGGCCGCGGCAGCCCCGCGCGCCCGCTGCCGGACTCCGCGATCGTCGACAAGTTCCGCGACAACGTGGGGGGCCTGCTCACGCCGTCGCGCCGCGACGAGCTCGAGCGCGCCGTGCTCACGCTCGACGGCATGCCCGACGTGCGCAAGGTCATGGGGCTCTGTCGCGCCGTGACCGGATGACGTCCGCCGCGGTACAATGAGGGTGATGACGCGCCTCGTGATCGCCCTGATCCTGCTCGCCGTCACCGCACCGGTGTCCGCCCAGCAGATCGATATCCGAGCCACCCCGCCGCCTGCCGAGCGCCCCGGCGAGATCATCGCGCCCGGGCCCTACGACCAGGTCACGGAGCCGCGCGAGAACGAGTGGTATCCGGGAGGCGTGACCGTCCCCTACGACCCCGCGTTCATCGCGCCGCTGTCGAAGGAGTACGAGACGACGACCACGCGCGGGCGCGTCGGCATCGCGGGCTGGTCCTCGCAGAACCTCCCGGTCGGCGCGTCCGGGACGCTGTACCGCGACCGGCCGGGCTGGCTGTCGTTCGGGTTCGGATTCGCGTGGGGCGCCGCGCCGCGAGCCGCCACGCCGCCGCGTACGGCGCCCGCCGCGCGGCCCGCGCCCGCGCCGGGCCGCTGACCACGGCGCGCCACTGATGCCGCTCCTGCGCGGCAATCTCCACGCCCATACCACGTTCTCCGACGGCGTCCGCAGCCCCGCCGCGCTCGTCGAGGAGTACGAGCGCCGCGGCTACGACTTCCTCGCCATCACCGATCACGACGACCACGACAATCTCGAGCCGTCGGCGTACGAGCGCGCGATCCTGCGTCTCGCGCCTCAGCTGCTGCTCTTCCGCGGCATCGAGCTGAACTACCCGCGCTTCGCGCAGCACGTCGGGCGGATCGACGGCGACGAGGAGACGCTCTGGGTGTTGAACCATCCGTCGCGGTACCGGCTCAGCGTCGCCGAGACCATCGACCGGATGCACGAGATCCGGCGCTGGGGCTGGCCGCTCGCCGCGATCGAGGTGACCGACACCGGTCACTACCGCGAGCTCTACGACACGCCGGAGATTCCGCTCGTGAAGATCGCGACCGACGACGCGCATCGCCCGCCGCACTTCGGCCGCGCGTGGGTCGAGGTCGACGCCCCGCGCTCGCGCGACGCGATCATCCGCGCGATACGCGCGGGCGACGTGAGGATCGTCTTCGCCCCGGCCTCCTGACGTGCCATCGTGACGCCCCTCCGGGGCCACCATGGATTTCCGCGTGGGGCGGGGGTGCTCCGCGCGGAGCACCCCCGCTCCGCGTGTGCTACCGAAGCTTGATCGGGAACGGACCGTCCGTCTGGCCGGTCTGGCCCGAGTGGACGCGGATGTTGTAGCAGCCGGCCGCGAGGCCCCCGTCTTCCAGCTGAAGTGCCACGTGCTCGTCGCGCTGTCGTACTGAGAGGTCCCGGCGGCGGAGATCGCGGCGCCCTCAGCGCCGCCGGCGCACGGCACGCCATAGACCTTGATCGTCGGCGCGGCCGACGGGCTCGGGACGACCGCGCCGCCGTTCGTGTACTGCCACTTCAGCGGGATCGTCTGCCCGACTTTGAACGCGACGTCGGCCGGGCGTCCGTACGGGCGATGGAACCCGAGGAACCCGAACGCCGGCGGGGTCGGGCCGGGCGTGATCGTGAACGATTGCGTGACGGGCGCCGCCGGGTTGTAGTTCGCGTTGCCGCCCTGGCTCGCGGTCACCGAGCAGCTCCCAGCGCCGCCGAGCGTGACGGTGTCGCCGCTGATCGAGCAGTTGCCGGACGCGCTGAAGCTCACCGGCAGACCGGAGCTCGCCGTCGCGCTGACCGTGAACGGCGGATCGCCGACGATCTTGTTCGCGAGCGGCACGAAGGTGATCGTCTGCGGCTGCGGCAGCGGCGCATTGACGACGACGGACGCCGTCGAGCTGTCGTTGATCGGGTTCGGATCGTCTTCCGTCGCGGACACGCCGGCGGTGTTCCCGAACGCGCCGGCGACGTCGGCGGTCACGGTGATGGAGATGCTGACGCCGCCGTTCACCGGAATCGACGGGATGGTGCACGTCACCGTGCCACTGGTGTTGGCGCAGGTGCCCGACGTGCTCGTGACGGACGCGAAGCTCACCGCCGACGGCAGCACGTCGACGACCTGGACGTTCGTTGCCGCGTCGGGGCCGACGTTGACGACCAGGAGGTTGTACGTGATCGTCTCCCCGACCGTCACGGAGGCAAGCGACGCCGACTTCGTGATCGACAGGTCGGCGCTGGCGCCCGCGGCCTCGTCGCGAATGAAGACGCCGCTGCCGCTCGAGCCGGCGTAGAGCAGCGCCGGGTCCACCGGATCGATCAGGAACGACTGGATGGTCGTATTGGTGAGTCCGTCGTTGAACGTCGTCCACGACCCGCCACCGTCCAGACTGCGATGCACGCCGCTGCTGGTGCTCGTCGCGTAGACCGTCGACGTCGTCGCCGGGTCGATGGCCACACATCCTGAGCAAGCTCGGTGTCGAAACGCGCACCGCGGCGGCGGTGCGCGCCCGCGCGGTGCGCTGATGGCCCTCTGGCTTCTGGCCTCGTACGTTCTCGGCGCCGTCCCCACCAGCCACCTGGTCAGCCGCACCTTCGCGAACATCGATCTTCGCGCGCATGGCAGCGGCAACCTCGGCGCGACGAATCTCTTTCGGGTCCTGGGCTGGAGGTACGCCGTTCCGGTCGCCCTGTTCGACATCGCCAAGGGCGCGATCCCTGTCCTGGTGTTCGCGCCCGGCGCATCGGGCTCGACGCTGTTCGCGTTAGCCTGCGGCGTGGCCGCTGTCGTGGGTCACGTCTTCTCCGTCTTTGTCGGCTTCAAGGGAGGGAAGGGCGTCGCCACCGCGGCCGGCGTGATGTTGGGACTCACGCCACTGGCACTGGGAGCGGCAGCCGGGGTCTGGATCGTGCTCGTTCTGCTGACGGGCTAGGTGTCCCTCGCAAGCATCGTCGCTGCCGCGGTGCTCCCAGTAGCGGTGTACCTGCTCGAGGGACCAGTCCGGCGGGAGATCCTGTGGATCGCCGTCGCGATCGCGGCCGGCGTCATCGTCCTGCACCGCCGCAACATTCAGCGTCTCATCAAGGGAACCGAGAACCGCTTCGGCCGCAGGGCGACGAGCGCCCCGCAGCCATGACGGCCATCGCCGAGCTTCTCGTCGGGCGTCAGGACGCGGCGCCGATCGACCTCAGCAACACGCGGGTCAGCGCGGGGACGGTCGCGCGCAGATCCGCGACCCCGCCGTGCAGCCACTGGATCACCACCTCGTTCACCGCGCCGAGCCACGCCAGCGTCGCGACGTGCGTGTCGAGCGGCGCGACGGAGCCTTCCGTCACGGCCTCGTCGAGAGAGCCCTGGATGAGCGCGGCGAAGCGGCCGGCGACCTCGGCGCGCTTCGCCTGATAGGTCGCGCCGAGGCTCACCGCTTCCAGCAGGATCAGCCGCGCGAGGCGCTCGTCGTCCGCGAAGGTCGTCAAGGCCGCGGTGAGGGCGCCCTCCACCTTCGCCAGCGCGCCGTGGCGCTCGGCGATCGCCGAGGCGACCGCCGCCGCGAGCCGCGCCGCGAAGTCGTCGACGAGCGCCAGGAACACCGCCTCCTTGTTCGGGAAGTGGTGATAGACGGCGCCCTTCGACGTGCCGGAGGCGCGCACGATGTCGTCGACGATGGCCCTGTGATAGCCTTTGCCGGCGAACACTTCCAGCGCGGCGACGAGGATGCGGTCACGTGTCGCGACTTTCAAGGAGCCCTCACATGCAGGTCGTGCGCATCGGTCACAGCCCGGATCCCGACGACGCGTTCATGTTCTACGCGCTCACCGCGGGCAAGGTGACGATTCCCGGTGTCTCGATCGAGCACCTGCTCGAGGACATCGAGTCGCTGAACCGCCGCGCGCGCACCGCCGAGCTGGAGGTCACCGCGGTCTCCGCCGCCACGTACGTCCTCGTGGCCGACACGTACCGGATGATGGACCCCGGCGCCTCGATGGGGAAAGGCTACGGCCCGATCCTCGTCGCGCGCGAGCCGATCGATCCGAAGGAGATCCCGAACAAGGTCGTCGCGATTCCCGGCAGCCACACGACCGCGTCGCTGCTGCTGCGCATGCTGGTCCCCGAAGAGCCCGCGCTCATCGAGGTGGCCTTCGACAAGATCCCGCAGGCCGTGCTCGACGGTCAGGCGGACCTCGGCCTGCTGATCCACGAGGGCCAGATCACCCACCAGACGATGGGACTCGTGAAGGTGATGGATTTCGGCGAGGTGTGGCATCGCGAGACCGGGCTGCCGCTGCCGCTCGGGGTGAACGTGATGCGGCGCGATCTGGGCGACGCGATGCACCGGAAGCTCTCGCAAGGGCTGCGCGACTCGATCGACTGGGCGCACGCGAACGTCGACGAGGCCGTGGAGTACGCGATGCGCTACGGCCGGGGGATCGACAAGGAGACGGCGACCCGCTTCGTGCTGATGTACGTGAACAACTACACCAAGCGCCTGGGCGACGAAGGCCTGGCCGCGCTGACGCGTCTGTTCACCGACGCGCATAGGAGGAAGCTGATCCCGTCCGTGCCGCCGCTCGACGTGGTCTAGCAGGACCTCAAGATTTCGTACTCGGTGTTCCGCTGGGCCGGGGTGAAGCCGGCCTCGCGGATCAGCGTGACGATCTCGTCGACGGTGATCGTGTTCACGTACTCCGCGGCCTTGTGCACGTTCTCCTCGAACAGCGTCCCGCCCCAGTCGTCGGCGCCGAAGTGCAGCGCGATCTGGCCGGCCTTCTTGCCCTCGGAGAACCACGACGCCTGCACGTGGGGGACGTTGTCGAGGTAGAGGCGTGAGGCCGCGAGCATTCTGAGATACGCGTTGGGGCCCTTGTGCTGCGTGATCCACTTCTCGAGCAGCGTGTTGTTGGGCTTGAACGACCACGGCACGAACGCGGTGAAGCCGCCCCACTCGTCCTGGAGCGCGCGGATCGCGTCGAAGTGGTCGAGCACGTCGTCGGTGTCCTCGACGTGGCCGTACATCATGGTCGCCGTCGACTTGAAGCCGCGCCGATGCGCCTCCCGGTGCACGTCGAGCCACGCGTCCGGCCCGCCCTTCTTCGGCTCGATGCGCGTGCGCACGCGGGTCGAGAGCACTTCGGCGCCGCCGCCGGGCAGCGTGCGCTGACCGGCCTCCTTGAGGCGATCCAGCACGTCCGTGAACGCGAGCCCGCTCACCTTCGCCACGGTCTGGATCTCGGACGCGGTGAAGAAGTGCGGGGTGACCTGCGGGAAGCGGCGCAGCGTCTCCCGGACGATCGTCAGGTAGTAGTCGAGCGGCAGCTCGGGGTTGTGACCGCCCTGCAGCAGCACGGTGGTCGCGCCGGCGTTCGCCGCGGACTCCACCTTCGCGAGCACCTCGTCGACCGTCAGCGTCCACGCTTCCGGGTGTCCGGGCTTCCGATAGAACGCGCAGAACTGGCAATCGGTGATGCACACGTTCGTGTAGTTCGGGTTCGAGTCGATGACGAAGGTCACGCGCTTGTCGGGGATGCGGCGGAACCGGATCTCGTTGGCGAGCGCGCCGAGCTCGAGCAGCGGCGCCTCGACCAGGAGCCAGTGGCCGTCCTTGCGGTCGAGCCGCTCGCCCGCGAGGACCTTCTCGCGCACGCGCTCGCCGGTCAGTTCCATACCTTGACCACGTTGTAGAGCGCGTCGCGCTCGACCGGGATCTTGCCCGCGTCGCGGATCATCCGGAAGAGCTGCTCGCGCGCGACACCGGCAGGTGTCTTCGCGCCGGAAAGATGCTGGATCCGCTCGTCCTCCAGCGTGCCGTTCACGTCATCCGCGCCGAAATGAAGTGCAACCGACGCTGTTTCCTCTCCCAGCGTCACCCAGTACGCCTCGACGTGCGCGAAGTTGTCGAGCATCAGGCGACCGATCGCGATCGTGCGCAGGCTGTCGGCAGGCGGCGTCTGTCGCGGCACCAGCCTGGTGGCGGCTTCCTGGTAGGCGAGGGGGACGAACGTCACGAAGCCGCCGGAGCGGTCCTGCTGCTCGCGCAGGCGCACCATGTGGTCGACGCGCTCGTCCAGCCGCTCGACGTGGCCGTAGAGCATCGTCGCGTTGGTCTTGATGCCGAGCGAGTGGGCGATGCCGTGGATCTCGCACCAGCGCTCCGGGTCGGCCTTGCCGGTGTACTTGAGCAGCTTCGCGAGCCGCGCGGAGAAGATCTCGGCACCGCCGCCCGGCATCGACCGCAGCCCCGCGGCCTTGAGCCGGGTCAGCGCCTCGCGCGGCTCGATCTTCCAGCGGCGCCAGAAGTAGTCGATCTCGGCGGCGGTGAACGCCTTGATCTGGACGTCGGGGTGCGCCTGATGGATCGCCTCGATCATCCGCTCGTAGTACTCGAACGGCCAGTCGGGATGGTGGCCGCCGACGATGTGCACCTCGCGCGTCTCGTCCTTCACCATCGCGACCATGTCCTCGATGGTGTGCTCGTACGCGCCGGCCTGGCCGGGCTTGCGCGCGAAGCCGCAGAAGCTGCACGAGAGCACGCAGAGGTTGGTCGGCGTGATGTGCCGGTTGATGACGAAGTAGACGCGATCGCCTTCGCGCCGGGTCTTGGCGTGGTCGGCCATCCGCCCGACGCCCAGCAGGTCGTCGGTCTCGAAGAGCGCGAGCGCGTCGTCGCGCTCGAGCCGGACCTCGTGACGCACCTTGTCCCAGATCGGCTCGAGCTTCTTGTCGGCGAGGTGCACGCGGGGCCTCCTGTCAGACCGACCGGTCGGTCTGACTCTAGCGACCCCTCGCCAAGGGTGTCAATCGATTCGGCAGTCGCGGAGGGCCGGGATTCATTCCCGGCCAGGAGCGTGGGGGGCTTGGGGGGTGCGTCTCGCACCCCCCAAAGTCCTCACTCAAAGAGCCAGCGGGGGAACCAGAGCGCGATCTCCGGGAACAGC
>VGLJ01000114.1 GCA_016866775.1 Candidatus Rokuibacteriota bacterium | reverse complement strand
CAGCAGCGCGCCCTCGATCTGCTCGGCGTCTCGCTCGCCCTGTAGCCAAAACATCCGGGCGTCGGCGGACACCGTCGTCAAACAGCTCGCGGCCTTACGCCCTCAAGGGCGTGGAACTTCGGGTTAGAGCAGGAAGCTTTCGACCGCCCGGACGAAGCGCGCGGGCTGGTCGAGCGTGACGTGGTGGTAGGCGTCGGCCACCTCGACCAGCCGCACGTCCGGAATCAGTCCCAGCATCCTCTCCGCCATCTCGCCCGTCAGCACCGGGCTCCGCGCCGCGCGCACGATCAGGGTCGGCGCGGCGATCTTTGACAGGTGTGGCCACATGTCATGCGGCCGGCGGGAGCCGTTGGCGGCGGGATCGAAGCGGTAGCTCCAGCCGCCCTCGCGCTCCGCGATCCCCGCCCGCGCGACGTGGGCCAGCAGCTCGGGCGCCGCCACCGTTTCGCGAGGCAGCAGGCGAAAGGACGCCACCGCCGACTCGGGTGTCGGGTGGCGGCGCGGGGTCAGGAGCGCACGCTTGCCGCGCTCGTGCATCGTCCCGAGGCGCTCCGCGGGAATCGAGGGCCGGGAATCCACGATCACGAGGCGCTCCACCCGCTCCGGATGCCACGAGGCGAGCCCCATCGAGTTCGCCCCGCCCATCGAGTGCCCGACGAGGGTCATCTTTTCCCATCCGAGGGCCTTCATGACACCAACGAGGTCGGATACGAAGTCCTCGGTCGCATAGGCCGGCGGCGAGGGCCACGTGCTCGCGCCGTGACCGCGCTGATCGAGCGCCAAGACGTGATAGCGGCCGATGAACCGCCCTATCACCGCGTCAAACCAGTGACTGTGAGCCGAGCCGCCGTGCAGGAAACAGAGACCCGGCGCGCCGGGAGCGGGCCATTCGAGGGCGTGCAGCGCGAGACCATTCACGTCGAAACGACGGCTTGACGCCGTCCGGCAGGCTAATTGTAATGAGTCCATCGGCCGATGATTCTAGTGTGAAACAAAATCCTTGGCGCGCTTTGCGCCGTCAACTTATCGTCGAACCGTGATGATGCAAAAATTTCTCTCGCGAGTGGCTCCTCACCGTCGCATCCTCAGCATCGGTCTGACCGTTGTCATCGTGGCCTTGGTCGGCTACGGCGTCCTGGTCTCGCGCGCTCCGCGTGCGATGGCCCGCCAGCAGCCCCAGATGATCGCCTCGGTGGTCGCGACCCCCACGGCATCCCCGCCGATGGCGGCGGAATCGGCCCTCGCCACCCCCGGGGAGCCGGCGATGACGGCGCCGCCGCAGCCGGCGGTGGCCCCGCAGCCGGCCGAGGCCGCGTGGCCGGAGCGCGTGACCGGGCGCGTCGTGGATGCGCAGAAGCAGCCGCTCGCGCGGGTGGGCGTGGTGAACGCGGGCAGGGAGATCTTCACCGACGCCGACGGCACGTTCGCGCTCACGAAGCCGACGGGCTCGATCGTCGTCAAGCTCTCGGGCTACGAGAAGGTCACGCTGACCCCGCGCAAGGAGCCGCTCGAGGTCGTGCTGAAGCCGCGCGCGATCAAGGCCGCCTACCTCACCTACTACGGCGTGCTCGACCGCGGCATCCGCACGCGCGTGCTCGACCTCGTCGCGAAGACCGAGCTGAACGCCGTCGTCATCGACGTCCAGGGCGACCGGAGCTGGCTCCTCTACAAGTCCGAGGTGCCGATGGTCGCGGCCGTGGGCGCGCAGGGCCCGGCGGTCTACAAGGAGTTCGACGCGCTGATGGCGGAGCTGAAGGCGCGTGGCATCTACACGATCGCGCGCATCGTGACGTTCAAGGACAACGTGCTCGCCACCGCGCGCCCGGACCTGGCGGTCATGGACGCGCGCACGGGCAAGCCGTGGATCGACAACGAGAAGCTCGCGTGGGCCGATCCGTTCCGCGAAGAGGTGTGGGACTACAAGATCGCGCTCGCGAAGGAAGCGGTGCGCAAGGGCTTCGACGAGGTGCAGTTCGACTACGTGCGCTTCCCGACCGACGGCAAGCTCTCCGCCGCGAAGTACGCGAAGCCGAACAGCAAGGAGACGCGGCTGCCGACCATCGCCGCGTTCCTCGAGAAGGCGCGCAAGGAGCTCGGGCCCACCGGCGCCTTCGTCGCCGCGGACGTCTTCGGCTACACCGCGTTCAACGAGAACGACACGGACATCGGGCAGCGCGTGGAAGAGCTCGCGCCGCACCTCGATTACTTCTGCCCGATGGTCTATCCCTCGGGCTACCACAAGGGCATCCCGGGCTATCGCAATCCCGTCGAGAACCCGTACCAGGTCGTCCACGAGAGCGTGCGCCTCACGAAGAAGCGCTCGGGCACCGCGCCGGTGAAGGTGCGCCCGTGGCTCCAGGACTTCAAGGACTACGCGTTCGACAAGCGCATCTTCGGCGTCAGCGAGATCCGCGCCCAGATCAAGGGCTCGGACGACGGCGGCGGCACGGGCTGGATGCTGTGGAACCCGCGCAACGACTACACAGGCGCGGCGCTTCAGCAGAAGGGCACGCTGGCCGCGAAGTGATGCGCCGGACGCTCCTGGGCCTCGCGTTCGCGCTCCTGACTCCCTTCACTGCGCCGGCGCAGGGCCTGCCTCCCAACGAGCTCGGGCGCGTGATGGTGCTCGAGTACCACAAGATCGACTCCCCCGAAGAGCGCTGGACGCGCACGCCCGAGAACTTCCGGCGCGACCTCGAGACGCTCTACGCGCGCGGCTATCGGCTGCAGAGCCTGAACGCGCTGATCGACGGCAGGATCACGGTGCCCGCCGGCACCACGCCGGTCGTGCTGACGTTCGACGACTCCTCGCCCGGCCAGTTCCAGTACGTCGCGAAGAACGGGGGCTTCGAGATCGATCCGAAGTGCGGCGTCGGCATCCTCGAGGCGTTCATCAAGGAGAAGCCGGACTTCGGGCGCGCGGCGACGTTCTTCGTGCTGCCCGGCGCCAGCAAGCCGAACAAGCTCTTCAACCAGCCCGAGCACGAGGGCCGCAAGCTGCAGTTCCTGGTGAAGCAGGGCTACGAGATCGGCAACCATACGCTCTGGCACGCGAACCTCGGCAAGTACGACGAGGCGACGGTGCGCGCGCAGGTCGCCGAGGCGCAGGTGTGGGTGCAGCGCCACGTGCCGGACTACAAGCTGCGCACGCTCGCGCTCCCGCTCGGCGTCTATCCGAAGAACCTCGGGTGGGTGCAGGAAGGCAGCGCGAAGGGCACCACGTATCGCACCGATGCGATCCTCATGGTCGCGGGCGGTGCCGCGCCGTCACCGTTCGCGCGGAACTTCGATCCGATGCACCTGCCGCGGATCCAGGCCGTGGAGAAGGACCTGGCGTACTGGCTGGACTACTTCGCGAAGAACCCGTCCGAGCGATTCGTCAGCGACGGGGACCCGGCGACCCTGACCATTCCCCGCGACAAGCGCGACAAGCTGAAGCTCTCCCTCCCGAAGGACCTCAAGGTAATCGAGCGCTGATCCTCACGCCGTTCGCCCAAGGAGGGCTACCGGTAGATGAGATACGACGCGCGACGTTTCAGGAAGGCGTTCCGGTCGGCGTCACTCCAGGCGAGCAACCGCGGCCACGGCTCGCCGCGCAGCAAGGCCCACATCGTGTGGCGGTTCACCAGGAGGTTCTGGACCTTCTCCGCGTTCCACTGGCTGCGGTGACGCTCGCGTAGCGTCGCGGCGATCGCGAGCGCGACCGTCACCGGGCGGATCGCCTCGCGGTCGGTGACGACGAACCGCACGCCCGCGCACTCCTTGCGCCCGTAGATGCTCTCCGTGGGCGTGAAGCGCACGGGCTCGAAGCGGATGCCGGCGAGCTTCTGCTTGTTCAGCGCGTCCGCGAGCGAGACGGGCTCGATCCACGGCGCGCCGATGACCTCGAACGGCGCGTCCGTCCCCCGCCCGACCGAGAGGTTCGTCGCCTCGAGCAGGCCGATGCCCGAGTAGAGCAGCGCCTGCGTCACCGAGCGGATGTTCGGCGACGGGTTGATCCACGGC
This sequence comes from Candidatus Rokuibacteriota bacterium, assembly GCA_016866775.1. GTDB lineage: Bacteria > Methylomirabilota > Methylomirabilia > Rokubacteriales > CSP1-6 > VGLJ01. Next base: position 5,771 of record VGLJ01000114.1, on the reverse strand, counting down.
AGCCCCGTCTCGTCGTACCAGCGCTTCCGCTCCCAACCTTCGAGCGGCACCACCGTGAGCTTCACGGGGATCTTCCGCTCCGCCGCCGCCAGGCGCGCGAACTCGCCGATGGTGATGCCGGTGCGCACCGGGATCACGTGCGGGCCGGTGAACGACGTGAGGTCCGCATCGAGCAGCGGGCCTTCGACGACCTGTCCGGTGATGGGATTGGGACGATCGAGCACGACCACCGGCAGGTCGAGCTTCGCCGCTTCCTCCATCGCGTACTGCAGCGTGGCGAGGTACGTGTAGTACCGCGCGCCGACGTCCTGCACGTCGAAGACGATCGCGGTGATGCCGCGCAGCATCTCCTCGGACGGGCGGCGCGTCGGGCCGTAAAGGCTCCAGATCGGCCGGCCCGTCGCGGGGTCGCGGCCGTGCGGCACGTCGGCGTCCACGGTGCCCGTGATGCCGTGCTCGGGCGAGAAGATCGCGTGCAGCTTCACGCCCTGCGCCGCGGCCAGCAGGTCGATCCCGCGCCGTCCCTGCGCGTCGACACCGGTGTGATTCGTGATCAGCCCGACACGATGTCCGCGCAGCGGCGCGAAGTCCTGCGCCGCCATCACGTCGAGTCCGGTGCGTACGCGCGTGGGCGCGGGTGACGGTGTGGTCCCGGGCGATGCCAATGCGGTCGCGGGCGAATCCGCTCCGGCGCTGGGGACGAGCGGGGGACGGAACAACGTCGCGCTCACGGCGGCGGTCACGCGCATCCGGAGATCGCGGATCGATGCGCTCGAGCCGCCGCTCGGATGGACGCGGTTCGTGAGGAGGATCAGGTACGCGCGGCTCGACGGGTCGATCCACACCGACGTGCCCGTGAACCCGGTGTGACCGACGGAGCCCGCCGGCAAGAACGGCGCCCACAGGGCGGCGTACTGCGAGGTCATGTCCCAGCCGAGCGCGCGGGTGCCGCGTCCCTCGGTCGAGCGCGTCCACATGAGCTGGATCGTGGCGGGCTTCAGCACGCGGCGTCCGTTCAGCGCACCGCCCTCGAGGAGCATCCGGCAGATGCGCGCGAGGTCGGGCGCCGTGGAGAACATGCCCGCGTGGCCCGCGACGCCGCCGAGCATGCGCGCGCGCGGATCGTGCACCTCGCCCTGCAGGAGCTGGCCATTGGCGAACTCGGTCGGCGCGACCCGGCGCAGCTGGGCTTTCGGCGGATCGAAGCTCGTGTCGCTGAGGCCGAGCGGCGTGAACAGCGTCTTCGCGAGGACCTTGTCGAGGGGCTGCCCGGAGACGCGCCGCACGAGCTCGCCGAGCAGGATGAAGCCGGTGTCGCTGTACTGAAACGCCGAGCCGGGCGGGTAATCGAGCTTCTCGCTCGCGAGCGCGGCGGCGGCACCGGGGAAGCCTCGCTTGACGAGCTTGTCCTTCGGGATCGACGGAAGGCCCGCGCTGTGGGTCAGCAAGCGGCGGACGGTGATGCCCTCGAACGCGCGGCCGCGGAACTCCTTCAGGTACCTGCCGAGCGGCGCATCGAGGCTCACCGCCCCGCGCTCGACGAGACCCATCACGGCGAGCGTGGTGCCGAGCGGCTTCGTCAGCGAGGCGATGTCGAAGATCGTGTCCGGCGCCATCGGCTGAGGATCGGGGACCAGCGCGCGCCAGCCGAACGCCCGGTGATAGAGGATGTCGTCGCCGATGCCGATCAGGACGACGACCCCCGGGATCTCGCCCCCCGACATGCTCGCCTGGACGGCCTCGTCGACGGCCGCGAAGTCATACGGCTGGGCCTGGGCGGCGGCGGGAAGGGTCAGGAGGAGGAGCGCGAGGAGGCCGCGCCGTACAGCGGACATCGAAGCCACGGCGCGATCTTAGCATCCAGCCTCGGCGGGCTTGATACGATACCTCTCGATGCATCGGGCCTTCGTCACGGGCGCCACGGGCTTCGTGGGGCGGGCGGTGATCCAGGCGCTGCGCGCCGAGGGCCACGTGGTGCGCTGCCTCGTCCGCCGGGGCTCGGAGACCGACCTCCACGGCTTCGAGGCCATCGAGCGCGTGGAGGGCGACATCCTCGGCCCGGTCCCCACCCTCGAGGCGGAGATCGCCGGCTGCGACACGGTCGTCCACCTGGTCGGCATCATCCGCGAGCACAAGACCCGCGGGATCACGTTCGACCGGCTCCACCATCTCGGGACCCGCAACGTCATCGTCGCGGCCGCGGCCGCCGGCGCCCGCCGGTTCCTCCACATGAGCGCGCTCGGCACGCGCGCGAACGCCCGGGCGCAGTATCACCGCACCAAGTGGGCGGCTGAGGAGGCGGTCCGCGCCAGCGGGCTGGCGTGGACGATCTTCCGGCCCTCCGTCATCTACGGCCCCGGCGATGGATTCCTCTCGCTGCTCGCCGGCATGGTCCGCCGGATGCCGATCGTGCCGGTCATCGGCGATGGACGCCAACGCCTGCAGCCGGTACCGATCGAGCACGTCGCCGCCGGCTTCGCCCGCGCGGTCCGCGCCGAGGCGTCGGTGAAGCAGACGTACACGGTCGCCGGGCCCGACGCCGTCTCGATGGTCGAGCTGCTCCAGATGATCGGGACGGTGATGCATCGCCGCGTGCGTCTCGCACGCGTGCCGATGGGACTCATGCGCCCGGTCGCTCGCGTGCTGCATCGCGCGCCCACTTTCCCGGTGACTCCCGATCAGCTCCTGATGCTCGAGGAGGACAACACCGGGGATCCGACGCCGTTCTACACGACGTTCGGCATCACGCCGATGCCCCTGGCCCAGGGTCTGCGCCAGGTGCTCGGCTGATGCCGTTCCGCACACCCGCCGGCGCGCCGCGCGACCTCCTGAGCCTGATCGACGCGGAGCTGCGCACGCGCCTCGAAGAGGCGCTCGACCACGCGTGTCTCGACGCGATGGTGTCCGCGCGACGGGCCGCGGGCCGGCCGCTGCCGGTGGCGGACGACCCCCGCGACCGCGAGGAGTTCACCGCGAGCGTGCGCGCGTTGCTCGAGCGCCTTCGCGACGAGATCCCCACGGACGCGGGCGAAGCTGCCGACGGCAACGCGGACGTTGCCGCAAGCGACGAGGAGTGGCGGCTCCTCAGCGCTCAGCTCGGCAGGGCCAAGGCCCTGCCCGACTACTGGCAGCGATTCGAGATCGTCCGTCAGCGCTTCAGCGCCGATTACGCGTCGTCAGGCGGCGCGCGCCGCGGCGTATTCGGCCGCTGGCTCGGCCGCCGGGGCTGACGCCCAGCTCGCCAGCGCCCACAGGGACTCCAGATCTTCCAGCGTTCTCCGCCAGCGCCCGTAGTCTTCCAGGAGGGTCGCCCGCGCGGTCGCGAGGGTGATCTCCACATCGTCCAGGCGGTGACGAAGCGCCGGATTGCCTGCGCTCGTCGCCTCGAGACTGCCGCCCGGCACCGACGCCGCCAGGCGATCCATCAGCCGTCCCAGCTCGTCCTGCAGCACCGCGTCCACCGCGTTCATCGACTTCCACCTCCAACATGGGGCCCCACAGCCCCAGGACCCGAAACCCCTTCGGGGCCTCCTATTACTCAACACGTGATGTGTAGTTGTCAAGCCCCAAGTGAAGGGCCCTCTGATAGAGTCGGCGGCGCATGCCCGCGCTGACCGCGGACGTCGCCGCGGTGCTCGTCGCGAAGACGGCGCGCACGTTCTGTTACGGGTTCCTGGGGATCGTGCTGCCCGTCTATCTCGGCGAGCTCGGCGTGAGCACGTGGGGCATCGGCGTGGCGGTGACGCTGACGCTGGCCGGGAGCGCGGTGTTGACGTGGCTCGTGCGCCGTCCCGCCGAACGTTTCGGACCGCGCGCGCCGCTCCTCGCGCTCGTCGCGCTCTCCGCGGCGTCCGCCCTGCTCCTGCTCGGATCGTCGTGGGCGCCGCTCGTCGTGCTCGCGGCCATCATCGGCAACGTCGCCGTCGGCGCCGGCGAGACGGGACCGTTCCTCGCGATCGAGCAAGTGGTGGTCGCGCGCGCGGTGCCGCCCGATCGGCGCACGCACGTCCTCGGGCTCTACAACTTCCTCGGCTACGGCGGCGGCGCCGTCGGGGCCGCCGCGATCGGCCTCGCGCCCGGCTATCGCACCATGTTTCTCGTCTTCCTGGGCGCGGCGCTGCTGCAGGCGATCGCCTACGGCCGACTGCGCGTCGGCGCGGCACCCGCGCGGCGCACGGAGACGGCGGTCTCGTCGGCGCCGCTCATCCGCCGCTTCGCCGCGCTCTTCGCGATCGATTCGTTCGCCGGCGGATTCGTCATCCAGTCGCTCGTCAGCTACTACCTCTATCGCCGTTACGCGCTCGAGCTCGACACGCTCGGGCTGATCTTCGGCGTCGCGCAGATCCTCACCGCGGTGTCGGTCCTGCTCGCCGCGCGCGTCGCGAGCCGCTACGGCCTGCTGCCGACGATGGTGGTGACCCACCTCGTGTCGAACGTCGCGCTGATCACGATCGCCGCCGCGCCGGACGCGGCGACCGCCGTGGCGCTGCTCTTCCTGCGCCAGCTCCTCTCGCAGATGGACGTCCCGACGCGCCAGGCGTACGTGATGGCGGTGGTCGCGGACCACGAGCGCGAAGCGGCGGCGAGCCTCACGAATCTTTCGCGCACGATCGCGCAGGCGATCACGCCGGCGCTCACGGGCTGGGTGATGCAGACCGTCGCGTTCTCGGCCCCGTTCGTCCTGGGCGGCGGCCTGAAGATCGTCTACGACGTCCTGATCTGGCTGACGTTTCGAAATGTGCAGCTACGGGAGGACGCTTGACAGCGTCGTAACGGCCACGGTATCAGCCCCTATTGATCCGTGCATAAGTAATAGACGTCCACCGATGATCCGCATATCATTGGTGCATGAGACCTCACGGAACTCCGCAGGAGCTGGAGCGGCGGCGGCGCCGCGCCATCGAGCTGTTGCAGGGTGGCGCCTCGGTGACGGAGGTGGCGCGGCGCCTCGAGTGTTCTCATAGTTCGGTCATCCTGTGGCGAGACCGGGTGCAGCGCCGCGGCGTGGACGCACTGCGCGCGCGCCCGGCCCCCGGCCGACCCCCAAAGCTGAGAGCGAAGCAGGTGGAGAGGCTGCCGCGCCTGTTGGTGCGGGGCGCCATGGCGTGGGGGTTTCCGACCGAGCTGTGGACGACGCAGCGAATCGCGACGGTGATCCGCCGAGAGTTCGGCGTCCGGCTGCACCGTGCACACGTGAGTCGCCTGCTCAGCGGCCTGGGCTGGTCCTGCCAGAAGCCGGAGCGCCGCGCGCTTGAGCGGGATGAGGCGGCCATCGCGCACTGGAAGCGGTATCGCTGGACGGCCATCAAAAAACAGCGCGGCGCCTGAACGCCCACCTCGTCTTCCTCGACGAGTCGGGTTTCCTGCTGATTCCCAACGTCCGGAGGACCTGGGCCCCTCGGGGCCAGACGCCGATCCTGCGGCACCGCTATCGCCGCGACAAGATCTCCGCGATCTCCGCCGTCACGGTCAGCGCGCAGCGCCGCCGGTTCGGACTCTACGTGCACTTTCATCCCAACAACGTCACCCCTGTCGAGGTCGCCGTGTTCCTGCGCGCCGTGCTGCGCCACCTCCGCCACCACGTCATCGTGGTGTGGGACAGCGGGACCATCCACAAGGGGCCGGACGTGCGCGCGCTGCTGGAGCGCTATCCCCGGCTGCACGTCGAGCGCTTCCCCGGCTACGCGCCGGAACTCAATCCCGACGAGTTCGTCTGGACGCACTTCAAGGCGGCCCTGGCCAATGGCCAGCCCGACACGCAAGCCCAACTC
>VGLJ01000113.1 GCA_016866775.1 Candidatus Rokuibacteriota bacterium | reverse complement strand
GCATCTGTCATCCCTATCCCCTCGTCCGCCTCGGCGTCATCACCCAAGGCAAGAGCCGGATGCGGTAATGCCGCATGTCCGGATCCGTGGAGGGGGTCATGAGCAATCATCGATTCCTACTCCGACTTTGTGGCCAATACCTTACATTGCGGCTGGATCAGTCGCCAGATCTCCTCGGGCCGGAGCGGGGTGGCGGTGATGCGAGCACCGAAGGGCCGAAGCGCATCCTCGACCGCGGCCACGATCGCCGCGGGCGGCGCGACGGTGCCCGCCTCGCCGACGCCCTTCACGCCGAGCGGGTTGAGCGGGCTCGGCGTGTCGAGGTTCGCGATGCGCATCGCGGGGATCTGCGTCGCGGACGGCATCGTGTAGTCCATCAGCGTCTGGCTGCGCGGCTGGCCCTGGTCGTCGTACGCGAGCTCTTCGTAGAGCGCGCCGCCGATCCCCTGCGCGACGCCGCCGTGAATCTGTCCCTCGACGATGCGCGGATTGATGAGCGGGCCCGCATCGCTCGCGACCGCGTAGTCGACGATCGTGAGCCGTCCCGTCTCGCGCTCGATCTCGACGACCGCCACGTGCGCGCCGCCGGCGAACGTCGCGCGCGGCGCGGGGAAGTAGTGCGTGGCTTCGAGCCCGGGCTCGAACCCCTCCGGGAGTGCGCCGGGCACGTACGCGGCCGCGAGCTCCGCGAGCGTGCAGCGGAGGTGCGGCGCGCCGATGACGTGGACCGCGCCATCGGCGAACGCGAGATCGCGCTCCGCGACTTCGAGGAGGTGTGCGGCCATGCGCAGCGCTTTCGCCCGCACCGCGCGCGCGGCGACGAAGGCCGCGCTGCCCGCGACGACGGCGTTGCGGCTCGCGTAGGTGCCGACGCCGAACGGGATCATCGCGGTGTCGCCGTGCTGGACGGCCACGTCGTCGGGCGCGAGGCCGAGCTCGTCGGCGACGATCTGCGCAAGCGCGGTGGCGGTGCCCTGGCCGTGCGGCGACGCGCCGGTGGTGAGCAGCACCTTGCCCGTTCCGTCCACGCGCAGCACGGCGCCTTCGTGCGGCCCGAGCCCCGTGAGCAACACGTAGCTCGCGACCCCGAGGCCGAGGAGCCGCCCCTCCGTCTTCGCGCGCTCCTCGCGCTGCTCCTTGCGCCGCTGCTCGTACCCGACGAGCGTGAGCGCGGTGTCGAGCGCCCGCTCGTAGTCGCCGCTGTCGTAGATCAGCGGCACCTGCGCGGACCCGGTGCCGACGTCCCACGGGAACTCGTCACGCCGGATCAGGTTCTTGCGACGGACCTCCGCGGGATCGAGGCCAAGCTCGCGGGCCAGATGGTCCAGGGCGCGCTCGGTGGCGAAGACCGCTTCCGGCTGTCCGGCTCCGCGATACGCCGCCGCCGGGGCCTTCGACGTCAGCGCGACGCGCACCCTGCACGCGTAATTCTTGAAGCGATACGGCCCGGGCAGGCTGCCCGCGGTGATCGAGGGGCAGAGCACGCCGAGACTCCGCGCGTACGCGCCGAGATCGGCGAGCACGTCAGCGCGCATCCCGAGGATCGTGCCGTCGCGCTTCGCCGCGAGCTCGACCTCGTGCCACTGCTCGCGCGCGTGCGCGGTGGTGAGCAGGTGCTCGCGCCGGGTCTCGATCCACTTCACGGGCACGCGGAGCCGCATCGCGAGCAGCGCGAGCAGCAGCTCCTCGGGATAGATCTCCTGCTTCACGCCGAACCCGCCGCCGACGTCGGGCGCGATCACCCGGACCGTGTGCTCGGGGAGCCCGAGGACGTCGCGGAGCGCGTCGCGCACCGTGTGCGGCCACTGGGTCGAGGACCAGAGCGTGAGCTGACCGGCGCCCGCGTCCCACTGCGCGACGACCCCGCGGGTCTCGAGCGGCATCCCGGTGTGGCGGTGCACGTAGTACCGCCCGCGCGTGACGACCTCGGCGTCCCGAAACGCCGCGTCGGCGTCGCCGGCTGCCACGGTGAACTCCGCGGCGACGTTGTCGCCGAGCGGCTCGTGCAGCACCGGCGCATCGGGCTCGATCGCGCGTTGCGCGTCGGGCACGGGATCGAGTGGCTCGTAGTCGACACTCACGGCGGCCGCGCCGTCCTCGGCGGCATAGCGACTCTCGGCGACGACCGCGACGATCGGCTCACCGACATACCGCACCGTGTCTCTCGCGAGTGGGAGCTGGCCGCAGGGCTGCAGCGCGGGATGCGGAATGACGGTGGGAATCTCCTGGAACCCGGTGGTCGCGGCGAAATCCGTCGCCGTGACGACGCTCAGCACACCGTCGACGGCTCGCGCCGGCGCCGCACCGACGCGAAACCGCGCGTGGGGATGCATGCTCCGGACGAGCGCGACGTGCATGATGCCCGCGAGTCGAAGATCGTCGATGAAGGCCGCCTGGCCTCGCAGGAGGCGCGGGTCTTCGAGGCGTTTGAGCGGTTGTCCGGTGAATGTCGTGGACAGGGTCTTACGGCAACGGCAGGTCTGGATCCCACGGGTACACGATCCACCCGTCCGTTTCCTCGGCGTAGTAGTCGGGCTTGTCGCCGGGGAAGCGGCTGCGCGCCGGCTTGTAGTGGAGCACGCAGACTTCCGCGGTGGCGCCGGCGGCGCGCAGGCGGTCGCGCACCGCGACGATCGTGCTGCCCGTGTCCCAGACGTCGTCGATCACGAGCACGCGGCGCCCCTTGACGTGATCGTCGGGAGGGAACTGGACGAACATGGGCTCCTCGTATTTCTGCTGCGAGCCCTCGTAGAACACCACCGCCGCGCAGAGGATGTTGCGGATGTTCGTGCGCTCGCTGATCAGACAGGCGGGCACCATGCCGCCTCGGGTGATCACCATGATGTTGTCGTAGTCACGCGGGAGCTGTACGAGCAGGGTCCTCACCATCCGGCCGACGTCGGTCCAGGTCACGTGCTGTCGCTCGCGGCTCATCGTGGCGCTCCATTATAATTTCGACGGCATGCCCGTCGGCGATCTCCTTCCCGGGCCGCGCATCCTCCTCGGCCCGGGGCCGTCGATGGCGGACCCCCGCGTGCTCCGCGCGATGTCGACGCCGCTGCTCGGCCAGTTCGATCCCGAGTTCACCGCGATCATGAACGAGGTCATCGCGCTGTCCCGCCTCGCGTGGGAGACCCGGAACGCGCAGGCCTTTCCCGTGTCCGGCACGGGGCGCGCCGGGCTCGAGGCCGCGATCGGCTCCGTCGTCGAGCCCGGGGATCGCGTGATCGTGGGTGAGTGCGGCCGCTTCGGGCTGCTCATGATCGAGATCGCCGAGCGGTGTGGCGCCGAGGTCGTCGCCGTGCGGGGTGAGTGGGGACGGGTCCTCGAGCCCGAGGCGATCGAGGCCGCGCTGCGGAACGGCCCGGCGAAGCTGGTGGCCGTCGTCCATGGCGAGACGTCAACCGGCGTGCTCCAACCGCTTGCCGACATCGCCCGGGTCGCGCACGCGCACGGCGCGCTCGTGCTCGCCGACTCCGTCGTCACGCTCGGCGGAACGGAGGTGGCGGTCGACGACTGGGGCATCGACCTCGCGGTCGCCGGCACGCAGAAGTGTCTGTCGTGTCCCTCCGGTCTCGCGCCGGTGACGTACAACGCGCGGGCGGAAGCCGTCATCGCGGCCCGCCGGCACAAGGTGCGAAGCAACTACCTCGACCTCGGGCAGCTCGCCGACTACTGGAGCCCGAAGCGCTTCAATCACCACACCGCGCCGACCGCGATGGTCTACGGCCTGCGTGAAGCGCTGCGCGCGATGGTCGAGGAGGGCCTGCCGGCGCGATTCGCGCGCCACCGTCTGCACGGCGACGCGCTGCGCGCCGGCATCGCCGCGCTCGGCCTCTCGCTGTTCGGCAAGGAGCCGGGCGCGCGTCGGCTCCCGTTCATCACGCCGGTCGTCGTGCCGGACGGCGTGGACGAGCTCCACGTGCGGCGCCGTCTGGTCGAAGATTTCGGCATCGAGATCGGCGCGGCCTTCGGGCCGCTGCAGGGACGAATCTGGCGCATCGGCACGATGGGCTACTCCGCGCAGCGCCAGAACGTGCTCCTGTGTCTCGCCGCGCTCGAGAGCGTGCTCCGTCGCGAAGGCCACGCGTCACCGGCCGGCGCCGGCATCGACGCCGCGCTCGCGCACTACGCGTCGGCCGGGCCAGCAGCGTCGCGCGATGTCGACGACAGCCTGGGCGCCACCGGAATCGGCCGCGTATGAAGAAGCGGCGTCCGAAGGCGAAGGCGTCCGCGGCGTACCCGCGCGACCTCGTCGGGTACGGCAAGCACCCGCCCGATCCGAAGTGGCCGGGCGGAGCGCGGCTCGCGCTGCAGATCGTCATGAACTACGAGGAAGGTGGCGAGCGGTCGATCTTGCACGGCGATCGCGAAGCCGAAGCGTTCCTCCAGGAAGTCATCGGCATGCCGGTCCTGCGCGGCGTGCGCAACGTCCAGGTCGAGTCGATGTACGACTACGGATCGCGCGCGGGCTTCTGGCGTCTGATGCGAACCTTCGAGCAGCGCGGAATAAGAATCAGCGTGTTCGCCGTCGCGATGGCGCTCGAGCGGCATCCCGAGGCGGCCGCGGCCATCGTCGAGGCGGGCCACGAAGTCGTGAGTCACGGCTGGCGCTGGATCGACTACCAGTTCGTCCCTTCGAGCGTGGAGCGCGCGCACATGCGCCGCGCGATCGAGGTCCTCACGCGCGTGACCGGCAGCCGCCCGCTCGGCTGGTACACCGGCCGCCTCAGCCCCAACACGCGCCGCCTCGTAGTCGAAGAAGGCGGCTTCCTCTACGACGCCGACGCGTACGACGACGACCTGCCGTACTGGACACAGGTGGCCGGCAGGTCACACCTCGTCGTGCCGTACACGCTCGACAACAACGACATGCGCTTCGCGCTGCCGGGCGGGCTGGGAACGGGCGAGGAGTGGCTCTCGTACGTGCGCGACGCGTTCGACGTCCTGTACGCCGAGGGCGCCGACCATCCGAAGATGATGTCGGTCGGCCTCCACATGCGGCTCATGGGCCGGCCGGGCCGCGCCGCCGCGCTCGCGCGCTTCCTCGATCACGTCCAGCGCCACGCCGACGTCTGGATCTGCCGGCGCATCGACATCGCCCGGCACTGGATCGCGCACCACCCGGCCCGGTTATCCGGGTAGCCGCACCTGCACGCCCGCGCGCTCTTCCTGGAGCGTGAGGGCGATCGACGCGTCGCGGTCGCCCCAGCCGCGCGCCATCGCGTCGGCGAGCTCCCGGGTGCACATGGTGCTCAGGGGCATCGGCACGTCGTGCGCGCGTCCGAGGTCGACGGCGAGGGCCAGATCCTTGTGCGCGAGCTTCAACGCGAACCGCGCGTCGAAGTCTCCGCGCAGATACGTCGCGGGCAGACGGACCTTGAGGCTCATCTGATGACCGAGCGCGGCGTTCATGAAGACGTCGACGAGCGTCTCGGGAAGGACGCCGGCCTTGACGCCGGCGGTCCAGCACTCGGCCATGATGAGGTCCAGGCTGAAGCTCGCGCAGTTGTGCATGAGCTTGCAGACCGATCCGTTGCCGATGCCGCCCGTGTACATCACGCGCGAAGCGATCGCGTCGAGCACGGGCCGCACGCGCTCGAACACCGCGCGCTCGCCGCCGACCATGACGAGCAGATCGCGCGTCTTCGCGCCTTCCATCCCGCCGCTGACCGGCGCGTCGAGCATCGCGGCGCCACGCGCGCGCACGGCGGCCTCGACCTTGCGGACGAGGAGCGGCGCGTTCGTCGTGTGATCGACGTACACGGCGCCCGGCGGGAGGCTTTCCAGAATCCCGCCGGCGCCGAACGTGACGGCCTCCATCTCTTTGGGGCCCGGCAGGCACGTCGTGACGATCTCGCACTCCGCCGCCGCCGCGCGCGGTGATTCGGCCCACGCGGCACCACCGGCAAGCAGGTTCGCCGCCGCGTCGCGCCTCACGTCGTGCACGACGAGCGCGTGGCCGGCGGCGAGCAGCTGTCCGGCCATGGGATTGCCGATGTTGCCGACGCCGATGACGCCGATGCGCACGGCTAGAGCTTGTAGAGGCGCAGGACGTTGTCCCAGAGGATCTTCTTCTTGCTCGCGTCGCTGAGCGGCAGCGAGAGGAAGCGATCCATCGCGCCGGGATATTTCGCGTCGCCGTGCGGATAGTCGGTCGTGGTCACGAGGTTGTCGTCGCCGACCAGCTGGACGACCGTGCCGACCATCTCCTCGTCGCATTCCGTCGCGCAGAAGCCCTGGCGCCGGAAGTACTCCGAGGGCGGCATCGTCAGGTGCTCCATCTCGCCGAAGGGCTCGCGCCACTCGTAGTGCTCGTCCATCCGGTGCAGCCAGAACGGCAGCCACCCGCACTGGCCCTCGAGGAACCCGAAGCGCAGGCGCGGGAAGCGCTCCATCACGCCGCCCATGATGACGTCCATGCACGCGAGCATCTGCTCGACCGAGTGCGTCGAGATGTGCGCGATGCCGAGCTTCTTGAAGCGGTCCGCGCCCGCCGCGCGCATGCGCGAGCCCGTCGTCTCGTGAAAGCCGACGGCGACGTCGAGCTGCTGGCACGTGGCCCAGAGCGGGTCGTAGTACCCGTCGTGCCACGCCCGGTCGTTGAAGACGTTCGGGCGGAGGAAGATCGCTTTCATCCCGAGCTCGGTCACCGCGCGCCGGGTCTCGGCGACGGCGCTGTCGATGTCGTGGGGCGAGACGACGGCGGCGCCGAAGAGCCGCTTCGGATCGGCGGCGTGGATGAAATCGTGCAGCCAGTCGTTGTACGCGCGGCAGGCCGCGGCCGCGAACCGCGCGTCCATCCGATCGAACGCGATCACGTACATCGCCGAGGTGGGAAAGAGCACGGCGAGATCGAGGCCTTCCTTGTCCATGGCGCGGAGCTGCGACACCGGATCGAAGTTGCGCGCGATCTCCTCGGCATAGCGCTCGCCGAGCGTGCGCTCCTCGGCGTCGGAGAGGCCCGGCCAGTCGCCGCCCGGCATCGAGGCCATGACCTCGCCCTCGACCACGGTGCGAATGTCCCATCGCCGCTCGCTCATGCGGCGCGGCGCGCGCGTCTTGAACTCGGGATCGATGTAGCGCTCCCAGAGGTCGACCGGCTCCATCACGTGCATCTCGGCGTCGATGATCCGGAACCCGTTCTTGGCCATGGCGGGATCCTCCTGCGCAGCGTCGGCCGGCACGATACCATTCCGGCGGGAGATCAGCCATGCGCGACTTCCACGAACGGATGCACGCCGCGGGGGTGTACGGGCTGTGGGAGCTGGCGAGCCAGATGACGAAGCACCCCGAGCCGAAGGCGGTGGCGCACATCTGGAAGGCCTCGCTCCTCGACGCGATGATCCGGGAAGCCGGCGAGGTCGTGCCGGTCGGCGAGGAGCGACGCGCGCTCCAGCTCTTCAATCCCGGCCTCGACGGCCGCTGGGCGACGACCAACACGATGATCGCCGCGATCCAGCTGCTCCTCCCGGGCGAGACCGCGCGCGCGCACCGTCACACGCCGACGGCGATCCGCTTCATCATGGAAGGCGACGGCGCGTACACCGCCGTCGACGGCGAGCGCGTCTACATGCGGCCGGGCGATCTCGTGCTGACGCCGAGCTGGGCGTGGCACGATCACGGCAACGAGACCGACACGCCCGTGGTGTGGATGGACGGGCTCGACGTGCCGCTCGTGCAGTTCCTGAACGCGATGTTCTTCCAGATGCACGACGCGCGCGAGTTCCCGCTGACGAAGGCGCACAACGCGTCCGAGCGGCTCCACGGCGCGGGCGGACTCACTCCGACGTGGGTGAAGGAGCGGCCGCGATCGTCACCGCTGTTGCTGTACTCGTGGGAAGCGACGTGGAAGTCGCTCCAGGCGCTTCGTGACGAGAAGGGCGACGAGCATGACGGCATCGCGTTCGAGTACACGCACCCGCAGACCGGCGGCCCCGTGCTGCCGACGATGAGCTGCTGGATCCAGATGCTGCGACCCGGCGAGCGGCTCCGCGCGCACCGCCACACCGGCAGTGCGGTCTACTGCGTGGTGCAGGGGACCGGAGAAACGATCATCGACGGCCGCCGCTTCGCGTGGGAGAAGGGCGACATCCTCACGCTGCCGTCGTGGGCGCTGCACGAGCACGCCAACCGGTCGTCCCGCGACCCCGCCGTCCTCTTCTCGATCCAGGATCGGCCCGTCGTCGAGGCGCTCGGCCTGTACCGCGAAGAAGCGGGCTAGTTCCGCCCCCGCCGGAGGCGGATCATTCGAGACTGAAACTTGGCGCGTCGACGTGCTATGGAGGGCGCGGCGTCGCCCCGACAGTCAGGCCCCGTTAACTCATTGGAGCGCACATGCCCCAGGGCTAGTTTGGGTCCGAGTCGGCGATCGTTCATTGACGAGGTTCACGCGGGTGACACCGCGTGCACACTCTCCCAGGTCAGACTCCCGAACTCCCGCCACCTCGGGTCGGGGCCGACGCCACAGAGGTGAGTATATGGCCGGGCACAGCAAGAGGCGCCCCCACAAACCCGCAACCGTTTCACCGACCGCTCTTCCCGCAGTTCGTCCCCGGGTCGCGGGGCTGGACGTCGGCAGCTCCCAGCATTGGGTGTGCGGCCCGGCCCGCGACGACGATCCCCCTTACGTCCGGAGTTTCGGGACGACGACGGATCAACTGAACGCGCTCGCCGACTGGCTGCTGACCCAGCATGTCGAGTCGGTGGCCATGGAGAGCACGTCCGTCTACTGGATTCCCATCTACGAGATTCTCGAGTCGCGCGGCATCGAGGTCGTCCTCGCGAATGCCCGCCAGCTGCACCACGTCCCGGGACGCAAGACCGACGTCAGCGACTGCCAGTGGCTGCAAGCGCTCCATAGCTGCGGTCGGCTGCGCGGCTCGTTCCGCCCCAGCGAAGCCATCACGCGACTGCGCGCCCTCCAACGCCAGCTCGGGAATCTCGTGGCCGAGCGGACGCGCTGCGTGCAGTGGATGCAGAAGGCGCTGGATCAGATGAACGTGCAGGTCCATCGCGCGGTCAGCGACCTCACCGGGGCGACCGGCCTGACGATCGTGCGCGCCATCGTGGCTGGTGAACGCGACCCCGCCCGGCTGGCCACGTATCGTGATCGCCGCTGTCGGCACTCGGCGGACGAGATCGCCCGCTATCTCACCGGCACGTGGCGGGACGAGCATCTGTTCAATCTCGCGTCCGCCCTGCGACTCTTCGACGCGCTGGACGCCGAGATTGCCGCCTACGATGCGCGGCTGCTCCAAGAACTGGAGGCCTTGCACCCGCCCGACCGGCACGAGGCGCCGGTGCCTCCGCATCCGAATCCGGCCAAGGAAAAGGCCATCAAGGCACGCGGGGAGCAGCCCGCTCGCGCGACGCTGTGGCGATTCGCGGGCGTCGACTTGACGCGCGTGGACGGGATCGGCGCCGGCGCGGCTCGCGTGATCCTGACCGAAGTCGGTCCCCAGCTCACGGCGTTTCCGTCGGAAGACCATTTCGTGTCGTGGCTGCGCCTGTGTCCGCGCACACCGATCTCCGGCGGCAAGCCCCTGAAGAAGCGGCGCAATGGTCTCGGGGCGAACCGCATCGCGGGCGTCCTGCGCATGGCGGCGACCTCGCTCCACCGATCCAAGTCCGCCCTGGGCGCCTCGTTCCGGCGCATCGCCCGCCACAAGGGCGGCGCCGTCGCCGTCTTCGCCACCGCGCGCCAACTCGCCCGGCTGATCTACCGGATGCTTCGCTACGGACACGACTGCGTCGATATCGGAGAGCAGGCCTACGACCGCCGGTTCCAAGTGCGGCGCCTCGCCGCCCTCACCGACACGGCCAAGACCCTCGGCTACGCTCTCGTGCCGAACGTTGCCACCGGGTGAAGTTTCAGGTCAGCGGCGGCGCGCTTTCCGGGCCTTCCGCGCCGGGCGGCGCGCGCTGCGGCCTCCCGCCGCCTTCGTTCGGAGCTCGGCGACCGCCTCGACCTCGACGAGGAGGTCCGGCCGCACGAGCTCCTTCACGACCACGACCGCGCTGGCCGGCGGGTCCTTCTGGAAGTATTCCCTGC
>VGLJ01000112.1 GCA_016866775.1 Candidatus Rokuibacteriota bacterium | reverse complement strand
GCGGGGCGCTCCCAGTGCGTCCTGAACGGCACGTCCCCGAGTCCATCGCGACCATGTATCGCCTCCGCGCGTGGGCCTTGGCACGAGGGCGTCCGTGTCTCGCATGTGGCCACGGAGGCGAACGATACTTATTGACACAGTAGTACTAGACCCCGCGGGCTGGAGAAACCGATCTCGCGGCCGATTGCCCTCGACGGGCCGGGCTCCGTAGAGTCGCCGTGTGAAGAGCGGCGACGACGTGCTCCACATCCTCGTCATCGAGGACGATACGAACCTCCGCGAGGCCATCGTCGACGCGCTCCGTGAGGAAGGCCACTTCGTCCGCGGAACGGCCGACGGCATCGAGGCGCTGGCGTGGCTCGACGAGCTGATCCCGGACGTCGTGCTGCTCGACATGGTGATGCCGAAGGCCACGGTGGACGGCTTCGAGTTCATCGCGCGGCTGCGCGACTATCCCGAGGACGTGCGACGGATCCCGCTCGTGCTCGTGTCCGCGCTCGGCGCGCAGCTCGCCGAGGCGATCGACCGGAAGACCGCCACCGAGCTCAACATCGCGCGCGTCCTGCCCAAGCCCGTCGACCTCACGGACCTGCTGAGCATCACGCACGCGGTGGCGCGCCGCTAGACGAGGTGGTGGTCGCGCGCGTAGACCATCAACGCGATGCGGCCCGACAGCCCGAGCCTCCGGTAGATCTGGTGCCGGTGGATCTTCACCGTCGCCGGGCTGATGTGGAGCGCCGTGCCGATGCCGAGCGTCTGCAGGCCCTGGCCGGCGAGCCGCGCGATCTCGAGCTCGCGCGGCGTGAGCCCCGCGGCGGCGAGGTGACGGGCCGCCGCCTCGCGGCGGACCATCTTGCGGAGCGCCATCGTCGTCATCTGCGTCTCGAGCCAGTAGCCGCCCTTGCGCACCTGGTGGATGCACTCGGCGACGACGTCGGGCGCGATCGTCTTCAGCAGGACGCCGCGCACGCCGAGCCGGACGGCGTCGAGGAGCGTCTCTTCGTCCGCCTCGGACGTGAACAGCACGAGCTTCGTCTCCGACCCGGTCTCGACGATCGCCCGGACGACCTTGAGCCCGTCACGCTGGGGGAGATCGACGTCGAGCACGGCGAGATCGGGCGCGACGTCGCGGACCTGCCGCACGGTCTCCGCGTCGTCGCTGCAGCGCGCGACGACCCGGACGTCACGCTGCCGCTGGAGCAGCGCGGCGAGGCCGTCGAGGAACAACGGCTGCTTGCCGGCGATCAGGATGCTGGTGCGCGACGCCTTCATGCCATGACGCTCATACACCGGTGCTGCCGAACCCGCCGCCGCCGCGGGCGGAGGACGTGAGCTCATCCACCTCCACCAGCTCGACGGTCTCCACGGCCTGGACGACGAGCTGCGCGATGCGCTCGCCGCGCTCGACCGTGGCCGCGGCGCTCGGGTCGTGGTTCACCAGCAGCACCTGCACCTCGCCGCGATACCCGGCGTCGATCAGGCCGGGCGTGTTCAACGGCGCGACGCCGTGGCGCAGCGCCAGCCCGGAGCGCGGGAGCACGAAGCCGGCGAAGCCCGGCGGGATGGCGATCGCGAGCCCGGTGGGCACGAGCACGCGCGCGCCCGGCGGGATGACGACGCTCCTTGCCGCGTGGAGATCGAGGCCCGCGTCGCCCGGGTGCGCGGGGCGAGGCAGCGGGAGATCCGGGTCGAGACGCTTGACGGGAATGCGCATGAGCGCGGTCAACCTCCAGCCGACTTATAGCAAACTGAGGCGATGACCGACGGCGGCGCGCTTTCCGGCATCACCGTGCTCGACCTCGCGACGTTCCTCGCGGCGCCCGTCTGCGCCACGCTGCTCGGCGAGTTCGGCGCCGACGTGATCAAGGTCGAGCAGCCGGGTGTCGGCGACGACCTCCGCCGTCTCGGCCGCGCCGCGGCGCCCCAGGACGACCGCACGGGAGGTGGAGGCCGCCACCTGCCGATACCCTCCTTCTGGTGGTTGGTGGAGGCCCGCAACAAGAAGTCGATCACGTGCAACCTGCGCGATCCGGAAGGGCAGGCGCTCATCCGTCGCCTCGCCGCGGACGCGCACGTCCTCACCGAGAACTTCCGGCCCGGCACGCTCGAGCGCTGGAATCTCGGCTGGGAGGCGCTGTCCGCGGTGCGTCCCTCGC
Source organism: Candidatus Rokuibacteriota bacterium (assembly GCA_016866775.1). Taxonomy (GTDB): domain Bacteria; phylum Methylomirabilota; class Methylomirabilia; order Rokubacteriales; family CSP1-6; genus VGLJ01. The sequence goes on along the minus strand of VGLJ01000112.1, from coordinate 7,997 downwards.
TCGTGATGGTCCGCGTCTCGGCGTACGGCCAGACCGGGCCGCATCGCGATCGTCCCGGCTTCGGCCGCATCGCGGGCGCCGTTGGCGGGCTGTCGTACATGTCGGGCTACCCCGATCGTCCGCCGGTGTCGCCCGGCACGCCGACGGTCCCCGACTACCTGGCCGGCGTTTTCGCCGCCGTCGGCGCGCTCGTGGCGTTGCGCCACGCCGAGCGCACGGGGAGAGGGCAGGTGGTCGACGTCGGGCTCTACGAGCCGGTGCTGCGCATCCTCGACGACGCGCTCGCCGTGTACGGCGGGACGGGCCACGTGCGCGAGCGTATCGGCTCAGGGACCGAGAGCGCGGTGCCGCACAACCACTACCGGGCGCGCGACGGGCGGTTCATCGCGGTCGCGTGCACGAACGACCGGATGTTCGCGCGGCTCGCCAAGGCGCTCGGGCGCGAGGAGCTCGCCGGCGATCCGACGATGGCCACCACGGCCGCGCGGCTCGCGCACCGCGAGGCCGTCGACGCGCTCGTCGCGCAGTGGATCGGCGCGCGCGACGCGGACGCCGCCCTCGCGGCGCTCGCGGCCGAGGAGGTGCCGTCGTCGCTCGTGATGAGCGTGCGCGATCTCTTCGAGGACGCCCACGTGCGCGCGCGGGAGAACATCCTGTCCGTCGCCACGTCGCTCGTCGGGACGCTCGCGATGCCGGGCGTGGTGCCGCGGCTCACGCACACGCCGGGCGCGGTCCGCCACGCGGGGCCGGGGTCACCGGGTCAGGACAACGAGGAGATCTACGGCAGCCGGCTCGGTCTCTCGTCGGCGGAGCGGGCCCGCCTCCGGGAGAAGGGGATCATTTAGCGCGCGTCTCGTCCTTGCTGACCGCGGCCTCGGCGAGGCTCTTCAGGACTTCCATCGTGAGCTGCGGCCGGTTACGGATGAGCCAGTCGAGGCGCTCGTGCTTGAGAACGAGCAGCTCGGTGGGGCTCGTCGCGATCATGTCCGCGGAGCGCGGCGCGTTGCGGAAGAGCGCCCACTCGCCGATGAGCTGCCCCTCGCTCAGCTTCGCCAGCGTGCGCTCGACGCCGTTGAACTTGCGCCGGATCTCCACCGACCCCGAGTGGATCACGAACGCCTCGCCCTTCGCGTCGTCGCCCTCGCGCGCGATGTAGTCGTTCGGCTCGAACGTGCGGCGCTCGACGTCGCCGAGCGTGAGGCTCTTGTAGATCTCGAGGCCGATCGACGGCAGCGACGACTTGGCCTCGACGGGGAGCCGCGCGTTCGTCCAGCCGCCCAGCCCGCCCTTGAGGATCCGCGCGTCGAGCCCGTGCTTGCGCAAGATCTGGATCGCCTGCTCGCTCGTCATCTCGCCGGGGGTCGTGTCGTACGCGATGACGATCTGCTTCGGCTCGACCTTGACGTCGATCTGCTCCGTCTTGAGCAGCGTGTCGGGGTCGACGCGCACGGAGCCCGGGAGCTTGAGCGGGCTCGTCTCGTAGTCGTGCTTGGTGCGGACGTCGATCAGGACCGGGTTGAGCCCGCGCTCGATGAACGCGATCACCTGCGGCGGGGCCACGCGGAAGCGGTCCTTCCACCACGTGCGGGCCCACATGCCGCCGTAGCCGCCCGCGCTCAGCACTGTCACGCCGAGCGCCACCAACGCCCACGGGAACGGGCGCGGCGGCGGGTTCTTGATCTTGTCGTCCGCCTCCTTCATCGCGCGCACGACGTCCGGCAGCTTCGGCTGGAGCTTGTTCGCCTCCCCGAGCCGGGCGAGCGCGACCTTGTACTTCTCGCTCGTGAGCGCGCTCAGCCCCGCGAACCACGGCTCGTTGAACTTGCTCTGGCCCGGCTTCGTCACCTCGGTGCCCTGGAGGAACTTGAGGACGTCGACGGCCGGGATCAGGAAGTTGAAGCCCTGCACCACCGCGCCGCTCGCCGACAGCGACACGAACGTGAGCACGCCCAGCACCGTCGAGTCGTCGCCGACCGCGGGCCCGCCGCTGTTTCCGTGCGCGGCCGGCGCGTCGGTCTGGACGAGGTCCTGGCCGATCGCGTCGACCTTGATACCCGACACGGCGCCGTTGGTGACGGACGCTTCGATGCCCGCCGACTGGTTGAGGAGCTCGTGCGAGAGCACGACGCCGGGGAAGCCGAGGATGTGGACGGCGTCGCCGATCTTGGCCGCGCGGGTGGCGACGGACAGCGCGGGATAGTTGCCGTCCGGCACGCGCAGGAGCGCGAGGTCGCGTCCCGAGTCCGGCGCGGGCTGGCCGACCGCATCGATCAGCAGAGGAGCGGAGAACTTCTTCACCTCTGCAGGCAGCTTCACGCCGTTCGAGAGCTGGACCGTCACCTGCGGCGCGGCGTTGACATTCGCGCTCGCGAGACCGCGATCGCTCGCGCCGAGGCGGATCTGCTCTTCGATGCCCGGGTTCTGGCCCTTCATCAGCCCGCGCTGCCGCAGCGCCGGCTCGACGCAGCCCTTCTCGATCGCCATCTTCTTGATCTCGTGCGTCACCCACGCGGGCATGCGGTACGCGGGGTCGACGACGTGCGCGTTGGTCAGGAGCCAGCCCTTGCCGTCGATGAACCAGCCGGTGCCCGTTTCGACGAACGGTGCCGGCGTGATCGTGACGGGGCCGGCCCCGCAATTGAGCGTCACCTCGGCGTCGATGCGGGCGGTGATGAGGGCGACGCCCGGCTTGGCGCGCAGGATCGCCTCCTGCGCGGACAGCGCGGCCGCGATCTGGGGCGTCAGGAGCGCGGCGGCCAGGGCCAGGCTCACCGACCATCGCAACTTCATGGCCGGAAACCTACCACAGTGCCGGGCTGGCAGCGTCAGGCGGCGACAGGTCGGGCGACGGCGAGCTCCCGGCGAAGGACGGCGTTTTCCTGCTCGAGCCGTCGCACCAGCTTGAGCAGGCCGTTGATCTCGTCGGCGATGGCATCCCCCCTGTGCTCCCGATCAGACATGTGAAGCTCCCTTCACGGCCGGAGTGCACGGCCTCGCCTTCCAACAATTGCAATCGCCGAACCACCGACCCGTTAGAATCGCCGGCCATGCGGCGGCTGTCTCGCCGAAAGCGCATCGTGTTCGCCGCGATCGCGGTGGTGGGCTCGCTGGTCGCGACCGTGGCGGCGCTGGGGGTCATCGACGCGCTCCTGCGCTGGCGGTATGCCGACAGCGTCGCGCTCAATCGCTGGGGCTACCGAGGCCCGATCGTCGGAGCCAAGCGCGCGAACGAGCGGCGTGTCGTCGTGCTGGGCGGCAGCACGGCGTTCGGGTTCGGCGTGCCGGCGGGCGAAAGCTTCGCCGCGCATCTCGAGCGGCGCCTGGCCGAGCGGCGCACGACGCCGGTCAGCGTCGTCAACCTCGGCTACGTCCGGGAAGGCGCGTGGGCGTTTCGCCCGACGCTCACCGACTACGCGTATCTCCGCTATGACGTCGCCGTCCTCTACGAGGGCTACAACGACCTGCGCCGGTCGAGCGCCCGCGCGTTCCGGCACGACTCACCCGTGTTCCGCGCGACGGGCTATCTGCCGCTGCTCCCGCTGGTGCTCTCCGAAAAGGCGCGCGCGATTCGCTACGGCGGCGACCTCGCCGCACGCTTCGGCCGCGAGGATCCGGTGTTTCGTCCCGACCTCGCCGACCGCGCCGCCGCGGGCGCGCTGAAGGCGATGGCGGAAGTGACGCGCTCGCTCGAACAGGTCCTCCGGCCGCTCTCGCGTGAAGGCGACGCGGCCGGGAGGCCGGTCGCGTCGAGCGCCGTGTGCGCCGAGCCGTTCCGCCACTACTGCGACGGCGTCGCCGCCGGCATCGAGGAGGCGCTGGCCCGCGGCGCGCGCGTGGTCGTCGTGACGCAGCCGTTCATCTCGGACGCGCACGTCGAGCAGCAACGGCATCTCGCCGGGATGGTCCGCGCGCGCTACGAGCGCGATCCGCGCGTGGCGCATCTGGATCTGGGGTGGGCGGTCGACCTGCGCGATCCGGCGCTGGCCTTCGACGGCATGCACCTCACCCCGCGCGGCAACGCCCTCGTCGCCGAGCGGCTCCTGCCGGGGGTGGTGCGGCTCCTCGACTAGCGCCGGACGTACGCCGCGAGCGCCTGACTTTCGCGCTCGCTGAGCGCGACCGCGATGCGGAGCTGCTCGAGGTACTGCGCGAGCGTCTTGCCGCCGAGGTCGATCTTGCGGCTCGTGAAGAAGTCGTTGACGTCGCGCTCCAGCGCGGGCGTCGCCAGCCCGATCACGCCTTCCGCCATCCGCCTGAGCCCGTGCTTCGGATAGAGCCGGTCCATCGCGTCCCAGTGGCTCTTCACGAACGTCCACGCCTGCGCGCGCGCGTGCACCGTCATGAGCAGGCTGCGGTTGACGAAGGGCGCGTCCTGCGTCCGGACCTCGCCGTTGACCGTGCGGTTGAGCGTCTCGTCGATGAGCGACGGCTGCCGGAAGCCGGCGAGCGCGTAGAGATACCGCTGCTCCTCCTGCGGCGTCGCCGCCCGCCGGAAGCGCTCGAGGAACCCGCGGTAGCGCGGCTCGTCGCCGGTGTACGCCAGGATCGCGATCAAGGCCGGGAGGACGTTGGCGTCGACCTCGGTGGCCTTCTGCTCGTGCTCGGCGTAGAGCTCGGCGGCCATCGCCTGCACGGAGGGGTCGTTGCCGAGGATGCCGAGCGCGCGGATGAGGTCGCCGCGGAGCTGACGCGTGAGCTCGTCCTCGCCCGCGCGCGGCGTCCATCCGAGGGCTCCGACCGCGGGCGTGAGCCGGTCGCGCACGAGCGCTTCGAGCCCCGGACGCTCCGCCGGCGTGGTCACGCGATTCAAGGCGGCGAACGCGCCGAGGATCGACGACCACACGTTGCGGTCGCGCTCCTCGCGGAACCGCGCGGTGAGATCGAGGTAGTCGGTGACGGGGACGAGCCCGGCCATCGCCGCGGCCCACATGTCGTTGACGAGGTTGAACCGCTCGATCGGCTCGAGCGTCGAAAGACGCGCGACGAGCGCCTCGCGCAGGTCGCCGGCGTAGCGCACGCGATAGAAGCCGTGACCGCCGGCGTTCGCGAGCGCGGCGGTGCATCCCGCCGGAAGCTTCACTCGCTCCTCGGCGCCCTCCAGCAGGAGCCGGCGCGTCTCGCTCGTGCCGCCGGCCTCGAGGCGGAGCTGGATCGGGATCTTCCACCGCTGATCGCTCGTGCCGGGAATGTAGGTGAACCGCTGCTGCGCGAGCACGAGCTCGTCGCCGTCGCGGCGCACGCTGACCAGCGGATACCCGGGGCTGAAGATCCACGCGTCCATCACCGCGGGAATCGGCTGACCGGCCGCGCGGCCGAGCGCGGACCAGAGATCCACCGTCTCCGCGTTGTCGAAGCGGTGCGACACCAGGTAGTCGCGCACGCCGTCGCGGAACACCTCGCCGCCGAGGTACTGCTCGAGCATGCGGAGCACCGACGCGCCCTTCTCGTACGTGAGCACGTCGAACATCGCGTCCGCTTCGCGCGGCGCGCCGACGGGAAACTCGATCGGGCGCGTGGCGTGGAGCCCGTCGACGACGAACGCGGACGCGCGCGAGACGCCGAACGACGTCCAGCGGCGCCACTGGGGCTTCCACGCGTCGACGGCCAGCATCTCCATGAACGTGGCGAACGCCTCGTTCAGCCAGATGCCGTTCCACCACCGCATGGTGACGAGATCGCCGAACCACATGTGCGCGTTCTCGTGTGCCACCACGTCCGCCACGCGCTCCTGCTCGGCGTGCGTCGCCTGCGCCTCGTCGACGAGCAGCGCGGTCTCGCGGAACGTGATCGCGCCCAGGTTCTCCATCGCGCCCGCGGCGAAGTCGGGAATCGCCAGGAGGTCGAGCTTGTCGCCGGGATACGGCAGGCCGTAGTAGTCCTCGAAGAAGCGGAGCGACGCGGCGCCGACCGCCTGGCCGAAGCCCGCCAGGCGCTGCTTGCCCGGCACGCACCACACGCGCAGCGGCGTGCGCCCGACCATCACGGGCTCCGTCGCCTCGAGCTCGCCGACGACGTACGCAACGAGATACGTCGACATCTTGATCGTGTCCGCGAACGCGACGACCTTCTTGCCGCCCTCGACGCGCTCGGAAACGATCGACGTGTTGGACACCGCGGTGAGCGCGGGATCGATCACGAGCGTCGAGGCGAACACCGCCTTGAAGTCCGGCTCGTCCCAGCACGGAAACGCGCGGCGCGCGTCGGTCGCCTCGAACTGCGTGGCGGCGAGCACGTGGGGCACGCCGGACGGGTCCTTGTACGTGCTGCGGTAGAAGCCGCGCAGCTTGTCGTTCAGCGTTCCGGTGAACGCGAGCCGCAGCCGCCACTCGCCGGACGGCACGGGCGCCGCGAACGTCAGCCGAGAGCGCTCGTTCGCCGGCTCGGCGTCGGCGGCGCCGTTCTGCGAGTGGCCGCTCGCGTTCTCGACGCGGACGCTCGTGATGGTGAGCTCGACGGCGTTGAGCCAGATCTCGGTCACGGGCTCGACGACGGTCACGGTCACGGTCTCGGTGCCCGTGAACGTGAACGTCGTCAGGTCGGGCTCGAGTCGAATGTCGTAACGGGACGGAACGACGGCGCGCGGGAGACGGTGGGGGTTCACGGTCCGTACTGTACCCGCGCGACGCGCGTTATGCCACCGCTTCGGTCTCGATCACGCGCGTGAAGATCGCGTGCCTCGCGCGTTCCGCCCGCAGGCTCGTACTGCCGGTGCCAGCGAACGCCGGTCGGCGACGGCGGACCGGGTAAGCTAGGCGCGTGTCTCGCGCCCTCGCGCTGTCGGCGTTCCTGCTCGCCATCGCGGCGGCCGCGGCGGCGGATTCTTCCACCGTCGAGCACTTTCTCCGCCGTCACTGGCGGATGCCGCTCGCGCCGCAGGGCCCGCCGCCCGCTCGCTACTCCGCCCTCGAGGCGTCACTCGCGCCGGAGGCGTGCGGCACGTGTCATCCCGCGCAGCTCGCCGACTGGCGCACGAGTCTGCACGCGCACGCGATGGGGCCGGGCGTCGCGGGGCAGCTCGTGGAGATGTGGAAGAGCGCGCCCGGCGAGGCGCTCGCCTGTCTCACGTGCCACGCGCCGCTCGCCGAGCAGCGGCCGTCCGACGGCGCGTTCGACGCCGCGTTGCAATCGCGCGGCATCGTCTGCGCCGCGTGTCACGTGCGTGCGCACGAGCGCTTCGGGCCGCCGCGCCGCGACGGGACGGTCGCGAGCGGCGCACCGCGCGAGACGCTCGCGCACAACGGCGTCACGCGGACGTCCGCGTTCCTCGCGTCGGAGTTCTGCCGGGGATGTCATCAGTTCACGAGCAACGGCTTCGCGCTCAACGGCAAGCTGCTCGAGAACACGCACGCGGAGTGGAAGGCCAGCCGCTTCGCGCGCGAGGGCGTGCAGTGTCAGGACTGCCACATGCCGGACCGTCGCCACCTCTGGCGCGGCATTCACGACGCCGACATGGTCCGGAGCGGCGTGACGATCGCCGTCGAGGGCGGCCGCGGGCCGGTGCGTCCCGGCCAGACGATCTCCGCGACGCTGACGCTCGAGAGCACGCGCGTCGGCCACGCGTTTCCCACGTACGTGACGCCGCGTGTCCTCCTGCGGGGCGAGCTCGTCGACGCCGACGGCGCCGTGGTGACGGGCAGCCGGCGCGAGCGCGTGATCGCGCGCGAGGTGGCGCTCGACCTCTCGCGCGAGATCCGCGACACGCGGCTCAGACCCGGCGCGCGCGCGCGCCTCGTCTATCAGGCGCGCCCGGCGCGCGCGGGGCTGCGCCTGCGCCTGAGCGTCGTGGTGGAGCCCGACGCGTTCTACACCGCGTTCTTCGAGACGCTGCTCGGCAGCGGCGCGGGACAGGGCGACGCGCAGATCCGCGAGGCGCTCGCGGCCACGCGGCGCTCGGTGTTCACGCTGTTCGTGCGCGAGCTGCCCGCGACATGAGCGCGCCGACGCGGTGGACCGAGGCGCGCTCGACGCGCGGCGTGGCGGCGGCGCCGCACGCGCTC
>VGLJ01000111.1 GCA_016866775.1 Candidatus Rokuibacteriota bacterium | reverse complement strand
CACGCCTGCTGGGCGGCGGCGATCTGAGCGGCGGTGGGCCTGCGCCCTCGCGCCTTCCGATACGGTCTCATCGGTCTCATCGTTGTCATGTTGTCCTTTCCCTACGCCTCCCGGCGAAGCACAGACAGCGCGAACGCGCCCCCGCCGTAGATGATCTCGCCGCCGATCTCGAGCGCGGCGATCTGGCGGTAGTCCTGGGCATCGAAGTCGTTGATGTCCAAGAATTCTCGCATCACGATGTCGCGCGCCCCCTCCCCCTCATCAAGCGAGTAGCGGCCTGAGATCACGCACTGCTCGCTGTCGCCCTCAAGGCAGATCACGATGCGCTCCATGTTGTCCCCCCTAGCGCTCACTCGCGCCCTGGCTCACTCGCGCCTGGCTCGCGCGCCTGGTCCCACCGCGGGCTCTGGCACCTCGGGCACTGCGCCACGTCCGGCTTACGCGGCGCCCATGTGTGGCCACAGCGCAGGCACTGTAACCTCACGATCACCAGCTTCTTGCTCATGGCTGGCCCCCCTGTAGTGCGTCTTGTAGCGTCTATGTCATACCTTATAATATAGCCGTGAGGGAGTGTCAAGGGAAAAACGTCAGGGACGTTGCGGGCCGGGAGCTCTGCTCCGCGCGGAAAATTAAGCGCAACACTCCCCTAAATGACGCGGCGCGGTATTAGCGCACCGCTGGGCGCATTACTGCTTTATAGAGAGGGCCTTAGAAGCCCTCTCTAGGAATGCGCAACACTTTCTTCTCTATATAGAGTGTTGCGCTTTTGTGTGAAAAGATTCACAAGCGGGCCGGAGCCGTGCTACAAGCGGAAGAGTGGGCACCGTCGAACGGCCAAGCGAACGGCTCCGGCGCCGACGATGGAGTCCAAGCAAGGCCGCCGCCATGCTCAACTCGGGCGCGACGTGGGAGCAGATCGGCGACTACTTCGGCATCGCCAAGTCCACCGCGCACGAACGCATGTCAGGGCTGCGCCACCTGTTCTCTGCTCAGCACGTCGACACGTTCCGAGAGCAGCAGGCCAACATTTTAACGTCGGCCCGAATGCGTGTGATCGACACCCTGAACCGCGCGCTCGACGAACCGGACGCCCACGTAAAGAGCAGCCCCTACCAGCTCGCGGGCACGCATCACTGGCTGCACTCTGACGAACGGCTGGAACGTGGCCAATCTACCCAGAACCTATCTCTTCATGAGCTGATTGAGCGGGTCGAACGCGACCGCGCCAGGACGCGGCCCACTACCCGTAGTGCTGGCGCTCTGATGCCTGGGTCCGATGCGGCGCAAGTGCCCGCCAATGCTGACCTGGGCCGATAGTACAGACTATGCCCCCACTGGACTACGCCTTTGGACCGCGGACCCGCTGTCGGCTACCGCCGGCCGCAACCTCGAGCTCGGCTCGGACCCCCGGGGGCATGGGCCTCGTCCTGGCTTCATGACAGGTCAGTCCCGGTTTCACGTGGGAGAGGGGTAAAGGGGGGGGTGATGGGACTGGAGCGGGTGAGGGGCTAATGGGCGGGCAAGGCTCTGGGGGCTCGGTCGGGGCGCGCGAGGGGGCGAGGGCGTATGCGGCGAATCTGCGGGTGGTGCGGGGGTGGCGGGAGGATCTCGGGCGGTTCGTGGAGGAGGCGATTCTGGGGCCGTACAACGGGGCGAAGGGGACGGCGCTGCGGATGACGGAGCAGCAGCGGGAGGCGGCGGGGGCGCTTTCGGGGTTAGTGGCGGCGAAGGAGCGAGGGGAGCGCCGGGAGACGCTCGGGGTGTCGATCATGGCGGGCAAGGGGGTCGGCAAGGACGGGTTCGCGGCGTGGGCGATTCTATGGTTTCTCTCGTGCTTCTCGTACCCGAAGGTGCCGTGTGTGAGCGTGTCGGCCGACCAGTTGTCGAAGGTGTTGTGGTCGGAGATCGCGAAGTGGCTCATGTATTCGCCGTTGCGGGATCAGTTCGTGTTGCAGAACGACAAGCTATTCCTGGCGAGCGTGCCGGAGGAGGCGCGGGGGAAGCGGTGGCTGGCGTTCCCGAAGGCGGCGAACCCGAAGCTGACCGAGTCGGAGCAGGTGGAAGGGCTTGCGGGCATCCACGAGGAGCACGTGCTGCAGGTGATCGACGAGGCCTCGGGGGTGCGCCCGCCCGTGTTTGAGGCGCTCGAGGGCAACATGACGGGCGCGGTGAACGTGATGCTGGTGATTTTCAACCCCACGCGGGCGACGGGCTACGCGGTGGAGACGCAGCAGGCGGGGGGGCGGTTCATCGCGCTGCGCTGGAACGCCGAGGACTGCGAGCTGGTCGAGCCCGCGGTCGTCGAGGCCCTCGCCGCGAAGTACGGGCGCGACTCGAACCCGTACCGGATCCGCGTGCTCGGCCTGCCCCCCCTCGTCGACGAGCAGACGCTCATACCGTGGGAGTGGATCGAGGACGCGGTGGAGCGCGAGGTCGAGCTCCCCGCGGGCACGCCGCTCGTGAAGGCCGTCGACTGCGGGGCGGGCGGCGACCACTCGATCATCGCGACCCGGCGGGGGCCGCAGGTCTTTCCCCTCAAGCGGCTGCGCACGGCGGACAGCCAGGCGCTGGAGCGCTGGATCGGCACCGACGTCGACGCCGACCGGCCCGACGTCGTGCGCATCGACACCGTGGGCATCGGCTGGGCCGTCGAGGGCAACGTGCGCGCGCTCAAGGGGGCGATCGTGGAAGCGGCCGACGCGCGCCGGGCGGCGAGCGACGAGACGCGCTTCTACAACATGCGGGCCGAGATGTACTGGCGCCTGCGCGAGGCCTTCGAGCGCGGGGCGATCAGCCTCCCCGACGACGTGGAGCTGAAGAACGGTCTCGGCGCCACGCGCTGCGAGTACGTGCCGCACAAGGGGCACAGCGTGGTGAAGATCGTCGACAAGAAGAAGATCAAGGCGGAGATCGGGCACAGCCCGGACGAGGCCGACGCGCTGGCGATGACGTACTACCACCCGGATGCGCTGGTCAGCAAGGTGCGTCGCCGGCGGGGGCCGGAGCCGGTGCTGGCGGCGGGCCTGCGGGCGTGGATGAGCGCGTGACGACGAGGCTGACGTGGGTCCGGGCATGAATGACCCCACGACGCTCTTGCGGGAGATGCTCGGACGATGACCAACGACGAGATCCTCGAGCTCGCGCGCGAGCGCTTCCACATGATCGTCACCGCGGACGACGAGATCCGCGCCGCGGCGCTTGAGGATCTCAAGTTCGCCTACAACGTCGAAGAAGGCCAGTGGGACCAGGACACGCGCAGGCAGCGCGAGCTCGACGGCCGCCCGTGCCTGACGGCGAATCTCCTGCGCAAGTTCCTCGCCCAGGTCGCGAACGAGGAGCGCGAGAACCGTACCGCAGGGAAGGTGCGCCCCGTCGACGACAAGGGCGACCTCGCCACCGCGACGATCCTTCAGGATCTCATCCGCCAGATCGAGTACCTGTCCGACGCCGAGACGATCTACGCGACGGCCGGCGAGCAGGCGGCCGCGGGCGGGTTCGGCTACTGGCGCATCGTGAACCAGTACTGCGACGACAGCTTCGATCAGGAGCTGCGCCTGCAGGGCATCGAGAACCCCTTCAGCGTCTACCTCGACCCGCGCGGCATGTACGCCTTCATCACCGACTGGCTGCCGGAATCGGAGTTCACGGCGCAGTTCCCCAACGCCCAACCCGTCGACTTCGAGTGGCAGGGCCGCGGCGAGGACTGGACGCTCTGGTACGAAGTGAAGAAGGTGCGCATCGCGGAATACTTCCAGAAAGAGCGCGTGACGAAGACGATCGCGCAGTGCGAAGACCCGTCGGGCCAGATCGGCATCGTCGAGCTGACGAAGGACGTGACACACGACGTGCTCGCGGCGCAGGGCTTCCGCATCCTGAAGACGCGCGTCGTCGAGACGGACACGATCCGCTGGTACAAGATGGCCGGCCATCAAATCCTCGAGGAGCGCGACTGGCCTGGACGCGAGATCCCGATCGTGGAGGCCGTCGGCGACCGCGTGAACGTCAACGGCAAGGTCTACAAGCGCTCGCTCATCCGCGACGGCAAAGACCCCCAGCGCGCGTTCAACTACTGGTGGACGACCGCGACGGAGACCGTCGCCCTCGCGCCGAAGGCGCCGTACATCGTCCAGGCGCAGAGCATCGCCAAATACGAGGACGAGTGGAGACAGGCGAATACGAAGAACCTGCCCTATCTCCGCTACGACCCGACGGGCAACGTGATCCCGAAGCGCGAGGCGCCGCCGCAGGTGAGCACGGGCCACCAAGCCATGCTGACGATGTCGGCCGCCCTCGTAAAGGACACGCTCGGGATGTACGAGAGCGCGATCGGCGAGCAGGCGTATGAGCGCTCCGCGCGCGCGATCTTCGCCCGGCAGACGCGCGCGAAGATCGGGACGTACCACTTCCCGGACAATCTCCGGCGCGCGGTGATCCAGACCGTGCGGCTGCTCATCGACCTCATCCCGAAGATCTACGACACCGCGCGCATCGTGCGGCTGCGCAACGAAAAGGGCGAGGACCGCATGGAGCGCATCAACTACGCGGTGACCGTGCCCGAGACGGGCGAGACGACGATCCTCAACGACCTCACGTTGGGCAAGTACGACGTCGTCGCGGACGTGCGCACGTACTCGACGCGCCGGCAGGAAAACGTCGACCTGCTCACCGAGTCGATGCAGTACGCGCCGATGCTCGCCCCGGGCCTCGCGCCGCTGCTCTTCGAGCAGGTCGACAACGAACTCGCGCCGAAGGTGGCGGAGGTCGCGAAGGAGATGCTCGCGCTCGCGCGCACGGGCCCACCCGCGGGCGGGAACGGCGCGTCACGCCTCCCCGGCCCGGCCGCGCGCTGACGAAACGGGAGAGGCGATGACGACACCGCAGGACATGACGACCACCGACGAGCCGATCAACCCGACGCCCGCGCCGGCCGACGGCACGCCCCCGCCCGATGAGGCCGAGCCTTCACCCGAGACCGAGACGCTCGCGAAACGACGCGCCGACGAACTCACGCGCGCCCGTCGCGACGCCGAGCGGCGCGCCGACGCGGCCGAGCATGAGCTGGCGGCGCTCAAGCGCAAGGTCGACGCCGGCGCGCGCCCGCTGCCGCCGAGCCTCGCCGAGTTCACCGATGGCGCGGGTTACGTCGACGCCGTCAGATACCAGCAGGCGCAGGTGGCCTATGAGGACAAGATCCTCGCGTGGCAGCGGGACACGGCACCCGCGCCGGGCACGCCGTCCGAGAGGGCGACGACTGAGGCCGCGCCCCCCGAGACCTTCACGGCCAGCGTCCAGGCCCTGAGCGGGCAGCATGCCGACGTCTACGAGGTCATCAACCGCCCGGTCTTCACGAAGGAGATGCGCGACGCGATCTTTGCGTCCGAGCAGGGCGCCGAGCTCGCGTACTGGCTCGGCTCCAACCAGGCTGAGGCCATGCGCATCGGCCAGCTCCCGTCCGCGCAGATGTGGCGCGAACTCGGAAAGATCGAGGCGACGAAGCTCGGCGCGGCCCCCGCCGCTCCGGCGCCCCGAAGCGTCAGCGGCGCCCCGGACCCGATCGCGCCCGTCAGCGCCACCACGACGTCGACCAGAGATCCCGAGAAGATGACCATCGACGAGTGGATGGCCTGGGACAAGAACCGCCGGATCGAGCGGCTCAAGAAGAACCCGCTCGGGCTCTAAAAAGATTTGCTTGACGCGGGCACCTGTTGTGTAGCACTCATGTTGCTGTAGCATTCGTGCATCGTCGCGCACACGCAGCAGCGCGGGAGTTGTGCCCCGCAGCGCGCGAAGTGGCGCCGGCCTCGCGCCCCGGCAGCACGCGAAGCAACCCCTCGGGGACTCGTGCAACCCGGCTCGAACGGGTCACGTGTCGCAAACCGGGGGGGTGCGAGATGGCGAGAGCGGCCAGCCAGCCTCGACCGACCCCCACCGCCGAGAAGATCGCCCGCGCCGCCGGCATCGTCGACGGCCCCGACGCAATTCTCGCGCTGGTGACATTGCATCTCCCGCGCGCCGTCGGAGGATAAGACGTGGCGAACACCATTCTGACGCCGACCCAAGTCACGCGCAAAGCGCTGGCGCTCTTGCACAACAACCTGAAGTTCGTCAAGACGATCGACCGGCAGTACGACAATCAGTTCGCCCGCTCCGGTGCCAAGATCGGCGACTCGCTCAAGGTCCGCATGCCCAACCAGTTCACGGTGCGGAGCGGCGCCACGATCTCCACGCAGGACGTGAGCGAGACCTCCCAGACGCTCACCCTCGCGACGCAGCGGGGCGTCGACATCAACTTCAGCTCCGTCGAGCTCACGCTGAGCCTCGATGACTTTGCGGAGCGGATCCTCGAGCCCGCGATGGCCCGCCTCGCCGCCGAGGTGGAGTACATCATCCTGAGCAATGTCTACAAGGACGTCTACAACCTCACGGCCGCGGACCCGGACGCCGAGCCCGACGCGATCCTGGACGTGCTCCGCGCGAACGCGCGCGTCAGCCAGGGCCTCGCGCCGGACGGCAACCGGCATTTCATCCTCGACTCCTCGACGATGTTCCCGCTCGTCAACAGCGTGAGCACCTACTTCCACAAGGCCTCTGAACTGGAGCGCGCCTTCGCCGAGGGCTACATCGGCATGGCCGCGGGCGTGAAGTGGTGGGAGTCGAACATGGTGCCGTCGCACACGAACGGCACCCGCGATGACACCACGCCGGTCGTCAACACCTCGAGCGGCATCACGAGCGGCACGGCCACGATCGCGATCACCGGCCTCGACGCATCCGCCACGGTCAAGCAGGGCGACGTCTTTAAGGTCGCGGACGTCTACGCCGTCAACCCTGAGACGAAGCAGCGGTACAGCCATCTTCAGCAGTTCGCTGCGACGGCCGACGGCACGGCGAGCGGCGCCGGCGCGCTCACGGTCTCGGTGACCCCGACCCCGACCACCTCGGGCGCGACGCAGAACGTCGAGCTCGTCAGCGCCGGGGCGGGCAAGGCCGTCGTCTTCACCGCCGCCGGCGGCTCCGGCGACGCCAGCACGGTGTACATCCAGCCGCTGCTCTACCACCGCGACGCCTTCGCGATGGTCACGGCCGATCTGGAGATGCCGCGGGGCCAGGACTTCGCCGCGCGCGAGACCCATGACGGCATCTCGCTCCGAATCGTGCGGCAGTACGACATCACGAACGACAAGTTCCCGTGCCGCATCGACGTCCTGTTCGGGTACAAGACGCTGCGCCCGGAGTGGGCCGCGCGCGTGCGCGGGTAGGGCGAATGACGACAGACGCGAGCGAGCAGCACAAGGCCGAGCTGGGCCGTCTGGCCCAGCTCCGCCAGCAGCGCGCTCAGATCGAGGTGAGCCTCTCCGCGACCGAGGGCGCGCTCCGCAACGGCGGCTACGGCGCGCCCCCGCCAAGGAAAAGCCCGATACCCCGCACGCGCCCGCGCGCGTAGGAGGCGACCATCGCGACCGCCCGCACCCTCGTGAGCGGCGCGCTCCAGCTTTGCGGGATCCGTCTGCCGACGAGTACCCAGCTCGACGATGGGCTGACGGTGCTGAACCGGACGCTCGCGAGCTGGAGCGCCGAGCGGCTCATGGTGCCGAACGTCGTCGACGAGAGCTTCACGCTGACGATCGGGACGGCCGTCTACACCATCGGCAGTGGGGGCACCTTCGACACGACGCGGCCCGTGCGGATCGTGGAGGGCTACGTCCGCGACAGCGCGAACGTGGACACGCCGGTCGATCCGTCGATGAGCCTCGACGAGTGGGCGCGCATTGAGGACAAGGCCACGCGCGGCCGTCCGGCACGGCTCTACTACGCGACGGAGTACCCGAGCGGGAAGATCCACTTCGATCTCCCGCCGGACGCGGCCTACACCTTCCGCGCCTGGTCGTGGAAGCCGCTCTCCTCGATCGCGAGCCTGGACACGACGGTCACGCTCCCCGGCGAGTACGAGGAACTGATCGTGCTCTCGCTCGCGGTGAAGCTGGCGCCCATGCATACCGTCGCGCTCGATGCGACCGTGATCCAGCAGGCGATCGGCGCTCACACGACCGTTCGCGCCCTCAACAGCGGGCCGCCGACCCCCGCGCGCTTCGACGTGGCGCTGACGCGGGCGCTCCTCCGCTGATGGCCTCCGTCTACCCCGGCAGCACGTACCGGATCCCCGCCGTGCGTGGCGGCTGGAACGCCAACCCGAACGTCGACCAGATCCCGCCCGAGAGCATGGTCGAGGCGCTGAACATCAACCTGCACCGCGGGGCCCGCGAGACGCGCAACGGTGTCACGAAGGTCAACGCGAGCGCGATCAGTGGCGGGTCGCGCGTCATGGGGTTCACGCAGTTCCGCAAGCGCAACGGCAACACGTTCATCGTGACCGCGACGGCCGACGGCAAGATCTGGAAGGACTTCTCGACCGTCCTCAAGAGCGGCCTCACCGCGGACAAGGTCACGCACTTCACGACCTTCAACGACACGCTCTACATCTGCACCGGCAGCGACCGGCCGCAGACCTGGGACGGGAGCGCGACAACGACGAGCGATCTCGCAAACATCCCGACTGACTGGTCGGGGACGGCCTGGCCGAAGCAGATGGTCGTCCACGGCCGCGGCGTGTCGCGCCGCCTCTGGGCCTATGGGGTGTCGGGCAAGACGCAGAAGATCTACGCCGCGGCGAGCGGCGGTGACGACTTTTCCGACGCGAACGTCACGACGCTCGTGATCGAGACCGGGGACGACTTCGGCGTCGTGGCCCTCCCCGAGTTCGGCAACCGGCTGATCCCGATCGGCAAGACCCGCGCCTACCTCGTCGAGGACAGCGACTCCTCGTCGACGAACTGGGGCTACGAGGCCGCGCAGTGGGAAGGCGGCGTCGCCTCCGAGCGCCTGGTCGTGCGCACGCCGAACGACCTCATCGTCATGGGCGAGGACGGCGACGTCGCCTCGATTATCGCGACGCAGACCACGGGCGACTACGCGGCCGTCTCGCTCGCGCGCCCCGCGCACATTCACGTGTGGATTCAGGACAACGTCGACCGCTCGCTGCTCGCGTCCGGCGCGCACGCGGTCTATGACCCCGTGCTCCGCGCCTGCAAAATCTTCGTCATCCGCCAGGGCCAGAGCGTCGTCGACACCGCGCTCGTCTACTTCATCGACCGCCCCGCCGAAGAAGCGTGGGCGCGCCACCAGTACTACTACACGGCCGCGGGCATCGCGTCGGCCTCCGCCGTGATCCGCGCCTCGGCCGGCGACTTCCGCGTCTATGTCGGGGGCCACGACGGCTTTCTGCGTCGGCTCGAGGACACGGACTCGGCCCTTGACGACGGCGTGGCGTATAGCAACGGCTTCACGACTCCAGAGCTGCCCTTCGACAACGCGCGTGGCCTCAAGCGCTACGACCGCGGCTGGCTGATCATGAAGCAGCTCAGTACCGAGTCGGTGACCGTCAACCTCAAGGTTGACGGCGCGTTCGTCGCGACCGCGTACCAGCTCGTGACGGACACGGGCGCTGAGTTCGTGACCGACGCCGGAGCCAGCCTCGAGGCGAGCAGCAAGACCAACTTCACCGTCACGCCGAGCGGGCCGGGGCTCACGAACGAGAGCTATGCCATCGGCATCGTCGGCACGCGCATCCAGAAGGACGTATACGGCGCCGTCGACGGCACGCGGTTCTTCATCTCGCAGCTCCTGGTCGATCACATGCCGCTCGGCGCGCAGGCGAAATAGAGAGGCCGGAATGGCGACGACGAAGATCCGCGATCTCACCGCGGTCACGACCGCAGCCGTGGGCGACAAGATCCCCACCGACCAGAGCGCGGACAACGTCACGCGGTATCTCACCATCACGCAGATCCTCGACCTCCTCGCGACCGTATCGCAGGCCGAGGCGGAGGCGGGGACGGCGACGACGCGGCGGGCCTGGACGGCCGCGCGCGTGAAGCAGGCGATCACTGCCCTCGCGCCGGGGACGACCCTCCCGGTGCTTGCCAAGTCGGCGAACTACACACTCACCACGTCCGACGTGCGCAAGGTCATCAATGCGTCGTCGGGCACGTGGACGCTCACGCTGCCCACTGCGGCGACGGCGACGGACGGCTTCTGGTTCGCGGTGCGTAACAGCGGGACAGGCGTCATCACGGTCGACGCCGACGGCTCGGAGACGATCGACGGGGCGACGACGATCTCGCTGGTGGCCGGTCAGGCTTTGCTCGTCGTCTGCGACGGCA
>VGLJ01000110.1 GCA_016866775.1 Candidatus Rokuibacteriota bacterium | reverse complement strand
GGCGGCGTCCCGAGTCGTGTGGAAAAGAGAAATGGCGCATTCTTCCGGTTGGTGAAGTGCACGACCAACCGGCCGCCCTGGCAGGCGGCCACCGGAGGAATGCGCCATGGACAAAGGTATCAAGAAGCCGGCCGCCACGCCTGACATCGAGCGCGTCTCACTGGGCGCGTTGATCCACGACCACGTGCGCGGCGCGATCGAGGCGGCCGTCCACGAGGAACTGCACGTCGCGCTCGGCGTCCGGTCCTACGAGCGCCACGAGGCGCGTCGCGGCTATCGCAACGGGACAAAGACGCGGATGCTGACGGGCCCGAGCGGGCCGCTGGCGCTCACCGTCCCGCGCGCGACGCTGTTCGGCGGGCGGGAGTGGACCTCGACGCTGCTCCCGCGGTACCAGCGGCGGCTGCCCGAGGTGAACGAAGCGATCGCCGCCACCTACCTGGCCGGCGGCAACACGCGGCGGATTCGCGGCGCCCTCCAGCCGCTGCTCAAGGCGGCGCCGCTCTCGAAGAGCGCGGTCTCCCGGGTCGTCGCCACGCTCAAGGACGGACTGGCGGCGTGGCGGACGCGCTCACTCGCCGACGTCGACGCGATCTATCTCTACCTCGACGGCTTCGCCCTGCGCGTGCGGAGCGCCGGCAAGGTCGTGAGCGTGCCCGTGCTCGGCGTGGTCGGCGTCCTACCCGACGGCGGCAAGCAGCTCCTGGCCCTCGATCTCTGTGCCGGCGAGTCGTTTGCGGCGTGGAAGGGCTGCCTGGACGACCTGGCGGCGCGCGGGCTGCGCAGCCCCGTGCTCTGCATCATCGACGGCAATGCCGGGCTGCGCCGCGCGGTCGGCCTCGTCTGGCCGCGGGCCGCGGTGCAGCGATGCTGCGTGCACAAGCTGCGCAACCTTGAGCGCAAGGCCCCGAAGCACGTCCTCGCCGCGATCCGCGACGACTTCCATCAGATCGTCTACGCGGCCAGCGCCGACGCGGCCCGCACGGCGTACACCGCCTTCGAGCGCACCTGGGCCAAGCGCTGCCCGGGCGTCGTCACGAGCCTGCGGGAAGGGGGCGACGAGCTCCTCACGTTCTTCCGATTTCCGAAGGCCCAGTGGAAGACGCTGCGGACGACGAACGTGATCGAGCGGCTCCACGGAGAATTTCGCCGCCGCGTGAAGACGCAAGGCTCGCTGCCGGGCGAAGACGCCGCCGTCGTCTTGCTCTTCAGCCTCGTGGTGAGCGGCCAGATCAAGCTGCGTCGGATCGATGGCTGGCGGAAAATCGCGGTCGTGCTGAACCAGTCGCCGGCGGTCGCCGCATGACGCATCGCGCTTTGCCTCGCAGCGCGACGATCTCACGCGAGGCGCTATCTCCCTATTCCCCGGCGCCGTCACATTTCTGCTACGGTGTGACCGCGTCCGTACTACCGGAAGAGCGCGCTTCGCTTTTCCACATCACGCGGGACGCCGCCTGTTCTCTCCAGCATGACGGCTGATCGTGACGCTGCCGACAAGGACGTCCTCGACGTGCGAACGTCCCTTCTCGAAGTGCTCGTGGCCAAGGGTGAGTACGCGCACGCTGAGGCAGGCCTCCGCGAGGTCCTGGCGATGCGCGAATCGCTGTTGCATTCAACGCATCCCGATCTCATCACCACGTTGACGGTATTGGGAAAACTGCAGTGGCGACGGGGCGACTACCACCAAGCAGAACGGACCTATCTGCGGGCACTCGAGATCGCGGAACGGACCGGCGCCGGCCATGAAGAGAGCGTCATCCTCAACGATCTTGGGCTGGTTCACATCGCGGCCGGAGATCATAATCGCGCTCAATCGAGTCTCGAACGTTCTCTCTCAATGAAGAAGCGGACGGGCGTTCCCCGCCACGACGTGGCCGTTACGACCTCAAACCTGGCCTTCGTTCTCGCG
Organism: Candidatus Rokuibacteriota bacterium; assembly: GCA_016866775.1. GTDB lineage: Bacteria > Methylomirabilota > Methylomirabilia > Rokubacteriales > CSP1-6 > VGLJ01. Next base: position 8,667 of record VGLJ01000110.1, on the reverse strand, counting down.
CAGAAGGGTAATCACAAAGAAGCGGAGGCTTTGTACACGACAGCCTTGGTGGACTTGGCGCAGCCCGGTGGCGCTCGGCCCGAGTTGGCAAACGCGCTCGGCAACCTCGGTCTGCTGCATTTCTCCCGAGGTGAGGTCGACAAGGCGGAGCGCCTTCTACTGCAGGCGTTGCGCGTGAAGCAGGACGCTTACGGTGCCAGCCATTCAGATCTCGCCTTGCACTTCTTCAGTCTCGCGGCGGTGAGCTGGAGCCGGAACGCGTTCGACGAAGCGATCTTGATGATGACGCGCGCCCTAGAACTGCGCGAGATCACCTTACCGTCCGTGCTGATATCCGGGAGCGAAGCGGAGAAGCAGGCGTACATGGACGCGCTCGAGGACGAAACGGCGATGGTCTTGTCGTTCCACACGCGATCCCGTCGCCAGGATGATGAGGCGCTCCGGCTGGCATTCGAGATCGTTCTGCAGCGCAAGGGGCGGATCCTCGACGCGGTGTCGGAGAGTCTCGACGCGTTGCGGAGACGTCTCGAAGGAGAGGATCGGGAGAAGTTGGCCATGCTCCTCGCGGCGCGGGCCGAGCTCGCGGGGCTCTTTCTCAGGGCGGAGAGCGAGGACAGGCTCCCGTCCTCCACCCGCCGCCTCGTGCTCGAGGCGCGGATCGAATCTTTGCAATCCCAACTCGCGGCCAAGAGTGCCGAGGTGCGACTGGCGTCCCGTCCGGTCACGTTGGCACGAGTGCGGGAGGCGGTTCCCGCCGATGCCGCGCTCATCGAGTTCGTCCAGTACCGGCCGTTCAGCCTTCGAGGCAAGCGTGAGGCGGCGCCCCGCTACGTCGCCTACATCAGCCGACGATCCGGCGCGCTCCAGTGGGTATCGCTGGGTGACGCGGAGCCGATCGAACGAGCCGTGACCGCTCTTCGTAAAGCGCCGAGCTCTCCCGATGCGCTCGAGAGCGCGGCCGCGCGGACACTCGACGAACTCGTTATGCGGCCCGTGCGCCGGCTCATCGGCGACGCCAAGACCCTGCTCCTCGCGCCGGATGGCGATCTCAGTCTGGTTCCATTCGGCGCGCTGCGTGACGAGGATGGACAGCCCCTTCTCGATCGTTTCCAACTTGTCTATCTCACCAGCGGCAGGGATCTCCTGCGCTTTCAGTCCAGGACGCGGGCTCGATCGGGTTCCATCGTCTTCGCCGATCCAGACTACGGACCCCAACGCCCGGCAGCGCGGCGCGAGGAAGTATCGGACGAGTCTCGTCCCTCGCCCCGGCGCTCGACCGAGTTCGTTCCGATGAGGTTCGGACGCTTGCCGGGAACCCTGGCCGAAGGCTTGGCGGTCCAACATATGACGCGCGCCACGCTGCTGACAGGGCCCGATGCCGGGGAAGCCGCCTTGAAAGCGGTGCGAGGTCCCGAGGTGCTCCACCTCGCCACGCACGGATTTTTCCTGGGAGACCAGACGCCCGTGGCGGGGAGGAGCGCGCGAGATCTCGTGTTCGGTCCCGCCGGCCTGGAGTCGGCACATCGATCGACGCCTGAGAACCCGCTCTTACGGTCCGGACTGGCGTTCGCCGGCGCCAACGATCTCGCCGATCGCTCGGAGGACGGAATTCTGACGGCCCTGGAAGCCAGCGGACTCGACCTTGAGGGCACCGACCTCGTCGTTCTCTCCGCGTGTGAGACCGGAGTCGGCGAGGTCCGACGAGGTGAAGGCGTGTACGGGCTTCGACGAGCCTTCCTCATTGCGGGCGCGCGCACGCTAGTCATGAGTCTGTGGAAAGTTGACGACGTCGCGACGGCGGCGCTCATGTCGCATTTCTATCGCCGTCTGGCTTCGGGGGAGAACAAGGCCGAGGCCCTGCGGCAAGCCCAAGTGGAGGTCAGGCGCGAAGAGAGATGGCGCCACCCGTACTTTTGGGCAAGCTTCGTGTTCTTCGGCGATGCGACGCCGCTTCAAGATCCGCGAGGGCCATGAGCCGGTTCGCGCGTTCGACGTGACCGAATAGTCACTGCCTGCGTCTGTCGTACACTCTCCGCATGGACTTCGAGCTGACGAAAGACCAGCAGGCGCTCAGGGCGCGGGCGCGCGAGCTCGCGGACAACGTCTTCGCGGAGCGCGCGGCCCGGTGGGACGAGCGCGAGGAGTATCCCTGGGACAACGTGAAGGATCTCGTCGCCGCGGGGTTCATGGGGATGACGATCCCCAAGGAGTACGGCGGCGGCGACACCTCGATCCTCGACGTGATCCTCGTCATCGAGGAGATCGCGCGGGCCTGCGGCGTGACCGGACGCATCGTGGTCGAGGGCAACCTCGGCGTCGTCGGGGCGCTGCGCGCGTACGGCACGGAGAAGCAGAAGCAGCGGTACTTCCCGTGGGTCGTGCAGGACGGCGAGAAGCCCGCGATCGCGATCACCGAGGTCGAGGCCGGATCGGCCGCCACGGATCTCGCGACCCACGCGGACGAGGCGCCGGGCGGCTGGGCGATCACCGGCCACAAGCGCTACATCACCGGGGCGGGCACCTCCCGGCTCTACCTCGTGTACGCGCGCTTCGGGAACCGCCCCGGCGCCGACGGCGTCGGCGGCGTGCTCGTCGAGCGGGACGCGCCGGGCTTCCGCCTCGGACATCGCGAATTGATGATGGGGCTGCGCGGCATTCCGGAAGGCGAGCTGCACTTCGAGCGCTGCCACGTGCCGAGCGAGCACGTCCTCGTCGGCCCGGGCGATGGCTTCAAGAAGCTCATGGCGGCGTACAACGGCCAGCGGCTCGGCGCCGCCACCGTCGCGCTCGGCATCGCGCAGGGCGCCTACGAGCGCGCGCTCGCGTTCGTGACGCAGCGCAAGCAGTTCGGCCGGCCCATCGCCGAGTTCCAGGGGCTCCGGTGGAAGATCGCCGACATGGCGGTGCGGCTCGATGCCGCGCGCCTGCTCATCCACCGCGCCGCCGCCCGCGCCGGGCGCGGCTTTCCCGACGCGCTGGAAGCGGCGAAGGCAAAGACCGCCGCCGCCGAGACCGCGCAGTTCGTCACCAGTGAAGCGCTCCAGCTCCACGGCGCCGCCGGCTACGGGCGCAGCCTGCCGCTCGAGCGGATGATGCGCGATGCGCGTATGTTCGCCATCGGCGGCGGTACGCTGGAGATGATGCGCAACCTCATCGCCGACCGGATCCTGCCGACGCGCGCGAACTGGCGCGCCTGAACGGAGCGACCATGCGCTGGACACCCTGGCTCGCCGCCCTCGCCCTGCTGCCGCTCGCCGCCGGCTGCGCGGGCCCCATGTCGGGCGGCGCGCTGGCGCCCTCGGCCACCACGACCACGACGGTGATCGGCTGGGAGCGCTGGCTCGCGGTCGACTGGGCGGCCCAGGGAGGAGCCGTCGGCCAGGACCTCGACGGCTACGTGCGCAGCCTGCACGGCTCGCCGATCGTGAACGTCCGGCTGCTCGCGCAGGCGCTGGATGGCAACGGCAACGTGCTGGGCCAGCGGATCGAGTGGGTGCCCGGCGTCGTCCCCGGGCTCCAGCGCGCCTACTTCCGCATTCCCAACATGCCGGCGGCCGAGCGCTACCGCATCACGGTATGGGAGTTCGAGACGGTCGAGGCGGGCCAGGGCTTCCTGTAAGGCTCCGCGTCAGCCCTGCGCCGGCGGCGGCGTCCGGCGCAGCTCCTCGCGCATCGCGTCGCGCCCGGCTTCGAACGCGGTGCGCAGCCGCTCGGCGCCGTCCTCGACGAGGTCGCGGCCCTTGTCGAGCCAGTCGCCCGCGCGGTCGCTCAGGAAGTCGCGGCTCTCCTCGCCCGTGCGCGGCGTGAGGAGCAGCGCGGCGAGCCCGCCGACGGTCGCGCCGAAGAGGAACCAGCCGAGATACGCGCCCGCACCGCCGCCTCGCTCACTGGCCATGAGGATGTCCTCCGTTCTTGCGGAGCCGGTCCACGAAGACGTCGACGCCGCGGCGTACGGCGGCCGCCATGCCGACGAGCTGTCCCGCGCGTGTCAGTCCGGCGAGCGCGTTGACCACGCGCCCCACGCCCGCGGCCGCGTCGCCGACGCGGTCGATGACGTCGCCCGCGCGCCGGACGTCGCGCGTCGCTTCCTGCGTGAGCGCGCGCGCGTCCCCGGTGAGCCCGCGCGCCTCGCTCGCGAGCGGTCCGAGCTCACGCTCGGTCAGCACGAGGATGCGGCGAAGGCTGAGCAGGACCAGCACGATGCTGACCGAGACCGCCACGGCGCAGGCGGCGAGCACGAGCAGGAGCCAGTCCGGCATGGGGAGCGATCATCGAAGAAAATGCGCATAAAGTCAATAATTACATTGACTTTCGTGAAGGCCGCTTCCTATACTTTCTCCTACCTACCGATGTCCCTCCAGGAGCGTTTCGACGAGCTGCATCGCCGCCACGCCGAGGCCGAGCTGGGCGGCGGCGAGGACCGCGTCCGGCGCCAGCACAAGGCCGGCAAGAAGACCGCGCGTGAGCGCCTCGAGCTCCTGCTCGACCCGGGCTCGTTCAACGAGCTCGACAAGTTCGTCGTCCACCAGACGCAGGACTTCGGGATGGCCGAGCAGCGGATCCCGGGCGACGGCGTGGTCACCGGCGCCGGCCGCATCCACGGCCGGTCCGTGTTCGTGTTCGCGCAGGACTTCACGGTGTTCGGCGGGTCGCTGTCCGAGGCGTACGCGCGGAAGATCTGCAAGGTGATGGATCTTGCGCTCAAGACCGGCGTGCCGGTCATCGGCCTCAACGACTCCGGGGGCGCGCGCATCCAGGAAGGCGTGGTGTCGCTCGCGGGCTATGCCGACATCTTCCTGCGCAACACGCTGGCGTCCGGCGTGGTGCCGCAGATCTCGGCCGTGATGGGACCGTGCGCGGGCGGCGCGGTGTACTCGCCGGCCATCACGGACTTCGTGCTGATGGTCAAGCGCACCTCCTACATGTTCGTGACGGGTCCCGACGTCATCCGCGCGGTCACGCACGAGGAGGTCTCGGCCGAGGCGCTCGGTGGCGCGGACACGCACAACGGCACGTCCGGCGTCGCGCACTTCGCGGCGGAGTCGGAGGACGAGTGCCTCGCGCTGATCCGCGAGCTCCTGAGCTTCGTGCCGCAGAACAACATGGACGATCCGCCGCTGCGCCCCACCATGGACCCGGTCGACCGCCGCGACGAGGGGCTGCAGACCGCCGTGCCCGACCAGCCGAACCGCCCGTACGACATGAAGACGATCATCGAGCCCGTGCTCGACGACCGGTATTTCTTCGAGGTGCAGGCGGACTTCGCGCCCAACATCATCGTCGGCTTCGGCCGGCTGGGCGGCCGTCCGGTCGGCATCGTGGCGAACCAGCCCGCGCACCTCGCCGGCTGTCTCGACATCAACGCCTCCGTCAAGGCCGCCCGCTTCGTCCGCTTCTGCGACTGCTTCAACATCCCGCTCGTCACGTTCGTCGACGTCCCCGGCTTCCTCCCCGGCACCGCGCAGGAGTTCGGCGGCATCATCAAGCACGGCGCGAAGCTGCTCTACGCGTACTGCGAGGCCACGGTGCCGAAGCTCACGGTGATCACGCGCAAGGCGTACGGCGGCGCCTACGACGTCATGTCGTCCAAGCACATCCGCGGCGACGTGAACTTCGCGTTCCCGACGGCGGAGATCGCGGTGATGGGCCCCGAGGGCGCCGTCAACATCCTCTACCGCCGCGAGGTGGAGGCGGCCGCCGACGCCGCGGCGTTCCGCGACGCCAAGATCCGCGAGTATCGCGAGAAGTTCGCCAACCCGTACATCGCGGCCGAGCGCGGCTACGTCGACGAGGTGATCGAGCCGAAGGACACGCGCGCGCGGCTCGTCGAGGCGCTCGCGCTGCTCCACACCAAGCGCGACAGCAACCCCCCCAAGAAGCACGGGAACATCCCGCTGTGAGTGACAACCCTCGCGAGCGGGACGCGCTGTTCTCGACGTCGTGGGGCGCGCCGCTCGCGCGCGTGTACGGCGCGGGCGACGTGAGCGGCAAGGGCGTGCTCGGCGCGCCCGGCGAGTTTCCGTACACGCGCGGCGTCCATCCGACCGGGCACCGCGGGCGGCTGTGGACGATGCGGCAGTACGCGGGCTTCGGCTCGGCGGCCGAGACCAACAAGCGCTATCGGTTCCTGCTCGACCAGGGCCAGACCGGCCTCTCCGTCGCCTTCGACCTCCCGACGCAGATGGGCTACGACCCCGACGCCGCGATCGCGCACGGCGAGGTCGGCAAGGTCGGCGTCTCGATCGCGTCGATGGAGGACATGCAGGACCTCTTCGAGGGCATCCCGCTCGACCGTGTCTCCACGTCGATGACGATCAACGCGACCGCGTCGATCCTGCTCGCCCTCTACGTCGCGGTGGCGAAGCGGCACGGGGTGCCGGCGTCGACGCTGAGCGGCACCGTCCAGAACGACGTGCTGAAGGAGTACATCGCGCGCGGCACGTACATCTTCCCGCCCGCGCCGTCGATGCGCCTCATCACCGACATCTTCGCCTACTGCAAGGACGAGGTCCCGCGCTGGAACACCATCTCGATCTCGGGCTACCACGTGCGCGAAGCGGGCTGCACGGCGGTGCAGGAGGTGGCGTTCACGCTCGCCAACGCGATCGCGTACGTGCAGGCGGCGGTCGAGGCGGGGCTCGCGGTGGACGCGTTCGCGCCGCAGCTCTCGTTCTTCTTCAACGCCCACAACAACCTGCTCGAGGAGGTGGCGAAGTTCCGTGCGGCGCGGCGGCTCTGGGCCCGCATCATGCGCGACCGGTTCCGGGCGCGCGACCCGCGCAGCCTCGCGCTGCGCTTCCACGCGCAGACCGCGGGGAGCATGCTGACCGCGCAGCAGCCGGAGAACAACATCGTCCGGGTGGCGATCCAGGCGCTCGCCGCCGTGCTCGGCGGCTGCCAGTCACTGCACACGAACTCGATGGACGAGGCGCTCGCGCTGCCGACGGAGAAGTCGGTGCGGGTCGCGCTGCGCACCCAGCAGGTGCTCGCGTACGAGTCGGGTGTCGCGGACACGGTCGACGCGCTCGGCGGGTCGTTCGCGGTCGAGCGTCTCACCGACGACATCGAGGGCGAAGCCGAGGCCTACATCCGGAAGATCGACGAGCTGGGCGGCTCGGTGGCGGCCATCGGCTTCATGCAGAAGGAGATCCAGGACGCGGCGTACCGCTACCAGCGCGAGGTCGAGGACAAGCGCCGGACCGTCGTGGGCGTGAACGACTTCGTCACCGACGAGGCCGCGCCCGCGAACCTCTTCCAGGTCGACGCGGGCATCGGCGAGGCGCTCCGGGAGCGGGTCGCGCGCGTGCGGAAGCGTCGCGACGCCGACCACGCCGCGCGCGCGCTCGACGCCGTCGAGCGCGCGGCACGCGGGCGCGAGAACGTGATGCCGCGCCTCGTGGAGGCGGTCGAGGCGTCGGTGACGCTCGGCGAGATCTGCGGGCGGTTGCGCGGCGTGTTCGGCACCCACCAGCCGTCGGTGACGTTTTGAGCGCCCGCGTGCTCGCGCTCGCGCTGCTGGTGCTCGCCGTCGCGGCGCCCGCCCACGCCAGCACGGCGGACCGGATCGCCGCGACGTTCGTGGCGATGGCCGACGACCTCGTGAAGGCGTTCCAGCCGCTCGAAGGCCTCGTGCTGGAGCTCGACGGCGACCGCATCTATCTCGACATCGGACAGGAAGGCGGCGCGCAGGTCGGGCAGGAGCTCACGATCTTCCGCAAGGGCGAGAGCTTCCGGCATCCCACCACCGGCCGCATCCTCGGCCGCCACGAGGACGTGCTCGGCTACGCGCAGGTGCGCCGGGTGCTTCCGCGACTGTCGGAGGCCGTGTTCATCGCCGTGCCGGGCCAGCCGGAGCCGCGCGCCGAGGACGGCGCGCGGATCAGCCGGGGGCGCATCCGCGTCGCGATCGCGCCCGTGCTGGACCTCACGAACAGCGAGGCCGACGTGCGGCGCGTGCCGTATCTCTTCGCGACGCTCCTCGAGCGGTCGAAGCGCTTCCATGTGATCGACCCGCTACGGGTGAGCGACACGATCACCGCGCAGAACGTCCGCGTCGAGGAGATCCTGGGCCGTCCCGAGCGCGCCGTGCCGCTCGGCCGCACGCTCGAGGCCTCGGCCTGGCTCGTGCCGATCCTGATCCGCCGCGGCAACGTGACCTATCTGGACACCACGTGGGTGTCCGCGATCACCGGCAGCGCGCTGTTCTCGCGGCGCGAGCCGCTGCAGAACGCCGGGGACACCGAAGAGCAGCGGTTTCCCTGGGAGCCGTTGCCGGGGAATTGAGAGGCGTGTGCTATGGTAGGCCGCGCATGAAGTTCCTGCCGGTCGTCTGCCTTTTCTGCGTCGCGCTGCTGACCGGGTGCTCCGCCGTGGGCAACACCATGCGCGAGCTCATGGGGATGCCCACCATCGGCGACCCGTCGGTCAACCTGAAGTCGGCGGAGACGCGGTGGCTCCTCGTGAAGAACCCGCGCTTCGGCGACGTGCCGAGCGAGCCGGAGTACATCTGGGTCGAGGAGGACAAGGTCCCGACCACGATCACGACGCTGATCCGGGGCGAGAAGGCGATCATCGCGCCGCCGGAAGTCGTCGCCCGCTACGGGCCGCCGCCGGGGAGCAGCCGCATCAGCCCGCGGCAGGGTATGGCGCTGCCGACCGAGACGCCGC
>VGLJ01000109.1 GCA_016866775.1 Candidatus Rokuibacteriota bacterium | reverse complement strand
GCTAGAAGGTGAAGACGCCCTTCCCCGTCGTCTGCGTGTCGAAGAGCTTGTACGCCTCCTCGGCCTGCTCGAGCGTGAAGCGGTGCGTGAGGAGCTTCTTCAGCGGAATCTTCTTCTCCGCGACGAAGCGCGCGCACTCGTCCTGGCCGACCGCCGAGAACGTCCACGACGCGTGGATCGTGAGCTGGCGCCGGATCATGTGCTGGCTGATGTCGAAGCTCGTCGGGCCGCCGCCCTCGCCGACGAACGCCACCCGGCCCCACGTGTCGGCGCTGCGCACCGCGGCCACGCGGGCGTCCGGCACGCCGGTGCAGTCCATCGTCGCCTCGGCGCCCTCGCCGCCGGTCAGCGCGTGGATCGCGGCGACGGGATCGACCGCGTTGGGATCGATGACCTCGTCGGCCCCGAGCTGCTTCGCCAGCGCGCGGCGCTCCGCCACCGTGTCGACCGCGATGATCCGGGCGCCCATCGCGGCGCCGAGCATCGTCGCGCTGAGCCCGACCGGTCCCTGACCGAACACCGCGAGCGTGTCGCGCCCGGACACGTCGAGGCGCTTGAGCGCGCCGTAGGCGGTGCCGGTCCCGCACGAGATCGCCGCACCTTCCTCGAACGAGATCTCGTCCGGCATCGGCACCAGCGTGAACGCGGGAGCGACCATGTACGGCGCGTGCCCGCCGTGACCGGTCATGCCGTAGACCGTGATCCCCTTGCGGCAGAGCTGCGACCAGCCGACGCGGCAGTGCTTGCACGCGCCGCAGCCCTTGTAGTGATGGTTCATCACGCGCGCGCCGGTCGGCGCCTGCGCCTCGGTCACGCCCGCGCCGCGCGCGTGCACGACGCCGCACGGCTCGTGGCCGGCGATCACCGGCCCGCCCTTGCCGCCGAGCCCGAGCGCGGCGGCGGCGTTGCCGACCGCGCGATAGGGATGCAGGTCGCTGCCGCACATGCCGGACGCCTTGATGGCGATGACCACCTCACCCGGGCCGGGGGTCGGATCGGGAAAGTCGCGGAGCTCGAGCTTGCGGTTGCCGAGGAAGACGACGCCACGCATGGGACCCTCCGGGGTTGCGACGGCTGCGGAAATCAGTGAGGCCAGTTCGCGGGAACCGGCCTCGTCATCATCCTGCGCGAACGGAGCGGCGGACGGCGCCTATGCTACTTCTTCGCGGCGCAGGGATTCGCGGCTTTCTTCGCGTCCTTCGCGTCTTTCGCGTCCTTCGCGTCCTTCGCGTCGGCCTTCTTCTCGGCCTTCTTCTCGGGCTTCTTCTCGGGCTTGTCGGCCTTCTTCTCCATCTTGGAGTCGGCCTTCTTCTCCACCTTGGAGTCAGCCTTCTTCTCCATCTTGGAGTCGGCCTTCTTCTCGTCCATCTTCTTGTCGGTCGCCGCCGGCGCCTGCGCGAAGCCGAGCGACGCCACGCCGAGCGAAAGGACCACGGCCAGCACGATCACGAACACCTTGCTCATCGTCCGCCCCTCCAGTCAGAGTGAGCTGCAGTGAAGCACTGCCCTGTTCGACGGCAGCATCGCCGCCGGCGGCCGACATTGTGTCACGGTCACGTGAACAAGCGCAAGTGATTGGCAAATAAGCCGGATCGACGTATGGTGAACTCCGTGGCGGCCGCGTTCCTGCCCTTCGTCGAGCGATGGTTCGGCTCGACGTTCGCCGAGGCGACGCGCCCGCAGCGCGAAGGGTGGGAGGCCATCGCGGCGGGTCGCGACACCCTGATCGTCGCGCCCACCGGCTCCGGAAAGACGCTGGCGGCGTTCCTCTGGGGCCTCGATCATCTGCACCGTCTCGCCCTCGAGGGACGGCTCGAAGACCGCGTCTACGTCGTCTACGTCTCGCCGCTGCGCGCGCTGAACAACGACATCGAGAAGAACCTGCGCGCGCCGCTCGCCGGGATCCGCGCGAGGGCGGACGCCGACGGCCTCGCGCTCCCCGAGGTGCGCGTGGCGGTGCGGACGAGCGACACGCTCGCGGCCGCGCGCCAGGCGATGACGCGCCGGCCGCCGCACGTGCTCATCACCACGCCCGAATCGCTCTACATCCTGCTCACGAGCCGCCGCTTCCGTCCTGCGCTCGCCGGCGTGCGCTTCGTGATCGTCGACGAGATCCACGCGCTGATGGGTGGCAAGCGCGGCGCGCACCTCGCGCTCACGCTCGAGCGGCTGCAGGCGCTCGTGGAAGCGGAGAGCGGCGTCAGACCGCAGCGGATCGGCTGCTCGGCGACCGTCAGCCCGGTCGAGGATGCCGTGGCGTTCCTCACGGGCGCGACGGCGAAGGAGCCGGCGCTCGTCGACGCGGGCTTCACGCGCGACCTCGACCTCGAGGTCATCGCACCCGTCGACGATTTCCTGTCGGCGACCAGCGACACGATCTGGGACGCGACGCTCCAGCAGGTGGCCGAGCTGGTGCAAGCGCATCGCACCACGCTCGTGTTCGCGCAGAGCCGGCGCTCCGCCGAGCGGCTCGCGCGCGACCTCAACGACCGCCTCGGCGAGGGACGCGTCGCGGCGCACCACGGCTCGCTCTCGCGCCGCGCGCGGCTCGAAGCCGAGAACCGGCTGAAGGACGGCGCGCTCGGCGCGCTCGTCGCGACGTCGTCGCTCGAGCTCGGCATCGACGTCGGCGCCATCGACCTCGTGATCCAGCTCCAGTCGCCGCGCAACGTCGCGGCCGCGCTCCAGCGCGTGGGCCGCGCCGGCCACCTGCTCTCGCGGGTGTCGAAGGGCCGGATCGTCGTGACCAAGGGCGAGGAGCTGATCGAAGCGGCGGCCGTCGTCCGCGCGATCCGGGAGCGCGCGCTCGACCGCGTCCGCGTGCCGGAGGCGCCGCTCGACGTGCTCGCGCAGCAGATCGTCGCGTCGGTGGCCGCGGAGTCGCTCGACGCCGACGTGCTGCTCGAGCGCTTCCGCCGCGCGGCCCCGTATCGCGACCTCTCGCGCGACGACTTCACGCTCGTCGTGCGCTCGCTCGCCGAGCCGCTGCCGCGCGAGGTCAAGGGCGTCGGGCCGCGTGTGCTCTGGGATCGCGTGAACGATCGGCTGCACGCGCGGCGCGGCAGCCGCTTCCTCGCGCTGACCTCCGGCGGCACGATCCCCGACGCCGGTCTCTACGACGTCTACGTCGCGGAGACGGACCTGAAGGTGGGCACGCTCGACGAGGAGTTCGTGACCGAGAGCCTTCCCGGCGACGTGTTCCTCCTGGGCTCGCACGCGTGGAGGATCGCCAAGGTCCAGGCCGACCGCGTGCTCGTCGAGGACGCGGACGGCATGTCGCCCACGATCCCGTTCTGGAAGGGCGAGCACCCGTCACGCTCGTGGGAGCTCGGCCTCGGCGTCGCGCGGCTCCGGCGTGACGCCGCGGACCGCCTCACGATGCCCGGGTTCGACGAGTGGGCGGCGGAGACGTGCGGGCTCGACGCGCGCGCGTCCGCGGCGCTGCGCGCGTGGCTCACGAAGGCGGCGGAGGTCCTCGGCGGCGTGCCGGAGCCCGACGAGATCGTCGTGGAGTCGTTCGCCGACGAGATGGGCGGCCGCCACGCGATGATCCATTCCGCGTTCGGCATGCGGATCAACGGCGCGTGGGGCATGGCGCTGCGTCTCGCCGTGCGCCGCCGCTTCGGCCTCGTCGCGGAAGCGAGTCACGTCGACGACGGCATCCTGCTGTCGTTCGCGCCGGGCCAGGTGCCGCCCGCGCCCGAGCGCCTCGTCAAGCTCCTCGCGCCCGAAGAGGTCGACAACCTTCTCGGCCAGGCGCTCATCGGCTCCCCGCTCTTCACCACGCGCTTCCGCCACTGCGCGCTCCGCGCGCTCTTCATCGCGCGCATGTGGAACGGGATGCGCACGCCGCCGTACCTGCAGCGCCTCAAGGCCGACGCGCTGATGGAGGCCGTGGGCGGGCTCGCGGAGTTTCCCGTCGTGGCCGAGACGCTGCGCGAGTGCTTCCAGGACGCGCTCGATGTCGCGCGGCTCAAGCGCGTGCTCGAGCGTCTGCACGACGGCGAGATGCGCACGCGCCACGTCGACACGCCGGTGCCGTCGCCCTTCGTCTATCCGCTGCTGCTCGCCTGGGACTGGGCGTATCTCGACGCGGGTCACGCGGAAGAGCGGCGCAGCGACGCCGTGCCCATGCGCAAGGCGTGGAGCGCCGTCGCGGGGCCCCTCGATCCCGCGGTCGTCGCCGCCGTCGAAGCCGATCTGCAGAAGACGGCGCCGGAGCGCCGCGCGCGTGACGCGAACGAGCTCGCGGCGCTGCTCGACGAGCTCGGCGACCTCACCGGCGCGGAGATCGCCGGGCGCGTCGCGGTCGACGACCCGGCGGCGCTGCTCGAGACGCTTCACGCGGAACGGCGCGTGGCGCAGGTCGACTTCCCCGGCGGCCGGCGCGCCTGGATGGACGCGACCGAGCTCGAGACGTTCCGGGCCCTCCCCGCGGCCGCCGCGCTCGAGCGTGTGCTGACGCGCGCGCTGCGCACGCACGGGCCGCTGACGGCGACCATGCTCGCGCACCGCTACGGCATGCCGGTGGACGGCGTGACGGCCGTGCTCGACACGCTCACCTCGCGTGGCATGCTGCGCCGCGGTCAGTTCCTTGCCGACGCCGCCGCACCCGGCGGCGATGGAAGCCTCCCGCAGTACGTGCACGTCGCGGTCCTCGACGAGATCCAGCGTCGCCAGCTCCGCGCCCGGCGCACGCCCCGCGCCGTGGCGACGCCGGCGCAGTTCGCCGCGTTCCTGCTGCGGCGTCATCACCTGCATCCGGATCACCGGCTCGTGGGGCCGCCCGGCGTCCTCGCGTCACTGGAGCTCCTGCAGGGCATCGATCTGCCCGTGCGCGTCTGGGAGCAGGAGATCCTCGGCGCGCGGGTCGAGCGCTACGAGCGTGAATGGCTCGATCGCCTCGGCCTGTCCGGCGAGATCGTGTGGACGACGTTCACGCCGTCGCCCACGGCCGCCCGCCCGGGAACCGCAAAGATCGGCGTCACGCTGCGCGAGAACACCGGCTGGGTCTCTGGACTCGCGGGCTCCCGGGCTTCGCCCGCCCGCTCGGGTGGAGATACCCGCGCCAAGAACGTGCTCCTGCACCTCCAGCTCCGCGGCGCGTCGTTCGCGCAGGAGCTGGCGCGCCTCACGGGCCTCACGCCTGGCGAGACGCAGGCCGCGCTGTGGGAGCTGTTCCGCGCGGGGCTCGCCGTGCCCGACACGTACAGCGCGATCGTCGCCGCGGGCAGCGGGATCGCCGCCGCCGGCGCCGCGGGCGCGACGTCGCAGCCGGCACCGCAGGGCGGGCGGCGATGGCGCCGCGGGCAGGCACGCGGACCGCGACGAGAGCTGCCGGTCGTCGGCCGGTGGAGCGCGCTTGCCGAGGAAGAGCCGCTCTCGCCCGAGGACCGCGCCGAGGCGCGAGCGCATCTCCTCCTCGCGCGCTACGGCGTGCTCGCGCGCGAGCTCGCCGGCGGCGAGTGGTCCACGCTGCGGCACGCGCTCCTCCGCATGGAATACGGCGGCGAGGTCGTCCGCGGCTACTTCGTCGAGGGACTGTCGGGTGAGCAGTACGCGCTGGAAGACGCGCTCGAAGACCTGGCGACGACCCCGCGGCGCGGGGCCGCGCACGTGCTCGTCGCCGTCGGCGATCCCGCGAACGTCTGGGGCGGCGTCTTCACGCTGAGCACCGCCGACGGCCGTCGGGTGTCACCGCCGCGCGGCGCGGGCTGGCTCGTGCTCCGCGACGGCGCGCCGGTCGCGCTCGCCGAGAATCACGGGCGTGAGATCACGACGCTGGCGGCGTGGCAGCCGTCGGATCTCGCGGGCGTGATCGATGCGCTGGCCGGCATGCTCGACCGGCCGGCGCCGTCGCGCCCGGTGCGCCGCATCGGCGTCGCCACGTGGGACGACCGGCCGGTCACGGAATCGGCCGCGTTCGGCCTCCTGCGCGGCGCCGGGCTGGTCTAGGCTTCCGCTTCGGCGCGTCGCAGTCCTTCGCGTCCTCGATCACGACGTCCTGGATCGAGCTCACGAACCGCGCGGCGAGCGCGGTCGACAGCGAGGCGATCAGCGCCATCGCCGCGACGAGCGCGGCCAGGCGCCGCGCGGACAGCTTCGCGCCGCGAAAGAGGAGGCGGCGGCCGATGCCACGCCGCCGATCGAACGCGAACTCCGTACCCACCGCCACCGCGCAGACCACGACCGCGCCCACCGCGCCGACCCGCAGGCCGAATTCGTCCGTGAGCGCCAGCGCCGCGATCGCGCTGCCGATGCCGCCGACCCACACCGAAGGCATACGCGCCAGGAAGAGGAGGGTGACGTAGACGAACCCGACCCGGCGCGACCGCTGCATCGCACATCCCAGCCTACACGGATCCGGCGAGGGGTACGGTAGACTCGTCGCGGTGAAGCGCGTCGGCGCGATGCTCGCGGTGCTCATCGCCCTCGTCCTCGTCGGCGGCACGGCGCTGGCCGAGCACGAGGTCTACTACCGCTACACCGTGCTCGGCTACGTGAAGGACGCGCGCGGCAAGCCGCTGCGCGGCGAGGAGATCACGGTCGTCCGCGAGAAGACCGGCTTCTCGTACCTCGCCGAGACCGACGCGAAGGGTCTCTACGTCCTCGTGGTCCGGCTCGGCGACGAGAGCGTCGGGGAGCGCCTCACCGTCCGCGTGGGCAAGCTCACCAGCCGCGTCGTCGTCCGCTTCGACGCCGCCAACCGCACGGAAGAGCGCGGCACGCGGCTCGACATCGAGGGCGCGCGCTTCGTCGAGCGGTCCGCGTGGTTCCCGTCGACGCTCGCGCTGTACCTCGGCGCCGCGGCCCGGTAGGATGCGGTGTGGCCCGCGTCGTCCTCGTCAGCCTCGACGGCTTCGCCGCCTTCTACTGGACTGACCCTCGCGTCCGCATGCCGACGCTGCGGCGCCTCGCCGAGCGCGGCGTCGTGGCGGATCGCATGGAGACGGTCTTCCCGAGCACGACGTGGCCGAGCCACGTGAGCCTGGTGACCGGCGTGCATCCGGTGACCCACGGCGTCGTCGCCAATTACATCCTCAATCGCGCCGGCGGACGCGTCGAGAACCTCACGGGCGATCCCGTGTACGACGCCGCCGAGCTCCTGCGCACCGCCACGGTCTACGACCGCGCGTACGCGGCCGGCCGCGTGACCGCGGCGGTGGACTGGCCCGCCACGCGGCGGAGCGCTTCCTTTCACTTCAATCTCCCCTGCTTCAAAGACCAGCGCGTCTTCGAGACGCAGACCGACGCGCGCGTGTGGGCGGAGCTGGGCGCCCTCGGCTATCCGCTCGATCGCCAGGGCGAGTGGGCGCAGCTCCCGAAGCGCTTCCTGAAGGACGCGATGGTGGCCGACGTCGCGGTGCACGCGTGGACGCGCTACACGCCCGATCTGCTCCTCGTGCACTTCCTCTGCGCCGACAGCCTGCAGCACCTGCACGGGCCGCGCTCGCCCGAAGCCTACTGGGCGCTCGAGTACGTCGACGGCCTCGTCGGCCGTCTGCTCGGCGCGGTGTCGCCCCGCGCGCTCGACGACGACACCGCCCTGATGGTGGTCTCCGACCACGGGTTCCTCGCCACGCCGCGGGAGACGCGGCCGAACGTCCATCTCGAGCGCCTCGGCGCCGCCGGCGACGCGCGCTTCGTGATGAATCACGGCGCGGGCTTCGTCTACGCGCTCGGCGCCGCCGCGGCCGGCCCCGCGCTCGCGAAGGAGCTCTCGGGGCTCGAAGGCGTCGCGCGCGTGTGGCAGCCCGCCGAGTACGCGACGCTCGGGCTCCCCACGCCCGACGTGAACCCGCACGTCGGCGACCTGCTGCTCGAGGCTGCCGACGGCTACTGTTTCGGCGACGCCGCGGACGGCGATCTCATCGGTCCCGCGCACTATCGCGGCAACCACGGCCACCTCGCGACGCGGCCCGACCTCGGCGCGTTCTTCCTCGCGGCGGGCGCCGGCGTCGCGCGCGGCAACGCGCTCGGCGCGATCACGAGCCGCGACGTGGCGCCGACGGTCGCGCAGCTCCTCGGCCTGGCGCAGGTACCGAGCGAGGGCCGGGTGCTCGCCGAGGCGCTGGCATAACATCGGGTTCGGAGGACAGCCATGGCGAAGGCAGGCGGCGCGCGGGGCATGAAGGCATACGTGCTGATCGAGACGGCGGCGGGCAAGACCAAGAACGTGAAGAAAGCGCTCGCGAAGATGCGCTCGGCCTCCCACGTGGAGAACCTCGACGCGGTCACCGGGCCCTACGACTTCATCGCGGTCGTGACCGGCGCGAACCTCGACGCGATCGGCAGCCTCGTGACCGACGACATCGGCACGATCGACGGCGTCACGCGCACGACCACGTGCGTCGCGGTCTCGCTGGGCTGAGCCGCCGCGCCTCCGTGCCCTCGCCGCCGCTTCACGTCCTCGTCTACCGCGCCGACGACCCGAAGCCGTGGGCCGCGCTGATCCGTGCGCCGCGCGGGCGCGTGCAGATCCACGCGGCGGGGACGCCGGACGAGGCCGTGCGCGTCGCGGCCGACGTGGATGTCGTCTTCGGCTGGAAGGTCCCGTCCACGCTCTACGAGAAGGCGACGCGGCTCCGGTGGCTGCAGACAATGGGCGCCGGCGTCGATTGGGCGCTCGTCCCCGAGCTGCCCGCGCGGGTCGTCGTCACGCGGGTTCCGGGAGTCTTCGGCCCCTGGATGGCGGAGTACGTCCTCGGGTGGTGCGCGCACGTCACCCAGCGCGTCGACGCCTACCGCGCCGCGCAGCGCGATCGCCGGTGGCTCGACAGCCTGCTTCCCGCGCGCCTCGGCGGCACGACGCTCGCGATCATCGGCCTCGGCGACATCGGCCGGACGATCGCGCGCGGCGCGCGGGCGCTCGGCATGCGCGTGGTCGGCGTGAGCCGGACGGGCGCGGCGGTCGGGGGCGTCGAGCGCGTCCATCGCGTGCGTGACGTCCGGCGCGCGCTCGCGGTCGCCGACTGGGTCGTGCTCACGGTGCCGCTCACGGCCGCCACGCGCGGCCTCGTCGGCGCGGGCGAGCTCGCCGCGATGAAGCCAGGCGCGTGGCTCCTCAACATCGCACGGGGCGCGGTGGTCGACGAGGCCGCGCTGCTCGACGTCCTGCGGCGGCGCGCGATCGCCGGCGCGGTGCTCGACGTGTTCGCGACGGAGCCGCTGCCTCCCGAGCATCCCTTGTGGACGCTCGACAACGTCGTGGTCACGCCGCACGTCGCGGGCCCGGACGTGCCCGAGGAGATCGTGCCGCTGTTCACCGAGAACCTCGGACGCTTCGTGGCGGGCCGCCCGCTGCGCCACGTGGTCGACCGCCGCCGCGGCTACTGAGCTCCGTCGCGATAGACCGCGGCGCGGTGGCTCGCGGGGAGGAACGCGAGCACCAGATTGCGCTGCGGATCGAACGCGAGCGTGTGCGCCCCGGCCTCGGTGGTCACGGTCTCGTGCCGCCGCAGCGGCGCCGTGTCGAAGACTTCGATGACTCCGGGCTCGCCGATCGCGACGTACAGGCGGCGCAGCGCCGGATTGAAGAACACGACGTCCGGCACCCCGGCGATCGCCTCCGTCGCGACGATGGCGCCCGTGTCGGCATCCACCTCCACGAGCACGCCCGCGTCGCACGCGCAGTAGAGTCGCCGGCGCTCCACGTCGATGTCCAGGCCGTGCGGGCCGGCGTGCGGGATCGCGACGACGCGGCGGATCGAGATCGGATCGCCCGCCGCGACGACGACGATCTGCGGCGGATCCATGATGTTGACGTGAAAGACCGCGGCCGTCGGGTCGAACACCGCCCACCGCGTCCGGCCGGCGACGGGCAGATCGGCCACGGGCCGGCGGCTCGCGACGTCGATCACCGACACGGTCCGCGAGCCTGGAACCGCGGCGTCGCCCACGTGCGCGACGAGCAGGCGCCCGCGTCCCGGATCGTACGCGAGGCCGTTCGGACGGCTTCCGACCTTCACCTTCTCGACGACGTCCGGCGCGTCCGGGTGGAAGATGCCGACCGTGTCTTCGCCGCGGTTCGACGTGAACACGAGAGCGGGCGCGGGCCCCTCGGTGACGAGCGCCCCCGCGACGGCCGCGAGGCCGCTGATGGACCCGACGTGCTTCTGCGAGACCAGATCGATCACGTCGACGGCGTCGTTCGCCGTGTGCGCGACGTAGACACGCCCCGTCGCCGTCTGCACCGCCGCGTGATCGAACCCGCCACTGCCCGCGTGGGCCGGGAGATCGACGAAGCCGACGTGGCGGAGCACCGCTCAGCGCCTCGCGAGCTCGGACACGAGGGTCTCGACCCGCGCGACGATGCGATCGCGCGCCTTCTCGTAGCCGTCGCTGATCGCGGGCACGTCGTCCCAGCGCTCGACGCGCTGCCCCGCCTGCGGCACGACGTCGCAGCCGAAGCTCACCACGCGCGACGCGGACCGAAGATCGTGGAGCGTGACCGGACGAGGACGCTGCGGTGCCGCCGGCAGCCCGTCGCCGGCGAGCCCCTTCACGGCCGCCGGCGTCAGCTCCGCGTCGGGCTCGGTGCCCGCGGCCCCGGCCTCGACGGCGAGCCCGCGCGCGGCGGCGATGCGGCGGAAGTACGCCGCGCCG
>VGLJ01000108.1 GCA_016866775.1 Candidatus Rokuibacteriota bacterium | reverse complement strand
GCGGCGCGCTGGGCGACCGTCGGGGGGGGGCAAAGGCCCCCCTCCGAGTTCACGCGAGGTGCTTTTTCAACCAGTCGTCGCACCGCTTCCACGCGTCCTGCGCGGCGGCGGCGCGATACGACGGCCGGTAGTCCGCGTGGAACCCGTGCGGCGCGTCGGGATAGACGACGATCTCCACGTTCTGGTTGCCCGCGGCCTTGACCATTTCCCCGAACTTCTGCGCGTCTTCCGGCTTCGGGTTCTGGTCGAGCGCGCCGAAGAGCCCGAGGAACGGCACCTTGATGTCCTTCGCCACGTCGACGCCGGTCACGTCGCCGGACTTGCCCTTGTACGGCCGCGCCGGCGGCCCGTACCACGCGACCGCCGACTTGATGTCGGGGTTGGCCGCGGTGATGTGGATCGTCGACGAGCCGCCCCAGCACCAGCCGGTGACGCCGACACGGCCCTTGCGGACGTTCGACCGCGTCTTCGCCCAGTCGATCGTCGCGGCGACGTCGCCGAGCATCTGCTCGCGCGGCACGGCGAGCACGATCTTCAGCACGTCCTGCACGTTGGGAATGGCCTTCACGTCGCCCTCGCGCTGGAACAGCTCGGGGGCCACGGCGTGCCAGCCCTCCTTCGCGAAGCGGCGCGTGCAGTCCTTGATGTACTCGTGGACGCCCCAGATCTCCGAGACCACGAGGAAGATGGGGTGATTGCTGCCACCGGCGGGCCGCGCCTCGTACACGTTCATGTTGTGGCTGCCGACCTTGACGACCTGGTCCCCGGCGACGATGCCTGGGTGTCGGTCTTGATCGCCTGAGCCAGCACCGTCTCGACGGCGAGGACGGAGGTCGCATGGATCTCCTCGAGGTCAAGAGCCGCATCGCGGAAGCCCTCGTCGAATCGATCTTCCGCCGCGCGCGGTACACCGTCGAGCCGCACCGCGACCCGATGCCGCTCCGCCTCGGCCGCGAGGACTTCTCCCCCGACTTCAGCATCCACCGGGCCCCCAACGGCCGGGACCAGCACGCGCTGATCGAGGTCAAGTACCGCTCGTCGGTCGATCAGTTCATCTCGGTCGAGAACCAGCGCGGTGACCGGTCGGTCTTCGTCTCCGCGCGGCGGCAATGGCCCGAGCTCTGCTTCGTGTTCGTGACCGACCGGCCGCAGCCGGGACGCTCGTCGTTCCAGGCGCTCTCGTTCGCGGACCACCCCGCGGAGAAGCCGTTCGAGACGGTGGACCTCGTCGCGCTCGAGCGCTTCCGCATCTTCCCGCACAACATCGCCGACCACGAGGAGCTGCTGCGCCGCATCTACGGACTGCTCGCGACGATTTGACGTAGACTCCGCCGCATGACCGTCCGCAGTGACGTGGTGGGAAGCCTGCTACGCCCCGCGTCCCTCCTCGAAGCGCGCGCGGCCCTCGACGCGGGCCGGCTGACGTCCTCCGATTTCAAGCGGATCGAAGACCGTGCGGTCGACGACGCCATCCGCGTGCAGGACAACGCGGGGCTCGACGTCGTGACCGACGGTGAGCTGCGGCGCTACGCGTTCTTCGGTCATCTCGTGGACGCGGTGGACGGCTTCGACAAGCTCGGCGGCTGGGCGATTCCGTTCCGCGACGAGGCCGGCGAAGAGCTGGTGTTCCGGCGTCCGGTCGTCGTCGAGAAGCTGCGCTGGCGCCGCGGCCTGTGCGCGGAGGAGTTCACGTACCTTCGCGCGCGCACGACGCGTGTGGCGAAGGCCACGCTGATCAGCACCCAGCAGGCGGCGGCGTACTACGATCCGGAGCGCTCGCGCGGCGCGTATCCCACGCGCGACGCGTACCTCGCGGACATCGTCGACCTCACCCGCCGCGAGATCGACGAGCTCGCGCGCCTGGGCTGCACCTACGTGCAGATCGACGCGCCGCAATACGCGGCGCTGCTCGATCCCGCGATGCGCGAGGGCTACCGGAAGCGCGGCAGCGATCCCGACGCGCTCATCGACGCGTGCATCGAGATGGACAACGCCGTGATCGCCGGCCACCCCGACGTGACGTTCGGCCTCCACATCTGCCGCGGCAACAACCAGTCGAAGTTCTACGCGAGCGGCGACTACGGCCCGATCGCGCGCGTGTTCGCGAAGAGCCGCTTCCAGCGCTTCCTGCTCGAATACGACGACGCGCGCTCCGGCGGCTTCGAGCCGCTGCGCGAGATGCCCGCCGATCGCGAGGTCGTGCTCGGGCTCGTGACGACGAAGAAAGCGCGGCTCGAGACCGTCGACGAGCTGAAACGGCGGATCGACGAGGCCGCGACCTACGTCCCGCTGGAGCGCCTCGCGCTGAGCCCGCAGTGCGGCTTCGCGTCGACGATGGAAGGCAACCGGATCACGCCGGAGCGCCAGCGTGAGAAGCTCGCGCGCGTGGCGGAAACCGCGCGGCTCGTCTGCAGGCTCACGTCACCGCACGGATGACGAGCCCGACGCCGAGGAGCCCCAGGATGACCAGCACCACGCGGTTGAACGTGCGCTGATCGAGCCGGTCCTGGATCGCGAGGCCGAGGCGAAAGCCCGCGAGCGCGACCAGCGCGAGCAGGAGGGACAGGCCGAAGAGCTGCCAGCTCAGGAGCCCGTACCACGTGACCGCGCCGAGCTGGACGACCTTGTAGAGCACGAACGTCACCGCCACCGCGCGCACGAACTCGTACTTCGCGAGACCCAGCGCGTAGAAGTACATGACGAGCGGCGTGCCCGGCACGTTCGTCACGCCGCCGATGACGCCCGCGCCGAAGCCGACCACCGGATCGAGCCAGCGCTCCCACCCTGGCCGCACCCGCGGGCTCCAGCGCGTGGCGTTGAGCAGCACGAACGCCACCACCGTCACGCCGAGCACGAGCGTCGCCGTCTTTGCGGGCAGCACCGCGAGGAGGCGCGTGCCGATGACGGTTCCGACCGCGCCGAAGATCACGAGCGAGGCGAACCGGCGGAGCGTCGAGCGCAGGTCGCCCTGCCGCGTCGCCTGGAGCAGGTCCATCACGATGTTGGGGATGATGAGGAGCACGACCGCGGCCTTGACGTCGATGGCGAGCGCCAGCAGCGGGGTGCCGAGCGTCGGGAATCCGAAGCCGATCGCCCCCTTGACGACGGCGGCGACGAGGACGGCGAGCGCGCTCGCCAGGGCCGAGCCTAGGACTTGAGCGACTCCCAGAGCGCCTCGGCCGGATGCTTGGCGCGCCGGCCCGCGAGGTGCTCGATCTGCTGGCGGCAGGACACGCCCGGCGCGACGATCACGGTCTCGGCCGCGGCCGCCTTCACCGCCGGCGCGAGACGGCGGTTGCCGAGCGCAACGGAGAGGTCGTAGTGCTCGCGCTCGAAGCCGAACGAGCCGGCCATGCCGCAGCAGCCCGAGTCGACCTCGCTCACGTCGAACCCCGCCCACTTGAGCGCGGCCACCGTCGGCGCGGTGCCGACCATCGCCTTCTGGTGGCAGTGGCCGTGGAGCAGCGCCTTCGTGCCGTGAGCGGTGAACGGCAGCTCGAGGCCGCGCCCGCGCTCGCGTGCGAGGAATTCCTCGAGCAGGAACGTCTGCTTCGCCACCGCGCGCGCGTCCTCGCTGCGCACGAGGTCGACGGTCTCGTCGCGCAGCGTGAGGAGACACGAAGGCTCGAGACCGACGATCGGGACGCCGCGTCGCGCGTACGGCGCCAGCTGCTCGACGTTCCACCGCGAGTGCTCGCGCGCCTCTTCGAGCATGCCCTTGGAGATGAGCGGGCGGCCGCAGCACTTCCGGTCGACGAGGACCACGCGGTAACCGCCGGCTTCGAGGAGGTTGACGGCCGCGCGGCCGATCTCGGGCATGTTGTACGTGACGAACGTGTCGTGAAAGAGCACGACCTCGCCGCGGGACGCGTTCTCCGGCGCCGGGTGCCTTTCGAACCAGTCGGTGAACGTCTCGGGGGCGAGCGCCGGCAGCGGCCGGCGGCGATCGAGGCCCGCCGCCTTCTCCAGGAGCCAGCGGCTCGGCGTGAGATTCGAGAGCCAGTTGACGAGCCCGGGCAGCGCGGTCCCGAATGCGTTCACCCGCGCGATGCGTCCGAAGAGCCGGTTGCGGAGCGGCAGCCCGTTCGCCTTGTAATAGTGGTAGAGGAACTCGTACTTCATCTTCGCCATGTCGACGTTCGCCGGGCACTCCGCCTTGCAGCCCTTGCATTCCAGGCAGAGGTCCATCACCTCGTAGAGGCGCTTGCCGGTGAACTCGGCCGGCGGCAGCTTGCCCGAGAGCACCGTGCGGAGCGCGTTGGCGCGGCCGCGCGTCGAGTGCTCCTCGTCCTTCGTCGCCATGTACGACGGGCACATCGTGCCTTCGAGCTTCTTCCTGCACTCGCCGACGCCGTTGCACATCTCGACCGCCGCCGCGTAGCCGCCGCGCTCGGAGAAGTCGAGCAGCGTGATCGGCTCCCAGGTCTTGTACGTGGCGCCGTAGCGCAGGTGCTCGGTGACGGGCGGGCTGGCGACGATGTTGCCGGGATTCAGCCGGTTGTCCGGATCGAACGCGCGCTTCAGCTCGCGGAACGCCTGCATCAGGCGCGGGCCGTACATCCGCTCGAGGAACGGGCTGCGCGCGCGGCCGTCGCCGTGCTCGCTCGAGATCGTCCCGTTGAACTCGACCACGAGGTCCGTGATCTCGTCCGCGATCTCCTTCACCCGCGCGATGCCCTGCGCGGTCTTGATGTTGATCGCCGGGCGGATGTGCAGGCAGCCCACCGAGCAGTGACCGTAATAGGCGCCGTCGACCTGGTGCTTCGCGAAGATCTCGCGGAAGCGCGCCACGAACTTCGAGAGATGGCGCGGATCCACCGCCGTGTCCTCGACGAACGCGAGCGGCTTCGCGTCGCCGTGGGTGCCGAAGAGGAGGCCGAGCCCGGCCTTCCGCAGCTTCCAGATCGACTGCTGCTCGGCCGGATCGATCGCGATGGACGTGGCGTAGCCGAAGCGCTCGCGCTGCCGGCGCGCCTCGAGCGCCTCGACCTTCGCGCGCACCTGCGCCTCGTCGTCGCCCGCGTACTCGACGATGAGGATCGCGGCGGGATCGCCCTGCACGAAGCCCATGCGCTTCGACTGCTCGATGTTGTTCCGCGCGAGGTCGAGGATCATCTTGTCGGTCAGCTCGACCGCGTACGGTCCGGTCTCGAGGATCGACTGCGAGCACTCCAGCGCTTCCTGGATGTCGTGGAAGTGGATGACGTCGAGCGCGGTGCGCTTCGGCCGGTCCACGAGGCGCATCTTGGCCTCGAGGATCGTGACGAACGTCCCTTCCGAGCCGGTGATCAGCCGCGCCATGCTGAGCGCCCGCGGCGCGCCGTTGCCGCCGCCGGCGAGCGAGTGCGGGCGCACCGACACGCCGAGGAGCTCGTTCAGGTTGTAGCCGGCGACGCGGCGCCACTGGGTCGGATACCCGGCGCGGATGTCGTCGCGGTAGGCGTCGCGGATCCGCGCCACCTCGCGGTAGAGCGCGCCCTCGAGCCCTGGCTGCCGGGTCTTCGCCTCGAACTCGGCCGGCGTGAGCTCGCCGAACACCGCGCGCGTGCCGTCGGAGAGGAGCACGGTCATCTCGATCACGTGGTCGACGGTGAGCCCGTACGCGATCGAGTGCGACCCGCCCGAGTTGTTGCCGAGCATGCCGCCGACCGTGGCGCGGTTCGACGTCGAGGTGTCGGGGCCGAAGAGAAGACCCATCGGCCGCACGTGATGGTTCAGCTCGTCCTGCACGACGCCGGGCTGCACGCGCGCCCACTTCTCCTCGGGGTTCGCCTCGAGGACGTTGTTCATGTAGCGGGAGAAGTCGAGGACGAGCGCGTGGTTCACCGTCTGGCCGGTGAGCGAGGTGCCGCCGCCACGCGAGAGGAAGGCGACGCCGTGGCGGCGCGCGAGCTCGTGCGCGGCCTGGACGTCGTCGGCATCGCGCGGGATCACGACACCGACCGGCTCCATCTGGTACATCGAGGCGTCCGTCGAGTAGAGGAGCTTCGAGGCGGGATCGAACCGGACGTCTCCGCGGATGACCTTGCGGAGCTCGCGCTCGAGATCGTTCACGGGCTCATTCTACTTGATCGGCCCGGCGTATCATGACGGCCGTGACTCACGCGCTCCTCGGCCTCGCGGTGCTGCTCCTGGCTGTCGCGCCCGCGCTCGCGGCGCCCGCCGCGCCGGGGTTCAAGGTGAAGCAGCTCGACGGCGCCCGGACGTTCGACCTGCGCGACATGGTCGGCAAGAAGGTCGTCGTGCTCCGTTTCCAGGCGAGCTATTGCAAGCCGTGCGTCCGGGAGTCTGCCGCGCTGTCACGCCTGACCGCGCGCTATGCCGAGCGCGGCGTCGAGGTCTGGGCACTCCACGTCCAGGACACGCCGTCCGACGTCCGGCGCTTCATGCGCGCGCAGAAGCCCGGCTACGCGATCGCCGTGGACCCGAAGCTCGTCGTGGGCAACCGCTACGGCGTGAAGGGCACGCCCTACACGATCGTGATCGACAAGAAAGGTGAGATCATCCTCCGCCACTCGGGCGTGGGCGCGATCGGCCGCCTGCCGAAGGTGCTGGACGACGCGCTCGCGCCTCCCCGCTGAAAGGATCGGCCATGGCGACGACCACCGCGATCGTGGGCAGCGGCACGCACACCTACGAAGTCCATGAAGACTGGGCGCGGCTGCCCGACGGCTGGACGATGCCGGCGGCCGCGGTCACGGTCGACGCGCAGGACCGCGTCTACTGCTTCAACCGCACGCCGGATCATCCGGTCGTCGTCTTCGATCGCGACGGCAATTACCTCTCGTCGTGGGGTGCCGGGCTCTTCGCCTTCCCGCACCTCATCCGCGCCGACGCCGACGACAATCTCTGGCTCATCGATCGCGATCACGGACAGATGTATCTCTTCACGCGCACCGGCGAGCTCCTGCGGACCCTCGGGACGAAGGGCTATCGCTCGGACACCGGCACGACCGAGCTGAGCTCGACCGCGTACACGAAGGTCACGCGCGGCGGCGGCCCTTTCAATCTGCCGACCGACATCGCGGTCGCGCCGTCGGGCGAGCTGTTCGTCACCGACGGGTACGGCAACGCGCGCGTGCACAAGTTCGCGCCGGACGGCACGCACCTCTTCTCGTGGGGCGAGCCGGGCACGGGTCCCGGCGAGTTCATGCTGCCGCATGCCGTGTGGATCGATCGCCGAGGGCGCGTGCTCGTCTGCGACCGCGAGAACGATCGCGTGCAGATCTTCGACCAGCAGGGCCGCTTCCTCGAGCAGTGGCCGACGACGCTGATCGGCCCCGCGGTGATCTACGTCGACACCGACGACATCGTCTACGTCGCGGAGCACAACGGCGGGCTCGTCAGCGTGCTCACGCTCGACGGCGAGCGGCTCGCGCAGTGGGGCGACCCGAGCTTCCGCTCGGTCCACGGGCTCTGGGGTGACTCTCGCGGCGATCTCTACGTCGCGCGGCCGGCGCCGGGCGCGGGCAGCCGCGGGCGACGTGTCGTGAAGTACGTCCGACAGTGACGTGCACCCGACAGTGAAGGAGACACGCGCATGAATGGCAAGCGGCACCCCGCTCGCGTCGCCGCCGTCCTCTTCTCGCTCTTCGCAGCCGTCCTTCTAGCCGTCGCGCCGGCCGACGCCGCGCCCGAGGGCCAGATGACCTGGGCGGTCCATACGACGCTGGTGCCGGCCTGGTTCGATCCGGCCGACATGATCCAGCAGACGCCGTTCATGGTCCTCTACGCGACGCACGACGCGCTGGTGAAGCCGATGCCCGGCAATCGCCTGACGCCGAGCCTCGCGGAGTCGTGGAGCGTGTCCCCCGACGGGCTCGTCTACGACTTCGTGCTCCGCAAGGGCGTCAAGTTCCACAACGGCGACCCGGTGACCGCGGAGGACGCGAAGTTCTCGTTCGAGCGCTACCGCGGCATCTTCGCGAAGACGCTCAAGGAGCGGGTCGTCGCGATCGAGACGCCGGACCCCGGCCGGATCCGCTTCCGGCTGAAACAGCCGTGGCCCGACTTCATGACGTTCTACGGCGGGCGCGCGTCCGGCGCCGGCTGGGTCGTGCCCAAGAAGTACGTCGAGCGCGTCGGCGACGAGGGCTACAAGAAGGCGCCGATCGGCTCGGGGCCGTACAAGTTCGTGTCGTTCACGCCCGGCATCGAGCTGGTGCTCGAGGCCAACGAGCAGTACTGGCGCAAGCAGCCGCACGTGAAGCGGCTCGTGTTCCGCACGGTGCCCGACCACGCCACGCGCGTCGCGGCGCTCAAGCGCGGCGACGCCGACGTCATCTATCTGGTCAGCGGCGAGATGGCGCAGGACGTTCGCCGGACGCCGGGCCTCGCCATCAAGGCCGTCTTCCCGTCGAATCACTGGCTCATCCTCGCCGACCAGTTCGATCCGAAGTCGCCGTGGCACGACCAGCGCGTGCGCCTCGCCGCGAATCTCGCGATCGATCGCAAGACCCTGAACGAGGCCGCCACGCTCGGGCTCTCGAAGGTGACGTGGAGCATCGTTCCCGCGAGCTTCGACTTCTACTGGCAGCCGCCGGCGTATCCGCACGACCCCGCGCGCGCGAAGCGCCTGCTCGCCGAGGCCGGTCATCCGAACGGCTTCGACGCCGGCGACTTCTCCTGCGATCTCCAGGTCTGCCCGTGGGGCGAGGCGATGGTCAACGACCTCAAGGCCGTGGGCATCCGCCTGAAGCTCCGCGCGCTCGAGCGCGCGACGTTCTTCAAGGGCGCGGCGGACAAGAAGATCCGCGGCGTCGTCTACCTCTTCTTCGGCTCGACGGGCAACGCGGCGACGTGGCTCGAGTCCTACGCGGTCACCGGCGGCACGTACGCGTACGGCGGGTTCCCGGACATCGACGGGCTCTTCCGCGAGCAGGCCACCGAGCTCGACCGGGGCCGGCGCGAGGCGGCGCTGCACAAGATCCAGCAGCTCATCCACGAGCGCGCGATGTTCATTCCCATCTGGGACTTCGCGTTCCTCCACGGCGTGGGTCCGCGCGTGGAGGAATCGGGCCTCGGCCTGCTTGCACCCTACGGCTTCTCGGCGCCGTACGAAGAGGTGAAGCTGAAGGGCCGCTGAGTCTCAGACGAAGGTCAGCGGCTCGACGTGCGCCTCGCCGCGCGCGAAGCGCCCGAGGTCGAGCGGGCGCGCGTCCATCGTGACGCCGCGGCCCTTCGTGATCAGCTCGGCCATCAGCTGGCCGGCGATCGGGCCGTGCATGAAGCCGTGGCCGCTGAATCCCGCGATGACGTAGAGAGCTTCGGCGCCGGGCACGCGGCTGACGATGCCGGTCTGATCGGGCGTCATCTCGTAGAGTCCCGCCCACCCGCGCATGAGACGCGCGTCCGCGAGCGCGGGCGCGCGATGGACGGCGCGCTCGACCACCGGCGTTTCGAGGCTCCGGTCGATCTCCGTGCTGAAGCTCGGTCCTTCGCCCTGGCGTCCGATGCCGAGCAGGATGCCGTCGCCTTCGCGGCGCAGCGAGGAGCCCGCGTGGGGAGCGATGATGAACGGCGTGGCCATCGGGATCGTATCCGCGGGGAACGACGCGGTGATGAACTTGTGGCGCCGCCGCGGGGCCACGGGGATCTCGACGCCGGCCAGCGTGCCGACGACACCTGACCACGCGCCCGTCGCGATCACGACCGCGCCGGCCTCGACGGTGCCGGCGGCCGTCACCACGCCGCTGACGCGATCACCGTGGCGCACGAAGCGCACGACCTCGTGCTGCTGCCGGATCGTGACGCCAAGATCGCGCGCGCGAGCGGCGATGGCGGTGCAGCAGAGATAGGGATCCGCGTAGCCGTCGCGCGGCGAATAGGTGCCACCGAGCAGGTCGTCGGTCCTGAGATAGGGACAGAGCTTCTTCACGGCAGCGGCATCCAGCAGCTCGACCTTGACCCCGAGGCTCCGCTGCAGCGCCACGTTCTTGCGCGCCATCGCGAGCTCGTCCTCGGTGGTGACGAGGATCAGGTAGCCGTGCTGGCGGAAGTTCGGGTCGACGCCGAACTCCTCCGCGAAGCGCTCGTACGTGACGATGCTGTGCGTGGTGAGCTCCACGCCGAGGCGGTTCGCGTACTGGTGACGGATGCCGCCGCTGGCGAGCGCCGTCGAGCCCGCGCAGACGGTGTCGCGCTCGAGCACGGTCACACGCCCCGCGCCGAGCCGCGCGAGGTGATACGCGGTGCTCGCGCCCATGATTCCGGCCCCGACGACGACGACGTCCGCGGTTTCCGTCATGCTTTCGCTCCGCCGGCTTTGGGACTAGACTCTGCGCCACTCCGGGAGGACACCAGCCATGAAGAGAGGCCTGTCCGCTCCCCTGACCGCGCTCGCCCTCGTCCTCATCCTGCTCGTGAGCGGCCTCTGTGACGTCGCGACGGCTCAGCCCAAGCCGGACGGCGAGATGCGCTGGGCACTCTACGTGACGCGCTCACCGCTCTGGCTCGACCCGGGCGAGGTCCTCGGCCTCATCACCCCGTTCTGGGTGCTCTACGCCATCCACGACGCCGTCGTCAAACCGATGCCCGGGAACCTCAGCATGCCGAGCCTCGCCGAGTCGTGGACGCTCTCGCCGGATCAGCTCGTCTACGAGTTCAAGCTCCGCCAGGGCGTC
>VGLJ01000107.1 GCA_016866775.1 Candidatus Rokuibacteriota bacterium | reverse complement strand
CGGCCGAACAGGTACCGACCGAGCGAACCCCAGAAACTGCAGGCGGTGACCGAAATGCTCTTACGCTGTGAGACCGTCGCAAGCCCGGGCCCATCGGTCCGCGGGCGATTGGTTCACAGGCTCTGAGTCCTTTCGAGGGCGTCTTCGCGCCGCTCCATGACCTCACGAGGTTCCGCGAAGTCTTCGTCGACTGCCACACGGTATCGTGGCCGAACGGCGCCGACCTCGCGCCTGAAGTCCTGTACTCGAAGGTGTCCGGACGCCCGCTCTCCGTCTGAGACCGAGGGAAAAGCCTTGCGCGCCGAATATGACTTCTCGAAAGCAAAGCGCGACGTCCACGTGAAGCACTTCCCGCCCGGCGCGACCGCTGGCAAGGGGGAAACAACCGCGTGCGCACATGGACTTTGCCACCGGCAGACGCGGCGCGTTCCTGAAGCGTTTCCCGACTGGAGTCACGCTCTTCGCGCTGGACGAGGATGTCCGGAAACACTTTCCGACCGCTGCGAAGGCCAACAAAGCCTTGCGCTCTCTCGCAAGGATAAAGACCCCGGCCCGGCGGTCGCGAACGTCGAAACGGGCGTAGCCCTCAGCCGTCGTCGCCGAGCGCCCCCGCGGGTACGTTCTCGCCGACAGGGGCTGAGCGCGCGATCGAGGAGTCGAAGGCATGAAAGACAGCGCGCGTTACGTCAAGATCGACATCGTCGAGTGGTTCAAGGAGCGTGTTGACGCGGCCGGTGGCGGCAACTATCAGACTCCCCGCTGAGGGTTACTTCCGCTCGCGCAGCAACGGCACGCCGATCGCCGCCGGCAGGCGCGCCGAGCGGCCGACGCCCGCCAGCACCGCGAGCGCCACGAGATACGGCGTCATCTGGATCACGTACGAGCTGACCGGCAAGCGAAAGCCCTGGACGCGCAGCTGGAGCGCGTCCGCGGCGCCGAACACCACGCACGCCGCGAGCGCCGCCATCGGACGCCAGCGGCCGACGATGATCGCCGCCAGCGCGATGTAGCCGCGGCCATTCGTCATGCCGTCGGTGAACGTGCCCACCTGCTGGAGCGACAGCACGGCGCCGCCCAGCCCCGCGATGGCGCCGCACGCCACGATCGCGAGCGCGCGCACGCGCACCGGGTCCGTGCCGCCCGCGAACACCGCGTACGGGTTCTCGCCGGCGGCGCGCAACGTCAATCCCGCGCGCGTCCGCGCGAGCCACACCGCCACGCCGAGCGCCAGCACGATCCCCGCGTACGTCAGCGGCGGCTGGCGGAACAGCACGGCGCCGAGCACCGGCAGGTCGGCGAGCCACGGGATCGGCCACGGCGCCAGCGTCGGCACCCGCAGCACCGGCGCTTCGCCGCGCGCGCCGAAGCCGCGCAGCAGGAAGCTCGTGAGCCCGAGCGCCAGGATGTTGACCGCGAGGCCCGTCACCATCTGATCGGCGCCGTAGCGCTGCGTCGCGATCACCACGACGAGCGCCAGCGCCATCCCGCCCGCCGCGCTCGCCACGAGCCCGAGGCCGAGCGAGCTCGTCAGCCACGTCGCGATCACGCCGGCGAACGCGCCGGCCAGCATCATGCCCTCGAGCCCCACCGCAAAGACACCGGCGCGCTCCGACAGGAGGCCGCCCAGCGCCGCGAACAGGAGCGGCGTGCCGATGCGCACGCTCGCGGCGAGGATGTCCTCGATCACACGCGCCGCCGCGCGCCGCCGAGCGCGATCGCCGCCAGCACGAAGACCATCGTGAGCCCCTGGATCACCGACACGAGCGGCGACGGCACGCCGACCGCGCGCTGCATCGCGAGCGCGCCCGTCTCCAGGAAGCCGAAGAAGAGCGCGGCAGGCAGGACGCCGAGCGGGCTCAGGCCGCCGATCAGCGCGATCGACACCGCGGTGAAGCCGAAGCCGCTCGAGAAGCCCTCGATCAGCCGGTAGTGGACGCCGAGCACGTCGATCGCGCCCGCCAGCCCCGCGAGCGCGCCGCTGATGAGCATGACTCCCATGAACGACCGGTGCATGTCGATCCCGGCATACGCCGCCGCCTTCTCGCTCGCGCCGCGCACGCGGAGCCGGAAGCCGAACGGCGTGTGCCAGAGCACGCGGTGCACGACGAACACGGCGACGATCGCGATGACGATCCCCACGTGCAGGTCCGTGCCCTTCACCAGCTTCGGCAGCCACGCGCCGCGCTCGAGCAGCGGGGATTGGGGGAATCCGGCGCCGGGCTCGCCGAGATCGCCGTGCAGCGCCTCGGCGACGAGCAGCACGCCGACGAAGTTCAGGAGCAGCGTCACCAGCACCTCGTGCACGCCGCGCGTGAGGCGGATCAGGGCCGCGAGACCCGCCCACATCGCGCCCGCCACCGCGCCCGCGAGCGCCGAGAGCACGACGAGGACGACCGGCGGCGCCGCGGGAATCGTCAGCGCGACCCACGCGGCGCCGAGGCCGCCGAGCGCGATCTGCCCTTCCCCGCCGATGTTGATGACGCGCGCGCGGAAGCACAGCGCCACGCCGAGCGCGGTCAGCAGATACGGCGCCACCTTGTTCAGCGCGACGGCGATGCGGTCGGGCGAGCCGAACGCCCCCTGTGCGAGCGCCTCGTACGCGACCAGCGGGTTCTTGCCCGACGACAGCACGAGCAGCGCGGCGATCGCGAGCGCCGCGCCCACGCCGGTGAGGCCGCGCGTGATCGTCGCCGTCATGCGGCACCGGCCATCATGAGCCCGAGCGTCGTGAGATCGGCGTCGTCACGCGACACGACGCCGACGAGCCGGCCACCGAACATCACCCCGATGCGGTCGGCGACGGCCATCACCTCTTCGAGCTCCGTCGAGATGTAGAGGACCGCGGCGCCCTCGGCGCGCAGCGCCAGCACCTGGTCGATCACGAACCGCGTGGCGCCGGGGTCGAGCCCGCGCGTCGGCTGCGCGGCCAGCAGGAGCGCGGGCCGACGGCCGAGCTCGCGCGCGAGGATGACCTTCTGCTGGTTGCCGCCGGACAGCGTCGCGACGAGCGCGTCGCCGCCTTCCGCACGCACGCCGTACGCGGCGATGCGCTCGTCCGCGAGCGCGCGCGTGGCCGCGAGATCGAGCCACGGGCCGCGACGAAACGGCGGCGCGTCGGACTCGCGCAGCGCGAGGTTCTCGGCGATCGTCATCGCGCTGACGAGGCCCGTCGTCGCGCGGTCGGCCGGGACATGCGCGAGGCCGGCCCGGAGACGGCGGGTGACCGTCGCGTGCGTCACGTCGTCGCCGTCGATCGAGATCGAGCCGTGCATCGCCTCGCGCAAGCCGCCGATGACGTCCGCCAGCTCCGCCTGGCCGTTGCCGTCGACACCGGCCAGCGCGAAGACTTCACCGGCGCGTACCGAGAAGCTGACACCGTGCAGCCGCTCGACGCCCGCGTCGTCGAGCGCACGGAGGTCGCTGACGATGAGCACCTCGCGGCCCGGCGTCGTCTCGACGCGTGCCAGCGGCGGCGGCAGCTCGCGGCCCACCATCATCGTGGCCAGCGTCTCCCGCGTGGCGCCGGCGACCGGGCACGCGCCCGCCACCGCGCCGTCGCGCAGCACGATCACCTCGTCGCAGAGGTCGAGCACCTCCTGGAGCTTGTGCGAGATGAAGACGACGCTGCGGCCCTCGGCGCGGAGCTTCCGCAGCACCGGGAGGAGGCGCGCAACTTCCGGCGGGCTCAGGTTAGACGTCGGCTCGTCGAGCACGAGCAGGCGCGCGCCCCGCAGCAGCGCCTTCACGATCTCCACGCGCTGCTGCGCGCCGAGTGACAGCGCGCCGACCACGGCATGCGGATCCAGATCGAGACCGTACGCCGTGCTGGTCTCCGCGATGCGCTGGGCGACGGCGTCGTGCCGGAGCCACGCGCCGGCGTCCTCCCAGCCGAGCATGACGTTCTCGGCCACCGTCATCGCCGGGACGAGCATGAAGTGCTGGTGGATCATGCCGATGCCGGCGGCGATGGCGTCGTGCGGCGTGTGGTGGACGAGCGGGCGGCCGTCGAACGTGATGGTGCCGGCGTCCGCGCGGACCATACCGAACAGGACGTTCATCAGCGTGGTCTTGCCGGAGCCGTTCTCGCCGAGGAGGCCGACGATCCGGCCGGCGGGGATCGAGACGTCGATGCCGCGGTTCGCGCGCACCGCGCCGAACGACTTCTCGATCCCCCGCATCTCGAGCATGGCGAGGGGAGCCTACTTGATCAGGCGCCGCCGCGCGCGTCGTCCTTCGTCGGCTTCACCTTGAGCTCGCCGGACGCCATCTTCTTCTTGAGGCCCTCGATCTCCGTGGCGACCGCCGCCGGCACCGCCGTGTTGAACCCGCGCTGCTCGTTGTATTGAAGGTCGGCGCCGCGCGCGGCCGGCGTGTGGTAGCCGTAGGCGTGATAGCCGCCGGTGATCTTCCCGCCCTTCAGGTCGCCGACGGCAGCCACGTACACCTCGTCCCACTTCTCGTTGATGTTGGTGAGCACGCGCTCCGGTGCAATCGCGGTGTGGCCGAGCGAGCGGCCCGTGGCCCACACGCCCTTCTCCTTCGCAGCCTGGATGAGACCCGCATGGCCGGCGTTGAGCTTGCCCGCGACGACGTCCGCACCCGCGGCGATGAGCGAGAACGCGGCTTCCTTCGCCGCCGCCGGGTCTTCCATCGACTGGAGGTAGACGACACGCACTTCGGCCTCGGGCTTCACGCTCTTCACGCCGAGCCGGAAGCCGCCCATGCTCGCGATCATGTTCGGCAGCCCTTCGAGGCCCGCGACGGCGCCGACCTTGCCGGTCTTCGTCATGCGTCCCGCGAGCACGCCGACGAGGTAGCCGAACTGCTCGTTCGCGATGTCGATGGAGATCACATTCTTCGCGCCGCCCGACCCCGAGCCGACGAGGAAGAACGTCTTCTCGAACTCCGGGCCCACGCGCTGCGCGGCGGAGAGGAAGCGCCCGGAGTGGCCGATGATCGGGCTGAAGCCGCGGCGCGCGTAGTCCTTCATCGCCTCGATGTGATCGGCGGCCTGGACGTTCTCCGAGTACGCGACCTCCATGCCCTGCGCCTTCAGCTTCTGGAGCCCGGCGTAGCCGGCGGCGTTCCAGCTCTGGTCGTTGATCGAGCCGGGCAGCAGCATGGCGACCTTGCCGCTCTGGGCGCTTCCGCCCGCGCTCGGCGTGGCGACGGCGACGACGGCGGCGAGCAGCGCGACTGCGAGCTTTCGCATGCGGATCTCCTTGGCGGACGTTTTACCCCGAACCGGTCTCGTCGGGCAACGCGCGCGCCAGAGGAGGCGCGTAAGAAATCAGCGAGTTGGAGAGACGCCCCTGCGGCTGGCCGCCGCTCGCGTGAGCACGCCCCCGGCGGGTGCCGGCTTTCCGAGCAGATTGCTTGACGGAGCGATCGTGCCCGAGGTCGAAATCACGACGTCGTCGTAGGTTCTGCCAGCTCCACGAACCGGCAGAGCGCGTTGATCAGCCGCATCTGCTCCACCCCTGAGGCTCGGGCTCGATACATCCTGTTGACAGGTCGTTATGACAACACTACCTTACCGACATGAAGCTGGCGGCCGGCAGTCCGATCCCGCTCTACTACCAGCTCGAGCAGAACCTCCGCGAACGCATCACCACCGGTGAATTCCGCGGGCGCGCTCCGCTCCCCACCGAGCAGCGCCTGTGCGAAACGTACGGCGTCAGCCGGATTACCGTCCGCCGCGCGCTCGACAGCCTCCTCGCGAGCGGCCTGATCGCCCGACGCCAGGGCGTCGGCACGTTCGTCAACGACCGGAGTGAGACGGTCAAGTCGCTGAAGCTGGTGGGCTCCCTCGACGACATCGCCGCGTACAGCGCCGAACTCACGGGGACACTCCTCGCCCGGGAGAAGATGGTCGCGCCGCCGGCGGTGGCGGACGCGCTCGACCTGCCCGTCGGCGCGTCGATCACTCGCCTCGAGGGCGTGTTCGCGCTGCGCGGCGACCCGTTCGCGCACGCCGAGTTCTTCTGCCCGCCCGAACTCGGCGACCGCATCGTCGATGCCGACATCGCCGCGCAGGCGTCGCTGGTGGCGATCCTGGAGCGCAAGCTCGGACGGACGATCGAACGCGCCGACCAGACGGTGCAGGCCGCGATCGCCGACGGCCACGTCGCGCGTCGCCTCGGACTGCGGCCCCGGGCGCCGGTGCTCGAGGTCAACCGCACCTACTACACGGAGACGGATCGCCCCGTCGTCACCGTCGTGGTGCGCTATCACCCCGAACGCTATCGCTACACCGTGCAGCTCTTCGCCAACGCGAGAGCCGCGCACCGGTCCCGTCCATGAGCCGCCGCCGGCTGCTCCTCGCGCTGCTCGGTGTCGTCGTCCTCGTGGCCGGTGTGTACGGCGTGCGTGTCTGGCGCTACTGGGATCGCCACGTGTCGACGGACGACGCGTTCGTCGAGGCGCCCGTATCGCCGGTGAGCGCGCGCCTGCGGGGCACCGTGATCGGGGTGCTGGTGCGCGACAACGCCGAGGTGAAGGCGGGCGATCCGCTGGTGCGTCTCGATCCGCGCGACCTCGAGGTCAAGGTCGAGCAGGCGCGGGCGGCGCTGGTGTCGGCGCGAAGCCGGCTGCAGATGGCGGCTGCCGGCGTCCCGATGACGGACGAGACGACGCGCAGCCAGGTGGCCATCGCCGACGCCGGGGCGGCGCGGGCGGCGCTCGGCATCGACGCGGCGCAGCGCGGAGTCGACGAGCGTCAGAGCCGGGTGCGCGCGCGGCGCGCGGCCGTGCAGGGCGCGCAGGCCGACGTCACCGCGCGGGAGGCGGATCACGAGCGTGCTCGCCTCGATCGCGGCCGCCTTCGCGAGCTGCTGGAGCGCGGGCTGATCGCGCGCCAGGAATTCGACCACGCGGACGCCGCGTTCAAGTCGACGGCGGCGGCGCTCGACGCCGCGCGTCAGCGGCTCGACTTCACGCGCGCCGAGGTCGCACAAGCGGAAGCCGAAGTCGCCAACCAGGAGGTGGTTCTCGCCCAGGCTCGCCGGCAGCGAGAGGAGGCGGAGGCGACGCTGCGTCACGCCCGCAGCCGCCGGGGCGAGGTGCCGGTGCGCAGCGCGGAGGCGGCGACCGCCGAGGCCCAGATGGCCGAGGCGCGCGCCGCGCTCCGCGAGGCGGAGCTGAATCTGGAGTACGCCACGATCACCGCTCCGGTGGCCGGGCGCGTCACGCGTCGGACCGTGGAGGTCGGGCAGGTCGTGCAGCCGGGCCAACCGCTGCTCGCGGTGGTCGACGTCGGCAACGTCTGGGTGGTCGCCAACTACAAGGAGACCCAGCTCACCCACGTCCGTCCCGGGCAGCGCGTGTCGATCTCGGTCGACACGCATCCGGGGCTCCTGCTCCGCGGGCGGGTCGATTCGGTGCAGAGCGGCACCGGCTCGCGGTTCTCGCTCCTGCCCGCCGAGAACGCGTCCGGCAATTTCGTGAAGGTCGTGCAGCGCATCCCGGTGAAGCTCGTACTCGAGCCCGGGCAGAACGGTCACGCACTGCTCGTCCCGGGCATGTCGGTCATCCCCGTCATCGAGCTTCGATGAGCGGACTCGCCCGCGTGGCCGAGGAGCGCACGGCTTTGCCGGGCGCGACGAGCGTGGGGGGGTGGGGGGGGCCATTCGGGGCCCCCCACGTCAACAGATGAGCTTCGAACGCGTCATCGTCTCCATCACCACCATGATGGCGACGATCCTGGTGATGCTCGACGTCACGATCGCGAACGTCGCGCTCGATCACATGCGCGGCTCGCTGTCGGCCGGCGTCGACGAGATCACCTGGGTGCTCACCTCGTTCCTGGTCGCCAACGCGATCAGCCTGCCGATCACCGGGTGGCTGACCGACCTGATGGGACGCAAGCGGCTGTTCATCGTGGCCACCGCCCTGTTCACGCTCACGTCGGCGGCGGCGGGCGCCGCGCCGAACCTCCTCTTCATCGTGATCGCGCGGTTCATCCAGGGGCTCGCCGGCGGGCCGCTGGTGCCGCTGTCGCAGGCGACGATGATCGAGACCTTTCCGCCGAACCAGCGCGGGATGGCCATGTCCGTGTGGGGCATCGGCATCATGTTCTCCCCGATCATCGGGCCGACCCTCGGCGGCTGGATCACCGACAACTGGAGCTGGCGCTGGGTGTTCTACATCAACGTGCCGATCGGCATCGCGGCCGTGGTGCTGGCCGGGCTCTTCGCCCCCGAGCCCGCGGCGGCGCGGCCGGCGGTGCGACGCGTGGACGTGCCCGGTCTCCTCTTCCTGGTGATCGGCGTCTCGGCGCTGCAGTTCGTGCTCGACCGCGGCCAGCGCGAGGACTGGTTCGCGTCGCCGCTGATCGGGTGGCTGTCGGTGATCGCGGCGATGGCGCTGGTCGCGCTGATCGTGCGCGAGCTTCGCGCCGAGGAGCCCGTCGTCGATCTCCGCGTGTTGCGACACCCGACCTTCGCCATGGCGACGGCCGGCATGTTCGTCATGAGCATCGCGTTCTACGGGATCATGGTGCTCTCCCCGCTGTTCACGCAGATCCTCATGGGCTACACGGCCCTGCTGGCCGGAATGGTGCTGGCGCCGGGCGGCGTCGCCACGCTGCTCACGATGCCGATCGCCGGCGTCCTGCTGAACCGCATCGACCCGCGCTGGATCATCGTCGCGGGCTGCGGACTGAACGCCTACGCGATGTACCTGATGGCCACGCTCACGCTGGAGGCGAGCTACTGGCAGATCATGCTGCCGCGCTTCATCCAGGGGCTCGGCATCGGCTTCTGCTTCGTGCCGCTCTCGACGGTGGCGCTGGCGGCGGTGCCCCTGCGCGAGCTGGGACACGCCTCGGGGCTCTTCAACTTCACGCGGACCATCGCGGGCAGCATCGGCATCGCGGCCATGGCCACGATGCTGGAGCGCGGCGCCCAGGTCCACCAGGCGAGGCTGTCGGCGCACGTGAGCCTGTACGATCCCGACGTGTGGGAGCGCTTCCATGCGCTGGCGGCGGGCTTCGCCGCGCGCGGATCGGATGCCGCCACTGCCGACCAGCAGGCGTGGGCGCAGCTGTACGAGATCGTGCAGCGCGAGGCCCTCTCGCTGTCGTTCATCGACAACTTCTGGCGCCTCGTCTGGATCTTCGTGGCCGTGATCCCGTTCATCCTGTTCCTGAACCGGAAGCAGCGCACCATGGAGCGGCCGGCCGACGGCGACCGGCACGCGGCCATGGTCGAAGCGTGAACACTCTGGGCGAGAAGAGGAATCCATGAGAGACCGACTGAAGTGGGGCGTGTTCAGCCTGAGCCAGTATCCCGACCAGGCCATGCGCGTCGAAGGGCTCGAAGCCGACCTGAAGCTGTTCGAGCTGGCCGAGGCGCTCGGCTACGACACCGCGTGGGTCGCGGAGCATCTGTTCTCGACTTACGGCATCGTCACCTCGACGCAGGTGCTCGCCGCTGCCGCCGCGCAGCGGCTGCGCCGGATGCGCATCGGCACCGCGGTCGTCGTCGTCCCGTTCAATCACCCGTTGCGCACCGCCGCCGACTTCGCGCTCGTCGACTGCCTCTCGCGCGGCCGGCTGAACTTCGGCATCGGTCGCGCCTACCAGCCGCACGAGTTCGCCGGCCTCGGCGTGCCGATGGACCAGAGCCGCGAGATGTTCAACGAGGGCATCGAGCTGATCCTCCGCGCGTGGACGGAGGAGAAGTTCACGTTCGACGGCAAGTACTGGAAGGTGAAGGAGCCCATCGAGCTGCTCCCGAAGCCGGTGCAGGTGCCGTACCCGCCCGTGTACCAGGCCACGATCTCGCCCGACAGCTTCGATGCGGCCGCGCGCCACGGGTGGTCGTTGCAGCTCGCCGCGCCGTTCAGCTACCGCACGTACCGTGAAGAGTGGATTCCGCGCCTCGCGAGCGAAGTGCGCCGGTACGAGTCCGCGCTGGTCACGCACGGCCACGATCCGAAGACGCTCGAGCGCATGATCCTGCTGCCGTTCTTCGTCGACACGGATGGCAAGCGCGCGCGCGAGACGCTCCGGCCGCACGTGGAGTGGTTCTACCACAAGGTTGCCTCGCACCAGCAGCCCACGTCCGGCGACGGCCTCGTCCGCGGGTACGAGTTCACGATGGGCGAGGGCCGGAAGTCGCGCGCGATGGGTTATCTGGCCTTCGACAAGCTGGCCGAGTTCGGCGCGTGCGTGGTCGGCGACCCCAGGGAATGCATCGACCGGCTGCAGCAGATGAAGGAGGCCTTCGGCGTCACCGAGTTCGTGCTGTGGTCGAACCTCGGCGGCATGCCGGCCGTCCGCGCCGAGAGCTCGATCCGGCTCGCGTGGGAAAAGATCGTCCCGCACCTCGCATGAGTCTGTTCAGACTCGACGGTCAGACGAGTGCTGGGTGCCCGAGGAGGCGCTCCTCGTCCGGTCCGACGACATCATCCCGTTTCGCCGTCGTGGCGCGAACTGGTTCTGGGGCTCGTACACGGCCGTGTACCTCGGGATCGCCGGCGCGGCGTACCGGGAGATCGTGCGGGTGGTGCGCGAGCGGACGCCGCCGGGGTTCGCGCAGTCGCTGGCGTATCACCCGGACGTGCGCCGGCAGGTCGCCGAGATGAGCGTCGATCTCCAGGCCGCGCGACTCCCGACGCATCACGCGGCGTGGCTCAGCGATACGGAAGGCCCGACGCCGGCGACGACCGCGGCGCTCTATCGCGCGAAGTATTTCGTCGGCGAAGCGGTGACGCGCATCACGCGCACCGCGATGACGCTCGGCGGCGCGCACGCGCTCTTCAAGACGTCACCGCTCGAGCGGTTCTTCCGCGACGGCGCCGTCGCGCCCGTGCAGTTTCCGCCGCGCGACTTCTGCCTCGCGAGTCTCGGCCTGCTCGAGCTGGACCTCGATCCGAAAGACGTGCTGCCGCCGATGAAGAGCGCCAGCTCCGAGAGCGGTCCACGTTCCTCGGCCGCTCGGCGAAGAAGGACGACACGGTGCTGATCTTCTTCACCGGCCACGGCGCGCCGGAGGTCGACACGCGCGGGGTCGAGCGCGACGGGCTCGCG
Source organism: Candidatus Rokuibacteriota bacterium (assembly GCA_016866775.1). GTDB lineage: Bacteria > Methylomirabilota > Methylomirabilia > Rokubacteriales > CSP1-6 > VGLJ01. The sequence continues at coordinate 18 of VGLJ01000107.1, read as the reverse complement.
AAGTACCTGATCCCGAGC
>VGLJ01000106.1 GCA_016866775.1 Candidatus Rokuibacteriota bacterium | reverse complement strand
GATCGACGTGCGCTTCGATCGCGCGGAGCCCGCGTCTAGCTAGACGATCGACGCGGCCTTCGCCCCGCGGCGCGGGTGCTTGAAGAAGCTCCCGGAAGACCGCGTGGTACAATCCGCTCACTCACACCGCGCAGGAGATTGCTGATGGGCGCCGTACTCGGCTCGGAGATCCTCGCGCAGTCCCTCAAGTCGCAGGGCGTCGACACGATGTTCTACATCATGGGCGGCCCCATGCTCGAAACGGAGGCCACGTGCATCAAGCTCGGCATCCGCGCGATCGACACGCGGCACGAGCAGGCCGCGGCGCTCTCGGCGGAAGCGTGGGGCCGGGTGATGCGCAAGCCGGGCGTGTGCATGGGCGCGTCGGGTCCCGGCGCGACGAACCTGCTCACCGGCGTCGCCGACGCATTCGCCAACGCGTCACCGCTCGTCGCCATCGGCGGCTCGAGCCCGCGCGTGTCCTACGGCATGGAAGCGTTCCAGGAGATCGACCAGCTCGCAGTGTTCAAGCCGATCACCAAGTGGGCGGACCGCATCTACGACGCGCGCCGCATTCCGGAGATCGTGGCGACGGCGTTCCGTCAGGCCACGACCGGCCGCGTCGGGCCCGTGTACCTCGACCTGCCCGGTGACGTGCTCGGCGACAAGGTCGACGAATCGCGCGTCGTGTATCCGCCCGCGTGGAAGCCGCTGCCGCGGCCGCGCGGCGACGAGGGCGCGGTGAAGGAAGCGATCGCGCTCCTGCAGAAGGCCTCGCGGCCGCTCGTGCTCGGCGGCAGCGGAGTGTGGTGGTCCGACGCCTCGAAGGCGTTCCAGGACTTCGTCGAGACGAGCGGGATCCCGTTCTACACGACGCCGCTCTCGCGCGGCAGCGCGCCGGACGATCATGCCTTGTCGTTCCTCAACGCCCGCAGCACGGCCTTCCGCGAGGCCGACGTGATCGTCGCGGTCGGCGTGCGCTTCAACTGGGTCGTGCAGTTCGGCGCGCCGCCGCGGTTCGCGCAGGATCTGAAGGTCGTCCACATCGACATCAACGGCGCGCAGCTCGGCTGGAACCGCGACGTCGAGGTGCCGATCATGGGCGACGCGCGCGCGGTGCTCGAGCAGCTCATCGAAGAAGCCAGGGGGAAGATCGACCCGAAGAAGTACGCGGCGTGGGTCGGCAAGCTGCGCGTGGTCGACGGTGAGAAGAACTCGGACTCCGAGAAGGCGATGTCGACCGACAACGTGCCGATCCACCCGCTGCGGCTCTGCAAGGAAGTGCGCGACTTCGTCAAGCGCGACGCGATCCTCGTCGTCGACGGTCAGGAGATCCTGAACTTCGGCCGGCAGTCGATTCCGACCTACTACCCCGGCCATCGGCTGAACTCCGGCGCGTTCGGGACCATGGGCACGGGCCTGCCGTTCGGCAACGGCGCGAAGGTGGCGAAGCCGGACAAGCAGGTGCTCGTGCTGCACGGCGACGGCTCGTTCGGGATCAACGCGATGGAGATCGACACGGCCGTGCGCCACCGCATCAACACCGTGGTGGTGGTCTCGAACAACGGCGGGTGGACGGCGAACGCGCCGTGGCAGCTCCCTTTGCCGAAGCCCGGGCGCACGCTCGGCTTCACGCGCTACGACCGGATGGCCATGGAGCTCGGCGCGCACGGCGAGTTCGTCGAGAAGCCGACCGACATCCGTCCGGCGCTCGAGCGCGCGTTCGCCGCCGGCCGGCCCGCGGTCGTCAACGTGGTCACCGACGACTCGGCGCGCGCGCAGACGGTCCGCTTCTCCGCGTATCAGACCTGAACGAGGATGCCGGGGAACCCCGTGCGTCTCTCCGATTCGCCGACCGACATCGTCCGCGCGCCGCTGCTCGGCGCGCACAACGCGGAGATCTACAGCACGCTCCTCGGTCTCAGCGAGGCCGAGGTCGCGACGCTCAAGCGCGACGGCGTGATCCGAGCGGCGGTCGCGTGGCCGTATCTGAATCGACACATTGAACATGGCGCGTTCCGACGATAGGTTGTGAGCGTGGCTCAGAAACAGAACGGCCGGGGGTCCGATCCGGGCGCTCGCGCGATCCTTGCCGAGCTCCGTGACCTGCGCGTCGAAATGCGCGCGGACCGCCGTCAGGCCGAGGAAGAGCGCCGGGAGGAGCGGCGGAGGTCGGATGCCCGCTTCGAGCAGTTGCTGGCGGCCTCAGCGCGCCGCGAAGTCGCCATGCGCCGGGTCTTCGGAGACGTCCGAACGGTTGGCGTCGCGATCGTTCGGGCAGTGACGCGCCAGACCCGAGTCCTCCAGGATCACGGGCGGATCCTCCGACATCACGGCGAGATCCTCGAGCATCACACGCGAATCCTCGAACGGATCGACCGCAACCTCGGCGCGCGCAGGCACGGACCGCCACGCCAGGACAACGGCCGCCGCGGCTGACGTTGGCGCGTCCTTGACAGCGCCGGGGCGACCTGCGAGGATCGGCGCCGTGCAGCACGGGGCTCGGAACGACAGGCAACAGTGGTGGTGGTCGCTCCCCTGAGGGGCGGCCCCGCAGAGACACGCATTGACGAGGAGCCGCCGGACAGGCGGCTCCTTTTTTATTGGGAGTCGCCGGTGCGGGTCGGCTCCTCTATAAAGAGGAGTGGCCATGAGCACGGATAGCTACCTCACACGCGGGGGCATCCGGGTCCACCGGACGGTCGACGCGATCCCCGTCGACGGCGCCATCGAGCCCATCATCGCGGCGCTCGACGAGCACCGCGGCGTCCTCCTCGCCTCGAGCTACGAGTATCCGGGGCGATACACGCGGTGGGACATGGGCTTCGCCGACCCGCCCATCGTCGTCACGGGGCGCGGTCGCGCGCTGCGGATCGACGCCCTCAACGCGCGTGGCCGCCGCCTCTTGCCCGCGATCCACCCGGCACTGTCGGGGCTCGACGCCATCGAGCGCGCCGAGCTCGAGTCCGAGACCGTCGTCGTGACGGTCCGGACGCCGGCCGGCCGGTTTGCCGAAGAGGAGCGGAGCCGCCAGCCGTCGGTGTTCTCCGTGCTCCGCGCGCTGATCGAGCTCTTCCACCACCCGGACGAGCAGCACCTCGGTCTCTACGGCGCCTTCGGGTACGACCTCGCGTTCCAGTTCGAGCCCATCCGGCTGCGGCTCGAGCGCTCACCCGAGCAGCGCGATCTCGTCCTGTACATCCCGGACGAGCTGGTGATCGTCGACCATCGCCGCGGGACGGCGCAGCGGCGGCGCTACGACTTCGAAGTGGGAGGTCGCTCCACCGTCGGTGTCCCGCGCACGGGGTCGGCCGAGCCGTACGTCGCCGCCGCGCGCGTGGCGCGGACGTGCGATCACGAGCCCGGCGAGTACGCGAACATCGTGCACGTCGCGCGCGAGGCGTTCAAGCGTGGCGACCTCTTCGAAGTCGTTCCCGGCCAGATGTTCTTCGAGCCGTGTCCGTCGCCGCCGTCGGAGCTGTTCCTCAGGCTGCGCGAGCGGAATCCGTCCCCGTACGGCTTCCTCATGAACCTCGGCGAGCGCGAGTACCTGGTCGGCGCGTCCCCCGAGATGTACGTGCGGGTCGACGACGACCGCGTGGAGACGTGCCCGATCTCCGGCACGATCGCGCGCGGCCGCGATCCGATCGGCGACGCCGCGCAGATCGTCGCGCTGCTGACGTCCGCCAAGGACGAGTCCGAGCTGACGATGTGCACGGACGTGGACCGCAACGACAAGTCGCGCATCTGCGTTCCCGGCAGCGTCAAGGTGATCGGCCGGCGGCAGATCGAGATGTACGCGCGGCTGATCCACACCGTCGACCACGTCGAGGGGCACCTGCGCCCGGGCTTCGACGCGCTCGACGCGTTCCTCGCGCACGCGTGGGCGGTGACGGTGACCGGCGCGCCGAAGACGTGGGCGGTGCAGTTCATCGAGGATCACGAGCGCTCGGCGCGCGCGTGGTACGGCGGCGCGGTCGGGCTCATCGGCTTCGACGGCAACCTCAACACGGGGCTCACGCTCCGTACCATTCGCGTGCAGGACGGCGTCGCCGAGGTCCGCGTCGGCGCCACCCTGCTCTACGACTCCGAGCCGGAGGCGGAAGAGGAGGAGACGCGTCTGAAGGCCGCGGCCTTCCTCGACGCCATCCGTCGTCCGCGCGGGACGGAGGCGAGCCCGAGTGTGGAAGCGCCGCGGCCGGGCACCGGCAAGCGCGTGCTCCTGGTCGACCACCAGGACTCGTTCGTGCACACGCTGGCGAACTATCTCCGCCAGACCGGCGCCGAGGTGGTCACGCTGCGCGCCGGCTTCGACGAGGGGCTGCTCGATCAGCTCGCGCCGCACCTCGTCGTGCTCTCGCCCGGGCCGGGCACGCCGAAAGACTTCAACCTCTCGAGCACCCTCACGGCGGTGATGCGCCGCTCGATCCCGACGTTCGGCGTGTGCCTCGGACTCCAGGGCATCGTCGAGCACTTCGGCGGCACGCTCGGCGTGCTCGACTACCCGATGCACGGCAAGGCGTCGCCGATCAAGGTGGTCGGCGGGCGACTCTTCGCCGCGCTGCCCGCGACGTTCACGGCAGGCCGCTATCACTCGCTGTACGCGATTCGAGACACCTTGCCGCGGACGCTCGCGACGACGGCGGAGAGCGAGGACGGTGTCGTGATGGCCGTCGAACACACGGAGCTCCCGATCGCCGCGGTGCAGTTCCATCCGGAATCCATCATGTCGCTCGGCGACGACATCGGGCTCAGGCTCTTGCAGAACGTGATGGCGACCCTCGCACGGAGAGACGCATGAAGATCGCGATCATCGGCCAGCAGGACTTCGGCAAAGCCGTCCTCGAAGCGTTCCTCACCCGCGGCGACGACGTGGCGGCGGTGTTCTGCGCGCCGGAACGGGAAGGCGCCAGACCGGACGCGCTGCGCGCGGCGGCCGAGGCCAAGGGCCTGAAGGTGCATCGGTTCAAGTCGCTCCGGGATCCCGAAGCGATCCAGGCGATGACGGACGCGCGCGCGGACATCGGGATCATGGCCTTCGTGCTGCAGTTCGCGCCGCAGGCGTTCGTCACCATTCCGAAGCACGGGACGATCCAATATCACCCGTCGCTGCTGCCGAAGTACCGCGGGCCGAGCTCGATCAACTGGCCGATCATCAAGGGCGACACGGAGACCGGGCTCACGATCTTCCGTCCCACCGACGGGCTCGACGAAGGCGCGGTCATCCTCCAGAAGCGCACGCCGATCAGCCCCGACGACACGCTGGGCTCCATCTACTTCGACCGGCTCTTCCCGATGGGCGTGCAGGCGATGCTCGAGGCGGCCGACCTCGTCGTCGCGGGCAAGCACCGCGAGACCACGCAGGACGAGTCACAGGCGAGCTACGAGGGCTGGTGCCGCACCGCCGAGGCGAAGATCGACTGGGCGAAGCCGATCGATCACGTCTACAACCTCATCCGCGGCTGCAACCCCGCGCCGGGCGCGTGGACGACGCTCGACGGCAAGAAGCTCGAGATCTTCGACGCACGCAAGCTCGTCTTCCGCCGCTTCGCCGACGTGCCGGGCAAGATCGGCGGCGTGACCGACGTCACCGCGCAGAGCTTCAAGGTCACCGCGCAGGGCGGTCAGGTCGAAGTGCTGAAGGCACGCTTCGCGGACGGTAAGAAGGTCAGCGGCGGCGAGGCCGCGCAGGCCGCCGGCTTCGCGGCCGAGACGATCCTGGGCGGCTAGGGCTCCGGCGAGCTAGGTCTCCAGCCCATCGCCTTCCGGAAGGCGTCGCGAATCTCGGCCGGCTGACCGGCCTGGAAGACGAAGCCCTCGGGCAGCACCGGGCCCGGCGTCTTCTGGATCTCGCTGCTGAACATCTTCGAGCGCGGGAAGCCCTTCACCCACCGCTCGCGGTCGATGATCGGCAGCGTGATGCAGCGGTTCTGCGCGGGATCGCGGACGACACCCATCGGCTCACCGCCGCGCGCGACGACGTCCATCTGCTCGGTGAGCCTCCGCCGCATCATCGCGACACCGCGGTCGCTTTCGCCGAGATGCTCCTGCGTGCGATCGGCGATCGCCCCCTGCCCCACCCACGCGACGAAGTCCTGGTTCATCACGTGCGAGGTGATCCAGCGGCCCGTCGTCTCGTCCTTGATCGGGCCGTACCAGTACGGGATGCGGGCCTGCGCGAACGGCTCCATCTCGTTCGGCACGCGGTCGAAGAACCACCCGACGCTCAGCATGTTCCCGTCGTCGATGGGCACGCGCCACTCGAAGTGCGCGCCGGTGAACAGGCAGTTCGGCCACAGGCACGTGCGGCCGACGGTCCACAGCTCGCTGTCCTCGGCCTGGCCCTCCATCATGCGGCGATAGGCGAAGCCGTACTCGAACTCGTCGAACGCGATCTTCAGATGCGTGGGCGAGCGCCCCACGATCCCGCGCATCGCGCGCGACCAGTTGCCGTGCAGCCACTCGAAGTGCACGGGGTCGATCGAGTTCTCCTGCGCCTGGAGCCAGTTGCACGGGATCTCCGAGAACACGATCTGGACGAAGCCGTTCGTCCACGTGAACGGCTCCCACGTCGGCACGAGCGGCGCGGGCGCGGGACCGAGGTACGCCCACAGGAGCCCGGCCTTCGCCTCGACGGGATAGGCCTTGAGCGTGATCCGATCCTTGTACCGCGCGTCCGGGTGCGCGATCTCCTCGAACGGCTGCGCGAGGCAGCGGCCGCGCTCGTCGTACTGCCACCCGTGATAGTTGCAGCGGAGCCCGCAGTCCTCGACGAACGCGTACGAGAGATCGGCGCGACGGTGCGCGCAGTGGCGGTCGAGCAGGCCGTACGTGCCGCGCTTGTCCTTGTAGAGGACGAGGTCTTCGCCGAGCAGCCGCACCGGCTTCGTCGGCGCGTCGTCGAGCTCGGCGACGGCCGCGATCGGCATCCAGTAGCGGCGCAGCAGCGCGCCCATCCTGGTGCCCGGCCCGACTTCCGTCAGCGCCTTGTTCTGCTCCGCGCTCAGCATCCGAACAGCTCCATCCGCCACGCGCGATGCGCCTCGGGATCGGCCTTGAGGAACCGGAAGCCCGCGGCCACGGCGTAGCGCTCGTCCGTCTCCGTGTCGCCGATGTGATAGTACGCCGCCGCCGCGAAGCGCGCGCGCACGTCCTCGAGGCGATGCTTCAGCACGGTGAAGTCGGGCGCGATGCTGAGCTGCGCCCACATGTCTTCCTGGTAGCTGATCGGCCGATCGGAGCAGCTGCCGATCAGGTAGCCGAGCTCCTTCGCCACCCGCACGAGCGCGACGGGCACGACACCGGGCGGATCGCCGATCTCCAGGGTGCCGTCGATGTCGAAGCTGACGAGCGACACGCGCATCAGCAGCAGCCGCCGCCGGCGGACGGCGCGAGCACGCGATCCGGCTCCCAGCCCCACGGGCGCGGGCCCCACTCCGGCGTGAAGACCTTGCCGCGCTTCACCGTGAGGAACGGCACCACGGCCCTGGTCACGCGCATCACCGCGCCGACGACGTCGTTCACCGTCCACTCCCCGTCGCGGAGCTCGAGTACCGAGATGTCCGCCTGGCGCCCGACGGCGAGACTGCCGAGCCGTCCTTCCTCGCCGAGCGCGCGCGCAGGGTTCGCCGTCGACATCGTCACGACGTCGGGCAGCGAGAAGCCGAGCCCGAGGAAGCGCGTCATGATCTCCACCATCGAGTGCACGGTGTTCGCGCGCCCCGGCACCGTGAGATCGGTGCTGATGCAGTGCGGGAGCAGGCCCTGGTCGATGCAGCGCCGTCCGACGTCGAAGCTGAAGTTCATCCGGCCGTGCGCGGTGTCGAGCCACACGCCGCGGTCCGCGGCCTCGCGCGCCTCCGGGACGAGCTTGCCGTTCGCGTCGAGCACGCCGCCCGGGTTCGCCGTGAAGTAGTGCGTGAGGATGTCGCCTTGGTCGAGCATCGGGAGGAGCTTGCGGATCACGTTCGGGTCGTAGCGCTTCGCCGTGTCGCCGATGTGGACCATCAGCTTGGTCCCGCTCTCGCGCGCCGCGCGCTTCGCGAGCTCCGGCATCCGCATGCCCATGATCTCGAGCGCCGGCGACACCATGCGCGCCTTGATCCCGCGGATCAGGCCCTTGTGCTCGCGCATGACATCCAATGTCTCGTCGAGGTCGATGCTCGACTCCGCGATGATGTCGGGATTGGTCGCGAGGCCGGTGCGACAGATGTGGAGGAACGGGACGACCTCGGTGTGCGAGTTCGGGATCACGTAGCGCGGAAACGCGCCGAAGGTGGCGGCACCCGCGCTCCCGGCGTCCACGACGGTGGTCACGCCGGCGAGCACGCCCGCGAGATCGGGATGGACGCCGGTGCGATTGACGCCCTCGTAGACGTGCGCGTGGAGGTCGATGAGCCCGGGCGTGACGACGCGACCGCTCACGTCGATCGTTTGCTTCGCGCCCTTGCTCGCGATGTCCGGCGCGATGCGCGCGATCGTGCCCGCTTCCACCGCCACGTCCTGCTTGCCGTCGAGCTTCGACGAGGGATCGAGCACTCTTCCGCCCTTGAGCACCAGGTCGTACATGGAGGCCCTCCGTGGGCCGGATAGTACCGCGCCTCGGTAGTAGACTGGCCCCGTCATGGCCGACTCCCCCGACGACTCCGAAGACTTCGCCGCGCTGTTCGCCCGTCACGAAACCGCCGGCCCCGCGTTACAGGTGGGGCGAGCTGTGAAGGGCCGGATCTTCCACATCACGTCCGAGAGCGTCTTCGTGGACGTCGGCGGCAAGGGCGAGGCGTGGATCGACGCCAGCGAGCTCACCGACGACGAGGGCAAGCTGCGCGTGAAGATCGGTGACGAGATCGAGGCCACCGTCGTCCGGACCGGCGACGAAACCCGGCTCTCCTACAAGCTCCAGCGCGGCGCGCAGGCGCGCCAGGCGCTGGCGATGGCGCAGGAGAGCGGGATGCCGGTCGAAGGCAAGGTCGCCGCGGTCATCAAGGGCGGCTACGAGGTGACCGTCGGAGGGATGCGCGCGTTCTGCCCGTTCTCCCAGATGGATCTCCGGCGCGTGGAGACGGCGGAAGACTTCGTGGGACGCGTGCTCGAGTTCCGCGTGACGAAGTACGGCGAGAACGGCCGCAACATCGTGCTCTCGCGCCGCCAGCTCCTCGAGGCGCAGGCGGCGAAGGACGCGGAGGAGACGCGCAAGAAGCTCGCGGTGGGCGCGGTGCTCCCGGGCACCGTCGCGGCGCTCGCGGAGTTCGGCGCGTTCGTCGACCTCGGCGGCGTGCAGGGCCTCGTCCCGGTGTCGGAGATCTCGCACGCGCGCGTCGGCCGGCCCGCCGACAAGCTGCGGATCGGCGATCAGGTCACGGTCAAGGTGCTCCGCATCGACGACGAGAAGGGCAAGATCACGCTGAGCCTGAAGGCGCTCGAGGGCGACCCGTGGGTCGCCGTCCCCGGTCAGCTCCGCGAGCGGCAGGCCGTGCGCGGCCGCGCCGCGCGCGCGACGGACTTCGGGCTCTTCGTCGAGCTGCTCCCGGGCGTCGACGGCCTCCTGCACGTCAGCGAGATCCCGCGCAGCAAGCAGACCGCGCTGCGCGAAGCCGCGGCCGCGGGCGCCGAGGTCACCGTGATGATCGTCGGCATCGACATGGAGAAGCGGCGGATCGCGCTCGCGCTCGCCCCGGACGATGCCGCGCCGGGCGCCGACGTCGCGTCGCAGGTCGCCGTCGGCGCCGTGCTCGTGGGCACGATCGAACGCCTCGAGTCGTTCGGGGTCTTCGTCCGCCTCGGGCCGGGCCAGACCGGGCTCGTCCCGAACGCGGAGCTCGCGCTCGCGCGCGGCGCGGATCCGCGCAAGAGCTATCCGATCGGCGGCGAGCTCAAGGTGATGGTGCTGGCGATCGAGGAGAACGGGCGGCGCATCCGGCTCTCCCAGACGAAGGCGATCGAGCAGGAAGAGCGCAACGAGAGCCAGTCCTACATCCAGGACGCGGCGAAGAAGTCGGGCGGCTTCGGCATGACGCTCGGCGAGCGCGTGCAGAAGCGAAAGGGCCGGCTCTAACTCGCACGGGGCTTCGCCCGACTTCCGACCCTCGTCGCGCGCCCTCGCTGCTTCCTCGAAAGCACCCGAGGTCGCCCGCGTGGTGTATCCACTGGTACACGCGCGAATCGGGCCTACACGGCCCGGATCTTCAAGGGCGCGAACCCCGGCGACTTGCCGGTGCAGCAGCCGTCTCAGCCCAAGCTCCTCCTGAATCTCAAGACGGCCAAGGCCCTCAGCCTGACGATACCGCCCTCGCTGTTGCTGCGAGCGGATCAGATGATTGAATAGCGGCTTGGATCTCGCTCGATGACGGCCAGGACTGGCTACCTCGGTGGCAGGCCAAGAGAGTGGCGTCGAACGAGCCGCTGCAGCGGACCGATGGCTCGCGTTGCTCGACCATCGGCCGCTGAGCGCCGGCGTTATGCGACTCCGGCACGCTTCCGACGGGTTTGGAGAACGAGCTTCGTACGGATGCCGAGCTTGGCCAACATGTCGATGAGCGTCTCGACGTTGAAGAGATCGATTCGGCCACGCATCAGGTCACTGACGCGAGGCTGCGTAACGCCAAGAAGCTCCGCTGTCTCGGCCTGCTTCAACCCGCCCGCCGTGATGACCCTCTGCACCCTCGCCATGAGTTCTGAACGGATTCTCAGGTGGTCGGCCTCGTCTGACGAGAATCCGAGATCCCGAAAGACGGTCCCGCTGGGTCGCGACCGCTGTGCTTGTTTCATAGTGTCCGCCCTATCCTTTGGCACGTGCCCGCTGGTTGATCAGCGAGCGAAAGCGCTGCTTCGCGAGGTCGAGATCCTTGGGGGCCGTTCGCCGGGTTCGCTTTTCAAACGCGTGCAGGACATAGACCGCTTCAGTGAACTTCGCGACGTACAGCACTCGATGCTCGACGTCGGTGTGAATGCGAATCTCCTGGACACCGAGCCCCACGCTCGGCATCGGCTTCCAATCGTTGGGCTCCAGTCCACGCTGGACACGCCAGAGCTGAAAGCCGGCCACCTGCCGGACGTTCTCCGGAAATGCCGTAATGGTCTCCCGAGAGTCCCCGAGCCAGACCACCGGCTTCTCGTTCATGGCCCAACATACAAGAACTTGGATGCGTCAGGCAAGCGATCGCATAACTTCCGCTTGCAGCCGTCCGCGGCTCGCTTCGCTCGCTGCGGCCGCTCACCGCGACCGTTATACGCCTTGACGAGAGACGGGACCGCGCTACAGTGCCGCGATGGCCCTGCGCTTCTCATGGGACGCACGAAAAGCAGCCGCAAACGCCCGAAAGCATCGCGTCACTTTCACCGAGGCGACGACGGTCTTCGACGACCCGCTGTCGGTGACAATTCCCGATCCCGACCACTCGCTCGGCGAACAACGGTTTTTGCTTCTGGGAATGTCGAATCGCGGGGGCCTGCTCGTTGTCGCGCATGCCGAACGCGACGACACCATACGTATCATCACCACGTATCATCACCGCCAGGCGGGCCGACCGCCAAGAGAGACAGAGATATGAAGGAGAAGACTAAGCGTCCCGTGTCGACAGAACGCGATACGATGCGCGCCTCATACGACTTCCGGGGCGGCGTCCGAGGTAAGTACGTTTCACGCTACCGGGCCGGAACGAACGTCGTGGTGCTGGATCCGGACGTTGCTGAGGTGTTCCCGAATGCTGCCTTGGTAAATCGGGCGCTTCGCTCACTCCTGAATGCCGTACCACCGCGCCCTGCGAAGCGACGGAGCGCATAACTACGCAGTAGACCTGACCGCGGCTCGCTTCGCTCGCTGCGGCCGGTCAACGTGAGCGTTGTGTCGACGGACATCTGAGACCGCGGGAATTTGAACCAGCCGGCTTGCAGGATGGCGTGAGCTGAGATAGACGATTCCAGCCGACGGCGTTGAAGGGTGAGGGCCCGGAGTCTGGCACACCCCGAGCC
>VGLJ01000105.1 GCA_016866775.1 Candidatus Rokuibacteriota bacterium | reverse complement strand
TGGGCCCATCACGCAGCGGCTGAGCGACGCCTACATGGCGCTCGTGCGCGGCACCGACAAGAAGCATCCGGAGTGGCGCACCGCTACCTATCGTAGCGCCGCCGTCCCGACCGCCGCCGGCAAGTAGCCGGCGCTCGCCGACGCACCGGCGAGTCTCGCGCTAGGAAAAGGGGGCCTCCGCAGGCCCCCTTTTTGCACGCTGGTTCGACCATGATCATGCACCAGGCCGCCGGCGTCCTCATGCTCCTGCTCGCCACCGCTGCCCCCAGCAGCACGTCCACGGAGGCGCCCGCCCAGGAGCTCCGCAGCCGGGTGGACCGCGCCGTCCAGGTTCTGGCCGATCCGGGCCTGAAAGGCCCCGCGAAGGCCGCCGAGCGCCGCGCCCGCGTTCGCACGCAAGATCGCCGACGAGATCTTCGACTTCGGGGAAATGTCCAGGCGCGCGCTCGGGGTGCACTGGCAACAGCTGCCGGCCAGCGACCGCGAGCGGTTCGTGCGCAGCTTCGCCGATCTCCTCGACCGCGCCTATTTCGAGAAGATCGACTCCTACAATGGGGAGAAGGTTCAATACCTCGCGCCGAAGATGGAGGGCGAGCAGTCGCTCGTCCAGACACGGGTGACGACCGAGAAGGGCACCGAGATCCCCGTCGACTATCGGATGCATCGCCAGGCCAGCAGGGCCGCTGGATGATCTACGACGTGGTGATCGAGGGCGTCAGCATGGTCTCGAACTACCGCGCGCAGTTCGACCGCATCATCCGCACGAGCTCCGCCGACGACCTGCTCAAGCGGTTGGAGTCGCAGGTCGCCGGGCAAGCGGCGGTCGGCGAGGGCAAAAAGCCGCGCGGCGCCGGCCGCGAGTAGCGCCTAGCAGTCCGTCCACCGGGACCCACGCGCCCTTGCCGATGACACGCGAGGGCACGCGCAGCGCCTCGTCAGCGTCGTAGAGCTCGCGCACCACCTTCCACTCCGGCTCCGAGCGCGCGATCACCGCAGCGACGTCATCGAGTCTCGCCGCGACCGCTTCGGAGATCCGCCCACCGGGGCCCCACTCGCGCATGACGCCCCAGACGTCCCACGGCAGCATCTCGCGCTTGTTCAGCGCGGCGAGGTCGCGCACCACGTTGCCCGCGACGAACCAGTCGCCCCGCATGCCCTGGCTCGAGAGGCCGCACGTGGCGGGATCGGGCGTCCCTTGCCGGACGCGCTGCCACGCGCCGCCACCCGTGAGGAATCGTTCGCGGGGCACGTCATCGGGCGGAAACGTGATCCTGAAGTGCTCGCGCACGCGCGGGCCGAGCTCGGGGTCGAGCAAGCGCCAGCGCGCGCCGTCGTGGTACTCGCACACCCAGTGGTCCTCCTGGAAGCCCGGCGCGAAGTAGTCCGCGAAGCCGACGCGGGCGCGCGCGGGCACGCCGTGATGACGGAGCGCCGCGCAGGCCACCATCGTGTAGTCGCGGCACACGCCGATGAACCGCCGCTCGGGCGGACGCGCGACGTCGAGCGGCGCTCCGTCGCGCGCCAGGATCCGGTCCATGATTCGCGTGATCGTGCGGCTCTCGATGTCGTCGCCGCTCGCGGGATCGGGCGTGATGCCGAGTGCCTTCACGAAGGTTTCGTGAAGGACCAGTCCCGTCACCGCGGTGATGAGGCGTGCGGGGTCGGACGGCATCGTCGCGAACAGCGCCGCTCGGTCACCGGGATCCGAGATCCTGCTCTGCGTGGCGTAGTACGCGCGCTCGTCCGGCGTCATCGGATCCCTCCTACAGTGGCCGGAGCGGGACACACAGCTCGCATCGGAACGTCCCGGGCCGGCCGGCGATGTTCGGGTTGCCGCGATAGACCTCGAGGCACGGGCGCTCGTCGGGCTGGTAGCCGCTGCCCGGCAGCCAGTCTCGATAGAGCGACTCCCACGCGTCGCGGATCTCGTGCGCCGTCCCGACGAACTCACGCACCGCGTACTTGCCGGGGGGCACGTCGGTGACGTTCACCCACGTGTCGCCCTCGAAGCGGTCGGCGACGACGACGCACGCGTCGTAGCGGCACTTCTCCGGCGCGGTGACTTCGGGATCGTCACGGCCGATGCCCAGCTTGATCGCGTCCGGCCCCGACAGCCCGCGCGTCGCCATCCACTTCGAGAACCGCTCCCACAGCGCGGGGATGCCGTGAGCGCCGTATGGTCCGACGTGCCGCATGTACGCGACGCGGTACCGGGGGAAGCTCGTCACGGTCACGCTGCTCATGCGCCCACGATGGCGCTTCGCGCGGCGCGATGCTTTGCCCGGCTTGCGATTCGCTTTGCGCTGCTTGCTCCAGCGCGCGGCGCCGCCCCGCCGCCACTGGATCGCGCTCATCCCGAAGTGCGCCTTGAACGCGCGCGCGAACGTCGCCGCCGACGAGAACCCGTGGTCGAGCGCCACGGCGAGCACGCTCTCGTCGGGACGATGGATCAGCGCCGTGGCCGCGCGCTCGATCCGGATCCGGTGAAGGAAGCCGAAGAGCGTCTCGCTCGTGATCCCGCGAAAGATCCGGTGGAAATGGAACGGCGAGAAGGCGGCGACCTGGGCGAGCCGCGCGAGCGAGAGGTCGTCCGCGAGGTGATCGCGGATGTGGTCGATGACGCGGTTCACGCGCTTCTCGTACTCGACGCGGGAGGAGCCGCCGACGTGCGACGCCGACGGCTCCTTCCACGGCACGAGCCTAGCCGAGGTGCTGCTTGAAGAAGTCCATGCTGCGCTGGCGCGCGGTCTTCGCGGAGTCGGCGTGATAGCTGCCGCGCTCGTCGCACACGAAGCCGTGCCCGGCGGGATAGGTGTAGACCGGCACGCTCGGCTGGAGCTCCTTCACTTTCTCGACGTGCTCCATCGGGATCGACGCGTCGGTCTCGCCGAAGTGCAGCATGACCGGCGCCTTCGGCTTCTCCTCCGCGGCATCCGCGACGCCGCCGCCGTAGTAGCCGACCGCGGCGGAGACGCCGTCGACGCGCGTCGCGGAGAGCCACGCGATCGTGCCGCCGAAGCAGTAGCCGACCACGCCGACCTTGAGGCCGGCCTTCTTCAGCTCGTTCACCGCGGCCTTCACGTCCATCATCGCCTGGTCGGTGCTGAGCTTGCCGCGCGTGGCGCGGCCGCGCTCGATATCTTGAGGCCCGTAGCCGGTCTCGCAGCCGCGCTCGACGCGGTCGAACAGCGCGGGCGCGAGGGCCACGTAGCCGTCGGCCGCGAAGCCGTCGGCGAGCTTCCGGATGTGCTGGTTGACGCCGAAGATCTCCTGCACGACCACGATCCCGCCGCGCGCGGCGCCGGAAGGCGCGGCTTTGTAGGCGGCGAACTTGTGGCCATCCTCGGACGTCAGTGTCAGGGTTTCACCCATGGGCTGGCTCCTCTCGTGCCGGATCAGTCGGTGCTATCAGGGGTTCGGCGACACGTCAAGCGGCCTCGGTGGCACGGCCCTCGCAGCCCGGCTGTGAGATCACGCTGACCACCGAGCAGATGAAGGACGGCACGTGGAGCGTCGTCGCCACCGCCGACCACCAGGTCGGTGAGGGCACGCAGCACACGCCGCTCCCCGTCACGCACGAGCGCTTCGAGACCGAAGCGGCCGCGCACAGGTTCGGGCTGGAGCAGGCACAGGAATACATCGCGCGCGAAGAGCCCGCCGCGTAACGTCCACGCCGGTCAGCGCACGGCGATCGGCGCGACCGTCGAGCCCGAGAAGCCCTGCAGCTTCAGCGGCTGCATGATGAACGCGAACTCGTAGACCTTCTTCGCCGCGAGCTCGTCGGTCTTCATGTTCTCGAGCAGGTGGATGCCGTTCACCACGAGCATGACCTGGTGGACGGGCAGCGAGATCTGCGGATCGGGATTGGGCGCGACCTCGACGGGCCAATTGTCGGCGCCGACGAGCATCGGATCCTGCTGCGCGAGCCACGTCGCCGCGCCGACGCCGATCCCTGGGCACGACTTCACGTACTTCGCGTTGTCCTTCGCCCAGTGCTTGTGCCAGCCGGTGTTGATGATGACGGCGTCGCCGCGCTGGAGCTGGACGTTCTGCCGCTGCAGCGCCTGCTGCAGGTCCTGCGCGGCGATCTCGTAGGTGTCGGGGAGGATGTCGACGCCCTTGAGCGCCGCGACGTCGATCGGCACGCCGCGCGTGATGAGCGAGCCCACCTTCTCGACGCCGAGCTTGGTGAAGCCGCCGCGCGAGGCGATCTCGTCGACCTTGAAGCAGTTATAGACCTTGTCCTCGATGGTCTGATGCGCGAAGCCGTCGAACTGCGTGCCGACCTGCCCGATCTCGCTGATGAGCACTTCCTCGTTGCTGCCGCGGCGGTTCGACGGCTGGTTCATGAAGGTGCGCTTCGTGTGCACGTCGAAGCGGCGCGTGCCGAAGAAGGGCATCTTGTCGTTCAGCACGTGCCCGAGGTCGATCACCTCGCCGGTCTTGATGAGCCGCGTGGCCTTCAACACGCTTTCGGCCTTCATGTGGTTGGCGGAGCCGCGCTCGGCGCCGGCGCCCCACTTGGACGGGCAGCGCTGGTTTTCCGCGGGGGGCCGCCACGTTTGCGCGTCCGCGACGTTGCTCGTGAGGCGGAGGACGACCGCGAGGATGATGCCGGTACCGATGCGCCTCATAGATCCTCCCGGGAGACGGGATGGCGGGGCGGCGAGGCACACATCATACCAGCGGCCAGGGATAGCGCATGCCGGAGCGGTCCTCGGGGAACGTGCCGGCGGCGACGAGCGCGCGGCCGCGGCGACGCAGCGCATCGCGCTCCACGGGAGCAAGCAGGGACATGAGCGCGTCGGGCAACGCATGGTCGACCAGGCGCCGGACGTCCTTCAGCAGCGCGTCGGGGATCGGCTCGCCACCGAAGTCCCAGATCACCGTGCGCAGCTTCGGATCCACGTGGAACGTGAGCCCGTTGTCGATGGCGAAGACGCCGCCGGCGCCGACGAGACAGTGGCCGCTCTTCCGGTCGGCGTTGTTGGCGAGCAGATCGAAGACGCAGATCTTCTTCAGGCGGTCGTGATGCGCGGCGTCCGCGCGGAGCGTGAAGTAGTGCTGCACGAAGTCCGCGGGCACGAAGCTCTGCAGCGAGCCTTCGCCGAATGGTCCGTCGTCGCGCTCGATCGTGAGCGGGACGATCCCCCAGCCGAGCGCTTCGGAGAGCAGATACGCGGCGACTTCGCGGCGGAAGAGCGCCGGCGGAAAATCCCACAGCGGGCGCTCGCCGCGCCCCGGCTTGTAGATTGCGTGGCCGACGGCACCGTCGAGCGTGAGCTCGACGAGGAACGTGCCGTTCGAGGCCGACGGCATCCGGCCCTTCACGGTGATCTCGCCGCCGCGCAGGAGGTCGAGGCTACTCGCGACGAACTGCGTGTCCGTTGCTCCGCGGGCAGATGTGGCCGGCGGGGTCTTTCGGCTGGCTGCACATCGGGCAGATCGGGCGTCCGGCCCGGACGAGCGCGCGGGCCCGCTCGACGAACGCGGAGGCCTGGGCGCGCGTGATGAGGAATCGGGCGGTCGCTCCTTCTTCGCCTTCGCTCTCAACGGCTTCGGTCGTCTCCGTCGCCTCCTCGTCATCCTCCTCCTCGTCCCGCTCGATCGCCTCGTTCGCGACGACCACGAGGCGATCGTTGCTCTCGTCGTAGCCCAGCCCCAGCGATCCCACGGCCCACGCCGGCTCGATGGGCTCGAGCAGCGGCATCTCCGTGCCCACGGTCCCCGCTTCGGGAAGCTTCGCGAGCAGTCCCGCCACGTAGTCGGCGAGCGCGGCGATCTGCTCCTTCTCCACCTTGAGCGTCACGACCTGCCGCGCCTGGCGCCCCTGCAGATAGAACACGCGCTGCCCGGGCGCGCCGACGGCGCCCGTCGTGAAGTAGTCGGGCTCCAGCAGCTCGAACGAATCGCTCATGCCAGCAGCGCGGCGAGGTCGCCGTCCATCGAGTTCACGGTGAGCGCGGCCGCATTCGTACGGCCGTACGCGATCGCGGTGATCGACGCCGTCCCGATCACGATGCGCTGGAAGAGATCGAGCGGCATCCCGAGCGCGTGCGCGACGGCGGCCTTGATGGGATCGGCGTGCGAGACCGCGACGATCACGCGGCCCGGATGCTGCGCGACGAGCCGCGCGATCGCGTTCGTGATCCGCGCCTGCAGCCCGGTGAACGACTCACCGCCCGGGAAGCGGAACGCGCTCGGATGCCGCTGAACGATGTCCCACTCGGGAAGCGTGCTCAGCCGGCGCAGCTTCTGCCCGGTCCACTCGCCGAAGTCGCATTCGACGAGTCCGCGGTCGATGCGAATGGGCAACCGTCTCGCGCGCGCGATGGGCATGGCGGTCTCGCGCGCCCGCTCGAGCGGCGACGAGTAAATCGCCGCCACGCGCGGCAGCGCTTTGATCCTCTTCGCCGCGCTCTCCGCCTGCAGCCTTCCCTCGTCGCTGAGATGCAGCCCCGCCGCGCGTCCCGGCAGGATCTTCCCCGTAGTCGGCGTGACGCCGTGCCTGACGAGCAGCACGACCGTGGGCGGGTTCGGCTTCTTCGAGGGAGGCGGCATCGGGCCGAGTGTACGCCGGGTTACGGCAGTCGCGGGGGGCTTGGGGGGCCGCTAGAGGCGGCCCCCCACGCGATCAGTGTCCGTTCGGGTAGAAGGCGTCCTTGCCGCGCTGATACGTGCGCTGCTGCTGGTTCGCGTTGCGGTTCACCAGCGGCCGCATGTAGAGCGGGTTCGTCATGCTGCGCACTTCGTGCTCGATCTCGAACAGGCACTCGTTGCTGTCGAGGTCGACGATCTTGATGAACCGCCACTCGTAGTCGTGGCTCTCCATCGAGATGAGGCCGCGATCGAGCAGCTTCTTGTACGGAGTGTGGAAGTCGGAGATGTAAATCGCGACGTGGTGCCCGTCGTACGACGGGATCGGGTCGTTCGTCTCGCGGAAGATGAACGACATGTGCTGCCCGCCGAGGCGCACCTTCGCGGCGCTCATGCCGCGGCAGTCGACCATCTGCGCCGGCGCGCCCATGATCTCCTCGTAGAACCGGCCGATACGGTACGCCGTCCCCGGCGCCACCGTGAACTCGACGTACGGCGCGCCCAGCGTCATGTCGCCCCACTGCGGACCCGGCGAGTGCACGCGCAGCCTGTTGCCCCACGGGCACGTGACGTTGACGTGCTTGTCGTCGTTCTCCCACTTGAAGAGCGTGCCTTCGAGGCGCGGCTTCACCATCTCGAGCCGCGAGCGGAGCGACTCCAGGTCGGGGACGACGATGCCGGTCACGCCGCGCAATACCTGCGGCCCGCGCGTCGGCAGGTGGAACTGCTGCATGCCGATGTTCACCCACATGTTGTCGACGCCGACCATCAGGTAGGGATCGCGGGTGAAGCCCATCCCCATGAGCCAGAAGATCGTGGCCTTGATCGGGTCCGGCACGGTGACGTTGACGTGCTCGAAGTGGACGATGTTGCCGGTGACCTGCTCAGCGCGGTCGAACTTTGCGGCCATGGGTGGCCCTCCCCCTACGAGTCTACGAAAGGATCGCCGTCTTTCGCTGCCTTATCAAGTCGAAGTCGATGACGGCACCGAGGCCGGGTCCGTGCGGCGCGTATACCAGCCCTTGTGCATCGACCTCGATGTCCTGGGCCAAGCCGTACTTCTGCGCCCCGGCGGGCAGCAGCACCTCGAACAGCTCGGTGTTCTTGATGGCCATGATCACGTGGAGGTTCGCCACGTTGTTGAGCGAGTTGCCTCCGTGGTGGATCTCGAGGCTCATGTGGAACGCCTCGGCGAGATGCGCCGACTTGATCAGCGGCGTGATGCCGCCCTTCACCGCGGGGTCGCCGCGCAGGTAGTCGGTCGCGCGCGCGACGAGCCACGGCGCGAGCGCGGTGAACCCGCCGGGCGTGTACTCCGTCGCGAGGATCGGAATCGAGAGCTGCTGCTTCAGCTTCACGTAGTTGTAGATGTCGTCGTCCGCGAGCGGATCCTCGTACCAGTGGAAGCCGAGCTCCTCCGCGACTTTCCCCACCCGCAGCGCGTCCGGATACTCGTACGCCCACGTCGAGTCGAGCATCACCTGGAAGCCCTCGCCCACCGCGCGCCGGACGGCGCGACAGACTTCGATGTCGACCACCGGATCGGTCGGCGGATGGATCTTGTACGCGCGCCAGCCCTCGGCCTTGAACCTCGCCGCCTCCTCCGCGTACGCCTGTGGCGACGACAGCACCGCGGAGCTGGCGTACGCGGGGATGCGGTCGCGATAGCTGCCGAGCATCCGGTGAATCGGCAGGCCGGCGATCTTGCCGCCGAGATCCCACAGCGCGACATCGATCGCCCCGATCGCGCGGAACGTCGTGTTCCGGTTCTTCGACCACATCGACTGCCAGAGGCGCTCGCGGTCGAGCGGGTCCTGGCCGATCACGAGGGGCTTCAGGTAATGGATCAGGCTCTGGGCGTCGAACTCCGCGCTGCGCATGGCCGAGCCGAGGAAGCTCTGACCCTCGAGGCCCTCGTCGGTGCGGAGCGTCACAAGGCCGAGCTTGCTCTCGCCGCTGAAGCGGCCCGTGTGCCGGCCGTAGGTGGTCGCCGGGATGCCCGGCCACGCGAACAGCGTCACGGTCAAATCTGTGATCTTCATGGGGGCCTACAATGTATAACAATGCGGCCCGGAGGAGGCCTGCATGACCCCCGTAGGAGGATCCATGGAATATCGCGCGCTCGGGAGGACCGGCATCGACGTCTCCGTGCTGGGCTTCGGCTGCGGCGACGTCGGCGGTCTGATCGTCAAGGGCACGCTCGCGGAGCGCAAGCGCGCCGTCACGCGCGCGGTGGAGCTCGGGGTCAATTACTTCGACACCGCCTCGAGCTACGGCAGCGGCGTGTCCGAGGAGCACCTCGGAGAGACGCTGCGCGAGCTTGGGCTCGACGTCCACGTCGGCACGAAGGTGCGCCTGCGGCCCGAGGACTTCGGCGACATCCGCGGCGCCGTCGTGCGCTCGCTCGAGGCGAGCCTTCGCCGGCTCGGGCGCCCGAGCGTCGATCTCGTGCAGTTCCACAATCCGATCGGGCCCGCGACGGCCGGCACCACGCTCGGCGTCGGTGAAGTGCTCGAGGAGGTGCTTCCGGCGCTCGAGGACCTCACGCGCCAGGGCAAGGCGCGGTTCTTCGGCATCACCGCGAACGGCGATCCCGAGGCGCTCCATCGCGTCGTCGGCGCCGGCGCGATCTTTACCTCGCAGGTCTTCTACAACCTGCTGAATCCGACGGCCGGCGGCCAGGCCGAAGGGCCGTTCCCCGGCGTCGACTTCAAAGGCCTGCTTCCGCTCGCCAAGCGCAAGCGCGTCGGCACCATCGCCGTCCGCGCGCTCGCGGGCGGCGCGCTGAGCGGCGTGCGGACCAAGCATCCGTTCGCGTCGCCGTCGGTGTCGCCGATCGGCTCAGGCCCGACGTACGAGGACGACGTGCGCGCGGCCGAGGTCTTCACGAAGCTCGTGAAGGACGGGTTCGTGCGCAACCTGCCGGAAGCCGCGTACCGCTTCATCATCAGCCACGACGCGATCAGCACGGTGCTGGTCGGCGCCTCCACGCTCGAGCATCTCGAGCAGGCCGCCGCCGCGGTCTTCCGCGGGCCGCTGCCCGCCGAGGCGCTGGCGCGCGTGAACGAGCTCTGGAAGGATCTGCGCGGCTAGAAAACGACGCTCGCGGAAGCCCGGGATTTACTCCCGGCCCGGAGCGTCGGGGGGGTTGGGGGGCGCCCGGAGCCCCCCATCTCGAATCAAGTACCGGCTGATCGCGGCGAGGAAGCGCGCGCCGAACTCTTCCGCCTTCCACTCGCCGACGCCCTTCACCATCAGGAACGCGGCCGTCGTCGTCGGACGGCGGCGCGCCATCTCGCGCAGCGTGACGTCGCTGAACACCAGATACGGCGGCACGCCCCGCTCCTGCGCGAGGGTGCGACGCACGCCCCGCAGGGTTTCGAAGAGCTCGCGATCATACGCCTCGCCCGCGTCGCTCTGCGCAGCCGCGTCGGTGCCGCGTCGTTCCTTCGGTCCGCGCTCGCGCGTCGGCCGTGGTGCGCGGCTCAGTGGCCCCGCGACCTCTTCGCCGCGGAGGACTCGTGCGCCGCGCGTCGTCACCGCGACCGTCGGATACTCGCCGTCCGAGCGCGCCAGCAGACCCTGGCCGATGAGCTGATCGACCCACGTCCGCACTTCGGACTTCGACGCCTCCGAGAGGGCACCGTAGGCGCCGAGACGCTCGTGGCGCATCGCGCGGATCTTCTCGGTCGCGGCGCCCGTGAGCACGTCGGCGAGGTGCGTGGCGCCGAAACGCCCGCGCAGCTCCGCGGCCGCGGCGAGAATCCGCGCGGCGATCTGCGGCCCGTCGTCCGCCGCGGCCACTTCGCCGAGACACACGTCGCACGCCTGGCAGCCGGTCGATGATTCCTCGTCGAGCGGCGCCCGCTCGCCGAAGTAGGTCAGTAGCGCGCGATGCCGGCACGTGACGTCCTGACAGAACGCGAGCATCTGGCCGAGCTTCCTGACGGCACCCGGCGCGACGGCCGGCTCGCCCTCCAGGATCGACTTCCACAGTCCGTAGTCCGCGCCGGTCCAGAGCAGCAGGCATTCCGCCGGGAGCCCGTCGCGCCCTGCCCGTCCGGCTTCCTGCTGGTAGTGCTCGAGCGACTTCGGCATGCCCGCGTGCACGACGTAGCGCACGTTCGACCGATCGATTCCCATCCCGAACGCGACGGTCGCGACGACGATGTCCGCGCGCTCCGCCACGAACGCGTCCTGGTTCGCACGCCGCTCGGCGTCGGTGAGACCGGCGTGATACGGGACAGCGCGCAGCCCGCGCCGCACGAGCGCCGCCGCCACCTCGTCGACTTCGCTCCGCCGGATGCAATAGACGATGCCGGCCTCGCCGCGATGCCGGTTGACCGCGGCGAGCACCTGCTGCACGCGATCCGTCCGCGCCTGCACGCGGTAGACGAGGTTCGGCCGATCGAAGCCGCCGACCAGCACGACGGGATCCTTCAGGCGCAGCTCCGTGACGATGTCGGCACGCACCTCGGGCGTCGCCGTCGCGGTGTACGCGTGCACCGGCACGCCGGTGAAGCGCTCCTTGAGCAGCGAGAGCTCGCGATACTCCGGCCGGAAGTCGTGGCCCCACTGGCTGATGCAGTGCGCTTCGTCGACGGCGAAGAACGCCGGGCGCGCGCGCACGAGCGTTTCCGCGAAGCCCGGCGTCGTGAGCCGCTCGGGCGCGACGTAGAGCAGGATCACGCGTCCGGCCGCGAGCGTCCGATGGACCGTCGCGCGCTCGTCGCGGCTCTGACTGCTGTTCAGGTACGCCGCGGCGACGCCCTGCTGGCGCAGCCCGTCGACCTGGTCCTTCATCAGCGCGATGAGCGGCGAGACGACGACCGCGAGCCGTGAGAGATGGATGGCGGGCGCCTGATAGCAGAGCGACTTGCCGCCGCCCGTCGGCAGGACCACGAGGCTGTCACGACCGTCGACCACCGCGCGCACGGCGTCGTCCTGCAGGGGACGAAACCCGTCGTAGCCCCACACGCGGCGCAGCGTCTCGATCACCGCGGCGATCTTAGTCGCGATCCGCGGCGGCGGAAATGTGCAAAGAAGGAGACGGCACCCCGGGGGGCGCGGATTCACTCCGCGCCCGGAGCGTGGGGGGCTTGGGGGGTGCGTCTCGCACCCCCATGTGAGTCAATCGCGCCTGCGCGCGAGCGCGACGCGCGTCGCCGTGAGCTTCTCGCTGGCGGTGCGCGCCGCCATCACCACGGTGAACTCGCGTATCACCGCAGGGGGCGGCACGGGCGGCAAGGGCTTCCCGATGAGCTCGGGGCTCTCCATGATCCGCTGCCGGGCTGCCTCTTCCACCGCGCGGATCGCATCGAGCCGCGCCTCGATCTGGGCGAGCTTGTCGTGGATGTCCGGCGCCCAGTCGATGTCCATCAGCTTCTTGACGAGATCGCCGGGGGCGACCGTCGCCATCGTCAGGAGCGCCTCGAGCTCGAAGGCCTCCGACGACACGATCGCCCCGGCGTGGCGAGGCCCTACGGCGCCGCCGGCGCGCCGGACCGCCCGCGTCGGCGGCCGCGACCCCCGCGACGGGAGCGGCGCCGCCGGCGCGCCGGTTGCGCGTCGCCGGGCGGCACGCGGCCCGGACCGCCCGCCAGTTCGTTCCCGGGCTCCGGCCCCTCGTACGACTCGTCGTCCGCGGCGCGCCGCGGCGCGCGATTGCCGTCGGA
>VGLJ01000104.1 GCA_016866775.1 Candidatus Rokuibacteriota bacterium | reverse complement strand
CGAGCGAGCGCTGGAGCGGGCGAAGGAAGATCTCGTCGTCCTCAACGAGCAGGATCCGCCGCTTCATGGCTGTCTCCTTATCCGGCCGGGGCTGCCGCCGCTTGCGCCGCGCGCGGGATCACGAGGCGCACCGCGGTGCCCCCGCCCGGCAGGCTGTCGATCTCGATCTCGCCGTTGTGCAGGTCCATGATCTTCTTCACGATCGCCATGCCGAGGCCCGTGCCCGTCGGCTTGGTGGTGAAGAACGGCAGGAAGACCTTCTCCCGCTGCTCCGGCGCCATGCCGACGCCGTTGTCCCGCACCTCCACCACCGCGTTGGTGCCGCGGCGGAAGAGCCGCACTTCCACGCGCGCGCGCGGCTGGCGCTCGGTGGCCTCGAGCGCGTTGGTGACGACGTTCGCGAACACTTGCCGCAGCCGCGGGCCGTCCACCATCGCCACGATCTCAGGGTCGATCTGCGTCGCGCGCACCTCGACGCCACGCTGCCCGGCGTCGCCGCGACAGCCCCCGACGACGTCCTCGAGGATGCGCGCCAGCGGGTACTCCTGCAGGTCGAGACGCGTGTCGCGCGCGTAGTCGAGCAGGTCCGCGATGATGCTCTCGATCTCCGCGATGCCCGACACGATCGACTGCGCCATCTCCTGGGAGATGCGGTCGTCCGGTGTCTCGCGCGAGGCGAGCAGCCGCGTCGCCATCTTGATGCCGCCGAGCGGGTTGCGGATCTCGTGCGCCACGCCTGCCGCCATCTCGCCGAGCGACGCCAGCTTCTCGCGCTGGATCAGGCGCTGCTGGGTCGCCACCTGCTCGGTGAGATCACGCAGCACCCCGACGGCGCCGACGATCTTCCGCTGGGCGTCGAACACGCACGCGAGCGCCAGGTGCGCCGGGAAGCGCTGGCCGCCGCGCGTGACGCCGACGACGGCGCTGCGCCAGGCGCGTCCTTCGGTCGTCACGCGCGCGAGCGCCGGGCCGATCCGCTTGCGCTCGCCGTCGTCGAGCAGGTCGAGGCACGTCAGCGCGGGCACCAGCGCGTCGGCCCGCACGGCGAGCAGGCGCTGCCCCGCCCGGTTCAGGCTGACGAGCCGGCCCTCGACGTCGGTGGTGAAGATGCAGTCCTCGACGCTCTCCACGACGGACGCGAGCAGGTGCTCGCTGGTGCGGAGCGAGCGCTGCATCGCCTGGAACGATTCGACGAGCTGCGCGGCCTCGCCCGTGGAGATCGTGAACCGGTCCTCGATGATGTAGCGCGCCGCGGCGCCGCCGAGCGAGGCGGCGAGCACGCGCTCCAGGCGCACGCGCGCCTCGAGCAGCTCGGGCACCGTCAGCTCGCCCGCGCTCTTGCCCGCGAAGGTCTCGCGCAGCACGGCGTCGGCTTCGTCTTCGGGCACGTAGAGGTGCATGAGCCGCTCGATCTCCGGGACCGACAGGATCGCCGGGACGCGCGGCCCCTCGGTCTTCTCCGTCACACCGACGAACGCCGCGGCCTGCGCACGCTCGTCGGCGTCCTGCGTGCTCAGTACGGACCCGACGAGGTAGCCCGCGACGTTCAGCAGCAACGACCAGAACACGCCGTGCGCGAGCGGATCGAGGCCGTCGAGCCCGAAGAGCGCCGTCGGCCTGAGCCAGCCGACGCCGTATGGTCCGGCAGTGAGGAGCGAGACCGGGAGGACCTCATCGCGCACGAGCGCCGGCAGGATCAGCGTGTAGAACCACACGGCGAAGCCGGCCGAGATGCCGATGAACGCGCCGCGGCGGCTGCCGCGCCGCCAGTAGAGCCCGGCGAACACCGCCGGCGCGCACTGGGCGACCGCGATGAACGACAGCAGCCCCATCTCGACGAGCAGGAACTGGTTGCCCTCGAGCCGGGCCCACAGGAGGCCGAGGGCGAGCACGACGATGACGCCGAGCCGCGTGGCGGCGAGGCCGGCCCAGTAGACCTCGGCGAACTCGCGGTGGCGCACGACGAAGGGCAGCACGATGTCGTTGGCGACCATCTTCGAGAGCGCGAGCGAATCGACGACGATCATCGCGGTGGCGGCGGAGAACCCGCCCAGGAACACGATGACCGCGACGACCCGGGCGCCCTGCGCCAGCGGCAGCCAGAGGATGAAGCTGTCCGCCGACGTGGCGTCACCGAACGAGAGGAGCCCCGCGAACGCGATCGGCAGCACGAAGATATTGATGGCGAGCAGGTAGAGCGGGAACGCCCACGCGGCGGTGTGCACGTCACGCGCGGTGGGGCTCTGCACGACGAGCACGTGGAACTGCCGCGGCAGCAGCATCACCGCCGCCATCGAGACCAGCAGCATCGCCGTCCATCGCCCGTACGACGCGGTGGGCGGCGCATCCAGCGTGAGCAGGGACGTCCACTCGGGATGCGCGGATGCCCGCGTGAAGATGTCGCGGAAGCCGTCGAAGAGCCCCCACGTCACGAACGCCCCCACGAGGATGAAGGCGACGAGCTTCACCAGCGACTCCACCGCCACCGCGGTCATGAGCCCCGTCTGCTGGCGCGTGAAGTCGAGGTTGCGCGCGCCGAACAGGATGCCGAAGAAGCCGAGCGTGACCGCGACGATCACCGAGGGGTCGAAGTTCGCGAGCACGGAGTCGGAGGCGATCATCATCCGGAACGACGCCGACACGGCCTTCAGCTGGAGCGCGATGTACGGGATCATCCCGCAGACCACGAGCGCGGCGACCAGCGTGCCGAGCGGCCCCGACTTGCCGTAGCGGCTCGCGACCAGGTCGGAGATCGTCGTGATGCGCTGCTCCTTCGCGACCCGCACGAGCTTGCGCAGCACGGTCGGCCAGAGGAGGGCGACGAGCGCCGGGCCGAGATAGATCGTGAGGAACTCGAGCCCGCGGTTGGCGGCGAGACCGACGCTGCCGTAGAACGTCCACGCCGTGCAGTAGACCGAGATCGCGAGCACGTAGGTGGTGGTGCGGAGCTGCGGGGTCATGAAGCGCTCGCCGAAGCGCTCCGCGAGCGCCGCGACGAGGAACAGGAAGACGAGGTAGCCGAGGAGGATCCCGATGAGCAGCGCGGGGCCGCTCACGGCACATCCTCACGCCGCGCGCGGCGGCCCGCCCACGCGAGGACGATCACCAGGACGGCCCAGACCGAGAACAGATAGAGGACGAGCGCGGGAATTCCCGCCACCAGCACGGGGCGGTTCGCCACCGTGAGGAGCGGCCAGACGAGCAGCACGGCGAAGAGCGGGAAGAGAACCGCGAGAAGCGCGGTTACCGTGTGCTCTCCCCCACCGCGCGCGGGCGCTTGCGGCGCGCCATGCCGGCCTTCACCGCCGCCTCCGCCGTCGCCAGCGCGACGGCTTCGGCCACGCGCTTGTCGAACATCGACGGGATGATGTACTCCTCGCTGAGCTCGTTCCTCGACACGATCTCCGCGAGCGCGTGGGCGGCCGCGAGCTTCATGCTGTCTTGCACGCCCTTGGCGCGCACGTCCAGCATCCCCCGGAAGAAGCCGGGGAAGCAGAGCGAGTTGTTGATCTGGTTGGGATAGTCCGAGCGGCCGGTCGCCATCACGCGCACGTGCCCGGCGGCTTCCTCGGGCTGGATCTCCGGCACCGGGTTCGCCATCGCGAACACGATCGGATCGCGCGCCATCCCCTTCACGTCCTTCAGCGAGACGACGCCGGGGCCGGACAGGCCGATGAAGACGTCCGCGTCCTTCATCGCGTCGGCGATCGAGCCCTTCATCTTCCTCGGGTTCGTGTGCTTCGCGAACCACTCCTTCATGGAGTTCATGTTGTCCTTGCGGCCGGCGTAGAGCGCGCCCGCGCGGTCGCAGGCCACGATGTGCTTGGCGCCTTCCTTCATGAGCAGCTTGGCGGTGGCGATCCCGGAGGCGCCCGCGCCCGCGAAGACGATGCGCGCGTCGCTCAGGCGCTTCTTCACGATCTTGAGCGCGTTGATCAGCGACGCGAGCACGACGACGGCCGTGCCGTGCTGGTCGTCGTGGAAGACCGGGATGTCGAGGTCGCGCTGCAAGCGCTCCTCGATCTCGAAGCACCGGGGCGCCGAGATGTCCTCGAGGTTGATGCCGCCGAAGACCGGCGCCACCGCCTTGACGATCATCACGATCTCGTCGACGTCCTTGGTCGCGAGGCAGAGCGGGAACGCGTCGACGCCGGCCATCTCCTTGAAGAGGACGCACTTGCCTTCCATCACGGGCTGGGCGCCGTTCGGGCCGATGTCGCCGAGGCCGAGCACGGCGGTGCCGTCGCTGACGACCGCGACCATGTTCGACTTCACCGTGAGCGCGTACGCCTTCTCGGGATCGTGGTGGATGGCCATGCACACGCGCGCGACGCCGGGCGTGTAGACCATCGCGAGGTCGTCGCGCGTCTTGACGCCGACCTTCGCGTGCGTCTCGATCTTGCCGCCCAGGTGGACGAGGAACGTGCGGTCGGAGACGTTGACCACGCGCACGTCGCCGACCTTCTTGATCCCGTCGACGATCTGAGTACCGTGCGCTTCGTCGCGCGCCTTGAAGCTCAGGTCGCGCGTGATGGTCTTGTTGCCGACCGAGACCACGTCGATCGCGCCGATGTCGCCGCCGGCCTTGCCGATGGCGGAGGTGATCTTGCCGAGCATGCCGGGCTTGTTGTTGATCTCGAGACGGACGGTCAGGCTGTAGCTCGCGCTCGGCGCGTTCACGCTCATCGACTGCCTCCTTGGACATGGGGGCCCCGCCACTGCGGACCCCAAACCCCTCTGACGCGGCGGGCCTGGGCCGCCACGAGTCCGCGCATTCTAGCGCGTTCCGGGGGAGGCGGAGCCTTCGGCAGTCGCGGAGGGCGCGGATTCGTTCCGCGCCCGGAGCGGGGGGGGCTTGGGGGGTGCGCCTCGCACCCCCCATGTCCTCGTCGGGAGGCTGGAGGTGGCGGAGGCGGAGGATCCGCCGGTCGGGGTCGAACGACACGTCCCACCGGCTGAGGAAGGTGTTGCCGAGGATCCCGTCGATCTCCCCGCCGGGTGAATGGATGATCACGTCGGTGTTCCGGACCTCCGCGCCGCCGACGCGCAGCGAGGCCACCGTGGCCCAGGCGCCGCGGGTCCGTCCGCCCAGGGTCTCGAGCTCGAGCGTCTCGTTCCCACGTGGCTTCACGCCGACCTTCTCGGCGAATTCCGGCGAGAGGACGACGACGCTCGAGCCGGTGTCGAACAGGAACCGCCCGCGGTGCTGGCGGTTGACCGTCACCGGGATGACCCAGACGCCGCGCGACGCCTCCAGCGTGACGAGGGTCTCACCCGACGCCCGTCCGCCGCCCCCGAGAGAGAGCGATGCCAGCTCATGCCGGATCTGCCGCGCCAGCACCTCAGAGGGCTCGACCATGAGCGTCATCTGAAGGGCGTCGGCGGCGGCGTGCCGATGGCCGAGCCGGGCGAGCGACGCGGCGCGCATGTAGTTGAAGTACGCGTTGTCGGGCTGGAGCGCGACCGCGTGACTCCAGTGGCGCGCGGCCTCCATCCAGTCTCCGCGCGCGCCGGCTTCGTGGGCGAGGCTGTAGATCTCCGCGGGCGATTCCAGCGCGCTGAACGTGAGCCGCTGTCCGATGAGGATCCCGAGCAGGAGCGGCAGGCAGCGGCGCATACCATGACCAAACGCAATTGCCGTACCGCGTGCCGCGGGCTTGAAATCGCCCCGGCTGATGCAAACGGTTGCGAGCGTTGGGCTGTCGCGTTGCGACTCCATGACGCCGCGTAGTAGGTTACGAGGCGATGATCGACACGAAGACCGCCGACCAGGAGCTCCAGCTCTACGTCCGCCCGCAGACGTTCCCGGTCGCCATTCGCATGCTGCGTCCGGGGGAGCCCATCCCCGAGCGCGCGCGGCGTCCCGCGCGCGACTTCAAGAAGCTCAGCATGAATTGCCAGGTCATCGACATGGCGCGGCGCTACGGCTGGATGATCGCGCTCACGCGCGAGGACAGCATCTGCTCGCTCGGGATCGCGGCCCTCGGCCTCGAGAAGCCGACCCACCTGCACCGCTCCGGGACCATGTGCGAAGGGATGTACACGGAGTCCAAGGAGGCGGGGCAGCGCTCCGAGGCCGCCGTCGATCGCTTCGCGCCGGGCGAGTACGCGGGGCTCCTCGTGGCGCCGCTCGATCGTGCGACGTTCGAGCCCGACCTCGTGTGCATCTACGGCAACCCTGCGCAGGTGATGCGGCTCACCCAGGCCGCCTTGTGGAAGAAGGGCGGCAAGCTCACCTCCGCCTTCGGCGGCCGCATCGACTGCTCCGAGATCATCGTCACCACCATGCGCACCGATCAGCCGCAGGTCATCCTTCCCTGTTCCGGCGACCGGATCTTCGGCCAGACGCAGGACCACGAGATGGCGTTCACGATCCCGTGGGCACAGACGGAGGAGATCCTCGCGGGTCTCAAGGGCACGCACGCGGGCGGCATCCGGTACCCGATCACCCAGTTCATGGAGTACGAAGCCAAATTGCCGCCGAAGTACATGGAAGCGAACAAGGTCTGGGACGTCGAGCACGGCAAGGCCACGTTCACCAACCGCGATCGCGTGGTGGCGGCCTACAAGCGCTCGTTCGCGGACCGCGTGCCGGTGTATCCGATCGTCGCGTCGTTCGCGGGCACGCTCGACGGGCTGTCGATCGAGGAGTACTGCACGAACGTCGGCAAGGCGATCCCGGCGATGATGCGCTACTACGAGCGCTACGAGCCGGACGTGGTGCTCGCGTACAACGACCTCGCCAAGGAGGCGGAGGCGTTCGGCTGCCGCGTGAAGTATTCCGACTACGTCGTCCCGTCCATCGACCAGCACGTCTTGCAGGACGACAAGGCGCTGCTCGCCAAGCTGAAGATGCCGGATCCCTACAAGGACGCGCGGCTTCCCGGCTTCCTCGAGCAGTGCGAGGCGCTGGTGAAGGCGAAGCCGCCGACCGCGATCGGCGCGGTGGCGGTCGGGCCGTGGACGATCGCGATGCTCCTCCGGAATCCCGAGACCATGCTGCTCGACACGTTCGAGGACCCGCAGTTCATCCACGACTGCATGCGCGTGGCCACGGACTTCTCGAAGATCTGGGGCGACGCGATCGTGAAGACCGGCATCGGACTCAGCTTCTCGGAGCCGACGGCCTCGATCAGCCTGATCTCGCCCGACAACTATCGGGACTTCGTGGCGCCGTACCACAAGGAGCTGGCCGACTACTTCAAGGCGAAGAAGGTCGGCGTCACCACGCACATCTGCGGCACGACGTACCCGATCTTCGAGGACGTCATCCAGGCCGGCTTCTCGACGTTCTCCTTCGACCTCGACCAGCAGGCGGACCCGAAGCTCTACGTGGACCAGCTCGCGCGATTCGTGGAGGTCTCGAAGGGCCGCGCGGTCGCGATCGGCAACGTCGACGCCACGAAGTTCGAGAAGACGTCGAAGGAGGCGATGTACGCGGACGTCAAGCGCTGCATCGACGCCGCCGCGCGCCAGTCGGCCTTCATCCTCTCGACGTCATGCGAGATCCCGCCCCGCTCCGAGCCTGAGATCGTGAAATGGTTCATGGACGCCGCGCGCGAGTACGGCCGCTACGACCGGGTGTTCTCCGACGGCGCGTGATCGGTCACACCAGGCACGAGCGGGCACGGGTGTAAACCATGCGAATCAGAGACGTCATGACCCCGGAGCCGACGTTCTGCCTCGCCGACGACTCCGTGATCGACGCGGCGTGCCTCATGCGTGACGAGCACATCGGCGTCGTGCCGATCGTCAAGAGCGAGGAGCGCCGGCGCCTCGTCGGCATCGTCACCGATCGCGATCTGTGTCGAAGAGCCGAGCAAGCCGCGCGCGGAGTCGAGGAAGGCCGCGTAAACGACGAAGGGCCAGCCGGTTGCTCCGGCTGGCCCTTCGTCGTTCGTGGGGCGTGTGCTTAGGTGCTCGCTACCACTTGACCGGCTTCGAAGGACGGTGCGCGTAGCCGCTCTCGCGACCGCCGCCGCCCCCCGGACGCCCGCCACCCGGACGCCCACCACCACCGCCGCCGCCCGGACGCCCGCCGCCGCCGCCCCCACCCGAGCGGGGTGCCTGCGGGTTCGAGATCTCGACGGTGATCCGGCGACCGTCCAGCTCGCGGCCATTGAGCTGGGAGATCGCGTTCTGCGCGTCCTCGGCGCTGTTCATCTCGACGAAGCCGAAACCGCGCGACTGCCCGGAGAAACGGTCGGTGATGACGGTAGCGGAAAGGACGTTGCCGCTCTGAGAGAAGAACTCGCGGAGCCCATCGCTCGTCGTGGAGTATGAGAGACCGCCGACGTAGAGTTTTGACGCCATCTGGGATCCTCCTGGACTCCCTTCCGCTAGCGATCACGCCCCGAACGCGGAAGAGTCACATCGGTGGCGAGGTCCGGCCTCACGGGCAGACGCTAGCCAGTTTACACCGCGGTGTGCCGCGCGCAACGGTGCGCGCAGCCCGCGGGTCGGAGGGTCAGCGGCTCAGTCGCGGGCTGGCCAACGCCTCGGGGCCGTCGACCTCGATGCTCTCGGGCAGAGCGGCTTCCAGGCCGTCGGCGGGACGCACGACGGCGTCGGCGGCGACCCACTGATGCTCCGCCCACCACTCCACGCCGGCGAGCGCCCCGATGAGGAGCGCGGCACCGGCACCCACGACGAGCTCAGCACGCATGACTTACTTTCGCTTCTCCTCGTCCACCGCCACCTTCGCGAGAAGGTCGTGGACGGTCACAGGTTTGGTCACCACGCGGAAGCCCGCGAGCTCGAGCGCCACGATGCGCGCGAGATCGGTCTCGGGCCGCACCATCACGACGACCGGCACGCCGGGCGCCACGCGATCGAACAGCGTCGCGCTCTCGCGCGGGCTGAAGCGCAGCTCGGCCGCCTCCACCAGCACGAGCGAGACGGGGTTTGGGGTCCTGCGATGTGGGGCCCCATGTCCAACGGCGTCGGCGAGCAGCGTCCGCACCCCCTCGCACACGTTGTCGGCCATGGCGACGCCGATGCCTTCGTCGAGGCACGCGAGGCCGAGCGTGTGCGTCGCGTGACGGTCCTGATCGATCACGAGAATCCGGTTCATCGTTGCTCCCTTGATTTCGATGGTCGGCCCCCATGGCGGGATTCCCGCGGGGCCGAGTGGGTGAGCAACGCGGATGCCAGACGCGCGGTCCATGTGACGCGGAGTTACAGCACACGCATTCTTGCGATCGGGCTATTCGCCCGATTACTTCGGGGCGCAGCGCCCGATCAGCAGTGTTCGAGCTTCTGCTTCGCCGGCGCAATCCGGTGGGGAGGTTGGGAGGGGGCCGTCGAGGCCCCCTCACATGAACTCGCCGGGGTCGATCCGGTACGCGAGGATCTTGCGGTAGAGCGTCTTCGGATCGATCTCGAGGAGCGCGGCGGCCTTGCCCCGGTGACCCGCGACCTGGCGGAGCGTGTTGACGATGTGCAGGCGCTCGACGGCCCCGAGGCTCGCGGCCGTCGCCGCCGCCGGCGCCGGGACCGCCGCCGCGCCCGCGACTTCGGGCGGAAGGTCGCCGGGCTCGATCTCGTCGCCCTTGGCGAGGATCACCGCGCGCTCGATCGCGTGGAGCAGCTCGCGCACGTTGCCCGGCCACGTGTAGGTCTCGAGCAGCGCGAGGGCGCGATCGCCGAGGCGCTTGACGCCGTACGTCGCGTGGGTCTCGACGAAGTGGCGCGCGAGCACAGGGATGTCGGCCGGCCGGTCGCGCAGCGGCGGCAGCGACACGGTGATCGTGTTGACCCGGTAGAAGAGGTCCTGGCGGAACTCACCGCTGCGCATCGCCTCGGCAAGATCGCGGTTGGTCGCCGCGACGATCCGCACGTCGACCCGCCGCGGCCGCGTGCCGCCGACGCGGAAGAACGTGCCGGTCTCGAGCACCCGCAGCAGCTTCACCTGCACGTCCGGCTCGATCTCGCCGATCTCGTCGAGGAACAGCGTGCCGCCGTCGGCGAGCTCGATGAGCCCGGGCTTGAGGTTGATGGCGCCCGTGAACGCGCCCTTCTCGTGTCCGAACAGCTCGGACTCGAACACCTCGCGCGGGAGCGCGCCGCAGTGGAGCGGCACGAAGGGCCGCTCGGCGCGCGCCGAGCGCTCGTGGATCGCGCGCGCGACCAGCTCCTTGCCCGTGCCGCTCTCGCCGAGCACGAGCACGGTGGAGTCGGTCGGCGCGACCCGCTCGACGATGCGCAGCACGTCCTGCATCCGCGGGCTCGTGGTGAGGATCCCGCCGAACGGCTCCGCGCCGGGCACGCGCGCGCGCAGCGCGACGTTGTCGCGCAGGAGCCGCGCCTTCTCGGCCGCCTTGCGCACGAGGAGGTCGAGCTCCTCCATGCGCGTGGGCTTGCTCAGGTAGTCGTAGGCGCCGAGCTTCATCGCTTCGACCGCCGTCGACACGTCCTGCACGCCGGTCATCACGATGATCTGCGGCGCGTCGGGCGCGCCCGCGAGCTCCCGCAGCACGTCGAGGCCCGACTTGAACGGCATGCGCATGTCGAGCACGAGCACGTCGAACGTGGTCTGCGCGAGCCGGTCGACCGCCGCCTGCCCGTCCTCCACGCCTTCCGTCTCGTGCCCCTTGCGCGCGAGCTCCTTCACGATCAGCTCGCGGAGCGGGCGCTCGTCGTCGGCCACGAGCACGCGCGCGCCCTTCTGGCCCGGGCCTCCGGTGGTCGCGCTCACGCGGGCAGCATCACGCGGAAGGTCGCGCCCTCGCCGGGCTTCGTCACGACCTCGATGCGGCCGCCGTGGTCGGCGACGATGCTCTGCGCGATCGCGAGGCCGAGGCCGGTGCCCTGCGCCGGCGCCTTCGTCGTGAAGAACGGATCGAAGATGCGCGGCAGCACGTCGTCCGCGATGCCGGGCCCTTCGTCGGCGAACTCGATCACGACCTCCTCGCCCGCGAGCCGCGTGCGGATCGTGAGCTTGCCGCGCCCGTCCATCGCTTCGAGCGCGTTCGCGGCGACCCCGAGGATGACCTGCCGCAGCTGGCCCTCGTTGGCCTCCACCTCGTGCACGTCCGGCCCGAGCTCGGTGACGATGGTGCTCGCGGTGAAGCGCGACTGGTGGGCGAGCAGCTCCATGCTGCGCGCGACCAGCGCGTTGACGTCCGTCGGCTCGCGCCGGCTGCCCGGGTCGCGCACGAACTGGAGGAGCGTGCCCGTGATCTCCTTGCACCGGTACGCCTCTTCCTCGATCGTGGCGAGGTAGCCGCGCAGGTCGCCGAGCTCTTCCAGCGCGTCCGGCTTCGGCTCGCGCGTGCGCTCCAGCAGCGACTCCGCGCAGCCGGCGATCGTGGCCAGCGGGTTGTTCAGCTCGTGCGCGACGCCCGCGGCAAGCCGCCCGGCGGTCGTGAGCCGCTCGGCGAGCAGCATCTGGCGCTCGAGCCGCTTGGCGGCCGTGAGGTCTTCGACCAGCACGACCACGTGCAGCGGGGTCTCCCCGGGCGCGGCGAGCGGCGCGGCCGTGAGACGCAGCGTGCGGCCGCCGCCCGCGAGCGCGATCTCGTCCTCTATCGTCCTCACACCGCCCTCGACCATGACTCCGCGGAGGAACTCGTCGAGCGCGTCGCCCTTGTCGGCGGGGAACAGCGCGCGGAACGGGCGGCGGCCGAACGCGCCCGGCCGCAGCACCGCCGTCGCGGCGGGATTGGCGCGGACGATCGCGAGCGCGGCGTCGAGCACGAACACGCCGAGCGGGAGCGTCTCCAGCACGACTTCGACGAAGCGCTTCTCCTCGTCGAGCTGCCGGGTCCGCTCCTGCACGCGCGCCTCGAGCTCGCCGTGCAGGTGCGCGTTGTGGATGGCGATGGCCGCCTGCTCGCCGAACGCCTCGAGGACGCGCTGGTGGTGCGGCATGAACGCGGCGGGCCGCGTGGAGAACGCGGAGATCACGCCGAGCAGCCGCTCGCCGAGCATCATCGGCACGCAGAGCATCGAGCGGATGCCCTCGCGCTCGTCGACGTCGCGCCGCGCCGAGCGCGGGTCGCGGCGGATGTCGTCGACCAGGATCGCGTGGCAGCTCTCGGCGCAGCGCCCGATGATGCCCTCGCCCACCGGCAGCTCGAGCGCGCGCCACTCCGCGGTCTTGAAGCCGTGCGCGGCGGCGTGCACGAGCACGCCGCGCTCGGCGTCGAGCAGGCCGATGCCGCAGCCCGTGGAGCCGATGAGCGCCGTGACCGAACGGCTGATGCGATCGAGCACGGACGCGAGGTCGAGACGCGCGGTGATGAGGCGGCTCGTCGCGTAGAGCGCGCTGAGCTCGTCCGCGCGCCGGCGGCTCTCGTCGAGGAGCTCGAGCGCGGCGCCGAGCTCGCGCGGGAAGTCCGGCGGCAGGCGCGGCGCGCGCCGGCGGCCCGCGACGAGCACGAGCTCGCC
>VGLJ01000103.1 GCA_016866775.1 Candidatus Rokuibacteriota bacterium | reverse complement strand
CACGCTGGGGGGCGGCGTCACCGTGGACGGCCGCGCGGCGGTGGGCGGCGTCACGGGCGGGGCCGGCGCGAGCGCCGGCTTCGCGGGCGCGGGCTGGCCCGCCTGGCCTCCGAGACGTTCGCGGAGTGCCTCGCGCGGCGTGACGGGAGTCGCGGTATTCGTGCGCGCGGCACGCCAGGCGAGCGCGCCGCCGATTGTCGCGGCGAGACCGGCCAGCACCAGGACGCCGAGCATCGTGTTCCGATAGCGGCGCGGCCGCGTGCGGCCGGCGCCAGGGTCGGAGACAGCATCGCCTCCAGGCGTGAGGTCGTCGTCGTTCGCCCACGTCTCCGTCTCCGGCGCCGGCTCCGGCTTCGTCGAACGTCCGCGCAAGCGGTCGAAGGTGTTTCGCACGGTCTGCCATGCACGGCCGATCTTCGTGGGCTCCGGAGGCGCCCCGGACTCTTCGCCGTAGTAGTGCGTGTAGTAGTGCGCGTAGTAGTGCGCGTACTGGTAGCCCGCGACCTCCGTCTGAACGTCGTTGAGCACGACGCCGAGCACACGGGCGCGCGCGCTCTCGAGGTGGACCTTCGCGCGCTTGAGGACGAGGCGGCCGACCTTGCCCGCCTGGTAGACGAGGACGACGGCGTCGACCTGTCCCGCCACGATCGTCGAGTCGGTCACGGGCAGGACGGGCGGCGTGTCGATGAGGACGATGTCGTATTCCTCGCGAACGGCGCGGAGGAACTCGCCCATCGCCGGTGTCGACAGCAGCTCGGACGGGTTCGCGGGGATCGGCCCGGCTTCGATGATGTGCAGGTTGTCGAGCCCGGGCGCCGCCATGATGTCTTCCATCTCGAACCGGCCCATCAGGATGTCGGCGACGGTCCGGATGCACTCGCGCCACTGCGCGTTGCCGACGAGGATGTCGGAGAGGCCGGGCTCGCGCTCGATCCCGAAGAACCGATAGATGCTCGGGCGGCGGAGGTTCGCGCCGACGAGGAGCGTCTTCTGTCCATTCTGCGCCATCGTCAGCGCCAGGTTGACGATCGTGGTCGTCTTCCCTTCCTGCAGCGTGGGGCTCGTGACCACCATCGTCTTCGCCATCCGCTCCATGCGCGCGAACTGGATCTTCGTGCGCAGGGTGCGGTACGCCTCGGCGACCGGGGACTTCGGGTCGAAGTGCGTGATGAGGAGCGCGTGGCTCGCGAGCGCGTCGGCGTCCATCTGCGCGAGCGTGGGCCGGCGCTCGACGAGCCGCTCGATGGTCGCCCGCGTGTCGATGTGCGGCACCACGCCGAGCACCGGCACTTCGAGATAGGTCTCCACGTCCTCGATGGTCCCGATCGACGTGTCGAGCGTCTCCTGGATGAACGCGAGGACGAGGCCGAGCACCATGCCGAGGAAGGCGCCGATGATGACGGTGTTCATCGTCTGGCCGGACAGCGGCGCCTCGGGCTCGGTCGCCGGGCGGATGAGCGCGACTTCCTCGATGACCTCCGCCTCCTTGATCAGCGCCTCCTCCTGCCGGGTCTTGAGGAGGGCGACGAGGTCGTCGTTGGACTTCTGCTCGCGCTGCAGGCGTGCGAGGCCGAGCTCCACCGCGGGCACCGCGCGGTTGCGCTGGTAGACCTCCTGGAGCTGCTGGTCCAGGAGGGTCTCCCGCACCTGGAGATTCGCGATCTGCGCGGCGACCTCGCGCCGCATCTCGCGGCGGACCTCGCGCAGCCGGTCGTCGAGAGCCTGCAGGCGCGGATGCTTGTCCGTGAGCTCGAGCGCCAGGTTGTTGCGCTCCAGCAGCAGATCGACGTGCATGCCCTGCAGCCGCGCGATGGCCGGGTTGCCGGAGTCGACGACGATGCGCTCGGTGGCGGGGGCGCGCTCGGTCGCCGCCAGGCGGCTCTGGATCGACTCGAGCTCGCTCCGCTGCTGCCGCGCCTTCTCGATGTCGACGCGGGTCTGCGTGAAGAGGGAGACCAGCACGCCCGACTCGGCGCCGGGGCTGATGATCCGGTTCTCGTCGCGGAACGCCCAGATGTTGTCTTCGGTCCGCTTGAGACGCTCCTGGATCTCCTCGAGCTGGCCGTCGATGTACTTGCGCGCCTCGACGATCCGCGCGTTCCGGCTCAGCCGGTTGTTGTCCTGGTACACCGCGGCCACCGTGTTGGCCAGGTCCGCCGCCTCGCGCGCGTTCGTCGACGTGGCCGTGATCTCGATGATCGAGGTGCCGCCGACGCGGGCTGTCCGGAGCTTGCCGCCGATGTTCTCGACGGCGAGCCGGTAGGCATTGGAATCGCGTGGGAGGGCGTCCTTGCCGGTCGGCACCGCGCCCACGCGCCGCGCCACCTCTTCGAGAATCGTGTAGCTCCGGATGCGCGCCGCCTGCGTCTCGATGTTGTCGGCGCCGGAGTACGACAGCACCTCCACGAGCAGCCCCGTCAGCGAGGCCGACTGCTCGAACTTCACCGCCGAGGTCGCCTGGTAGACCTGGACTTTCTGCTTCGCGAGCCAGAAGCTCAGCGCCATCACGGCGAGGGTCGCGACGATGATGATCAGGCGGCGGCGCCGCACGATCATCCAGTAGTCGCGGAGGTTCATCTCGTACTGCGCCATCGCCTACAGCCCCGTCACTTCGTGGAGTCCGACACCGGCCCCGTGATGTAGAGGAACGGCGTCTCGGAGAGATCGATCGTCTTCGCCGACGCCGGCCGGTTGCCCTTCGAGTCGGCGACCACCTCGACGCGCGGACGCAGCGGATGGTTGCGATTGACGGCGACCACCTGCCCGACCTCGCCCGTGTTGAGCCGCACGAGCGTGCCGGGAGGGAAGACGGAGATCTCGGAGAGCAGCGCCTTGATCAGCGCCGGCGAGAACGACTCGTGCTTCGAGCGGACGATCTCGCGAATCGCCTCGTGCGGGCGGAGCCCCGCGCGTCGCGACGCGGGCAGCGTCAGCCCGGTGTAGGCGTCGACGAGCCCGAGGATCTTCGCGTCCTGCGAGATCGCGCTTCCCGTCAGGCGCTGGGGGAACCCCTGCCCCTGCTCGCGCTCGGGGTGCTGCAGGACCGCCTCGACGAGCGACTCCGGCGCGCCCCACTGGGTGAGCAGCGCCGCGCTGCGCTGCGGATGCGCGCGGTAGACCGCCTGCTCCTCGGCGCCGAGGTTGTCGAGGCGGCGAAGGATGCCCTCGGGGGACTGCCAGAGCCCGATGTCGATGAGCGCCCCCGCCGTCGCGAGCGCGATGGCGCGCGGGCGGTCGTAGCCGATGTTGAGCGCGATGCGCGCGGCGAGGATCGAGACGCGGCTCTGGTGCGCGACGAGGTAGTCGACGCCGGCCGGCACGGTGGGCGCGTTCGCGAGCCAGAACAGCTCCGCGGAATCCTCGAGCGCGAGCACGACGCGCATGAAGAGCTGGTCGATGTCGTCCCACGCCGGCGTCGTGCCCGTGGCCACCTGCTCCTTCAACGCGGCGAGCACGATGTGGATCTCGTCGAAGATGCCCTTCGGCGTGTCGACGTCGTGCCGGACGGCCGGCGCGGCGGGCGGGGCATACGCGGCCGGCGCCGGCGGCGCGGCGGGCGGTCCGGGGCGGCGCGACGGGTGCCGGCGGCGGCGCGGGCTCGTGAACCTCCTCCTCGATCGCCGGCAGCGGCGGCGCGGCGGCGGGACCGCGGACGAGATCGCTCATCCGCACCATCAGGCCACCCCGACCATGTCCTTGATGACCTCGGCGACGATCTTCTCGTCGATCTCGCGCGCGCGCCGCGAGTAAGCCGACGAGCAGCGAGATGTCGCAGAGGTTGTTGATCTCCCGCGGGGTGCCGCGCGTGAAGTCGAAGATGAGCTTGATCGCTTCGTCGGTGAACATCGGATTCGGCTGTCCCGCCATCTTGAGCCGGTGCGCGATGTAGTTGGCGGTGTGCGTGTCGTCCAGCGTGTTGAGATGGTACCGGATGGCGATGCGCTGGTCGAGGTGCTTCAGGCGCCGCACCTTCGCCACGAGCTCGGGCGAGCCGATCAGCAGCACGGTGACGAGGAAGCGGTCGTCCGTCTGGAAGTTCATGAGCAGCCGGAGCTCCTCGAACACGGAGTCGTCCTCGATGAGCTGGGCCTCGTCGACGATGATCACGGTGTCGCGGCCGCCCTGGAAGTTCCGGAAGAACACGTCGTTGAGCAGGTGCAGGAGCTCCGGCTTCGCCGTCTCGCGCGTCTCGACGCCGAGCTGGTAGAGCACTTCGCGCAGGAAGTCGGTGGCCGTCCAGCTCGGGTTCGTGAGCAGGCCGATCTCGTAGCGCTCGGCCTCGAGCCGCTGGATGAGCGCGCGCGAGAGCGTGGTCTTGCCGCAGCCGTACTCGCCGGTCAGCATCCCGCAGCCCTTGCGATGGCGCACGGTGTAGACGAGACGGACCAGCGCTTCCTCGTGCTCGGGCGAGAGGTAGAAGAATTTCGGGTTCGGCGAGTTGTCGAACGGCGGTTCGCTGAGGCCCCAGTAGGCTTCGTACATCGCTACCGCGTGGCGCCGCCGGTCGTGACGCCGCCGGTGGACGGCGAAGAGCCGAAGATGTTGACCTGCGAGGTGGTGCCGCCAAACAGGACGAAGAGGCCGATGTACGAGCTGATGAGGCCGATGATCGTGCTCGAGATCGTGAGGTTAGTCCTGGTACCACTTCACCGAGACCTCGGGCACCACGATGGTGGCGCCGGGCTCCAGCGCGGGCGCGTCGGTGAGCCGGTACGTGCGTCCGTTCCGGAACGTGACGAACGCGTCGTCCGGCTTCGCGCGGAGCGTCAAGCCGCCGCTGCTCGCGATGTAGTCGCGCGGCGTCCACTCGGGCCGGAAGTCCTGCGCGCCCGAGCCGCGGATCTCGCCGTTGAGGAAGATCTTGTCCTCGAGCACCGGCAGCACAAACGCGTCGCCGTTCTCGAGCGTGATGTTCTGGGTCTCGTCCTTGTCGATGTAGAGCTTGTACAGGTCGACGGGGATCCGCTGCGGGGGCCCCGCGGACGGCGGCGGTCGACGAACGCGAGCCGCAAATCGCCCGTCAGCGCCGCCCCGCCGACACGGCCGACGACGTCGCGCACCCGATCGCCTTGCGCGAGCTCGAGGCGCTGGACGATGACCGGCTTGCCGAAGGTCGTCCCCTTCGCGCTTTCCGCCGTCCCGACGAAGGCTCCGCGCACCTCCACGACGTCCATCGCCGGCGTGGTGCTCGGGATGGCGAGCACGTCACCGGGTTTCAGGATGACGTCGGCAGGACGCGTGATCGCGGTGCGAAGATCGACGGTCAACGTCTCGCGGCGGCCGTCCGGCGTGTAGCGCGTGAGCCGCGTCTGCGACGGCGCCGCGATCTCCGTGGGCCCGCCCACCAGCGCGAGGAGGTCGGCGAGCGAGCTGTTCGGCAGCACCTCGTACTCGCCGGGACGCCGCACGCCGCCCGTCAGCGTGACGCTTCCGAGGCGGACGGGCACGTGCACGCGCATCCCCTCCTCGACGAGCGGATTCTGGGTCACGTCCCCGCCGAGCTCGAAGCGCAGCAGGTCGTATTCACGCTCGGCGGCGTCGCGGATCACGCGCACGCGCCGGATGCTGCCGCGCGGCGGAGACGAGCGCGGCGCCCGGACGCTGCACTTCGCCGGTGACGGCGACCTCGAACGTCCGGGGCGACAGCACGGTGATGGCGACGTCGGCGTAGCGGAAGAACGCGCGCGCGTGATCGGTGACCCGGCGCGTGGCTTCGAGGAGCGTGAGGCCGCCGACGGGGATGTTGCCGATCGGCGGGATGTTGACGTTGCCTTCGACGTCGATCACGAGCTGCGCGCGCTGGACGTCCACGCGGCCGGTGATCTGGATCTCGATGAGGTCGCCGGGCCCGAGGCGATAGTCGGGACCGACGATGACGCGCTGAGTGCCTGGAAGCAGCAGCGAGTCGGGTCGCGCGGCGGGTGTCGACGGTGTGGATGGCGTCGCGGGGGCGGGGGCCGGGGCCGGCGCGGGGGCGGGGGCCGGCGCCGGCGCCTGGGCTTGCGCGAGCGTCGGACTGAGGAGCGCGACGATCAAGAGCAGGGCCACAGGGCGACAAAAGGTACGTGGAGTCCGATGTTTATGAGACACGGGTTCGATCCTGCGATTGTCTCTTTTCTGCGACGGAAGCGTCAAGGGAAAAGCCGGTGTCGTCGCTTGACAGCCTCCCGCCACGTTCCCGTATCCTCGACGCTCGAGGCCACCGCCTGTTGAGCCGTCCATGACCCCTCGCACCGCCCGTGCCGGTCTCCTTGCCGGTGCGCTCATGTTCGCCCTCGGCATCGGCTTTGTCGCGCACGCCCTCTGGCCCGGCCGGAGCGCGTCTTCCGCCCCCGCCGCGGGGTCCCCCATCACGACGGCCGACGCGCTGCAGTCGGCGTTCGTGCAGGTGGCCGAGCGCGTGCGGCCGGCGGTGGTGAACCTCGGGACCGTGCAGATGTCCCGCAGCGCGCGCCGTCCCGCCGTTCCCGGCCCGTTCGCCGACGATCCCGTCTTCAAGGACTTTTTCGACCAGTTCTTCGGCCGTCGCGGCCAGGGGCCGTCGGAGGAGTTCCGGCAGTCGGGCCTCGGCTCGGGCGTGATCTTCGACAAGCGCGGATACGTCCTGACGAACTTCCACGTGATTCGCGGCGCCGACGCGGTGACCGTGCGGCTCTCGTCCAAGCAGGAGTTCCGGGGCCGCATCGTGGGCACCGACCCGAAAACCGACCTCGCCGTCGTCCAGTTCCAGCCCGAGGCGCCGTTGACGGTCGCGACGCTCGGCAATTCCGACAGCGTGCGCGTCGGCGAATGGGCCATCGCGATCGGGAACCCCTTCGGGCTCGACCAGACGGTGACGGTCGGCGTAGTGAGCGCGACCGCGCGCGGCGACGTCGGGATCGCGACCTACGAGAACTTCATCCAGACCGACGCGTCGATCAACCCGGGCAACTCCGGCGGTCCGCTCGTGAACCTGCGCGGCGAGGTCATCGGCATCAACACGGCGATCGTCGCCGCCGGTCAGGGCATCGGCTTCGCCATCCCGGCCAACATGGTCAAGCGCGTCACCAACCAGCTCGTGGATCGCGGCAAGGTGACGCGCGGCTGGCTCGGCGTCTCCGTGCAGCCGCTGTCGAAGGAGCTCGCGCAGTCGCTCGGCTTGACCGACACGCGCGGCGCGGTCGTCGCGCGCGTGTATCCGGACAGCCCGGCCGCGGCCGCGGGCCTCGTGCAGAACGACGTGATCGTCGCGTTCGAGGGCAGGCCCGTCGAGGACTACGCGCACCTGCAGCGTTTGTCGGCGGACGCGGAAGTCGGACGCAGCGTGAAGCTCGACATCGTGCGGAAGAAGGACAAGAAGACCGTCGCGCTGAAGATCGCGGAGGCTCCCGAGCAGGCCGCCCCCGGCGCCGCCCCGCGCTAGGCGAAGCCGCGAGTTTCGATCGATCCGGCACTCGCGGAGGGTCGGGATTCACTCCCGACCCGGAGCGTAGGGGGGGGCTTGGGGGGTGCGTCTCGCACCCCCCATGTCGTCGCCGTCTAGGCGACAAAAGGCGGAATGGGCGGGACCTCGAGCTGGCGCGTGGTGACGACGCGCACGCCCGGGACATCGCGCGCCACCTCGACCGCGCGCTCGAGCGCGCCCGTGCCCTCCAGCGTCACCACGCCGTCGTCGGCCTCGACGGAGATGCGATAGCGTCGCGTCTCGGCGTTGATCGCGAGCGCGACCTGCACGCGCGACGCGAGCGCGCGTGACGCGACGGTGCGGCGCGCGGCGTCGCTCGTGGCCATCTCCGGCCGGTTGATCGCCGAGCTGATCATCTCGACCGCCGCGTCGTAGCTCAGACGCTCGGTGCTCACCGTCATGTCGTAGAGCATCGGATCCGCGAGGTCGACCTCGTAGAGGTACTTCATGCGGCCGGACTTCTCCGTGTCGTCGCGCCGCACGAAGTCCGCGGCGGCGCGCTGGGTCGGCGTCTCGCCGGTCATGTCGGCCGTGCGCCTGATCCACCGCTTCACACGCAGCTCGAACGGCGCGATCACGCGCAGGCGCAGGACGTGGGGAATCCCGCGCAAGAGCCACTGGCCACCGCGGCCCATGAGCACGTGGTTGTCCATCTCGG
The DNA here is from genome assembly GCA_016866775.1 of Candidatus Rokuibacteriota bacterium. Classification (GTDB taxonomy): domain Bacteria; phylum Methylomirabilota; class Methylomirabilia; order Rokubacteriales; family CSP1-6; genus VGLJ01. Next base: position 4,764 of record VGLJ01000103.1, on the reverse strand, counting down.
CGAAGTCGAGGAGGCTCGTTTGCAAGATCGTGATGTAGTAGCGCGTCTCGGTGTCGAAGCGCTCGAACAGCGTCGGCTTCGACTCGTCGAGATGCGAGAGCTTGTCCTCCGCGACGCCGTAGCGCCGCGCGACGTCGAGGACGAGCTCCTGGTCGACGTAGCGATAGCCCAGCTTCTGCCCGAGCTTCATGCCGATCTCGGGACCGCCGGCGCCCATCTGGTGCGAGATGGTGATCACCGCCATGGCTTCACCCCCGTCGGTACTTGTCCTTGACGGCGCCGGGCGCGATCGCGATGCGCTTGCCCGCCACGTCGTCGAGGATGTAGACCTCGTCGCTCAGGGACCCGCTCGCGAACACCTCGAACACGTCGAGCGCCGCTTCCAGCGAGCTGTCGGGATGCTGCTGCATGATCTCGTCGACCGCGGCCACCGGGAGTCGCTTCATGCCCAGGACCCCCCAACCCCTCTTGAAGTGGCTGCAGAGCCTAACGCACGGCCGGGCGGGCCACAAGCCTCCGTCTAGACGGCGAAAGGCACGGGCACGGCGGCCCGTTCGGCGCCCGCGGGCGCCGGGCCGTCGAGGGACGGCACGAACGTGAACGCCGGCCACGGCCCCGAGGGCACCACGGCGAGGTCGCCGGCGCGCGAGGCGATCGGCGCGATCCGCGCCAGGAACCCCGGCACCTCCGTCCGCGGCACGAGGAATGCCAGCGTGATGGCGGCATTGCCCCCGCGTCCCGAGACGCGGCTGCGCCAGCTCGTGACTCCGGTGGCCTCCGCCACACGGTCGGCGATCTTGCAGAGGCGGACCGGATCGCCGTCACCGAAATGGAGGGCGAGCACGCTCACGTGCATCTCCACGCACCCGCGCACGAGACGGAGTCCCGCGTGCAGCGAGGCCGCGCGGCCGGCGAGCCACGCTTCGAGCGCGCCGAGCGGAACGCCGACGCCGTACGGCAACGGGAACAGCGGCCCGGGCGCGGCGACGGCGGCGAGGACGTCGTGGTGGCGAGCGATCGCGCAGGGCGTGGCGCGCGGCGTGCGCTCGACGAGCGTGGAGAGCACGGCGAAGGGTCCGAAGCGGCGCACGAGCACGGGACGATCGTCGACGCCGACGTCGGGGACCCGCGACGCCAGGGGCGGCCTCTCCAGGATTCCGTAGAGATGATGCAGCACGTCGCCTCTCACGCGGAGTGTCGCCAGGAGGGCTCGAACTGGCGCGGAGCGTACGCCCGCGGCCGCACGGGCGTCAAGGTGCCTCCGCCAGCCGGCGCGACGCGGCGTGCCATAATCGCACCCGTCGTGCGATCACGCCGCTTCGTCGCCGCGGGGACGCTCGTGCTCGCGCTCGTCAGCGTCGTCGCCGCCGCGGGCGCGGCGCTTCCGCCCGATCTGCCGCCGTCGCACCGCGCGCGCCTGGAAGCGCTCGCGCAGGCGGCCACGGTCGCCACGCGCGTGGAAGCCGAGGCCTTTCCCGCGCGCGCCGACGTCTTCCGCTTCCTGCTCGATCACCCGGAGTTCGCGAGCCGCGTCACGCGCGTGCTGAAGGCGGCACGCTACCGGATCTGGCGGGAGGCCGACGGCCTGCACCTCGACGACGGCTGGGGCGCGGTCGGCCGCTTCGACATCGTGTACGCGACGGGCAACACGCGCGTGATGTACGCGCGCGGCGTCTATCAGAAGCGGCTCCTTCCGGACATCCGCGGCGAGGCGGTGGTGATGATCGAGTACGCCGTGCGCCCGGACGGCAACGGGCGGAGCCTGATCGCGCCGGTCGTGACCGGCTACGTGAAGCTCGACAGCACCGTCCTGGCCGCGGCGCTGAAGGTCCTCACGCCCATCGCGCGCGCGAAGGCGGACCGCGAGGCGCGCACGCTCGTGAAGGTCTTCGCCCGGGTGACCCGCGCGATCGAGGAAGATCCGGCCGGGATCGTGAGCGATCTCGCCCGCGAGCCGGACGTCGCGCCGGCCGATCTCGCGGCGTTCCGGAAGCTGCTCAGCCTCCCGTAAGACCGCGGGCCGCGCGCGCCCGCCGGACGCGCGCGTGCGCGTCGGCGTGGTCCGGCTGGAGATCGAGCACCGCGCGCGCGGCCGCCTCGAGCTCCGCATGTTTCTCCTGCGCGTCCAGCGCGTCCCAGAGGAGATAGTGCGCGCGCGCGGCTTCGGGATCGAGCGCGAGCGCGTCGCGGCAGGCGGCTTCGGCCTCCGCCGGCCGGCCGAGCGCGAGCAGGCTCGCCGCGAGCTCGACGTGCGCGCGGACGGCGCGCGGCTTCGCGCGGATGGCCACGCGGTACGCCGCGACCGCGCCCTCGTGGTCGCCGCGCTCCGCGAGCAATTCGCCGAGGTCGCACCGCGCACGCACGTAGTCCGGCCGCCGCTGCACCGCTTCCTCGAACGCCGCGCGCGCCTCGTCGAAGCGCTGCTGCCAGTAGAGCGCGACGCCGAGCCCGCGCAGGAGGACGGGGTGCGCCGGACGGAGCGCGAGCGTCTCCCGATACACGGTCTCCGCCTCGACGTGGCGCGCCTGCCGTCCGAGACCGAGCGCCAGGTTCGCGCGCGCCTTGACGTGGTCGGGCGCGAGACGGATGGCTTCGCGCAGCGAGGCTTCCGCGTCGGCGTGCCGTCCCTGCGAGCCGAGCGCGACGCCGAGCTCGCAGTGGAACTCCGGGTCGTCGGGCCGCAGCGCGACCGCGCGCGCGAACGCGGCGGTCGCCGCCGGGTAGTCGCTCGCGGCGCCGAGCGCGAGGCCGTGACTCGCGTGGAGCTCGGGGTCGTCGGGGCGCAGCGCGACCGCGGCCGCCCAGGCGGCGGCCTCGTCGCGCCAGCGGCCATGGCGCTGGTACGCGGCGGCGAGCATGCGGTGCGGCGCGATCCACGCGGGCCGCAGTCGCGAGGCTTCGCGCAGCGCGCGGACAGCGTCGTCGAAGCGTCCGTTCCGCTCGAGCGTCACGCCGAGGTGGTAGTGCGCGTCGGCCGACGCCGGCTCGAGCGCGACGGCCTCGCGGAGCGCCGCCGTGGCCGCGCGGAATCGGCTGCGCTTGCGCAGCGCGATACCCGCGCGCACGCGCAAGCCGGCGTCGCGCGGCGCGTGCACGGCCGCTTCGCGGTAGACGCGGGCGGCCTCGAGCATCCGGCCGCGCCGCTCGAGCGCACGCCCGAGTCCCATCCACGCGCGCAGGTCGTCGGGACGATCGTCCAGGATCTCGCGATACGCGGCACACGCCTCGACGTAGCGGCGCTGCTCGAAAAGCACGGCGGCGAGGCCGTGATCGACGGCCGGCGTCGTCGCCGGCTCGCGAAGCACCGCTTCGGCGTCCGCGGGGCGGCGCTGTCGGCGCAGCACCGTCGCGAGGTTCGTGCGCGCGGCGGCATCGCGCGGATTGAGGCGCATCGCTTCGCGCAGCGCTCGCTCGGCCTCGACGTAGCGCCCGGCGCGCTCGAGCGCGAGGCCGAGATTGAGATGCGCGCGCGCGAACTCCGGTCGTCGCGCGACGGCCTCCGTCAGGACGGCGGCGGCGTCGACGTAGCGCGCCTGCTCGAAGAGCACGCGCCCGAGCTCGACGCGCGCGGTCGCGTGATCGGGAGCGAGGCGCACGACCTCGCGAAGCGCCGACTCGGCCTCCGGCCCGCGCCGCTGACGCCGCAGCACCACGGCGAGCTCGAGGCGCGCGCGCACGTCACCAGGCTCGGCCGCGACGGCCTCGCACAGCAGGCGCTCGGCGTCGTCGTACCGCCCGCGGCGCGCGAGCGCGAGCGCGTCGTCGATGCGGCTCACCAGAAGCGCTCCCCAGCTTCGGCGGCGAGGGCGTCCGCCTTCCCGTTGTAGTGCGCGAAGTCGTCGCGGCCGGCCCACGCCGATTGATGCCCGCGCTGGTGGCGATACGCCGCCGTCAGGCGCCGCCTGGTGACGAGCGCGCGGCACGCGTCGACGAGCGCCGCGACGGTCGCGTCCTTGGTCTTCCACCGGCCTTCCATCCACGCGCCGACGCCCTCGTAGTCGTGGACGATCGTGACCGTCGCGCCCTCGGGCGAAAGCGTGAGCGCGAGGTAGAGCGCGGCGAGCTCCGAGAGGATGTTGCGGAGACGGCCGAGCGCCGCGTTGATCGCCTTCGTCGACGCGAGCTCACGGATGCCGGCGCCGGCGAGCACTTCGACGACCGTGAAGCCGCCCTGCTCGAGGACCGTCTCCTCGTCGTCGACCTTCTGCACGATCACGACGCCGACGCCGCCGAGGTGGTTGCCGTCGACGAAGGCCCAGAGCCCGCGCGTGAGCGCCGTGCCCTCGCCGCGCAGCATGGCCTCGGCGAGCTCCTCGCTCGCGACCGCCTGGTAGCGGGCGCCGCGCACACCCTTCACCTTGGCTTCGCACTCCGCCCATGTGCGATAGATGCCGCGGATGGTTTCGGGCGCGGTGACGACGTAGACCTTGGCCACCGCGCCAGCGTACCGTGTCCCGGCTGGGGATCGCATTCCTGACTGATCTGGCGCGCGGTGGTCGGTTGGTGGTGCGCGTTCGTGGTCGGCGCCGTGGTGTTCGCCTCGTCGCGGCCGCGCGCCGTGGTCGTGCGGCGCCGCGCGTCTCGCCGCTCACTGGCGCGGGGGATCGTTCGAGGCGATGAATCCGGAGCTGAGTCGGTGCCTGCGCGCGGAATACCAAGAGATCCGCGACTTCGGGCCGTATGCGGTGTGGAAAGACGTGGAGCCGGGGGCGGGAGTTGAACCCGCGACCTACTGATTACGAAGCCGTTTCGAGCGTTTTTCGC
>VGLJ01000102.1 GCA_016866775.1 Candidatus Rokuibacteriota bacterium | reverse complement strand
CCACGGCCACGGCGCGCCACGTGCTGCGGAGGCGCCCGCGCCGCGGACGCCCGAGCCCTCGCCGCGCGCGCCCCACGCGCTGCCCGTCGACGAACGCCGAGCGCTCGCCGAGATCGGCAAGCGCTCGCGACTGGACGCGGGGGGACAGTAGGCCTTTGGACATGGGGCCCCGCATCTGGAGGACCCCAAAGCCTTTGGACATGGGGCCCCGCATCTGGAGGACCCCAAACCCCTTACTCACCGATCACCCGGATCTCGGGCTCCAGCGTGATGTTGAGCTGCGCGTGCACGCGCTCGCGCGTGAGCTCCATGAGCGAGAGGATGTCGGCCGCGCTCGCGCCGCCGCGGTTGACGATGAAGTTCGCGTGCTTCGCCGAGATCTCCGCGCCGTTGAGCCGCTTGCCCCGGAGCCCGACCCGCTCGATCAGCTTCGTCGCGAGCTCGCCGGGCGGGTGCTTCCACACGGCGCCGGCGGACGCCAGCGCGAGCGGCTGCGTCTGCTTCTTCACCTTGAGCCGCTGCTTGATGTCCTTCTGGATTTCCCCGTACGGACGGCGGTGGAGCCTGAGCCGCGCGCCGACGAGCACCGCGCCGGCGGGCAGGCTGAATTCCTGGAACGAGAGACCGCTCGCGGCCGGCTTGCATTCGCCGATCGTCCCGTCGGGATGGAGGAAGTAGACGGCGCTGACGAAGTCGCCGATCGTGCCGTCGGCCGTGCCCGCGTTCATCGCGAGCGCGCCGCCGATCGTCGCCGGGATCCCGACCAGCGCTTCGATGCCGCCGAGATTCAGCGAGGCGGCTTCGCGGATCAGCGCGGAGAGCCCGACGCCGGCGCCGGCCACGGCTTCCTCGCCGTGGAACTCCGCGCGCCCGAGGCAGCCTTCGAGCTTCAGCACGACGCCGCGGATCCCGCGGTCGGTCACGAGCAGGTTGTTGCCGCCGCCCACGACCGCGACGGGCAGCTGCTCGCGCTCGGCGAAGAGCAGCGCGTGGCGGATGTCGTCGATGTCCTGCGGCACGACGAAAATGTCCGCGGGTCCGCCGATGCGCAGCGACGTGTGGAAGCTGAGCATCTCCTTGAAGCGGACTTCACCCCGGATCTCTCCTAGCATGCGTTCCTCCCATCGACGGGGTCCTCGAGCCGCGCGAGCAGCGCGGGTCCGAGCTGGCCCACGTCCCCGGCGCCCAGCGTCAGAACCAGGTCACCGGGCCGGGTGATTTCGCAGAGGTGCGCGAGCACGCGCTCGCGGTCGCCTCCGAGATAGGTCACGTGTCGATGACCGTGCGCGTGGATGCGCTCGGCCAGGTCCGCGGCGCTGACGCCCGCGATCGGCGTCTCGCCCGCTGCGTAGATGTCCATGACGACGAGCACGTCGGCCCGGTTGAAGGCGGTGACGAACTCGTCGCGCAGATGGAACGTGCGCGTGTAGCGATGAGGCTCCCACACGGCGACCACGCGGCCCTCGAACCCGGCCTTGGCGGCGGCCAGGGTGGCGCGGATCTCCGCGGGGTGGTGGCCGTAGTCGTCGACGACCGTCACCCCGGCTTTCGTGCCGCGGACCTGGAAGCGACGCTGGACGCCCGCGAACGCGGCCAGCGCTTTCTGGATGGTGACGAACGGGATCTCGAGATCGAGCCCGACGGCGATCGCCGCGAGCGCGTTGGCGACGTTGTGGCGGCCGGGGACCCGCAGCGTGCATTCGCCGAGGACGGCGCCGCGATGCACGACCTCGAAGCGGCTCGTGAGCCCGGAGAGCTGGACGCGGCGGGCGACGAGGTCGGCGCCGGAGTCGAGCCCGTAGGTGACGATCCGCTTCTCCACGCGGGGCAGCAGGAGCTGGATGTTCGGCTGATCGAGGCAGACGATCCCCGCGCCGTAGAAGGGCACCTTGTTGAGGAACGCGACGAACGCGTCGCGCACCGCCTCGAGCGAGCCGTAGTGATCGAGGTGCTCGGCGTCCACCGTCGTGACGACGGCGACCGTCGGCGTGAGCTTGAGGAACGAGCCGTCGGACTCGTCGGCCTCGGCGACGAGGTGCTCGCCCTGTCCGAGCCGCGCGTTGCTCCCGAGGCTCAGCACGCGCCCGCCGACGACGATCGTCGGATCGAGCCGTCCCTCCGCCAGCACGGCGCCGACCATCGAGGTCGTCGTGGTCTTCCCGTGTGTGCCGGCGACGGCGATGCCGTACTTGAGGCGCATCAGCTCGGCGAGCATCTCCGCGCGCGGGATGACGGGGATCTGGTGCTGGCGCGCGACGACCACTTCGGGGTTCTCGCGCGCGACCGCGGAGGAGTAGACGACGACGTGGGCGCCCTCGACATTCGTCGGCGCGTGGCCGATGAAGATCTTCGCGCCGAGGCGCTCGAGGCGCTCGATCGTCTCCGAGCGCTTCTGGTCGGAGCCGGACACCGTATAGCCGAGGTTCAGGAGGATCTCGGCGATGCCGGACATCCCGATGCCGCCGATCCCGATGAAGTGGATGTGCCGGTAGCGCTTATACATGGACGTCCTGCGAGATGTTGAGCAAGACACCCGTCGCGAGCATCGTCACGAGCAGCGCGGAGCCGCCGAACGAGAGGAACGGCAGCGGCAGCCCTTTGGTCGGCAGCATCCCGGTCACGACGCCGAGGTTCACGAGCGTCTGCGTGGCGACGAGCACGGTGATGCCGAGCGCCAGGTACGCGCCGAACGGCTCGGACGCGCGCAGGCCGATGCGGAGCCCGCGCCAGATGAGCGCGGCGAAGAGCAGCACGACGACCGACGCGCCGAGGAAGCCGAGCTCCTCGCCGACGATCGCGAAGATGAAGTCGGTGTGCGCCTCCGGGAGGTAGAAGAGCTTCTGCTTCGATTCGCCGATGCCGCGGCCGAACACGCCGCCGCTGCCGAACGCGAGCCACGACTGGATGATCTGGAAGCCGCTGCCGCGCGGATCCTGCCACGGGTCGAGGAACGCGAACACCCGGCGCATCCGGTACGGCGCCATCCACACCGCGAGCGCCGCCAGCGGCACGGCCGGGATCGTGAGCATCCCCAGCCACGACACGCGCGCGCCCGCGAGGAACAGCAGGCCGACGGTGAGGACGAGCAGCGTCACGGCGTTGCCCAGGTCGGGCTGGAGCAGCACGAGTGAGGCGAGCACGCCGCCGACGGCGAGCGGCGGAAGGAAGCCCCGCTGCAGATCGTGCATGTCGTCGCGGCGGCGCGCGAGGAACGCCGCGAGGTAGACGACGAGCGCGAGCTTCGCCAGCTCCGCGGGCTGGAACGAGAGCGGGCCCAGGCGCAGCCAGCGCCGCGAGCCGTTCACGGAGACGCCGAGCCCGGGGATGAGGACGAAGATCAGCAGCACCACGGACAGCGCGAGCAGCGGCAGCACGAGCTTCTCGAGCCGCCGGTAGTCCGTGCGCAGCGCGAGCCACAAGGCCCCGCAGCCGAGCGCGGCCCAGAACACCTGCCGCTTGAGGAAGAAGTACGGGTCGCGGAACCGATCGGCCGCCACGATCGCGCTCGCGGAATAGACCATCACCACGCCGGTCGAGAGGAGCACGATCGCGACCGCGAAGAGCCACACGTCGGGCGCGAGCTTGCGCGGCACTAGACGATTGAACTCGCGGGCGTCATTGAACTCGCTGGCTCCCGGGCTTCGCCCGCCCCCTCGGCAGTCGTGACGGTCCGTCGTGTCACTGTGCGCGTCACCGTGTCCGGCGCGAGGACGTCGGCGATGCGCTCGGGCGACATGCCCACCCAGAGCGCGCACGCGACCGCGACCAGCGTCGCGCGCAACACGCCGCGCGGCAGCTCGGCCGCGGGGCAGACCTCCTCGACGCGGCCGTTGAGACGGGCGGCGATGCGGCCGCGCGCGACGTACACGCCGTGATCCAGCGCGCCGCTCGTGCGCAGCCACAGCGCGCGAGCGCGCGTGTGCCGCGCGAGCTCGCGCGCACTCAGGTCGTCGGCGTCGAGCACGACGCAATCGCGGGACGTCTGATGCGCGAGGACCCGCGTGACGAGCTCGGGCGTCATCGCCCCTGTCCCGTCCGGTCGGGGCAACGCCACGAGATCGCTCGTGGCGCCGCCAAGGATCGCCAGGACGCGCGGGCGGAAGAGCTGCACGGTTGCGAGCTGCGCGGCCGCGGGCTCGAGCAAGACGAGCCCGTCGCCGCCGAAGCCCGGCGCGACCGTGAGGAGATCGGGGTCCGCACCCCCCGCGGCAAGCACGGGGCGGCCCTGTCGCCCGAGCACCGTGCTGGTGAATCGCACGGCGGCGCGTACATCGCGCGCCCCGACGACCGCGAGCGTGTCGGCTTCGGTCGCGCACCACCCGAGATCGAGGTCGCCGAGCACGGGCACGCCGGCCGCGCGCGCGGCCGCGACGGCAGGCGAGGCGACCGCCGCCGGCGCCGTGACCACGATGAGCTGCTCGCCGGCGAGCTTCGCGGTCGTTCCGACGGGCTCGACGCGCACGCGAGCGCCCGCGCGGTCGAGGAATCGCGCGGCCGCCGCCGTCTGCCGCGCGAGCCCGATCACGGTCGCGCGGGCGTCCTTCAGCGAGGCGAGGAACGCCTCGCCGCGGAGCACGCCGTCGACCAGCTCGAGCTGCGTCATGGGGGTCCTCACCGGAGCTTCAACGTCGTCAGCGCGAGCAGCGCCAACGCGAACGAGACGATCCAGAAGCGCACGACGATCTTCGGCTCCGCCCAGCCCTGCAGCTCGTAGTGGTGGTGGAGCGGCGCCATGCGGAAGACGCGCTTCCCCGTGAGCTTGTAGCTCGCGACCTGGATGATCACGGAGCCCGCCTCGACGACGTAGAGCCCGCCGATGAGCGGCAGCAGCAGCTCGGCCTTCGTCAGCACCGCGAGCATGCCGATGGCGCCGCCGAGCGCGAGCGAGCCCGCATCGCCCATGAAGACCTGCGCCGGGTGGCAGTTGAACCAGAGGAAGCCGATGGCCGCGCCGATGAGCGCGCCGCAGAAGACCGTCAGCTCGCCCGCGCCCTTGACGTTGATGATCTTGAGGTAGTCCGCGGCCCTGAAGTTGCCCGTGAGATACGCGATGACGCCGAACGCGCCGCCGGCCATGATGACCGGCCCGATGGCGAGGCCGTCGAGGCCGTCGGTCAGGTTGACGGCGTTCGACGAGCCGACGATCACGAGCATGGCGAACGGGATCCAGAGCCAGCCGAGATCGAGCAGCCACCCCTTGAGGAACGGCACCGCGAGGACGGGCGCCCAGCTGTTCTGCGGCGGCTGCCAGAACACGATCTGCAGCAGCAGGAGCGTCAGCAGGAGCTGGAGCCCGAACTTCTTGCGCGCCGAGACGCCCTTGCGCGTGCGCAGCTTCATCAGGTCGTCCCACACGCCGATGAGCCCGAAGCCCAGCGTGGCGAGCACGACGACCCACACGTACCGGTTGCGCAGATTCGCCCACAGGAGCGTCGAGCCGAGGATGGCGACCAGGATGATGACGCCGCCCATGGTCGGCGTGCCGCGCTTGGTGCGGTGGCGCTCCGGCGTGTCCTCGCGAACGGTCTCGCCGCCGTGCTGGCGCTCGCGGAGCTTGTTGATGATCCAGGGGCCGATCACGAGCGAGATCACCAGCGCGGAGATCAGCGCCATGAACGAGCGGAACGTGAGATAGCGGAAGACGTTGAAGATGATGTGGTCGCGGGCGAGCGGGACGAGGAAGTGGTAGAGCATGCCGGGCCTGCTACGAAACTCCGGCGCGGGCGAGCCGCGCCACCAGCGCGTCGACGATGCGCTCCATGCGCATGCCGCGCGAGCCCTTGACGAGAACGAGATCGCCGGGGACCAGCTCCTTCAGGAGGAACGCCACCGTGTCCTCGAACGTCTCCGTGTGGTGCGCCTCGCCGACACCGGCGGCGCGCGCGGCCTCGACGAGCGCGCGCGCGTGCGGGCCCATGCCGACGACGACCGCCGCGCCGGCGCCCGCCACGTAGCGGCCGATCTCGCGGTGCGCCTCTTCGACGCCGGCGCCGAGCTCGAGCATGTCGCCGAGGACCGTGACGAGCCGCGCGCCGCCGCGATGCACGCCGACCGTGTCGAGCGCCGCGCGCACCGACGCCGGATTCGCGTTGTAGGTGTCGTCGAGGATCCGCACGTCGCCGGCCGTGCGCCACACGCAGCGGCCCGTGACGGGACGCGCGGCCGCGAGGCCCCGCGCGATCTCGGCCAGGCTGAAGCCGAGCGCGACGCCGGCGCCGGCCGCGGCGAGCGCGTTGGTCGCGTTGTGACGGCCGCTCAGGTGGAGCGCGACGGCCTGGCGCGTGCCCGCGTGCTCGATCGTGAACGCGAGACCGCCCGGTCCGTCTTCGAGGGCGCCGACCGAGCGAACGTCGGCGGCGCTTGCCGTGCCGAACGTGATCACGCGCGCGCGCGTGTCGCGGGCCATGCTCGCGACGCGGCTGTCGTCGGCGTTCAACACCGCGGAGCCGTCCGGGCCGAGCGCGCGCACCAGGCCCGCCTTTTCCTCGCGCACGCCCTCGATCGAGCCGAGGAACTCCGTGTGCACGGGCGCCACGACGGTGACGACGCCGACGGTCGGCAGCGCGAGCGCCGCGAGGGCGGCGATCTCGCCGGGCTGGTTGGTGCCGAGCTCGACGACCAGCGCGCCGTGCTGGGGCCCGAGCTGCAGCAGCGTGAGCGGCAGGCCCCACTGGTTGTTGAAGCTTCCTTCGGGCTTCAGCGTGTTCCAGCGGGTCGCGAGAATCGCGGCGATCAGCTCCTTCGTGGTCGTCTTGCCGTTCGAGCCGGTGACCGCGACCACGGGCATCGAGAACCGCGCGCGATGCCACCCGGCGAGGCGGCCGAGCGCCTTCGTGGTCTCCTGCACGAGCACGAGCGGAACGTTCGGCGGCACCTCGTCGGGCAGCTCGTGGACGACGAGGCAGGCGCTGCCGCGTCCCGCGGCCTCCGCGAGATACGCGTGCCCGTCGAGGCGGTGGCCCTTGATCGCGAAGAACGCCTCGCCGACGCCGATCGAGCGCGAGTCGATCGACACGCCCGTCACCGGCACGCCGAGGTCGCCGCCGACCAGCGCGCCCTGCGTCGCGCGGACGATGTCCTGCACCGTGAACGGCGCCGGCCTGCGGTTAGCCACCGGTCAACGCCTGCCGGGCGACTTCACGGTCGTCGAAGGGGAGGACCTTCGTGCCGACGATCTGGTACGTCTCGTGACCCTTTCCCGCGATCACCACGGTATCACCGGCCCGACCCCACGCCAGGGCGGCGCGGATGGCGGCGGCGCGGTCCGGCTCGGTGACGTAACGCCCCGCGGCGCCGGCAGTTTCCCTGACACCGGCGACGATCTCGTCGATGATCGCGCGGGGCTGCTCGGAGCGCGGGTTGTCCGACGTCACCCACACCTGGTCGCTGAGGCGCGCGGCGATCGCGCCCATGATCGGGCGCTTCGTGCGGTCACGATCTCCGCCGCAGCCGAAGACGACGCCGAGCCGTCCACCGGTCAGCTTCCGCGCCGTCGTGAGCACCCGTTCGAGCGCGTCGGGCGTGTGCGCGTAGTCGACGACCACCAGGAACGGCTGCCCCGCCTTGACCTGCTCGAAGCGACCGGGCACGGCGCCGACGTCCGCGAGCGTCGTCGCGATCGTGTCGGGCGCGAGGCCGAGCGCCAAGCCGGCGCCGATCGCGCCGAGGAGGTTCATCACGTTGTGCTCGCCGATCAGCGGCGACGTGAGCGTGAACCGTCCTGCGGGCGTCGACACGATCATCCGGATCCCGTCGAGCGCCGAGCTGTACTCGAGCGCGCGGACCTCGGGCACGTCCGCGTGCCCCTCGGGCACGTCCGCGTGCCCCTCCGCGCGTTCGGTGAGCCCGAACCGGATGACGTCGAGCGGCAGGCCGGTGACCATCGCGGTCCCGGCGGCATCGTCGACGTTCACCACGGCCGTCCGGCGCGGTTTCGGCGAGCGCGCGAGCAGCTCGAAGAGCCGCCGCTTCGCGCGCCGGTACTCGTCGAACGTCCCGTGGAAGTCGAGGTGGTCCTGCGTCAGGTTCGTGAACACCGCCACGTCGAACGCGAGCGCCTCGACGCGCGCCTGCGCGAGCGCGTGCGAGGAGACTTCCATCGAGATGCCGTTCACGCCGTCGTCACGCATCTGCGCGAGGAGCCCCAGGAGCTGGAGCGCATCGGGCGTCGTCTGGTTCGCGTCCATCGCCGTCGTGCCGCCCACGTAGCGGATCGTGCCGAGCACGCCGGTTCTGAGCCCGAGGGCGCGGAGCAGCGCCTCGACGAGGTACGACGTCGTCGTCTTGCCGTTCGTCCCCGTGATGCCGACGACCGTCATCGCGCGCGTCGGATGGCGATGCCACGCGTCGCCGAGCAGCGCCACGGCCTCGCGCGCCGACGGCACCACGACCTGCGCGACGTCGACGCCCGGCACCGCCGCCGTCTCGGTCACGACCAGCGCCGCGCCGCGCCCCACGGCGTCAGGGATGAACCGCCGCGCGTCCTGACGAAGGCCGGGTACCGCGACGAAGCATTCGCCGGCGCCCACCTTGCGCGAGTCGTCGGCGATGCCGGTGATCACGCGCGGCAGCGTTCCGATCACCGTCTTGGCGGGCAGCGCGTCGAGCAGCTCGGCCGTATTCATCTGGACTCGCGGGCCCCGGGCGCTGAAGCGCCCGCCCGCTCGCGTGCCTCGCTCCACTCGAAAGCGCCCGCCCGCCCGCTCGCGTGGCTCGCTTCGCTCGAGCCTCCGCGGGCAAGCGTCAGGCGGATCGGCGCGTCCGCGGCGAGCGGCGCGCCGGCCGCCGGCACCTGCTGGACGACCAGGCCGTGGCCTTCCAGCTCGACGTCGGCGCGCAGCGCCGCGAGCGTCGCCAGCGCCTGGCGCAGCGGCTTGCCGCGCACGTCGGGCATGACACCGGGATCGGGACTCGCGGGAGGCACGGATTCAGTCTGCGCCCGGAGCGGCGGGGCCTGGGGGGCGCGCATCGCGCCGCCCAGGCTCTCGGTCAGCTGGACCGGCTGCGCGTCGCGCGGCGCGACCTCGAGGTACCGCAGGATCTCGCGGCCGATCGACGAGAAGATCGGCGCGGCGGCCTCGCTGCCCCACTTCTCGTTCTTCGGCTCGTCGAGCATCACGAGCATGACGAAGCGCGGGTCGTCCGCCGGCGCGACGCCGATGAACGACAGCACCCCAGGCGCGTGCGAGTAGCGCTTCGTCGCCGGATCCATCTTCTGCGCGGTGCCGGTCTTGCCCCCGACCTCGTAGCCCGCGATCGCGGCGGCGTGGCCGGTGCCGTGGTCCACGATCTGGACCATCAGCCGCATCAGCGTGCGCGCCGTCGGCTCGGAGATCACCCGGCGGAGCGCGCGCGGCCCGATCGCGGCGGTCTGCCGGCCCTCGGCGTCGAACGTCGCGCGCACGAGGCGCGGCTGCATCAACACGCCGCCGTTGGCGATGGCGCTGAAGGCGCTCACCATCTGCAGCGCGGTGACGGAGATCTCCTGGCCGATCGACATCGTCGGCAGCGAGAGCGCCGACCACCGCCCGGGCTCGCGCAGGAGCCCGCGGCTCTCGCCCGCGAGCCCGACGCCGGTGACCGCGCCGAAGCCGAAGCCCGTCATGTAGCGGTGATACGTTTCCTTGCCGATCGCCATCCCGACCTTGATCGAGCCGACGTTCGAGGACTGCTGCAGGACCTCGGCGAACGTCATCCAGCCCTGCTTCTTCCAGTCCCTGATCGTCGTCCGCGCGATCGTGATCGAGCCGTTCTCGCCGAAGATCCGGTCGTCGGGCTTCACGACGCCTTCCTCGAGGGCGGCGGCGGCCATGATGATCTTGAACGTCGAGCCGGGCTCGAACGGATCGGTCACCGCACGGTTGCGGATCTCGTCCTGCCTCGCCTCGGCGAACGTGTTCGGGTTGAACGTCGGCCGGATCGCGACGGCGAGCACGTCGCCGGTCTTCGGATCCATCACGACGGCCATGGCGGCCTTGCTGCCGGTGCGCCGATACGCGGCGTCGATCTCGCGCTCGGCGATGTATTGCATCGTCGTGTCGAGCGTCAGCATCACGCCGTGCCCGGGCGACGGCTTCTGGATCACCTGCTGCGTGACCACCTCGCGTCCGAGCGCGTCCCGGCCGACGACCGCGCGGCCCGGGGTGCCGCCGAGGTCCTTGTCCCACGCGCGCTCGACGCCTTCGAGGCCGCCGTCGGCCCCCTCGAAACCGATGACGTGCGCGGCGAGCTCGCGATTCGGATAGAGCCTGAGCGCATCGGCCACGAAGCCGAGGCCGGGCTCGCGCAGCGCACGGACCTGGTCCGCGACGGCGGGAGGCAGGCGGCGCTTGAGCCACACGAACGTCTTCGGCACGGTGAGCAGCGCGTGAACCTCGGCCTCCGGCATCCCGAGCACGGGCGCGAGGCGCGCGGCGGCCCGGACGGGATCACCGACGGCGCGGGGCTGCGCGAAGAGCGACTCGGTCGCGGCGGACATCGCGAGGGGCGCGCCGCGACGATCCACGATCGGACCACGCAGCGCCTGGAGGCTGATGGTGCGCGAGTACTGGCGTTCGGCGAGACCGGCGAGCTCGGCGCGGCGGACGATCTGCAGGGTGGCCAGCTTCGAGACGACGGCTCCGAACGCGACGGCCAGCAGGGCCGCGAGGATGAGGACCCGCGTCCGAAGCGGGGAGGTCACGGGCTCGCGCGCCTCACCTGATCACACTCTCCGCGCGGACCAGCCGCGCCGCGGCCACACCGCTCGCTCCGCCGGCGACGTACTCGCGCGCGCGCCGCACTTGCTCACGGGCGGGCACGGTCAGGCCGATCTGCCGCGCGCGCGTCTCCACGCGGCCGGGAGAGCTGAGCGTCGCCACTTCGATCTCGAGCTGGCGGAGGAGCACGTCCACGCGCGCGCGCTCGGCGCGCATGGTGTCGAGCTGATAGCCGAGGTGCACCTGCTGCACGCGCAGTCCGACGACGACGAGGAGTCCCACCACGAGCAGGGCCGAGCAGCACAGCGCGGCGGCGAGCGAGCGCCGCAGGCGCGGATCAGGATCACGATGGAGACGTTGACGAGTGGTCACGAGAGCCGCTCCAGCACGCGCAGCTTCGCGCTCCTGGCGCGGGGGTTGGCCCGCACCTCGTCGGCCCCGGGCGTCAGGGGCGACGGCTCCAGCTCGGCATAGCCAGACGAGCGTAACGAGCGGAACGTCTGCTTCACGATGCGGTCTTCGCCTGAGTGAAAGGAGATCACCCCGAGCCGCGCGCCCGAATCGAGCAGCGCGGCGGCGTGAGGGAGCGCGTGGCGGAGCGCTCCGGTTTCGTCGTTGACCGCCATGCGGACGGCCTGGAACGTCTTCGTGGCGACGTGCAGTCGGCGCGGCCACGCCTTGCGTGGAACCGCGGCGCGCACCGCCGCCACGAGATCGCCGGTCGTCGCCAGCGGGCGGCGGCGCACGATCTCGCGCGCGATCCGCCGGGCGTGGATCTCCTCGCCGTACTCGAAGAGGATCCGCGCCAGCTCCTGCTCCGGCAGCCGGTTCAACAGGGCCGCCGCCGGCTCCCCCGCTCCGGGATCGAGCCGCATGTCGAGCGGCTGGTCGTCCTGGAACGTGAAGCCGCGACCCGAGTCGTCGATCTGATACGACGAGACGCCGAGGTCGAGGAGGATCGCGCGTGCCGCGCGCACGCCGTGCGCCTGCGCGACGTCGGCCACGTCGCGAAAGCTCGCGTGCGCGAGCCGCACGCGATCCGCGAACGGGGCGAGCCGCGCGCCCGCGCGCCGCAGCGCCTCGGGATCGCGGTCGAGACCGAGCAGACGGATGTCGTCACCCGCCGCGCTCAGCATCGCCTCCGCGTGACCGCCCATCCCCACCGTCCCGTCGATGATCCAGCCCGCGTCGTGGGGTCGCAGGAGAAACACGACCTCGTCGACGAGAACCGGAACGTGAACCGCTAGCTCCCCTGCCCGGCCGAGAACTTCGCCATGAGCTCGGGAACCTTGTGCTCCTCCTGCCGCTCGTGTTCCTCGAACCGCGCGCGATCCCAGACTTCGAACGACTCCAGCGCGGGGCCGATCAGCATCACGTCGCGCGTCAACCCCGCGTGCTGCCGCTCCGCGGGCGTGAGCAGGATGCGACCGGCGCTGTCCATGTCGACGTCGCGCCCGCGAGACGCGAACCAGCGTCCGAACTCGCGCGTGCTCGGATCGAGCGGCGACTTCTTGCGCATCGCGCTCTCCACGAATCGCTCCCACGCCTCGAGCGGATACACGTGCAGGCACTGCGCGTCGGAGACGACGACGACCGTGGGGCCGCTGCTGAACTCGGACAGCACGTCGCGGAACCGTCGGGGCACGGTGATCCGGCCCTTCGGGTCCAGCGCCTGCGCCACCCGACCCCTGAAGACCTGAGATGCCATCTCCCTCTTTGACCCACCTCAATACACTTCCTTCCACTTCGAGGGTGAATATACGGGATGCCAAAAAGACCGTCAAGCGAAAAGAGCGCGATTTTTTAGGGAAATCCCTTACATACGGACATTGGCGACGGGTTGGGCCGCGTGCTGCCGCCCCACCCACCCGGTGGTGGGAACTCGGGGCGAAGGGGCCGGCGGGGGCCCTACCGGTTCCTCAGCCGCACCCGGGTCGTGATACGGGTCGAGGTCCCGCGCGTGAGCCCCGATTCGCCGGCCGCGACACCGGTGACGAGCGCGACCTCGACCGCGCGGATCGCCGGGGGATCCGACGTCGGGCGCCCCGCGGCATCGAAGTACTGCAGCTCGAAGGCGCGGACGCCGTTCGCCACGGGCTGCGCGCCGGCGCCGGCGTTGCGGCGCAGGATCGAGCCGACGAGCTGCCACGTGATGCGCTCGCCACGGTCGGTCGTCGTGCCGTCGTTGTCGAGATCCGAGACGAGCACGACGCGCGCGGGCTCGGCCACGGCGATCGCGGGCGCCGTCGATTTCGCGCCGCGCCCGGCGTTGCGGAGCTCGGCGCTCAGGCGCGCGAGCGCCGCGCGCGCGGCTTGCTGGCCCTCGGCGCGCGCCATGCCGGCGGCGTGCGTTCGGAGGCCCTGTTCGAGGATGGTGTACGTCGCCGCGAGGACGCACCCGGAGATCGCGCACGCGGCGAGGAGATCGTGGAGCAGCACGGCGCGAGCGTCGAGCCCATTGCGCGCGCCGTCAATGTGTAATGTTCAATACGGCAGTCGCGCAGGCCCCGGATTCACTCCGGGGCCTGGAGCGTGGGGGGGCCTCGGCCCCCCATGTCATTCAAGGATCCTTGAAAACCACCGTCACGTCGACACGCATCGGTTTCACGTCGGGTGGCGCGCCGTCGACCGGCACGATCGTGTACACGAACTGGTTCTGACTCGCGCGCTGGCCGCGCGACACCACCCCGATCCACGCGCACTCCCGGCCGTCGCTGAGCCGCCGGCGCGCGCCAGGATAGCGCGTCAGGTCGACCGGCGCGCCGTTCACGCGCAGCTCCAGGCGCACGTGGGGCAGCTCACGCTCGAGCCGCGCGGCGTCCGCCGCGCACCACGCGGGCCCGATCGGCAGCGGGATGCCGTCCATCGTCCCTTCGCTGTAGACGTCGATCGCGGGTCGCTGCCGCCAGTCGTCGTGAATCACGGCATCCCAGAAGAGCGCTTCCTGCACCGGGAATCCGGCGTCTGCTTCGAGACGCAGGTTCGCGATCGAGAGCGGCGGGCCGTCC
>VGLJ01000101.1 GCA_016866775.1 Candidatus Rokuibacteriota bacterium | reverse complement strand
TCGCAGTCAATGACGCTTATCGTCTGCATCGCAACCTCGATGATACTTAAGAATAATGAGGGGCCGTTCTGTTCGTTCAGCGCCGTCCCGCTAGACCCCTAACGCTGCGATCATCCAAAATTCGCCCGGGCCCATGGTTCATCCAAGAACTCTTTCAGGCGATCGAAGGTTTCTCGAAGGTGCCACACTGGATTTCCTATAGGTCCTAGGCGATCCACTGCTTTCGCTTTATTTCGACGTATCCGCTGTTCGAGGAATTTCGCACGCGCGATTCCGCCGACGCTCCGTGTCCTGAACAGCCCGAACTTCTCAAGGAGTACGACGGCGGCCATCGTGCGGTTTGGGATTCCCTTCAGCGCTTCGTCCATACACAGGATGCACGCGGTAAGCGCATTCCTTCGTAAACGATTCGTGTCTCCGCTTGCCCTGGCCGTCACCTCCCAGGCCGGGGTGGTGATCGCTCCACCAACCAGCAGCGCTTGAACGCGAGCGACATCAGCAAGGAATTCGTGCGCACGCTTTTCGTCACCGACGAAAACCCGCTCGAGCCACGGTAGCCCGCGATCGAGAATCAGCTTCAAGGCCCCTGCGACTTGAGCACTGTGGCGCTTCGAAAGCTCTTGTATTGCGGGGTTTTGTTCCGCGTAGCGTCTTGAACCGCGAAGCGTCGTGCAGATCAGTACGTGGAGAAGAAACGCCGGGTCGGCTCCATAGCTTTCCGTTGCAACCAACTCAGCGCGCGTTGCTGTCCACCAGTGTTGGAACTCCTTGCCAGTCCCACCTATCTGCGCCAAGCAATCCGCGTAGTACCGCTCCACGCGCTGGAACAAACTGGGCCTAGCCATCGCTTCGTTTGTAGGCCGGTTCTCCGTCATGCGTGCTCGCCTCTGTGGTTCCTTGAGCATACGGGATGAGCCCGACAACAGAAAGGAGAACTGAACAAATGGCGAACGGAAAGTCGGAGACCAATCACCGACGTACTCGGCGCGATCTCGAGGCAGAGAACGAAGCGCTCTGGCACGCGCTTGAGGAGCTCAAGGAGGCGAACGAGAAAGTCGTCGAGAAGTTCTTCGGTGACGAGGATGACGACGACGAGTAAGCCGACGTGCTGAGCGGGATCGCTAAAGCCGAAGTCCTGAGCTTCGTCGCTAAGCAAGGTGCAGTCGGCGTCGGGTCAGCGCACCTGGCGAACGCGCTCGGCTACGGCACGCGCGCTGGAGCGGCTGCAA
This sequence comes from Candidatus Rokuibacteriota bacterium, assembly GCA_016866775.1. Taxonomy (GTDB): domain Bacteria; phylum Methylomirabilota; class Methylomirabilia; order Rokubacteriales; family CSP1-6; genus VGLJ01. Next base: position 13,255 of record VGLJ01000101.1, on the reverse strand, counting down.
CGCTCTTGCGACTGCACAGACAGGGCAAGCTTCGACGACGGCGTGAGGCAAGCGCGTTCGTCTACACGATCAGCCCGCAAGGTCTGACGTGGCTCGAGTACGCGCGGCGCCGGCGAGATCGGTGGTGAGAAGCCCCGCGCGTTGACCACTCGCGCGGAGGTGACGGCGACGGGGAGTTCACGTCGCACGGCTCGAGGAAGTGCGCGATGCGATGCCACTCCCTCGAGCCGTCCCAAAAGTGGGACGCAAGGCCCTGAGCGAAGCGAGGGGCCGGTAGAGCAACACAGCGTCTTGAACAAGAAAAGGGCCTCGACGGATTGCGGCCAAGCAGACCCGTCGAGGCCCAGGAACCAGCAACGCGACGTGCGCGTGTCTGGGACTCCAGCCTAACAGAGTCTGGGCCAGCGCTCCTCCGTTGCTTGAATGGGTGAGGTCTGCCGAGCGGTCGGAATGCGACCCCAGCCCGGAGGAAAGTTATGGCAAGCCTGAATCATGTGCTCCTGATCGGAAATCTCACGAGACGCCCCGAACTCCGCCATACGTCCGCAGGAACGGCAGTCGCGGATATGCGGCTCGCAGTGAATCGACGGTATGCGGCTCAGTCGGGCGAGACGCGCACCGACACTACGTTCCTCACGGTCGTTGTATGGGGAAAGCAAGCCGAAGCATCGGCACAACATCTCGACAAGGGTTCGCAGGTCTTTGTCGAAGGCCGGATTCAAATTCGCGAATGGACGGGCAAAGACGGCCAGAAACGCACGGCGACAGAAATCATCGCGGAGACCGTGCAGTTCATGAACCGGCGCCGTCCAGACACACCGGGCGAACCATCGTCATCCCAAGGCGATAAGGGAGTGCCGTTCTAAGCCATGCCCCACGCGTGGCTCCTTCAGAAGCGCCGCTGGATGGCCCGGGACCGGCGAAACCCCGAACCAGTGCGTCCGAACCTCAAAGAGCCCCTAGGAACGTGGCTAGGCCGCTTCCCGTGGGACTGGTACGCGACGATGACGTTCGCCGAACCTGTGCACCCTGAGCAGGCCGCACGGCGGTGGTCGCGGTGGGTTGGCGACCTTGAGCAGCACCAAGAGCGACGAATGCGTTGGGCGCGCGCTCTCGAATACCAAAAGCGCGGAGTCATTCACTACCACGCCCTCATCTGGTTCGGTGGCGCGAGTGAGGCTCGACGCCTTACGGCGATGGATCGGTGGTTCGAGATCGGTCAGGGCATCGCGCGGATCTTCACCTACAACCCGCAGCTGGGCGCGACACACTACCTCGGGAAATACATCGCGAAGGGTGGCGAAATCGACTACGGCGGCCAGTGGTGGGCACACGGATAAGCGCAGGAAAATGTCTGGTAAATCCCCTGGTAAATCCTCGGTAAAAGTGCCGGTAAAAGTCCGGTGAAAGTCGTCTAGGTGAAAACTCCAAATCTTGACGACTGGGTTTTGCCGCCCAATACTCCGGAGCGGCGAAAACGTGGCCCTCGCTCGGCCTGGAGGACCGATGCGATGGCGCTTCCGGAGCTCGTAGAGCAGTTCTGCTCATATCAACGGAAACAGCGAGGAAAGACCGAAGGTGGCGTAACGACGTATCGATGGAATCTGACGCAGTTCCTGACCTTCACTCGGAATCATGAAGGGCGGATGGCGCGAGTGAGCGATCTGAGTCAGCAGACGATTCAGAGTTGGATGGACGACATGGCAAAGGCCGACCTCGCGGTCAGCACCATGCGCTCGCGCCAATCGACGGTTTCAAGCTTTTGTGCGTGGCTCGTGAAACGAGGCGTGCTCCCCACAAACCCCGTAGCCAGTCTCGATCGTCCTCCTCATCGTCGTGAAGGGCCGAGGCAAGTTCCCGCACCGGACCTCATGGACCGACTCATCCACTCCGCGCGCGAGCGTCGTCGCACGCGCGACGTGGCGTTGTTTCTGATCCTCCGCTACACCGGAATGCGGCGCGAGTCGGTAGCTACGCTCCGCGTACGCAATCTCTCGCCCGAGTGGGGGCTACGTGGCGTTCTCGTCAAAGGCGGAAAGACCCGTGACATTCCCCTGCCCGCAGTCGTCATGCAGTACGTGCAGAGCTACGTCGAAAACATCGTAGCGAAGGAGTGCAACGGCCTGACGCCTGAGACACCGCTGTTCTGGTCGTCGTGGGGACGCCGCAACGAAGGAAAGGTGCGGCGTCCGATGACCGGCAAGAATCTCTGGCGGCTCGTGAAGACCTACGGACGCATGATCGGCCATCCCGAACTGAAGCCGCACGATCTGCGGCACGGAGTGGCGATGGAGATCTACGAGCAGCATCACGACCTCGAACAAGTCCGCGCGCTACTCGGACACGTGCGGATCGAAACAACACAGGTATATGCGCGGATTCAGCCGCGGGAGTTGAAAGCAGCAGTGAACTTTTACGAAGCGAAGGCCTTGGAGGTCCTTACGTAGCGGAGATGGTGCTTCGTGTTTTAGGAAGTTTCAGAAGTTCTTCAAACACGAAGGCGTAAAACACTAACGAAATCAGAATGGTGGCCCCAACGGGATTCGAACCCGTGTTTCAGCCTTGAGAGGGCCGTGTCCTAGGCCTCTAGACGATGGGGCCGCCTGAACAAACGCTGCGAGAGGAATTGGCTGGGGGAGGAGGATTCGAACCCCCGCTACCAGGGCCAGAACCTGGCGTCCTACCCCTAGACGATCCCCCACCAAATCCGCGACAGCCCACACAATTTACCACAGGGCGAAAGTCAGCGAACCGACGCCGACGCGGACGCGATCGCGATCGACCGCACGGCCGAGAGGAGCGCGCTCGCCGCGAACGGCTTCTCGAGCACCGGCACCTGCGCGTCCTTCAAGAAGCGCCACGCGTTCGGGTTTGCGGTGTCGCCCGTGATGAAGAGGAAGCGGCGCGCGAGCTCCGAGTCGTGCTCGACGGCCTTCTTGTAGAACTCGCCGCCGCCGCCTTCGGGCATCCGGACGTCCGACACGATCAGATCGTAGCGGCGCGACAGCACGCGCTCGATCCCCGCGCGGCCGCCGGCGGCCACGTCGACGCGCCAGCCCGAATCCGTGAGCAGCGTCACCACGAGATCCAGCACCGCGGGCTCGTCCTCGACGACCAGCGCGGGGCGGCCCTCCGCGCTCATCGACGCCACCGCCGCCGTCGTCACCATGTGCGAGCGCGCCGAGCGCACCGGCAGCTCGACGGTGAAGGTCGTCGCGCCCGGGCGGCTCTCCACCGTCAGCCGGCCGCCGTGCTCCTGCACGATGCCGTACGACACCGAGAGGCCGAGGCCCGTTCCCTGGCCGACCTCCTTCGTCGTGTAGAACGGCTCGAAGACCCGGCCGAGATCCTCCGGCGCGATGCCCGGACCGTCGTCGACGATCTGCACGGTCACCGTGTCCGTCGTCGGCCCCGGCGCCGTCCGCACGACGATCTCGCCCGGGCGGCCCGCGCTGAGGATCGCCTGCTCCGCGTTCAGCAGCAGATTCAGGAAGACCTGCTCGAGCTGATGTGAGTCCGCGGCGATCGCCGGTAGCGTCTCGGCGTATTCGCGCCGCACGGCGATGCTCGAGAGCGCGAGCTGGTTGAGCCGCAGCGCCAGCGTCTGCTCCAGGACCTCCTGCATGTCGACCGACGTCCGCTCTGGTGGACGCTGCCGCGCGAAGTAGAGGAGGTTGCGCACGATCTTCGCCATGCCGTCGCCTTGCGACACCATCAGCTCGATCGGGCGGCGCAGCGGACCCGGCAGCTCGCGCGAGAGCAGCAATTGGCCGTAGCCGATGATCACGCTCAGCGGGTTGTTCAGCTCGTGCGCCACACCTGACACGAGCTGTCCGAGCGCGCCCAGCTTCGCCGCCTGCACGAGCTGCGCCTGCGTCTCGCGCAGCCGCGCGAGGTTGTCCCGCGCGCTCGCGTAGAGCTGCGCGTTCTCGAGCGCCAGCGCCGCCTGGTCGGCGAACGCCTGCAGCAGCGTCACGTCGCGCTCCTCGAAGTCGCGCGGCTCCGCGTACGCCACGACGAGCGCGCCCACCACCTGGCTCTTCACGTTCAGCGGCGCCGCGAGCACCGCGCGGCTGCCGAGCGCCAGCACCGCCTGGCGCAGCGCCGGCGGCATGTCGTAATGGTCGGCGAGCACGTCGCGTGTCCACGTCGGGCGACGGTCCTCCACGCAGCGCGCGGCGACGCCGGTGCCCTTCGGCCACGCGAGCCGGCGATCGAACCCCGCGCGTCCCGAGCCGCCTCGCGCGACCGCCATCAGCTCGCCGTCGGCGCCGATGCGGTAGAGCGAGGACGAATTCGCGTTGAGCACCGGGATCACCGCGTCGACGATGCGCTCGCCCACCTCGTCGAGGTCGAGGCTGAGCGCGAGGCTGCGCGCGGTCTCCGCCAGCGCCGTCGCCTCGCGGCGCTCCCGCTGGCTCTCCGCGTAGAGCCGCGCGTTCTCGAACGCGAGCGCGGCCTGGTCGGCGAACGACTGCAGCGCCTGGATCTCGGCCGGGCTGAACTCGCGCCCGAGCTCCGAGCGCACCACGAACGACCCGACCGGGCCCTGCGTGCCCATCAGCGGCACGCCGATCGCCACGCGGTGACCGAGGCGCTCGATCTCCGCGCGCAGCCCCGGGGAAAGCGTGACCTCCGGATCGGCGAGGAGGTCGGGGCTCACGACGATGCGCCGCTCGGACACCGCGCGGCCCGCGATGCCCTCGCCGGGACGGATCACCATCGACCGGCCCGCCATCCCGCCGGGGCCGCGCGAGACGACCGTGCGCAGCGTGTCGTCGCTCGGCTCGTAGCGGTACACCGCGGCGCCGCGCGCGCCGAGGAGCTCGATCGTGCCGCTGACGACGAGCTCGCCCACGCGGTCGATGTCGAGCGTCGACGAGAGCCCGCGGCCGAGTCGCGCGAGCGCCTCCGCCACGTCACGCCGGCGCCCCGCCTCGCGATAGAGCCGCGCGTTGCGGATCGCGACGGCCGACTGCGCGAGGAACATGTCGACGACGTCGCGCAGGCTCGGCGTCAGCGTCACCGCCTGCGTGTGGCAGAGCGCGAGGATCGCCAGCAGCTCGCCGTCCGCGATGACCGGGAAGCCCGCAAAGCTGCGCAGCCCGTGGGCCCGCCACCAGTCGTGCCTCAGCATGCGGTCGTCGACGAAGACGTCGTCGACGACCAGCGGCTCGTGGTGCCGCGCGATCCAGCCCACCGAGCCCTCGTCGTACGGCGCGACCCGCACGGGGAAGCTGTCCGCGATCGCCGCGTCGGAGTGCGCGGTGAAGGTCAGCGTGCGCGCGGGATCGTCGGCCAGCCAGAACGCGGCGAACCGCACGCCGGTGAGCTGCGCGGCGCTCGCGGCGATCTTGCCGAGGAGCTCGTCGAGATCGAGCGTGCTCGAGATGCCCTGGTTGATGCCGGCGAGCGCGCGGATCCGTACCGACTGCACGTGCTCCGCCTGGTAGAGCGAGGCGTTGCGCAGCGCCACGCCCGCGTGCGCGGCCAGCAGGTTCAGCGCCTCCTGCTCCTCGCGATCCGGCACGCCCTCGGGGACGATGAAGTCGAGCACCCCCACGAGCGAGTCGCCGACCAGGATCGGCACGCCGTAGTACGACGCGCGCGGCCGCTCGACAGCGTGCTCGCGTCCCGGAGCGGCTCGGGAACGAGGACCGCGCGGCGCTCCTGCGCCACCAGTCCCGGCAAGCCGGCGTGGATCGGCCGCTGCAGCGGCAGCGTCGACATCTCGGGCGACGCGGTGACGTGCATGATGCCGTGCTCTGGCTCGATCGCGTGCACCGCGGCGAGCGCGCCGGGGCGCATCGCGGCCGCGGCATCGACGATGCGGCGGATGACGTCGGCCGTGTCGAGCGACTCGGTGATCGAGCGCGTGACCGACGCCAGCGCCTGGAGCCGCGCGCCGCGCGCCACCGCGTCGGCGTACGCGTTGGCGTTCTGCACCGCCATCGCGGCCTGGGACGCAAGCGTGGTGATGAGCGCACGGTCTTCCTCGCTCGCGAGCGAATCGCTCCGCGACCGCACGGTGACCACGCCGAGCACGTCGTCGCCCGACATCATCGGGACCGTCAGCAGACGCTGGATGCCGGACTGCTTCGCCCACTCCGCGGAGAAGGCGCGCGGCTCGCGCGTGACGTCGGCCACGTAGATCGGCGCCTTCTGCACGACCGTGCGCCCCGTGATGCCCTCGCCGAACGGAATCGTCTCGGGCACGGAGGGCAGGTCGGACGACGCGCTGGACGCGCGCAGGCGGAGCAGCGGCAGGGTGGGATCGGCGATCCACACCTGCACGATGTCCGCGCCGACGAGGCGCGCCGCGGCGGCGGCGATCGCGCGCAGCACCGCGTCGGGATCGAGCGAGGCGCCGACCATCCGCTCGAGGTGCGCGAGCTCGCGCAGCCGGTCGCCGCGCCGCCGCGCGTCGGCGTAGAGCCGCGCGTTCTCGAGCGCGAGCGCGGCCTGCTCGGCGAGCACCATGAGCAGCGCCATCTCGTCGTCGGTGAACGTACGCGTCGTCCACTGGTGCACGGCGAGCGTGCCGCGCACGACCCCGTTCACCATCAGCGGGGCGGCGGCCACCGCCTTGAAGCCCTCGCGCGCGATGTGACGCCGGCGCACGGTGTCGAGCTGCCAGCGCGGATCGGCGAGGATGTCGCTGGTCGTGACCGGGCGACCTTCCTTCGCGGCGGTGCTCACAGGGCCGCCCGCGACCGGGATCCCGCTCGGGGCGTAGTCCGCGGTGAGGCGGCCGGTCGCACGCAGGATCGTGAGCTTCTCCGCGCGTCCGTCCCAGGCGGCGACCATCGCCGAGTCGGCGCCCATCACCTCGCGCGTCTTGTCCGCGATCGTGTCGAGGACCTGCTCCAGCTCGAGCGACGACGTGAGCGAGCGCCCGACGGTCTCGAGCGCGCGCATGAACAGCGCGCGCTTGTGCTCCTCGGTGACGTCGCGGAGCACGAGCACGGCGCCCGGCGCATCCGCGCCTTCAACGGGCTGGACGAACACGGCGGAACCGGTGCCGCGCTCGCCGGCGAGCGCGCGCGACAGCGGCTGACTCCAGACGGTGTGCGAGAGCGCGGCGAGGACCTCGTCGGCCGGACGTCCGATGGCGTCGGCCGAGATGCGCGAGGTCAGACGCTCCATCGCGGCGTTCCACGCCACGACGACGCGCCCTCCATCCGTGACGACGACCGCATCGTCGAGGCTGTCGACGATGCTTGGATGGATGTCGGACTGCATGGTCCGGCCAGTATACGACCCGCCCCCGGCGTGCCCCGGTGGCATTTCTCTTGCCGACCTGTTCCAGGGGGTCAAGACGGTGTGATGGCGGCGATGGGGTTGTCGGCGATGCGCATTCTGGTCGTCGAGGACGCGGCGGATATCCGCGAAGTCTTCACGGTGCTCCTCCGTTCAGAAGGCGCGACCGTCGTCGCCGCGGCCAACGGCCGCGAGGCGACGGAAGCCGTCGCCCGCCAGCATTTCGACGTCATCCTGAGCGACCTGGGGCTCCCCGACGTCCCCGGCGACGTCCTCATCCGCCAGCTGCTCGCGGCGAGCCGCAACCACACTCGCGTCGTCGTGATCACGGGTTACGGCGAGCCGTATCTCACCCGCGCGCGTCAGGCCGGCGCCGAGGTGGTCTTTACAAAACCGGTGGAGTGGGCCCGGATCCTCGACTATCTGCACCGGCCGGGCCCCGCGGCCTCCGCGTAAGTACAGTCCCCCCGCGTGCCATAATCGGCACGCATGCCGCCCGGCTTTAGCAATCTGTCCGACTTCGTCGCCTTCCTGGAGAAGCGTGACCGCCTGCGCCGGATCGCGGCACCCGTCTCGCGTGACCTCGAGATCACCGAGATCGTCGACCGCGTCTCCAAGAGCCCCGCCGACCGGAACGTCGCCCTGCTCTTCGAGCGGGTCGAGGGCCACGAGATGCCGGTGCTCGTCAACGCGTTCGGCGCGCCGGACCGCATGGCGTGGGCGCTCGGCGTCGAGCGCCTCGATGAGCTCGCCGAGCGCGTCGCGAAGCTGCTCGACCTCCGCATGCCGGGCTCGTTCCTGGAGCGACTGAAGAAGCTCGGCACGCTCTTCGACGTGGCGAAGGCCGCGCCGCGGCGCGTGAGCCAGGCGCCGTGCCAGGAGATCGTCGAGGTGGAGCGCCCGTCGCTCGCCGGGCTTCCGATCCTCACGTGCTGGCCGCAGGACGGCGGGCGCTACATCACGCTGCCCGGCGTCTTCACGCGTGATCCCGTGACCGGCGCGCGGAACGTCGGCATGTATCGCTTGCAATACTTCGACGACCGCACGCTCGGCATGCACTGGCAGATCCACAAGGGCGGCGCGGAGCATCACCGCCGTGCGGAAGAGGCCAAGGACCCGCGGCGGATGGACGTCGCGATCGCGCTGGGCGGCGATCCCGCGATGGTCTACGCCGCGTCGGCGCCGCTGCCGCCGGGTGTCGACGAGGTCGTGTTCGCGGGCTGGCTGCGCGGCGCGCCGGTCGAGCTCGTGAAGTGCCGCACGGTGGATCTCGAGGTGCCGGCCGAAGCGGAGATCGTGCTCGAGGGCTACGTCGATCCGACCGAGCGTCGCCTCGAGGGGCCGTTCGGCGATCACACCGGCTACTACTCGCTCGCGCGCGATTACCCGGTGTTTCACCTCACGGCCGTCACGCGCCGCGCGCGGCCGATCTATCCCACGACGATCGTGGGCCGGCCGCCGCAGGAAGACTACTGGCTCGGCAAGGCCACCGAGCGGCTCTTCCTGCCGATCATGAAGATGATGCTGCCGGAGATCGTCGACGTGAACATGCCGGCCGAGGGCGTGTTCCACAACCTCGTGATCGTCTCGATCAAGAAGCGGTATCCGGGGCAGGCGCGCAAGGTGATGACCGCGCTGTGGGGCATGGGGCTGATGATGCTCGCCAAGATCATCCTCGTGGTGAGCGAGCACGTCAACGTGCACGACCTCTCGGAAGTCGCCTGGCGCGCGACCGGGAACATCGACCCGAAGCGCGACCTGATGATCATCGAAGGGCCGATGGATGACCTGGACCACGCCGCGCTCCGTCATCGCTACGGCGGCAAGCTCGGCATCGACGCCACCGAGAAGGGGCCGCTCGACGACGTCGCGCAAGCCTGGCCCGACGAGATCGTGATGACGGACGAGATCCGCGAGCTCGTGACGCGCCGCTGGAAGGATTACGGGCTCTGAAGCTCCGCCACGTCGTCGACGCGATCAAGTTCGAGCACACCGTCTTCGCGCTGCCCTTCGCCTACATCGCCATGGTCCTGGCATCGCGCGGCTGGCCGGGCTGGTGGACCGTCGGGTGGGTCACCCTGGCGATGGTCGGCGGGCGCACCTGCGCGATGGCGACGAATCGCGTCGTCGACCGCATCATCGACGCGCGCAACCCGCGCACCGCCGGCCGTCACCTGCCGCGGGGCGTCCTGCGCGCCGTCGAGATGAAGGCGCTCGCGGCCGCCGGCGCCGTGCTGATGGGCGTCGCGGCGGCGATGCTCAACCCGCTCTGTCTCGCGCTGGCGCCGCTCGCGCTGCTGTTCCTCGTCGGCTACTCCTACACCAAGCGCTTCACGTGGACGTCGCACTGGATCCTCGGCTTCACCGACGGCATCGCGGCGGCGGGCGGATGGATCGCGGTGCGCGGCCATTTCGACGCGCCCGCCCTCGTGCTCTGGTTCGCGCTCACCGTGTGGATCGCGGGCTTCGACCTGATCTACGCCTGCCAGGACGTCGGCTTCGATCGCGCGCACGGCCTGCACTCCGTCCCCGCGCGCTTCGGCATCCCGGCGGCGCTGTGGGTCGCGCGGCTGAACCATCTCCTCACGGCGGCGGCGCTCGCGCTCCTCGGCGTGCTCACCGCGCTGGGGCCGGTCTACTGGGTCGGGTGGCTCGTCGTCGTCGCGCTCCTCGTCTACGAGCACTCGATCATCAGCGCGCGCGATCTCACGCGGCTCGACATGGCGTTCTTCAACGTCAACGGCTACATCGCGGTGGTGGTCCTGGTCGCGACGGTCGGAGGCTTGTGGCTCTGACGGCGCCGAAGAGCGAGGCGGTGCGCGCGATGTTCACGCGCATCGCCGCCCGCTACGACCTGATGAACTCGCTGATGACGGGCGGCCGCCACCACGCGTGGCGCACGGTCGCCGCGCGCGAGACCGTCGCGGCTCCCTCCGGCCCCGTCCTCGATCTCGCAACGGGCACGGCCGACCTCGCGCTCGCGGTGCGCGCGCTCGACCCGGCACGCGCGGTGATCGGCGCCGACTTCGCCGAGGCGATGCTGCACGAAGCCGCGCGAAAGCCGGCGGTCCGCTCCGCGCGCATCACGCTCCTGGCGGCGGACGCGCTGCGCCTCCCGTTCGCCCACAAGACGTTCGCTGCCGTGACGTCCGCGTTCCTCCTGCGCAATCTCGAAGATCTCGCGAAGGGGCTCGAGGAAATGCGCCGGGTGACCCGGCCGGGCGGCCGCGTGGTGACGCTGGACATCACGCGTCCCGCCACACCGGTCTGGTCGCAGGTCTTCAGCGTCTACTTCCACCGGGTGGTGCCGGCCATCGGCGCCGCAGTGGCCGGCGACCGTCAGGCGTACACGTACCTCCCGACGTCGGTCGATCGCTTCGTCTCCCCCGACGAGCTGTCGTCGCTGATGCGGAAGCTCGGCTTCCGCGAAGCGCGTTACCGCCGCCTCGGCCTCGGCACGATCGCCATCCACACCGCCCTGGTGTAGCTCGCTCCCCGCCGAGGACCGGAGGCGCGTGATACCCTGCGCGCGCGATGAGCACGCGCGACGAAGTCCTGCAGCGGTACTCGCGAGAGCGGACGTGGCTGCTCCCCGCGCTCCGCGACGTCCAGCACGCGGAGGGCTGGCTCTCGCCCGATGCGCTCGACGGCATCGCCGCGCATCTGCGCGTGCCGGCCAGCGAGGTCTGGGGCGTCGCGACGCACTTCCCGGAGCTGCGCCTCGCGCAGCCCGGCCAGCGCGTGGTGCGCGTGTGCACGGGCGTGGCGTGCGCCGCGGCCGGCGGACGCGAGCTGCTCGCCGCGTGCGAGCGGCGCTTCGGCGTGCGTCGCGGCGAGACGGCGCCGGACGGCTCGGCGACGGTCGAAGAGCTCGACTGCGCGTTCGCGTGCGCAGTCGCGCCGGTGGTCGAGGTGGATCACGTGCGTCGCGGCCGCGTCGCCCTCTCGGACCTCGGCGCCGCGCTCGACGCGTCGGCGCCGCCGGCGCTGACTCCGGACGCGCCCGCGGCGGCGCCCGCGATCCGAACGACCGACAACGCCGCCGCGCGCTTCGCGCTGCTGCGCCGCGAAGCCGAGCGCCGCCGCACGGGTCGCCGGCTCGCGGTGGGCGTGGGCAGCTGCGGGCTCGCGGTCGGCGCGGCGGAGGCGTACGCGACGCTGCGCGAGGAAGTGCGCGCGCGCGGCTTGCCGTTCACCGTCGCCGCCGCGGGGTGCAACGGGCTGTGCTGGGCCGCGCCGTCGGTCGAGGTGCTGCGCGACGGCGCGCCGCGGCTCACGGTCGCCCACGTGCGGGGCGACGCGGTGACGTCGCTGCTCAACGCGCTCCGCGCGAACGCACCCGTGGCCCGCAGCGAGACCGCGGCGGCGATGCTCGCGGTGCAGCGGCGCGTCCTGCTCGACCGGTGCGGCATCGCGGATCCGAACGACATCGCCGACGCGATCCGCCACGGCACCTACGCCACGTTCGCCGACGTGCTGAACCACGGCGACCCGGAGCGCGTGATCGAGGAGGTGCGCGCGGCCGGGCTCGCGGGACGCGGCGGCGCGTACTTCCCGGCCGCCGTGAAGTGGCGCACGTGCCGCGACGCGGCCGGCAGCCCGAAGTACGTCGTCGTCAACGGCGAGGAGGGCGAGCCGGGCATCTTCAAGGATCGCCATTTGATGGAAGGCGATCCGCACCGGCTCCTCGAAGGACTGCTGCTCGCCGCGTACGCGGTCGGCGCCTCGCGCGCCATCCTTTATATCCACGGCGAGGCCGACCTCGCGGCCGAGCGGCTCGAGCGCGCGGTCGGGCAGGCGCGCGAATGGGGATTGGCCGGCGACGCGATCCTCGGCAGCAGCTTCAGTCTCGACATCCAGCTCCGGCGCGGCCTCGGCGGCTTCGTGCTCGGCGAGGAGACCGCGCTGCTCGAATCGATCGAAGGCCGGCGCGCGATGCCGCGGACCCGTCCGCCGTTCCCCGCCGAAGCCGGCCTCTACGGCAAGCCGACGATCATCAACAACGTGGAGACGCTCTGCGCGGTGCCGCCGATCGTCGAGCGCGGCGGCGCGTGGTTCGCGGGACTGGGCGGCGGCCACGGCACCAAGCTCTTCGGCTTGTCGGGTCACCTCCGGCGGCCCGGCGTCGTCGAGCTCGAGGCGGGGTGCACGCTGCGGACGCTGATCGACACGCTCGGCGGAGGCCCGAGTGACGGACGTCCGATCGCCGCCGCTGTCGTCGGCGGTCCTTCCGGCAGCGTCGTGCCGCCGCGCGATTTCGACGAGCCGCTGATTCCGCGCGGCCGCGTGAATCCCGGCACCGGCGGTGTCGTCGCGCTGGAGGAAGGCGCGTCGGTGCGCGACGCCGTGCGCACGCTGCTCGCGTTCAACGCCCGCGAGTCCTGCGGCAAGTGCACGCCGTGCCGCGAGGGAACGACGCGCCTGCTCGGGCTGCTGGACGGGGCACTCGACGCGCCGCAGGTCGCCGCGCTGTCGGAAGTGATCCAGCTCGCGTCGCTGTGCGGCCTGGGCCAGGCGGCGCCGCTCGCCGTGCTGTCGGGTCTCCGCGAGTTCCCCGAAGCGTTCCGCTAAATTAAATTAGTCCGAAGTTCCCGTCGGCCGTGCAGCATAAGTCCGCGTCACCGTGTTGGAAAGTCACCATCCCGCGTAGGCAATCGTAGCCAAGATGAAAGCTGCACCTCGGCGTGAGGTCCCGTCTCTAGACGCGTAATAACGCCCGGGATGATGTAGCCAAGATCATTCTTGCCCCTCAGCCGCGCGCGGCGTACGGTGCTCGCATGCCGCGCTCGTCCGGCGCCTGCCATGTGGCCGAGATCACCCGCACCCACGGCCGCCGGCAGTATCGCTATTACCTCCTGCGCCGCACGTATCGCGACGGCGACCAGGTCAAACACGAAACGCTGGGGAATCTGTCGCGGCTACCGTCCGCGACGATTGAGCTCATTCGCCGCGCGGTGCGCGGCGATGCGCTCGTCGCGCCCGACGACGCCTTCGA
>VGLJ01000100.1 GCA_016866775.1 Candidatus Rokuibacteriota bacterium | reverse complement strand
TCGACGACGTTCAGCCCTTCGTTGAGGATCAGCTCCTGCCCGGGCTTCAGCGTGTCGACCTTGATCGCCGGGTGGAGGTTCACCTTCACCTTGCGGCCCTGCGACAGGATGTTGACGGTGCCGTCCTTGTTGCCGGACAGGTAGAGCCCGTAGGTGGAGGCGGGGGCGCACAGCTTCTCGACCTCCGCACGGAGCGCGACGATTTCCTCGCGCGCCGTGGCCAGCGCCTGGGCGAGCCTCTCGTTCCGGTCCGCCGGCTCGTGCACCTGAGGTCCTGGTCCGCCGTCTCCACTCTTCATGACGCGCCTCCCTCGATGAGAGGCCGGCGCAACAAGAGCGCCATGGCGGAAAATCCTGTGGTGAGGTTCTGGCCACCGGCTGAAGAGTTCCCACCAGCCGGTTACGCGCTGTGCAGCCGCTTACCCCCGAGAGCGGTCGCGACCATCACCCGGATCTCCTGCCGCCGGAACGGCTTGGCGATGAGGTAGTCGATCCCTTCCTTGCCGGCCTGGGCTGGATCGATCTGCTCGCTCCAGCCGGTGACCATCGCGACCGGCGTGCCCGGATGGAGCTCCTTCACCGCCCGCGCGACGTCCCAGCCGGAGAGGCCGGGCATCCCGAGGTCGGTGATCACGAGGTCGAAGCCTTCGCCGCCCAGCTCGGCGAGCGCGCGATCACCGTCGGGACAGGCCACGACGGCGTGCCCGTCGCTGCGCAGCTGCTATCTCGCGGTCGTCCGCGCCGACGAGGCGCTGCTCGCGCATCTCAAGCGCCGCGCCGACACCGCGTTCTGCACGACGTGCCTCGTCGGCGCGACCTCGGTCACGTTCGAGGAGGCCGCGCTCGCGCACGGCTGGCTTGGCGCGCGCGCGGGCGTCCGCATCGAGGTGGGCAACTGCTCGGCGTGCGGCGGGCGACGCGTGACACTCGCGTACCTCAACAAGACGCGCGCCGAAGCCGGCTGAGGGGATCGGGGTCCTCCAGTTGCGGCGCCCCATGTCCAAAGGAGCGCCACCGCCGCTGGTACGCTAGCGGCTGAGATGACCACGCCCCGCCGCCCGCGCACCGACGCGTGGGCGATCGACGACGGTTACTTCGATGCGCTCGGCGTCTGGCGTCCCACGTCACGCGCGACGCATCGCGCGATCGTCGCGGCGATGGGCGGCGATCCGAAGGCTCGGCCGCAGGCGCCGACCGTGCGCGTGGTGCGCGCCGGCGCGGCCACGCGCGGGCGCGTGCGCGGCGACCTCACGCTCGAAGACGGCCGCACCGTGCACGTCGACGGCGCGCTGCCGCACGATCTCCCGCTCGGCTATCACACATTGCACGGCAAGAGCGGCGCCACGCGCGTCATCGTCGTCCCGCCGCGCTGTCACCTCCCGGACCGGCTCAGGATCTGGGGCTGGGCGGCACAGCTCTACGCGACGCGCTCGCGCGAGAGCTGGGGCATCGGCGACCTCGCGGACCTCCGCCGTCTCGCGCGCTGGTCGGCAGGAACGCTCGGCGCGCGTCTGATCCTCCTCAATCCGCTCGCGGCGGCGGCCGTCACGCTGCCGCAGCAGACGAGCCCGTACTATCCGAGCAGCCGCCGCTTCCGGAACCCGCTCTATCTGCGCGTCGAGGACGTCCCCGGCGCGCGCGACGACACGGCACTGGCGCCGCTCGTCGCGGAAGGCCGGTCACTCAACGCCGAGCGCCGGGTCGATCGCGATCGCGTGTTCACGATGAAGATGCGCGCGCTGGAGACGCTCTGGAAGCGCTTTCCCGGCGACGCGCAGTTCGAGAGCTACCGCGCCGAGTCGGCGGGCCTTCGCGAGTACGCGATCTTCTGCGCGCTCACGGAAGAGCATCGCCGCGCCTGGCAGACGTGGCCCGCGGAGCATCGGCGGCCCGACGCCGGCGGCGTGCGCACGTTCGCGGAGGCGCACGCGGATCGCGTCGGCTTCCACGAGTGGCTCCAGTGGCTGATCGATCGGCAGCTCGCGGCCGCGGGCGAGGAGATCGCGCTCATGCAGGACCTGCCGATCGGCGTGGATCCCGACGGGGCCGACGCGTGGATGTGGCAGGACGTGCTCGCGACCGGCGCGAGCGTCGGCGCGCCGCCGGATCGCTACATCGTGAACGGTCAGGACTGGGGCCTGCCGCCGTTCGTGCCGCACCGCCTGGCGGCCGCGGGCTACGAGCCGTTCGTGCAGACGATCCGCGCGGCGCTGCGCCACGCGGGCGGGCTGCGCATCGATCACGTGATGGGGCTCTTCCGGCTGTTCTGGGTCCCGCACGGCCTCACGCCGGCCGACGGCGTGTTCGTGCGTCACCGCGCGGACGACCTGCTCGGCATCGTCGCGCTCGAAAGCGCGCGCGCGCGCGCGTTCATCGTGGGCGAGGACCTCGGCACGGTGGAGGACGGCGTGCGCGAGCGCCTGGCGGAGCAGGCGATCCTCAGCTACAAGGTCGTCTGGTTCGAGCCGAAGCCGCCCGCGGAGTATCCGCCGCTCGCGCTCGCGGCCGTCACCACGCACGACCTGCCGACGATCCGCGGCCTGTGGACGGGCGCGGACATCGAGCATCAGAAGGCCGTGGGCCAGACACCGAACGAGGCCGGTCTCGCGGAGATGCGCGAGCGGCTGAAGACGGTGATCGGGCTCGACGACGACGCGCCGTTGACGACGGTGGTGGAGGAGACGCATCGCCTGCTCGCCGAGGCGCCGTGCGCCGTCGTCACGGCGACGCTGGACGACGCGCTGCTCGTGGAGGAGCGTCCGAACATGCCGGGGACCGTCGTCCCGGCGAACTGGTCGCTCGCGCTGCCGAAGCCGCTCGAAGAGATCGAGACCGACCCGACGACGCTCGCCGTCGCGCGCGCGCTCGCCCGCGCGCGCTGACCTCGGGCCCGTCGCGTGCTCACGCCGCGTCGCTGACGGTGCGGAGTCCGGCGAGGCCGAGGGCGCCCGTAGGCCCTCTCCCCCCCGCCAGTCGGCGGCCCGGTCCGGCGACAGGTGTTTCCATCCAACGGCGGCCGCCCGCTTCGCGACCCCGTTCCGGGGACGGGTGACCCGGGCCTGCGGGCGGCATCGGTCGCGCGCGCGGCGCTCGACTTCTCCATTCCCTGGTACGCGCACATCTGGATCACCACGCTCGAGATCCTCGGCGGCTTCGCGGTCGCCGGCGCGGTCGGGGTCGCGCTCGGGATCGCGATCGCGTGGTCGCCCACGATCGCGCGCGCGCTCGTGCCCTTCCTCGTCTTCGTGAACACGCTGCCCAAGGTCGCCGTCGCCCCGCTCTTCCTCTTGTGGCTCGGCTACGGGCTCGTGCCCAACATGCTGATCGCCGCGCTCATCGGCTTCTTCCCCGTCGTCATCAACACCGCCGTCGGGCTCACGCAGATCGACGACGACCTGCTGGACCTCGGACGGGTCTTCGGCGCGCCCCGCTGGAAGGTGTTCCTCAAGATCCGGCTGCCGAACGCGCTGCCCTACGTCCTCTCGGCGCTGAAGATCACCGCCACGGCCGCCGTCGTCGGCGCCGTCGTCGGCGAGTTCGTCGCCTCGCAGAGCGGCCTCGGCATGGTCATCGTCAACGCGCAGACGAACCTCAACACGCCGGTCGCCTTCGCCGCGCTCGCGTGGATCTCGATCGTCGGGCTCGCGCTGTACGGAGCGGTCTCGCTCGCGGCGCGCTGGCTCGCGCCATGGGCGGAAAGCTGAGAAACGGGTTTGGGGTCCTCAGCTGGGGGGCCCCATGAGAAAGGAGACGCCATGAAACGCGCCATGCTGATCGGCTGGGCGCTCGTCGCGGCGGCCGTCGTCGCCGGCGTCGGGCACGCGCAGGCGCCGCAGAAGGTCGTGTTCGCGCTCAACTGGTTCGCCGTCGGCGACCACGCCGCGTACTGGGTCGCCCTCGACAAGGGCTATTACAAGGCGAAGGGGCTCGACGTCGAGCTGCAGAACTCGAAGGGCTCCGGAGACTCGATCGCCAAGGTCGACACGAACCGCGCCGATCTCGGATTGGCGGACGCCGTGGTCGTGATCCCGCGCGTCGCGCAGGGGGCGAAGATCAAGATCGTCAGCGCGGTGTTCGACCTCACCCCGCTCAACATCTGGACCCGCAAGGACACCGGCATCGTGAAGCCGAAGGACCTCGAGGGCAAGACGCTGGCGGCGCCGCCGGGCGACGCGCAGCGGCAGCTCTTCCCCGCGTTCGCGAAGATCAACGGGATCGACGCGGCCAAGGTGAAGGGGCTCACGATCGAGCCCGCGGCGAAGTTCGTCGCGCTCTCGGAGAAGCGCGCCGACGCGGTCCCGGACTACACGACGGGCCAGCCGTTCTGGGAGAAGGCGGTGGGCAGGGAGAACCTCGTGAAGATGCCGTGGAGCGAGCACGGCTTCGACACGTACTCGATGTCGATCATGGCCAGCGAGAAGACCATGAAGGAGCGCTCGAAGGTGCTGCGCGACTTCCTCGAAGCGTCCTACATGGGCTGGCGCGACGTCATGGCCGACCCGAAGGCGGCGCTCGAGATCTTCAAGAAGCGCGTGCCCGACATCGACCCCGCGCTGATCGAGCCGAACATGATGCTCGGCCTCGACCTCATGAAGACCGAGCGGTACGCCAAGAACGGCATCGGCTCGCTCGACCGCGGCAAGATGTGCCGCACCGTCGAGTTCATCAACACGTACATGCCGGACATGCCGCGCAAGGTCGGGTGCGACGAGGTCTACTCGGGCGAGTACCTCACGCGCATCGACCCGCCGCGCCGCTGACGCGCCTCGGCCGTTGATCGTCCTCGACCGGGTCGGCATGACGTACGAGGCGTCGTCCGGCCCGGTCGAGGCCCTTCGTGACATCTCGCTCACCGTCGCGCGCGGCGAGCTCGTGGCGCTCGTCGGTCCGTCGGGCTGCGGCAAGTCGACGCTGCTCCGCATCGTGGCCGGGCTCCGCGCGCCGACGCGCGGGCGCGTGGACGTCGCGGACCATCCCGTGCGCGGCCCGGTGGCCGAGGTCGGGATGGTGTTCCAGGCGCCGGTGCTGCTGCACTGGCGCCGCGTGCTCGAGAACGTGCTGCTTCCCGCCGAGCTGTCGGGGCGCGATCCCCGGCGCTACCACGAGCGCGCGACGCAGCTCCTGCGTCTGGTCGGGCTCGAAGACTTCGCCGCCAAGCGTCCCCGCGAGCTGTCCGGGGGGATGCAGCAGCGCGCGGCGCTCTGCCGGGCGCTGCTCCTCGACCCGCCGCTCCTGCTGATGGACGAGCCGTTCGGCGCGCTGGACGCGATGACGCGCGACGAGATGAACCTCGAGCTGCTCCGTGTGTGGGGCGAGACCGCGGTCGACAGCCCGCGGAAGACGGTCCTCTTCGTCACCCACTCGATTCCCGAGGCCGTCCTGCTCGCCGACCGCGTGGTCGTGATGACGCCGCGGCCGGGACGCATCGCCGCGACGTTCGACGTCCCGCTGCCGCGGCCGCGAGGGGTCGAGACGCGTGCCGACCCGCGCTTCGGGGCGCTGAGCGTCCGGATCTACGAGACGCTCACCGCAGACGGCCGAGGGGGCCCAGGTCGAGGTTGAGCTCTTCGGGCGTGAGATCGAAGCGGGCCGCGAGGTCGCGCACGGTCTCTTCGAGCCTCATCAGCGCGTCGCCGAGCTTCTCCGTCTCCTCGGGCGTGAGCGCCCCCCCCGCGCGCGCCGCCGCCGGCCGCGCCTTCTTTCCGGCGCGCGCGCGCTCGTTTCGTCACGCGAGGGCCTCGGGCGCGAACGCGTAAGGCGGTCATGGCCCACTAAGGGTGAGACGAAGCGCCGTGAGGTCGCGCTCAGCGTCTCTGACAGAGGCACTATAGGCAGCAGTCATGCCGCGCGGGACGTGAACGTCGATCCCTTGCCCACGTGGCTCTGCAGCGTGATCCGTCCGTCCATCATGTCGGCGAGCCGCCGGCAGATCGACAGCCCGAGGCCCGCGCCCGTGTACTGGCGCGTCGGCGACGCATCGGCCTGCTGGAAATCCTCGAAGACCTTCTCCTGGTCCGAGGGCGCGACAGCTCGACTTCGGCGAGCGAGACCTTGATATCTCCGGCGACGGCCAAGCCCTTGTCGAGTACGCGATCCAGGACATCGACGAGGCCACTGACTCGATGGTTCGACGGTTGCAGCTCGCCTCTTATGCCTTCGTGACTCCTGGACTACGACTCAATTGCGAGAAACATCCGAGCGTAGCGCGCAGTATAGGCAGAAGACTCACGTCCGGAAAAGGGTTTGCGACACCCGCGTGGGTAAATCTTTTCCCTACTGCGGGTGGTCACGAGCCGTACGTGTAAAAACCGCGCCCGGTCTTGCGACCGAGGTGGCCGGCCAGCACCATCCGCTTCAGGAGGGCCGGCGGCGCGTAGCGCGGCTCCCGGAACTCCTCGAACATCACCTCGGCGACGTACATGGCGGTGTCGAGCCCCACGAGGTCGAGCAGCGTGAAGGGGCCCATCGGGTACCCGCACCCGAGCTTCATCGCCTGGTCGATGTCCTCCAGGCTCGCGAGCCCGCCCTCGTAGACGCGGACGGCGTCGAGGAGGTACGGCACCAGCAGCCGGTTGACGATGAACGCCGTGGCGTCCTTCGTCTGCACGGGCACCTTGCCGAGGGCCCGCACCCACTCGGTCGACGTCTTCACCACGGCGTCGTCGGTGAGGATCGTCCGCGCGACCTCGACGAGCTTCATGAGGGGCACGGGATTGAAGAAGTGCAGGCCGAGCACCTGCGCCGGCCGCTTCGTCGCCGCGGCGATCGCGGTGACGTTGCACGACGACGTATTGGTGGCCAGGATCGCGTGCGGCGGGCAGATCGTGTCGAGCTTCGCGAAGGTTTCGTTCTTCAGCGCCTGATTCTCGGTCATCGCCTCGACCACGAGATCGCAGGCCTTCAGGTGCTCGAGGCCGACCGCGCCGCTGAGGCGCGCAAGGGCCGCGTCCTTCGCCTTCGCGTCGAGCTTGCCCTTCTCGGTGAGCCCCTCGAGCGTCTGCCGGATGCGGCCGACGCCGCGCTTCAGCAGCTCGTCGTTGGCCTCGATGACGACGGTCTCGAATCCGGCCTGGGCCGTGACCTGGACGATGCCCGAGCCCATGAGGCCGCAGCCGACGACCCCGACCCTGGTGATCGCCACGACGTCAGCGGGCGGAGGTGGGGGGAACGCCCCGGTATCCGGCGCGGCGGCCGGGCAGCGGCGGCGGCTCCCAGTGGGCCGTGCCGGGCGGGCAGGGATTCTTCACGGTGATGACGGCGCGACCGTAGCGGACCGAACCGTCGGCAAGAACCTCGCCCGCGCTGCTGTCCGTGGCGGGCGGTGCGGGCCGCTTGAGGGACTCGTCGAACGCGCTCGTCCGGAACTGCTGGACAGGGGTGCTGACGATGTCGAGGATCATGGAGGCGCTGACCGGGGTCTTGGCTTCGTCGGCCTGGGCGGCGCCGCTCGCGGCGACCACCAGGGCCGCTCCGAGCGCGAGGCGTTCGATCACACGAATCACACGGCTATCTTACTCCGCCCGTGCAGCAGCCTGCAGGAATCATCGGCCGCGCTGCGCATAGCGATGCGCGTTTGTCGTCGAAATACGCTCGAAATCCGGCCGCCCACGGTTCGGCACGCCTCTTGAGTCTCGCGTAGGCAGGAGGACTGGCCCCATGCGCGTCGCCATGATCGCCCTGCTCGTCGCCGCGGTCCTCGCCGGGTTCGCCCCGGCGGTCGCGGCCTGCTCTCTCGACTCGTCCACCGGCGTGATCTCGTCGATCGTCAGCGCCACCGGCGGGCTGCTCGGCCTCACGGGCTCTGCCACGTCGGCGACGACCCCGGTCACCGACACGGCGTCGTCCACGTGTACCGCGTGCTCGACGTGCGGCTCGAGCGGCGGGTCGACGTCCACCGGCGGGACGACCTCGGCCGGCGGCGCGGTCTCCGGCACGTGCTCGAAGGCCGGGAAGGCCGTCGCCGGCGCCTCGCCGACGACGGCCGGGCTCACGTCGATCATCAACAACTTCATCACGAACACCTTCATCACCAACAACAACGTGACCAACAGCACCACCACGACGCAGGCCGCGGAAGGCACGCCGGGCGGGACGACGACCGCCGCGGCCGGTGGCGCGGCCGGCGGCGCCGCGGGCGGGACGACGGCGGGGACGCCGACGATGACCGCCTTCTCGACACCCGGGGGTGGCGGCGGCCTGGGCGGGGGCGGATTCTCGGGCGGCTCGTCGGGCGGGATGCCGATCAATCCGTCGTCCGACTACGTCTATCGGCCGAACATGTTCGGCGGGTCCGGCTCCGGCAGCGGGACGTCCTCGACGCCGATCACCCTCGCGTCGCTCACCGACACTCCGGTGGGAGGCGACGCCTCGCCGTCGATGTCGGATGCGCCCGGGCCCGTGCTGACGCCCGGCGTGTCACTGGCCTCGCTGCCGTCGACGGGCGGAGCGCCGAGCGACGCGACGCTGACGGTCGCGATGGCGTCGCCGAAGGCGGCAGATGGCTCCGCGAGCCCGGACACCAGCTCGGGCTTCGGCCTCGACGGTCCGGCGCTCGCGGGCGGCCCGATCGCGTCGGGTCCGAGCGGCACGGTGATGCCGGGCGCGCTGATCGGCGTCGGTGTGCTCGGCGCCGGCTGGGCGTGGAAGTCGCTGGTCGTCTAGACGCTCGGCGGAGGGCGGACTTCACGTCCGCCCGACGCCGTTGGGGGGCTTGGGGGGCGCCCGGAGCCCCCCAAACCTAATACTCCAGGAGCGCGTCGACCGGAGCGGAGCCGAGCTTCTCCCGGCCCTTGAGGAACGCGAGCTCGAGGAGGAACGCGATGCCGACGACCTTTCCCCCGAGCTGCTCGACGAGACGAATGGTCGCCGCCATGGTGCCGCCGGTCGCGAGGACGTCGTCCACGATCAGCACCCGCTGACCACGCTGGACGGCGTCCTCGTGGATCGCCAGCGCGCTCCGCCCGTATTCGAGCTCGTACTCCACGTGCACGGTCTTCGCGGGCAGCTTGCCGAGCTTGCGGACGGGCACGAATCCCGCCGCGAGCTGCTGCGCGAGCGGCGCCGCCAGGATGAACCCCCGCGACTCGATCCCCACGACGATGTCGATCTGCGCCGCGGTGTAGCGCTTGGCGAGCGCCTCGATCACGTACCGGAACGCCGGACCGTCCTTCAAGAGCGTGGTGATGTCCTTGAAGAGGATCCCCTCGGTCGGAAAATCGTTGATGTCGCGGATCTTGGCGCGCAGGTCCTCGACGTTCATGGCGGGATCTTACTACGCGAACCTTGACGTCCCATGGCCGTCAATCGTGTGCTTCCAGTGACTCGATGGCCGCGGGAAGCTCGCCGAGACAGGTGATCGTCCGCTCCGCGCGCGTCACGCCGGCGGGCGCGGCGCTCCCGACCACCTGCACCGCGCGCAACCCCGCCTTCTGCGCGCCGTCGACGTCGAGGATGGTGTCGTCGCCCACGTGCACGGCCCTCGCGGCATCGCCGCCCACGCGGCGGAGCGTGTGAAAGAAGATCTCGGTGGCGGGCTTCCGCACGCCGACCTCGTCGGAGAACGTGAGGTGTGCGAAGACGTCGAGCAGTCCCGCCCGCGCGAGGAGCTTGCGCACCACGGTGCCGGGCGTCCGCATCGTGTTCGAGACCAGCGCGAGCGTGAGCCCGCGCGCGCGGAGCTGGGTGAGCGCGCCGCGCGCGGTCTCGTCGAACGCGGGCGGCACGACCAGCGCCGGACGGCCGTACGCGTCCACCAGCGCCTCGAGGAGATGCGGATCGGGGGCCTCGCCGAGCTCCCGATCGAGCGCGCGCAGGATTGCCTTCACGTGCTCCGCGATCGGCACGTCGCGGTTCGCGGACCACACCCGCCGCAGGTAGACCGCGGAGTCCTCGTAGGCCCGCTCGAGCTTGGCCATGGAGAACGTGCGGCCGTCGCCGCGGAGCAGCGCGTTGAAGTCGGCGAGCCGCCGGCCCTTCTAGCGGTTGTCGCTGCCCGGCGTGTCGACGAGGAGCGTGCCCCACAGATCGAGGGTGACGGTCGTGATCACCACCGGGGCGCCCGCTTCTCGAGGAACGCGCGCAGGCCTTCGGCGGCGTCCGGCGACGCGTAGGACACGGCGAACGCGTTCACGCCGTACTCGACGGCGGTCGCGAGGTCGGTCGAGCGCCAGCGGATCATCAGCTCCTTCTGCAGACGGATGGCCGCCGGCGCCCCGGCGAGGATCTTGTTCACGAGCGCGTCGACGACGGTGTCCAGCTCCTCGGGCGCGACGGCGCGGTTCACGAGGCCCCACGCGAGCGCGTCGTCCGCGCCGATCGATTCGCCACACAGCAGGAGCTCGGCGGCGCGGCCGGGCCCGACGAGGGGCGCGAGCAGCGCGGCCTCGATGACCGACGGCACGCCGACGCGCACCTCGGGCAATCCGAACGTCGCGCCGCGCGCGGCCACGCGCAGGTCACACGCGAGCGCGAGCTCGAAGCCCGCACCGAGCGCGTGGCCGTTGACCGCGGCGATCACGGGAAACGGCGCCGCGTGCACGGCGTGGATCGCGTCGTGGAGCCCCGTGATCAGCGCCTTGGCGCGCGCGACGTCGAGGCTCGCGAGCACGTGGACGTCCATCCCCGCGGTGAACGCGCGCCCGCGACCGGTGATCACGGCGACGCGGACGGACGCATCCTCGGCGAGGTCGCGGAAGGCGTCGCGCAAGGCACGAATCAGGCCGGGCTCGAGGAGATTGAGCGGCGGACGGTCGAGCGTGACGCGCGCGACCGGTCCCGCGCGCTCGATCATCAGCGTGTCGGCCAGGCTAGTACCGCCGCATCGTGGGCTCGATCGTGCGCGCCCAGGCATCGAGCCCGCCGGAGAGATTCCGGACGCGCGTGAAGCCGAGCTGCCGGAGGTAATCCGCCACGGCCGCGCTGCGGACTCCGTGATGGCAGTACACGACGATGTCGTCCGCCGGGTTCAGCTCTTCGGTCCGGAGCTCGAACTCTTCCATCGGGATGTGGACCGCGTCGGGAAGGCGGCAGAGCTTCGTCTCCCAGTCGTCCCGGACGTCGACGAGAACGGGGCGGTCGTTCTCGTCGAGCCGCGCCTTCAGCTCCTGCGGCGTGATCTCCTGCACGGCGCTCAGCTGTTCCGCGACGCGTGGCGCCCCACGAGGAGCTCGGTGAGCCAGCCGTTCACGGCGGAGGCGTGCTCGATCTGCGGGAAGTGACCGCACGCGTCGATCCAGTGGACGCGCGTGCGCGGCAGCACGTCGGCCGCTTCCGCGCAGTAGGCCGGGGCGACCACGCGGTCCTGCTTGCCGTGGATCAGCAGCACGGGCGGCTCGAGGCTCGCGAGCGCGCGCCGATAATCCGGGGCGTGGTCGACGATCTCGCGGCGGATGTCACGGAGCGTGGCGAGATACGCGGCCTTCGCCTCGGGCGAGGTCCGCTCCGCGTAGCCCTCGCGGACGAGGTAGTCGACTTCCTCGGCGACCGGCGCGTGGAAGCAACGCGCGATCGCCGCGCGATACATGGGCGCGCAGGCGCAGAGCGCGAGCAGCTCGCCGAGCACGTGCGTCGCCGCGATCCGGTACGGCAGCGACGGCCGGTACGACGTGCCGGGCACGAGCGCGCCGATCAGCGCGAGGCGTTCCACGCGCGCGGGATGCGTGAGCGCGTACGTGAGCGCGACCGCGCCGCCGAGCGAGTGGCCGACGATCGCGGCGCGGCCGACGCCCATCACCTGGAGGAAGCCGTGGAGCGCGCGGGCCGAATCGGCGAGGCGGTATCGCGCCGGCGGCTTCGCCGAGCGTCCGAAGCCGGGCAGGTCGACGGAGAACACGGTGGCGACACGCGCGAGCGCCCCGATGTTGTGGCGCCACGACTCCGCGAATCCGCCGAGACCATGCACGAGGACGACGGCGGGACCGCGGCCTTCGGCGACGTAGTGCAGCGTCAGGCCGTCGACTTCCGCGCCGCGGAGCTGAACGTCCGGCATGGGACTTCGGATTCTACCAGAGACGCTGCGGCGCGGGTGGTGCCTCGGCGACGGGCTGGCCGAGCAGGCGCTTCATCGTCAGCGCGTTGCGCACGGGATAGTCCCGGTTGTTGTTGTTGAACGACACGAAGACGTCGCCGTCGTCGTCCGCGCTCGCCTCGACCTCCGCGCGCAGCTCGCGGAGCTCCGCCTCGCTGTAGAGGTAGTCGTATTTCTCGCGCACGGCCGGCTCCTCGCCGCGGAGCTGCCGCAGCCACCCCTCGGCGTTGCGCCCGTGGAGACGGAACACCACCGCGCTCGCGGTGCGCGCCACCACGCGGGGCACCGCGTGCGCCGCCGGGGGCGCGTCG
Organism: Candidatus Rokuibacteriota bacterium; assembly: GCA_016866775.1. Taxonomy (GTDB): domain Bacteria; phylum Methylomirabilota; class Methylomirabilia; order Rokubacteriales; family CSP1-6; genus VGLJ01. The sequence goes on along the minus strand of VGLJ01000100.1, from coordinate 2,337 downwards.
ACGATCACGTGGGCGAGCCCCGACCGGCGGAGCACCGCGAGCGTCTCGTCCGCGTGGTCGGGAAACCAGGAGCGGTCGCGGACCTCGACGGCGATCCGGCAGCCCGGCACGCGCGCGGGCAGCGCCTCGAGCTCGCCGAGCCGTTCGTGGGAGAACCGGACCCACGGCGCGAACTGGAAGAGCACGTACCCGAGCTTCCGCGCGTCCTCGAGCGGTCCCAACGCGGCGCGGAAGAGGCGGAACGTGGCGTCGAACGCCTCGCGCGGCAGCGACGACGCCTGGACCTCGCCCCGATGCGTGCGGGCGAACCGAGCGGGCAGCAGCGCCTGCACCTCGTCCGGCAGCGTCTCGGGACGGGGATGGTGGCCGGTGAGCAGCGCGTAGGCCTTCACGTTGAACACGAAGCCGTCCGGCGTTCGCTCCGCCCAGCGCAGCACGTTGCGCGCGTCGGGGATCGCGTAGAAGGAGCTGTTGACCTCGACCGTCTCGAAGAACCGCGCGTAGTAACGCAGCCGCGCTTCCGCCGTCATGGATTTCTTCGGATAGAACGCGCCGTCCTCGATGAGGGCCTGGTCGGCCCACGCGCAGATGCCGACGCGGATCAGCTGATCTTCTCGTACACCCCGGGCGGGATGACCTTGAAGACCCCGATGGGCTGCGACACGTTCTTGAACGAGCGCTCGCCGAGGCTCTCGAGCACGAACGTCTGACGGATCCGCTCCGCCGTCGCGGGGCCCACGATGATCTCGCCGCCCACGGCCGACCCCGCGAAGCGGGCCGCGATGTTCGTCGTCGGCCCGGTCGCGGTGAACGTCCAGCGCGTGCCGAGCTTCGTGGCGCCGATGAGCGCCTCGCCGGTGTTGATCCCCATGTGGAGCTGGATCGCCGGGAAGATGCCGCCGTACTCCTCGTTCAACCGTTCCGTGCGCTGGCGGATGGCGAATGCCGCCTGCGTCGCGTTGAGCGCGTTGTCGCTCCCGCCCCGCTCCGACTGGAAGATCACCATCAGGCCGTCGCCCGCCGTCTCGTTCACGTCGCCGTGGTGGGCCTGGATGATCTCGAGGAAGCTCGTGAAGTAGGTCTGTACGAGCTGGTTCAGCTTGCGCGGTTCCAGAGACTCCGAGAGCTTGGTGTAGCCCGCGATATCGAGGAAGAGCACCGAGACCTCGGCGTTCTTCTTCTCGAGCTCCGTGGCGTTGGGGCTCTGCTCGAGGAGCTTCTTCACCGACTCGGGCACGAACTTGGACAGCTCCCCCTTGAGCTGCTCGAGCAGCTCGAGACGCTGCCGCGACTCCTGCAGGCTCTGGAGCGCGCCGCCCAGCTCGGCGTTCTTCGTCTCGAGATCCGTACGGGCCTGCGCCAGCCGGGCCGTCATGTCGTTGAACGTGGCCGCGAGCGCGCCGATCTCGTCGTGCGAGCCGACGGGCACACGAGCGTCGAAGTCGCCGTCGCCCACGCGCCGCGCGACGCCCGCCAGGGTGTCGATCGGCCGGACCACCACGCGCCGCATCGCGACCGTCATCACGGCGCCCGCGGCGAAAATCGTCAGCGCGGCGATCACGAGCTGGCTGTTCCGCTGGCGGCGGGTCTCGGCGAACACCGGCTCCATCGAGGTCGCCACGCGAACGACCGCTCGCACCTTGTGGTCGGCGCCGTGGCAGCCCTGGCACTTCTCCTGGTTCTCGACGGGCTGGTGGACGACGTAGAACTGCTGGCCGCTCTCCATCTCGAACGAGTCCTGCGTCTTGAGGGTCTGGACGGCTTGCCGGAAGGACGGCGACGTGTTAGTCGCGCCCGGGACCCGCTGCATCCGCTTGATGTTCTCCATGACCTCCTTGGAGAGCTCGGCGTTCTTCATCACCTGGCCGAGCGTCGAGAGGTCGGTGAACGCCTCGGAGCCGTTCGCCCGGTAGATGGTGAGGCCTTCGACCGGACGGGACCCCCTCAGCTCCTGGATGACGCTGCGGGTGACGTCCGGGCGCTCCTGGAGCATCGCGCCCTCGATGCTGGCCACGATGGTCTCCGTCTGGCGGCGGGCGGCCAGCTTGCCCTGCTCGAGCAGGACCTGGGACTGGAGCCGGATCGACCAGATGGTGGCCGCGCCGAACCCGAGGATCAGGACTGCGATGATGACGACGGTGATCTTCGCGGTGAGCCGCGACCGGAGCATCCTGCCGCGATCGTAACAGAAGAGGGGGCCGCCTCTAGCTCTAGACAATATGGAAGGACCGGCCTGCCGTATCGCATAGTCGTGGGTTGTTCCGGGCAGGAACAGAGCCACAGGCGATAGGAGGCCGGTCATGGAGAAGGATACTACCTACGTAGCGCTCGACGACA
>VGLJ01000099.1 GCA_016866775.1 Candidatus Rokuibacteriota bacterium | reverse complement strand
TCAGCGGCGTCCGCGTTCGGTCGAAGATCGTGCCGGCGGTCACCGACGTGCGATCCCCGCATCCCGAGCACATGAATCTGCGGTCGCCCAGCCGCCAGCCGGCGCTCTGGCGGCAGCCCGGGCAGACCGGAGGGGCAGATGCTGTCGCGGGGACGCCCACTCGACACCCTCGCTCACGGCGTCTGGGGCAACCTCTACCTCGCCGAGTCGCGTCTGAAGCAGGTGGTGAAGCTCGTGCGCCGGACGCCCGCGGCCCCGGGCCCGTCGGCGGAGCGCGGTTCGCGGTAGCGCCCGGGGCGAGCCCGGCGATCAGGCCGGGACGACGCGGACGTCCTCCGTCCGCCACGTGACCCACACGCGGGTCGCCTCCTTGATTGCCGGCCCCTCCCCCACGCTCTGGAACGCCACGAGCTCCTCGCCCGTCGCCAGACGGACGTAGTAGTGCGCGTGCGAGCCCAGGTAGACCACGTTGGTCACCTCCGCCGACACGACGTTGCCGCCCGGCGGCGGCTCAGCGCACAGGCGCACGCGCTCCGGACGGATCGCCAGGATCGCCCGGCCTTGCCGGGCGCTCGCCTCCGGCACCGCGAGCGTCAGGGCCCCGGCGCGGAAGACCGGCCGCCCGTCCTCCGCACCGAGCTCGCCCGCGAACACGTTTGCCCGCCCGATGAACTCGAGTACGAAGGACGTGGCGGGGCGCTCGTAGATATCCTCCGGCGTGCCCAGCTGCTCGATGCGCCCCCCGTTCATCACTGCGATGCGGTCGCTCAGCGTCAACGCCTCTTCCTGATCGTGCGTGACGAAGATCGTGGTGATCCCGACCTGCCGCTGGAGCGCCTTCAGCTCCACCTGCATGTCCGTCCGGAGCCGCTTGTCGAGCGCGGCCAGCGGCTCGTCCAGCAGCAGCACCGCCGGCCGGAAGACCAGCGCGCGCGACAGCGCCACCCGTTGCTGCTGACCTCCGGAGAGCTGGTGCGGATACCTGCTCTCGAGGCCCGCGAGCTGCACCAGCTCCAGCGCCTCGCCGACCCGCTGCCGCACTTCGCGGCCCGACACGCCGCGCATCTGGAGGCCGAAGGCCACGTTGCCGGCGACCGTCATGTGCGGGAACAGCGCGTAGTTCTGGAACACGATGCCCACGTCCCGCTTGTTCGGCGGCACGCCGGCCATGGGACGGCCCCGGATGAAGATCTCGCCCTCGTCGGGCTGGAGCAGCCCGGCGATCAGCCGCAGCGTGGTCGTCTTGCCGCACCCCGACGGCCCGAGCAGGGCCACGAATTCACCACGCTCGACGGGCACGCTGATGCCCGCCACGGCCGCCACGCTGCCGAAGCGCTTCCAGACCGAGGCGAATTCGACCTCAGCCACGACTGATCGTGGCTTGCCTGGTCACCCCGCCATCTCCTTGTTCCACCAGTCCACCCACTGGGCCCGGTGCTTGGTGACGTGCTTCCAGTCGAGGCGGACCATCCGCGCTGCATCCTCGCGGCCGACCGGCACCAGCTTCTTCAGGTCTGCCGGCACCTCCACCTTCTGGTTCGTCGGCCCCGTGAGCCCCTTCTTCGCCATCTCGAGCTGGACCTTCGCCGAGAGGAACCGATTGATGAAGTCCCGGCCCTGCTCCTGGAGCGGCGCGTTCTTCACGAGGGCGACCGTGTTCAGCAGCATCGGCTGCCCTTCCTTCACCTCGGCCCGTGCGATCGGCGCTCCCTTCACCGTGTAGGCTGCCGCGATCCGGCTCGGCGTCGGCAGGAGCCACGCCTCGCCCTGGGCCAGCAGCGGCAGCGCCGTGACCGTCGAGTCGACGATCGAGTGCAGGTGCGGCCGGAGTTGCTTGTACAGGGGGAATGCCGCCTCCGCCTCGTACTGCGCCTGCTGGGCCGGTTTGCCCGTCGCGAGCGCCGCGGTCATGGCGAGCGTCAAGATGCCCGTACCCGCCTTGAACGACTGGATGATCACGCGGCCCTTGAAGGCCGGATCCCACATCGCTCGCCACGAGGTGATCGGCGTCTTGACCCGGGCGGTGTTGTAGTGGAGGCCCGACCAGCTCACCGCGACGCCCACGCCGTGGCCGTCCTCGATGACGTACTCGGGAAAGAGGTCCTTCATGTTGGGCACATCCTTCGGGGTCACCGGCACGATCAGGCCCTCGGTCTTGAGCTCGCTGATGAACTGGTCGTCCACCCCGATCAGGGTGTGCTGGGGATTGCTCCGCGCCGTGCGCACCTTGGCGATGGCGTCGGCGCTGATCCCTTCCTCCATGACGACCTTCACCCCGTGATCCTTCTCGAACTCGGGGACGAGGGCCTCGCGCAGGGCCGCCGAGAAGGGCCCGCCCCAGATCGCGATGGCCATGGTCTTCGCGGCGGCCTGCGCCGACACGGTGGACGCCCTGGCCAGGAGGCCGACGGATGCGATCGCCGCTCCTCCGAGGCCCGCCCGGGTCGCGTGTGCGAGCCATTCGCGCCGGCTCACGGTGGTCTTCTTCGAGAACGTGTCCATGTCGAGGTCTCCCATGTCGTTAGAATCCACGGAGTCGGCTGGCCCCGATCAGACGCTCGGTGGCGATCAGGATGATCGCGGAAGCGTAGATGAGGGTGGCCGACAACGCCGCCACACCTGGATCGAAGATGTTGTTGATGTAGTTGAACACGGTCACGGGCAACGGGACCCGTCTGGCGTCCGCCAGGAAGAACGAGATCGTGTAGTTGTCGAACGAGGTCAGGAACGCGAAGATGCCGCCGGCGAGGATGCCGGGGCGGATGATCGGCAGCGTCACCCGCCAGAACGCGCGCAGCGGTCCGGCGCCCAGGACGCGGGCCGTGTCGACGAGGCTCCAGTCGAAGACCTCCAGGCTGGCCATCACCGTCCGTGTCACGTACGGCAGCGTGATGACGACGTGGCCGGCGAGCAGGTTCCAGTCCGCCGAGCGCATCCCGCGGTCCACGAAGAACTGCAGCATGGCGAGGCCGGTCACGATCGAGGGCACGACGAGAGGGGACATCAGCGCGGCGACGAGGGCATTCCGGCCGCGGAAGCGCGTCCGGGCCACGGCGAGCGCGGCGGCGACCCCCAGCAGGATGCTCAGCACGGTCGCCAGCGCTGCGAGCCGGAGACTCAGGAGCAGCGAGTCCACGAACCCGGGCATCTGGAGGATGCGCCCGTACCACTTGAGCGAGAAGCCGATGGGCGGGAAGGTGACGTACTCGGCCGCGCTGAACGACATCACGATCAGGGACACGATCGGCAGGGCGAGGAAGACCACCGTTGCCGCCACGACGGCGTAGGCCAGAGCGGCCATCATCCCGCGTGTCTCTGGTAGACGCCGGTGCTCGCCTCGAGGAAGCGGTTGTAGACGGCCACGACCAGCAGGGTGATGCCCACCAGGGTCACCGCGACGGCCGCTCCCAGGGGCCAGTTCACGAGCACGAGGATCTGCTGCGCGACCAGGGTGGCCATCACGTTGATCCCGGCGCCACCCATCAGCGCCGGCGTGACGTACGCCGCGACGCTCAGCGTGAAGACCAGCATTGAGCCCGCCGCGATCCCCGGCACGCTGAGCGGGAGGATCACCCGCCAGAACACGGTCGGATAGCCGGCGCCGAGCGTACGCGCCGCTTCCACGAGCTGCGGATCGAGCTTCTGGAGCACGGAGCTGAGCGGCAGGACCATGAACGGGAAGAAGACGTGCAGGAGGCCGATGACGATGCCGGTCTCGTTGAAGAGGAACTTCACCGGCTGGCTGGTCAGACGGAGCGCCAGCAGCAGCATGTTGACCGGGCCGTCGAGCCCCAGGACCACGATCCAGCCGTAGGTGCGGACGACGACGCTCACCAGCAGGGGCAGCAGGACCGCGAGGAGCAAGCCTGTCCGGACCCACGGCCGTCCCCGCGCCATGAGAAATGCGTAGGGGTAGCCGATGACCAGCGCGAGCAGCGTGACGATGAGACCCAGGCGCAGCGTGCGCATCATGACCTGGAAATACACCGGGGTCCCGACCAGCGCGACGTAGTTGGCGAGGGTCAGGTCCGGGATGTAGAGCGCGCCCGGCGCCGTCCGGCCGACGCTGTACACGAGGATGGTGCCCATGGGCAGGGCGAAGAACGCGAGGAGCACGAGGAGACCCGGCAGCAGCAGCCACCCCGCACCTGTCCACGCGATGCGTCGCCGTGGCGCGTGAACACGCGAGACCTTGACCGTCATCGTTGTCCGGTGGCGCACGTTACCATGCCTCGTCGTCGGGGGTGAACGTGCCCGGCAAAGCGACCCGGCAACCGTGATCAACGCCTACGTGCAGCCCGTCATCCAGGGCTATGCGGGCGGACTGCGGTAGGCAGCGGGTCGCGCTCCCGCTGCCGGATCCCGCTAGATTCGCTTTAGCCGAGACTTCACGCGCGATCGCCGACAGCGGCGCCTCCCCGGGCTCGAGGTTGCCGCCGAAGAGGCCCCAGTGGCCGGGCCACGCGATGCCCGGGAGATCGTCGCGATGCTGGAGCGCGTAGCGGCCATCGGCGAGGAGCACGGCGACGGCAACCGCGGGCAGGCTCTCGCTCACCGAAAAATCATGGCGGCTCCCGCGCTTTTCGTCTAGCCTTCCGGCCCGTGCGGCTTCTCCTCGCGCTCGTGCTCGTCGTCGCGCCCGCCGGCCTCGCGCACGCGTCGACCGATCTCGCGTGCAACCAGCAGCCCGGGGAGCGCTTCTACTGGCTCGAGCGCGCGTTCTGCGATCTCCCCATGGCCGGGCCCGAGCAAGCGCAGGGGCTCATCATCTGGAATCACGGGATCTCCGGGACGACCGAGTCCTGGAAGGCGCCGGCGGCGCCCGTGCTCCGGATCGCTCAGGCGCGCGGGTGGGACGTCATCATGCTCAAGCGTCACCACCTCGCGGAGGGCGGCGCGCTCGAGCGCACGGTGAAGCGGACGCTCGAGGAAGTCGCGGCGCAGAGGAAAGCTGGCTACAAGAAGATCGTTCTCTCCGGGCAGTCGTTCGGCGGCTACGTCACGCTCGCCGCCATCGACGAGTCGCCCGACATCGACGCGGCGATCGCGTTCGCGCCCGGGATCCGCTCGCTCGGCGCCACCGGTGCCCTCGATCCCACGATCATCGAGCGCATCCTGCAACGTGCGCGCGTCGGGCGCCTGGCCGTCGTGTTCCCGAAGGACGACGCGCTCTTCGGCAACATCGCGCGGGGAGTACGCGCGCGGCCGATCCTCGCGAAGCGAGACCTTCCGTGGCTGATGGTCGACGAGACCGCCGGCGAGATCACGGGACACCACGGCGGCGTCACCGGGCGCTTCGCCGTGCGCTACGGCCGCTGTCTCGCCGAGTTCCTCTCGGCCGCGACGCTCGCGCCGGGGCCGATCGCCTGTCAGCCCGGCGGCGACGAGGCGCGGATCGTGCGCGAACTGTTGTTCTCGCCGGCCAGTCGCCCGCCGAAGTTCCTCGTGAATCCCGACGGCGTGCCGGCGGAGCTGCTCGCGCTGCTCGGCCCGCGCTGGGCGCTGCTCGGCGATACGCTCGCGATCATCGGTCCCGTCGACGACCGCGGGAAGGTGCGGCTGATGTATCGCACGTCGCCGACGACCGACGGCCTGTGGGACGCGACGATCGCCGACAATGCGATTCGCGCGACGCTCGGCAACAACGCGACCGTCGTGGTCTCGCCGGAAGAGGAAGGGACCGTGACGTGGGTCTCGGCGGACAAGTCGCGCACGCTCAAAGGCACGCTGCGACGGCTGGAGGGGTTCTAGACAATATGGAAGGACCGCGCGACGGAGCGTTCCGCCGCTCGGTCCATCGCCCTTACGAACTCATCTCTGGCCACCGGCATTCAAGATAAAGTCCTTTCGATCTTGCCCCACGTGTCGCGCAAGCCGACCGTGCGATTGAAGACGAGGCGGTCGGGCGTGTGGTCGCGCCAGTCGGCGACGAAGTAGCCGAGGCGCTCGAACTGGACGCGGGTCTCCGGCGCGACGAGGCCGAGCGCGCGCTCCACCTTCGCGCCGGAGATCACCTCGAGCGAGGTCGAGTTCAGCACCGACGTCGGGTCGTCGACGTCATCCGGCTTGGGCGCCGTGAAGAGCGTATCGTAGAGCCGGACTTCGGCATCCATCGCGTGCTGCGCAGAGACCCAGTGGATCGTGCCCCGGATCTTGCGGCCCGGCGCGTCGCCGCCGCGCGTGGCGGGGTCGTACGTCGCGCGCACGGCCGTCACGGTGCCCGCCGCGTCGCGCTCCACGCCCGTGCACTTGACGATGTACGCGTAGCGCAGGCGCACCTCGGCGCCGGGCGAGAGGCGGTAGTACTTCGGCGGCGCCGGGTCCCGGAAGTCGTCCTGCTCTATATAAAGGATGCGGCTGAAGGGCACCTTGCGCGTGCCCGCCGACGGATCTTCCGGATTGTTGATCGCCTCGAACTCCTCCACCTGGTCGTCCGGATAGTTCTCGAGGATCAGCGTCAGCGGACGCAGCACCGCCATGCGCCGCTCCGCGCGCTTGTTCAGATCCTCGCGGAGACACGCTTCGAGATACGCGAGCTCGACCATGTTCGCGGCCTTGGTCACGCCCACGCGCTCGGCGAAGTCGCGGATGGCCTCGGGCGTGTAGCCGCGGCGGCGCAGGCCGGCGAGCGTCGGCATGCGCGGGTCGTCCCAGCCGCGCACGTGGCCGTGCTCGACCAGGCTCAGCAGCTTGCGCTTCGACATCACCGTGTGGCTCAGGTTCAGGCGCGCGAACTCGATCTGGCGCGGATGGAAGATGCCGAGCGCGTCGAGGTACCAGTCGTACAGCGGGCGATGGTCCTCGTACTCGAGCGAGCAGAGGGAGTGCGTGACGCGCTCGACCGAGTCCGACTGGCCGTGCGCCCAGTCGTACATCGGATAGATGCACCACGTGTCGCCGGTCCGCTGGTGCGACGTCTTGCGGATGCGGTACATCACCGGGTCGCGGAGGTTCAGGTTCGCGGAGTTCATATCGATCTTCGCCCGCAGCGTCTTCGTGCCGTCGTCGAATTCACCGCGTCTCATGCGCTCGAACAGATCCAGGTTCTCTTCGACGGATCGATGTCGATAGGGACTCTCGCGCCCGGGCTCGGTCAGCGTGCCGCGCGTCTCGCGCATCTCGTCGGCCGTCAGGTCGTCGACGTACGCCTTGCCCGCCTTGATGAGCTGCACGGCCCACTGGTAGAGCTGCTCGAAGTAGTCGCTCGCGTGATAGAGGTGCTCGGCCCAGTCCCAGCCGAGCCAGTGGATGTCGCGCATGATCGCGTCGACGTACTCCTGGCTCTCCTTCGTCGGGTTCGTGTCGTCGAAGCGGAGGTGGCAGCGTCCGCCGAACTCCTGGGCGATGCCGAAGTCGATCGCGATCGCCTTCGCGTGGCCGATGTGCAGGTAGCCGTTCGGCTCCGGCGGAAAGCGCGTGACGATCGGGCGCTGGAAGCGTCCGGTCTCGAGGTCCTCCGCGACCGCCGTGCGAACGAAGTTGGCGGCCCGGGTCGGCTCCTGCTCGCTCATCCCGTCGATCTTACCGCGGCTCGCGCCAGACCCTCTGATAGTGCGCGGCGAGCTGGGCCTTCGCGGACGCGACGTCGGGCCGGCGGCGCGCCTCGACGTACGCGGAGAGGATTGCCGGGTCCTTGAAGTCGAGGCTCGCGTGGATGCAGCACATCAGCGAGCGCGGGTCGGTGTTGTGCGGCAGCCCGAGCGCGTGACCCAGCTCGTGCGCGAGCACCTGATAGAGCAGCGTCTCGCGTGACGTGGCCCCACGCGCCGCCGGCTCGTACACGACGACGCGCACGGGCAGCCTGATGACGCCGTCCGGGCCGACCTCGACGCGCGCGAAGCCCATGAGCCCGCGCTCGTCCCGCGGCCGTGTGTCGACGACGACCTGGGCCGCTTCCTGGCTCTCGACGCGCGCGAACACCGTCCGGCCGAGCGCGTCCAGCGCCACGCGGTTCCAGTCGTCGACCGCCTTGGTGGCGGCGGCGTCGAGCGCGGCGTCCCCGAACGGGATGACGTGGACCGCGAGCGGGAATCGTGCGCGCGGATGGCCTTCGACTCCGGAGAGCACGACCTCCGATGCCAGCGCGGGAGCGGCGAGGAGCAGGGACACTGCGAGCGCCAGCGCGCGCCTCATGTCGACACTCTAGCGCGTGATTGACAGCCGCGCGCGGCGGCGGGCATAGTGGCACGCAATGAACCCGCCAAAGACCGTCCGTGAGCTGCGCGAGAGTGGGTACCGGTCGAAGTCGGTCAAGCAGGAGCTGGCGGACAACCTCATCAAGCACCTCGCGAAGGGTGATCCGTTCCTCCCGGGGATCGTCGGCTACGAGGAGAGCGTCGTTCCGCAGATCGAGAACGCGATCCTCTCCGGACAGGACGTCGTGTTTCTCGGCGAGCGCGGCCAGGCGAAGACACGGATCGCGCGGCTCCTTGTCGGACTCCTCGACGAGGGCGTGCCCGTCATCGCGGGCTGTGAGGTCAACGACGATCCGCTCGCGCCCATCTGCCCCGCGTGCCGCGGGCGCGTGACCGACGACACCGAGATCGCGTGGCTGCCGCGCGATCGGCGCTACGCGGAAAAGCTCGCGACGCCGGACATCACCATCGCGGACCTCATCGGTGAAGTCGATCCGATCAAGGTCGCGGAAGGGCGGTATCTCGCGGACGAGCTCACGATCCACTACGGCCTCCTGCCGCGCACGCACCGCGGAATCTTCGCGCTGAACGAGCTGCCCGACCTCGCCGAGCGCATCCAGGTCGGCCTCCTCAACATCATGGAGGAGCGTGACGTCCAGATCCGCGGCTACAAGGTCCGGCTGCCGCTCGACCTCTACGTCATCGCGAGCGCGAACCCCGAGGACTACACGAACCGCGGCCGCATCATCACGCCGCTCAAGGACCGGTTCGGCTCGCAGATCCGCACGCACTATCCGAAGCGGCTCGATCACGAGATCGCGATCATGGACGCCGAGCGCACCGCGTTCGCGCAGGACGGCGTGCGCGTGGCGAGCCCGGAGTACATGAAGCAGATCGTCGCCGAGCTGACGCACCTCGCGCGCCAGTCGTCGGACATCAGCCAGCGGTCGGGCGTGTCCGTGCGCGTGAGCATCGCCAACTACGAAAATTTGATGTCCAGCGCGCTCAAGCGCGCCATCCGCCTCGGCGAGAAGGACGCGGTGCCCCGCGTGAGCGACCTCGGCGCGATCGTCGCGTCGACGACCGGCAAGATCGAGCTCGAAGCGGTCGGCGAGGCGAGCGACGAGAAGATCCTCCACCGGCTCATGCAGCGCGCGGTGCTCAACGTCTTCAAGCGCAGCTTCGCGGAGCCGGAGCTCGCCGACGTCGTGAAGGCGTTCGAAGGCGGGCTCGTGGTCCAGGCGTCCGACGGGATGCCGTCGGCGGACTACGTGAAGCAGGTCGCCGAGCTGCGCGGGCTCCGGCAGGCCGCGACGAAGCTCGGCGCCACGGAGCCGTCGGCGGTCGCCTCGGCGATCGAGTTCGTCCTCGAGGGGCTCCACCTCTCGAAGAAGCTCAACAAGGACGTGCAGGCCGGCGGGTTCCGGTACCGGGGCTGAGCCGTGCCCTGGCTCTTCCGCTACTCGCAGTGGGACGGGCGGCAGAAGGTCGAGCTCGACGCCGACGATCTGCTCGCCGCGATGGCCGACGACGTCCTCGCGGACGGCGACCCGTGGCGCGCGCTCCAGCGGCTCATGCACCAGGGCGTGCCGCCGGGTGAAGGGCAACGCCGGCGCGGGCTCCAGGACATGCTGAAGGAGCTGCGCAAGCGCCGGCAGGAGCGCCTCGACCGCTACGACCTCGGGTCCAGCCTCGACGACATCAAGAAGAAGCTCGACGACATCGTCAAGACCGAGCGCGAGGGCATCGACCGCCGGGTGAACGAAGCGAAGGAAGGCGCCGACCAGGGCAAAGTCCCGCGCGAGATGGTCGAGCGGCTGGAGCGCGCGGTCGCGAAGAACAAGGAAGCGCTCGACAAGCTGCCGAAAGATCCCGCGGGACAGCTGCGCGACCTGCAGCAGTACGACTTCGTCGACCCCGAGGCCAAGCGGAAGTTCGAGGAGCTCCTGCAGTCGCTGCGCGACCAGATGCTGAAGCCGTTCATGCAGGGCATGCAGAACGCGCTCAACAACATGAGCCCCGAGGACATGGCGCGCGTGCGCGAGATGCTCCAGGACTTGAACCGCATGCTGCGCGAGCGGGCCGAGGGCAACGAGCCCGACTTCGAGAAGTTCAAGCAGAAGTGGGGCGACCAGTTCCCGGGCGCGGAGAGCCTCGACGACCTGCTCGAGCAGATGGGCCGGCAGATGGCGCAGCTCCAGTCGCTCATGCAGAGCCTGTCGCCCCGCCAGCGCCAGCAGCTCGACGACATGATGCGCTCGCTGATGATGCGCGACGAGCGTCTCGAGGCCCAGCTCCGCCAGCTCGCCATGAACCTGGCCGATCTCCTCCCGATGGACGAGATGGCGCAGCGCTATCCGTTCCGCGGCGACGAGGACGTCAACCTCGAGAAGGCGATGAAGCTCATGGACGAGCTGAACCAGCTCGAGCAGCTCGAGCGCGAGCTGAAGGGCGTGCGCGACCTCCGCGACCTCGACCGGATCGAAGGCGAGAAGGTCGACGAGCTGCTCGGCCCGGAGGCGGCCAACGACCTCGCGCGCCTCAAGGAGCTGGCGAAGGCGCTGAAGGATGCCGGCTACCTCGAGGGCGAGGACGACGATCTCAAGCTGACCGCCCGCGCGATCCGCAAGATCGCGGACAAGGCGCTGGGCGATATCTTCAAGCGCCTCGCGCACGACCGCTTCGGCGGGCACCAGATCAACCGCCGCGGGGCGGGCGGCGACCAGACCGACGAGACGAAGGCGTACGAGTTCGGCGATCCGTTCCTGCTCGACCTTCGCGAGACCGTGATGAACGCGGTCGAGCGGCAGGGACGCGGCGCGCCCGTGGCGCTGGCGCCGGACGACTTCGAGGTCTATCGCACGGAGCTACGGACGCAGGCGGCGACGGTCGTGATGCTCGACATGAGCCGCTCGATGCTCAACAACGGCTACTTCCTGCCCGCGAAGAAGGTCGCGCTCGCGCTGAGTGCCTTGATCCGCAGCCAGTTCCCGCGGGACGCGCTCTACATCATCGGCTTTTCGCTCTACGCGCGCGAGTTCACCTCCGCCGAGCTGCCGACGCTGTCGTGGTCCGAGTGGAACGTGGGCACGAACATGCACGCGGGGCTGATGCTGGCGCGCCAGCTCCTCGCGCGCCATCGCGGCGGCAACCGCCAGGTCCTGATGGTGACGGACGGTGAGCCGACCGCGCACCTCGAGAACGGCGAGGCGGACTTCGCGTATCCGCCGACGCGCCGGACGATCGAGGAGACGCTGCGCGAGGTGGGACGCTGTACGCGCGACGGCATCACGATCAACACGTTCATGCTCGAGCGGACGCCGTGGCTGGCGCAGTTCGTCGAGCAGCTCACGCGCATCAACCGCGGCCGCGCGTTCTACGTGAGCCCCGAGAAGCTCGGCGAGTACGTGGTGGTCGACTTCGTCGAGCACCGCCGTAAGCGCGTCGGCTGAAGACGCGCAGCCGGAGGCTGTCCTAGGTCACGGCCGGCAGCTCGATGACGATTCGCGCGCCGCCCCGCGGCCCGACGTTTTCCGCGCGCACCGTTCCCCCGTGCAGTTCCACGATGTGCTTCACGAATCGCGAGGCCGCCGTGCAGGCGCGTGCTGCTGCTGTCGCCCTGACGGAAGCGATCGAACACGTGCGGGAGCACGTCCGCGCCGATGCCGGGTCCCGTGTCGGTGACGACCAGACGCGCGCGGCCGTCGAGGCGCTCGAGCGTCAAGGCCACGCCCCCCCCGGCGGGGCCCCGGCGGCGTGAACTTGATCGCGTTCGAGAGGAGGTTGCCGACGACCTGGGTCTCCGCGAGCGGCGCGAGCGCGGATCCGCATACGCGGGGCCGATCCGCTTGACGCCGTCGCGCCGCACGAGATGCACGACGGCCCCGTCGGCGATGGTGGGGACCGAGAGCCGGATCAGCCCGTCGAGCGTCGCGCCGTAGTCGACCGACGACGCGAGCAGCCGGCTCGCCTCGGCGAGGAACGCGGATTGCCAGCTCGCGCGCTCGGCCCGCGCGCGCGCCTCCCGCGCGTCGCGGTAGAGCTCCGCGTTCTGGATCGCGAGCGCGAGGCGGCCCGCGAGGTCCACGGCGGCGGCACGATCCGTCGGATCGTACGCGTTCGCCTCAGCCCGTCCCATGCTGACGGCGCCGATGACCGCCGCGCCCACGCGCAACGGCACGATGAGCACCGACCCGTGGCCGAGCTCGTGCGGCACGCGCACGCCCTCTTCGTCACGCGAGACGGCGCGGAGCTGCTCTTCCGAGACCTCACCGGTGAGCTCGGAGACGCCGGTCCGGATCACCTTGCCGACGCCGAACGGCGCGTCGATGGAGATCGGCCGCGCGCGGATGTACGCGCGGCCCAGCTCCGTCTTCGCCTGATCCCGGTGCACGAACGCCACGCAACGAATGGACTCGCGCTCGCCACGCATGAAGATCGCGCACCAGTCGCCCATGCGCGGGACGGCGATCTCGGTCATCTGCTGCAGGACGGCGTCGAGATCGAGCGTGGCGCCGAGCACGGAGCCCGGAGCCGCCGGCTCCACCAGCCCGGCATCCGCATGACGCCTTCAGCGTAGCATCGGGCGCTAGGACTTCGGCCTCACCCACGTCTCCGACCACGCGAGGCACGCGCTGGACGACTGGCGGTCGCCGCGCATCTCGGGCCACGGCTTCGTCGTGGCGGCCATCCCGTTGATCTCCGCCTGCGCCGAGCGGGCGGGGAAGAACGTGCTGAACACGCCGATCGGACGGTTGTTCGTCCCCGGCGCCATCGTCAGCACGAACGGAGCGAGGCAGTCGTACCAGGTGAGGCGGATCTTCTCGTTCGCGGAGGTCACGGTCTCCCACGCGGCCGAGCGCGGATCGCCGCCGCGCGCGAACTCGGCGTTGATGACCGGGATGCTCTCGTCGGCGAACGCGGGGAAGAGCAGGGTCTCGATCGAGCGCTGCAGCCAGCGCGCGACGGCCGCGTTGTCGCTGTAGATCTGCACGCGCCCGCTCGTGAGCTGCTTGCTCTGCGCGAACAGCACGGTGCCGGCGCCGGCCGCGCACCACAGCACGCGCCAGTGGCTGAAGCGATCGGTCATCGTCGTGCCGCCGTCGGGGCTCAGGCGGATGAACGAGTTCTCGCCGGTCATGAGGGGATCGTTCGGGTCAACGGGGGACGCCATGGTTTCTCTCCTTTGTAGATGGGGCCCCACAACTGGAGGACCCCAAACCCCTTAGGTCTTCAGCACGGTCGCCAGCCATGCCGAGATGTCGTCGATCTCTTCCGGACACACCGAATGCGGCATCCGGTACTCGTGCCACTCGACACGCCACCCGAGGTCGACGAGCGTGTCGTGCGCGCGGCGGGCGCGGGCGGGCGGGATCACGTCGTCGAACGTGCCGTGCGCCAGGAAGATCGGCACGTCGCGGTTGGCGGGCGCGGCGTCGCGCGCGAGCGTGTCGGCGAGCGGCAGGAAACACGACAGCGCCGTCACGCCCGCGAGGCGCTCGGCGTGACGGAGTCCGGTGTGGAGCGCCATCGCGCCGCCCTGCGAGAACCCCGCGAGCACGAGCCGGTGCGCGGCAATGCCGCGCGCCTTCTCCCGCGCGATGAGCGCTTCGAGCTGCGCCTGCGAGGCGCGCACGCCGTCGGCGTCTTCGCGCCGCTCGCCGTCGACGCCGCGCACGTCGTACCACGCGCGCATGACCGCGCCGTGGTTGATCGTCACCGCGCGCATCGGCGCGTGCGGGAACACGAAGCGCACGGGGATCGGCAGGCGCAGCTCGGGAACGATCGGCGCGAAGTCGTGACCGTCGGCGCCGAGGCCGTGCATCCAGAGGATGGCCGCGCGCGGGTTCGGCGCCGATTCGATCTCGACGGTGTCGAGGAGCTCGGGCATGGCGTTCAGGACGCCGAGTCTATCATCGGGCCGGATACGATCCTCACCGGGCACCCCATCGCCGGGGCCTGCGCGCGACCGGCCAGGCGCAGCACGTCGACGGCGTCGACGGCCGCCCGACCGCGTAAGGCTCACTCCGCGGCCGGCGTCCTGTGCTACAGTCCCGGCCGCCCGTGTCAACGTCATCCAACCGTAAGGCTGTCGTGCTCGTCGTCGACGACCACGAAGATACGCGCGAGATGTACGTCCAGTTCCTCGAAGCGGTCGGCCACACGCCCTTCGCCGCGACGACGTGCGCGGACGCGCTGACCCGCGTCCGTCAGGGGGGATCGACGCCATCATCCTCGACCGGCGACTGCCGGATGGCGATGGCGCCGAGGTGTGTCGCACGCTCAAGGCGGACGCCGGGACGCGCGCGCTGCCGGTGATCGTGATCAGCGGGCGCGCGGAGGACAGCTCGGTTGGCGCCGACGCGTATTTCATCAAGCCGGTCATCCCTGGAGACCTGCTGGCCGTCCTCGACCGGCTGATCGCGCGGAGCGGTCGCGCCGGCTCCTAGTACTACTGTGTCAAAAAAGTTAGGTTTTCATGGGGTACGCTGGCCGCCTCGGCGTATGCCCAACCCCGCGAGCGCCCGCGCCCAGCGGTTTCGCACGTATGTTGAGCGTCTCACCGCCGCCCTCGGCCATCAGGATCGGCACGGGCCCCTCCGGGACTATGTCACGGGGCTGTGCGTGCCGGGCGAACGGAAG
>VGLJ01000098.1 GCA_016866775.1 Candidatus Rokuibacteriota bacterium | reverse complement strand
CCGTCCGGCGGGAGCCCGGCGAGCCGGCGCCCGAGGTCGACGGGGCCGCGCTGGCGAAGGCGGCGGCCACGCGGGCGGTGACGTTCGTCGCGCCGGCGCCGCCCGGCCTCCGGAAGGCGCTGAACGGCCGCGTGGCCGCGATCTTTCCGCGCTTCTCCGACCTCGCGGCGCGGATCTTCATCGAGCCTGCGGTGCGTGACGAGGCGCGGTTCCTGCGCGACGCGTTCGCGCCCGTGGGGATCCCGCCGGAGAGCCTGATCGTCGGGATCGAGCCGACGGCCGACGAGATCGAGCGCGCCGCGGCGGCGGCGGCGGCCGCGGACGCCACGGTGCTCTTCCTCTACGACGCGCACCTCTATCCGTCGAACCGCGCGCTGCTGGAAGCCGTGCAGAAGCGCGCGAAGGCGCTCGCCGTGATCCTCCTGCGCGATCCGTACGACGCCGCGCTGCTCGCGCCCGGCGTCACCGGCATCACCGCGTTCGGCTGGCGGGCCTGTCAGATCGACGCGGTGATCGCCCGCCTGACCTTGTCATGAACATGGGGGCCCCACGGCTGTAGGACCCCCAAACCCCCTCGGGGCTCCGGGCGCCCCCGAGCCCCCGCGCTCCGCGCCCCGGCTAAGCCGTGGCGCTCCGCGGGCGCAGCAGCGGCGACAGCGCGATGGCGAGCGCCATCGTGCCGAACGTCCCCACGATCACCAGCCACGACCACGCGAACACCAGCACCTTCGTCTCCGACAGCGTGAGCAGCACGAGGTTGACGAGCGCCATCACGATCATCGCGATCACGTTCGCGCGATCGGCGATCGGGCGCGTGGTGAGCAGGCCCAGCAGGAACACGCCGAGGAGCGAGCCGAACGTCACTCCGGCGATCTTGAACGCGAGCCAGAGGATCTGGCTGAAGAAGGAGAACGCGTAGGCGAGCAGCGCCAGCACGATGCCGAAGATCGCCACGCTCACGCGCGAGACGAAGAGGTAGTGCCGCTCGGACCGCCCGCGCACGAGCAGCGGGCGGTAGATGTCCGTGACGAACGACGCCGCCAGCGAGCCGAGCGGCGAGTCGATCGACGCCACCACGATCGCGCTCAGCATGAGCCCGCGCAGGAAGGGCGGCATCACCTGCCCGACGAAGTGCGGCAGGATCTCGTCCGGTCGCGACAGGGGCAGGTGCGGATGCTGCGCGTAGAACGCGAAGATGCCCGTCCCGAGGCCGAGGTAGATGATCAGCGTCACCAGCGTGCCGAGCGGCGTGATCGACAGCGTGCGCTGGCTCTCGCGCCGCGTCTCCACCGTGAGCAACCGCTGCATGAGGTCGTGATCCGTCCCGAAGGCGGCCATCGACCCGATGAACCCGTTGAGGATCGCGATCCAGATGATGTTCGGGTCGGTGAGGACACGCCGGAAGAAGTCGGCGTCGCCGGGCGCGGGGCCCCAGTTCACGACGTTCAGGCGCCCGCCCGCGCGCGCGAGGTCGACGACCGCGCCCAGGCCGCCCTCCACCTGCTCGATCACGAAGAGCAGCGTGGTGGCGCCGGCCGCGAGGAACAGCAGCGCCTGGAACACGTTCGTCCAGACGACCGCCTTCACGCCGCCCATCGCGATGTAGAGGATTGAGATCAGCGAGAAGATGGCGATCGCCAGCGGCAGCGGCCAGCCCAGCAGGATCGACACCGCGAGGCACGCCGCCATGAGCCGCACGCCGGAGCCCGCCAGGCGCGTCACGAAGAAGAAGATCGACGCGGTGACCTGGCTCGCCTGCCCGAACCGGTGGCGCAGGAACTCGTAGATCGTGGTGACCTGATAGCGGTAGAAGGCCGGGATGAAGAGGTACGCGACGGCGAGCTTCGCGAGACTCGAGCCGATGAAGAACTGGAAGTACTCCCAGTTCTCGCTGTACGCGGTGGCGGGCACCGAGATGATCGTGACGGCGCTGACCTCCGTGGCGAGGAACGCCAGCGCGACGGCCCACCACGGCACGCGGCGGCGCGCGAGGAAGAAGTCGACGGTGTCGCGCTGCTGGCGCGTGAACGCCCCGCCGATGACGACAAGGGCGGCGAGGACGACGAGGAGGACCGCGTAATCGGGCCAGCTGAGGAGGGGCGCGCTCGGCACGCCCCACTATAACTACGGGCGCTCCGCGGGACTCGCCTTTCCCTCCCCGGGGCCGCGGAGCCGGTCGACGAGCGTCGTGTAGGACGACGCCTTGATGATGCGGTCGAACTGGCTGCGATACGTCGACACGAAGCTGACGCCGTCGATGATGACGTCGTAGACCTTCCACCGGCCGTCCTTCTTGTGCAGGCGGTACTCGAGGCCGGTCTCGCGCACGCGGTTGTCGACGCTCCGCCGCTTCGGGATGATGCGCGAGCGAACGACCGCGTAGCTCTCGATCTTGCCGAGGTACGCGCGCTCGAGGAGGTCGGTGAAGAGCGAGACGAACTCGCTGCGCTCCTCGCGCGTGCGCGCCGCCCAGTGCACGGAGAGCGCACGCGCGCGACTTCCTCGAAGTCGAACAGCTCTTCGGCGACCGTGCGGATCTGCGCGCGCCTGCGCACGGACGACAGCGCGCCCGTGAGCCCGCCGCGCTCGTTCGGCGACGCCTGCCCCGACACGTCGATGATCCGGATCACGCGCACGACCGCGCGCTGGACGACCTCACGTGGCGAAGCCGTCGAGGCCGTGGCGGCGGCGACGAGCAGCAGGGCGGCGATGGACTTCCCCATGACGCCCAGAGAGGTCAGCACGTCCCATGCCAGCGCCCGAGGCGGCGCAAGCGTCGGATTTCGCGTGAGCGTTTTCGCGGGCGGCGTCCGGCGCATAATAGCCGCGCCCTGCGTCATGTCAGCGATTCGACGCGCTCCGTGTCCGATTGTCCTCGGGGCCGATGTGGGCGCGAGCTGGGTGAGGCTCGTCGCCCGCCGCGGTGATCGCCGCCTCGGGGCCCTTCGCATCCCTGCGACTCTCGTCGGTGATCTCGGCATTTTTTTGCCGAGAACCGCACGTGCGCGTGGCTGGGGCCGCGCCGCGGCGCTGGTGCTCGGATCGCGCGGGATCTGGACGGCCACCGAGCGACGAGCGCTCGCGCGCCGCCTCGCGCGTGCGGCCCGACACATCGAGGTCCTCTCCGACGCGCAGATCGCGCATCTCGGCGCGCTGGGCGGTGAGAGCGGCGTGTTGATTCTCGCGGGCACGGGCTCGATCGTGATCGGCCGCGATCGCGCGGGACGCTGGGCGCGCGCGGGCGGCTTCGGTCCGCTGCTCGGCGACGAAGGCTCGGGCTTCTGGCTGGGACGCGCGTGGCTGCGCGCGACGACGCAGGGCGAGGACTTTCTGCCTGCGCGGCACCTGATCCAGTCGCGCGATCCCGTGCGTCGCATCGCGGCGCTCGCGGCCGGTGTCGTCGCGCGCGCGCGCCGCGGGGATCCGCGCGCGCGACGCATCGTCGCCGAGGCGCAGCGCGATCTCGCGGCGCAGGCGCTCGATGTGGTGCGCCAGCTGCGCATGCGTACGCCGGTCACGGTGAGCTGGGCGGGGAGCGTCCTCGAGGAGGCGTGGTTCCGCGCCGGCGTGGCGCGCGCGCTGCGCCGCCTGGGCGTGCGCGCGCGGTGGCACCCGCCGGCGATGGCGCCGGTGGAGGCGGCGGCGCACCGGGCCGTCACGCTCGCGGGGAGGAGGCGGTGACGCCGGGGCGCCGTCTCGTCATCAGCGTGTGTCGTCGCGAGTGCGGCATCGTCGTGATACCGGTGGAGCGCGGCGGCCGGCGGCGGCGGCTCGACGCGAGCGCGATCCTGAAGCACCTCGACGCGCTCGTCACGGAGCGCGGGCTCGCGGAGCACGTGGAGGTGCGGGAGGCCTGCGCGGGAGGCTGTCGGTTCCTCGGCCCCAACGTCAGCGTGTCGATCTATCCTCCGCGCCGCCCGGGCGAGCGCGAGGACCACATCGCCGTCGCGTGGAAGACCTACGTCGGCTCGCTGAAGACGCTGGAGTGTCTCGCGCGCATCATCGACGACTCGCTGTAGATGGGGGGCCCGAGACGGGCCCCCCAAGCCCCCCACGCTCCGGGCCGGGAGTGAATCCCGGCCCTCCGCGAGTGCCGCGCCGCACAACGGCGTAGATCAGCGGGCCGGTGAGCGCCGCGCCGACACCCGCCAGGGTGTTGCGCCAGCCCGCGGTCGCCATCGCCAGCAGCGCGAGCGCCGCCGGCAACAGCGCCGTCACCCACGCGCCGGCCCACCCGCCGGGCACGCGCCACGGCCGCGTCATCCCGGGCGCGCTCGCGCGCAGCCGGAGAAACGCCGCGAGCTCGACGAGGAGCGCGAGCGAGTAGAGCCACACGTTGAGGACGATCAGCTCCTTGAAGGAGAACACCGCGAACAGCGCGTAGATCGCGGCGGACACGACCACGGCCACCCACGGCGTACCGAAGCGCGCGTGGACCGCGGCGAGCGCGCCGGGAAACTGCCCGTCGCGCGCGAGGACGTACGGCAGGCGCGAGTTGGTGAGCAGGAGCGAGAGAAAGAGGCCGACCGTGCTCACCACGGCGCCGACGGCGACCGCATGACCGAGCCACGCGCCGCCCATCGCGCTCGCGATGCGCGGCCATCCGCCCGTGCCCCACGCGCGCGCGTCCACCGTGTCGTGGCTCAACGCGATCGCGACGGGCAGCGCGTACGAGAGCGCGATGATCGGGAGCGCGACGAAGAGCGCCCGGCGGAACGTGTGCTCGGGGGCGCGCGTCTCGCCGAGCGCGGTCGACGGCGTGTCCCATCCCGAGTAGTTCCACATGACGACCGCGAGGCCGAGCCCGATCGTCGTCACGTCGACGGGCTCGAGCGCGAGCGACGTCCACGGCCGCCGCGTGAGCTGCCCCGCACCCGCGTCCACGAGCGCGATCACCGGGACCAGCGCCGCCGCGGCGAGCACCACGGCCGCGCGCCCCGTCGGACGCACGCCGAGGACGTTGAGCGCGGTGAGCGCGACGATGAACGCGACGGCGAGCAGCCAGCGCTCGAGCGCCGTCATCGCCGGCGACCAGAACGCGACGTACTCGACGAAGAGCGCCGGATAGACGGCGACGTCCACGAAGCTGTCGATCCAGCTCCACCAGCCGACCTGGAACGCCCAGAAGTCGCCGAACGCCCGCCGCGTCCATGTCACGTAGCCGCCCTCGTCCGGCATGGCGGCGGCGAGCTCCGCCACCACGAGCGCGACCGGCAGGCTCCAGAGGACCGGCGTGACCACGAGCAGGAGCAGCGTCAGCCCCGGGCCGAACGCGGGGACGAGATCTTCGAGGCCGTACGGCCCGCCGCTGACGTTGAAGAAGACGATCGCCGCGAGCGGGACGACGCCCAGCTCGCGTTTGAGGCGGCCCGACGTCACTTCGCCCGGGCGGCGGCGATGAGCGCGGGGAGCTCCTGCAGCCACTCGTCGAGCGGACGCGCGGCCTCGACGGTGATCTCGAGCTTGCCGCTCGGCAGCGTGCGCACGCGGCCGGGCGACGCGGGCCCGAGCGGAATGACGAGCGCCTCGCGGTGGATGCCGAGCGCGTCCGTCACCGCGAAGATCGCGTCGATCTCTTTCATGCCGACGACCTCGAGCATCGGACAGTAGACTACACCGTCATGAGCGAGGGCGAGACACCGGCCCTGCGCGTCGGGATCTCGGCGTGCCTGCTCGGCGAGCGCGTGCGCTACGACGGCGGGCACAAGCGCGACGCGTTCCTCGTCGAGGTGCTGGGCAAGCACGTCGAGTGGGTGCCCGTGTGCCCCGAGATGGAGCTGGGCCTCGGCGTGCCGCGTCCGCCGATGGATCTCGTCGAGGTGGACGGGACGACGCGATTGCGCGTGACCGCCACCGGCGAGGACTTCACGGACCGGATGCACGCCTATGCGGCGTGGCGCGCGAAGGGTCTGGCCTCGCTCGAGCTCGTGGCGTTCCACGCGGCGCACAAGTACGCGCTGCTCGCGCACAGCCCGAAGCACTACGAGACGCTCGGCCATCTCGCCGCCACGGCGGGGCGCCGGCGGCTCGAGGACGTCGTCGCGCAGTACGGCGTCGTCTTCGCGGCGGCCTACGCCGCGCCCGCCACGCGCGCGCGGCGCGCGGACGTGCTCGAGCAGATGGCCGCGTTCTTCCTTCGCGCGCTCTCCGACGACGAGCGTGCCGAGCTCACGACCGCGATCGCGGCCGCCCGCCGCGGCGCCGCTCCGCTCGCGGCGCCGCTGGCGCTCATCCGCGCGCACGTCCACCGGCTCGGCGTGGCGCATCTGGCCGAGCAAGTGGCGCTCCGCCCGCACCCGATCGACCTGTTATCGTAGGCGCCCCGTGGACGTGGAACGGCTCCGCTCGCTGCTCGGCCCGA
Organism: Candidatus Rokuibacteriota bacterium; assembly: GCA_016866775.1. Classification (GTDB taxonomy): domain Bacteria; phylum Methylomirabilota; class Methylomirabilia; order Rokubacteriales; family CSP1-6; genus VGLJ01. The sequence continues at coordinate 8,605 of VGLJ01000098.1, read as the reverse complement.
TCGCGAGCGCGGTCCGCGCGCGCTGCCTCGTCCTCAATCCCGAGGGCCGCGCGATCTTCGCGACGCAGTCCGCGGAGACCGCGTGTCCGGCCACGCTCGAGGACAAGCGGCGCGCGCTGTGCGGCAGCCGCGAGTGTCCCTTCCGCGGCGAGCCGTACCTGGTTCCCGTGCGCGATCACGAGGGCCGGAGCGTCGGCGACTTCTTCTGGTGCACCGGCGGCCGCCCGACCGACCGTCGCGCGCTGAGCGACGGGCTCGCCAATCTCGTCGCGCTGACGGTGGAGGGCGCGCCGGCCGCGCCCACGACGCGCGGCAGCAGCGAGGTCGCGACGCTCCGTCACGAGCTCGAGACCGCGCGCGTGATGCAGGACGCGCTGCTGCCCGCGTCGATCCCCTCGATCGAGGGCCTGGAGCTCGCCGCGAGCCTCAGACCCGCGAGCAACGTCGGCGGCGACTACTACGACGTGGTGCCGCTCGGCGGCGGCTACCTCGGCCTGGTGATCGCCGACGTCTCCGGCCATGGCGTGAGCTCGGCGATGATGATGACGTCGTTCCGCATGGCGCTGCTCACCGAGCTGTCGCGGACGTTCTCGCCCGCGGCCGCGTTCCGCCGGATCAACACGCTGCTGCACCGCGATTGCGACCGCGCGCGCATGTTCGTCACGGCCGTGCTCGCGGTGTACGAGCCGCTGACGGGCCTCGTACAGTACGCGAACGCCGGCCACAATCCCCGCGCCTGCGCAAGGCCGGCCGCCGCGAGGTCATGCGCCTCGCCGCGACGGGCGTGCCCTTCGGGATGTTCGAGGACATGGAGTACACGGAGGCGAGCGTCACGCTCGACCCCGGGGACACGCTGGTGCTCTACACCGACGGCCTCGTGGAGAACCGCAGCGCGGGCGGGGTCTCGCTCGGCGAGGACGGGCTCAATCGCGTGATCGCGCTCGGCGAGGGCAAGAGCGCGAAGGACCTGCTCGCGCTGCTGCTGACGGTCAGCGACCGCCACCTCGCGGGCGCCGAGCCGCGCGACGACGTGACGATCGTGGTGGCGACGCGGGGCAGCTAGGGCCGCGGCCGTCCGACGATCTAGATGATGTCGAACGCGCTGAGTCGCCCGTACACGGCGTCGTGCGTCTGCGTGTCGAGCTCGGGATACACCTTCTTGAAGACCGTGTAGGCGGAGATCAGCTCGCGGTTCGTGGTGACGAGCGCCGGATGGCGCAGCATCGCTTTGAGATCGACGGCGCTGTCGGCGGCCCTGCGTGTCGCGAACGCGCGGTAGAGCTCGATCTGGTGCTCGGTGGCGACGACCGGGTGCTGATGGAACCCGGCGAGGCGGTCGGGCACCGTCAGCGCGCGCAGCTGCACGAGGAATTCGCGCTGCTTCGGCTCGAACGCCGCGAACGCCGCCGGGGCGTCGCCCGGCTGGCGCAACGCCGTGTCGACCGCGAGGCGGTTCTCGATGCCGTCGTCGAGCAGTCGCAGCGCGTCCACGACGTACGCGAGCTCGTCGCGGACGTCGATGGCGCTGGCCTTGACCGGCACCGCGGCGAACGTGCCGGGCGCCGGCGCGGCGCGATCGAACACCGGCGCCGGCTCGTGGACGGCGGGCGGAACGAAGTACGGGGCGATCGCCTCCTCCACCTGCCGCCGGACGACGAACAGCCCGCCGGCGGCGACCACGAGCCGCGCGAACGCCGCGCGCCGGCGTCGGATCGCGGCCTCCGAGTGCGCGGCGAGCGCGCGCATGCGCCTGATGTCGTCCGCCGTGAGCCACGCGCCGTGCTCGGACGGGCACATCCGGATCGCGTGGTGGTCGAGCGTACGCACGACGAGCGGCTGCTGACACGGCGGGCACCGCTCAGGCGCGTCGTGGGGGTGCGTGCGGTCGCCGAGCGCCTCCGCGAGCAGACGTTCCACCGCGGCCGCGTCGGCGTGCGGCTCCTGGATCGTCTTCAGCCGGCCGTCGTCGATCCACATGGGGCGCCCACAGGGGGGCGCCTCGGTTATCGGTCGCGAGGCCCGTGCACTTGATCCCGACTCATTGGTGCGTATCGTAGCGGGCGAGCGCGGCCTCGGCGGCCGCCTCGCCCGAGCGCACGCAGTCCGCGAGGCCGACCCCGCGATACGCCGCGCCGGCGAGGAACAGCCCGCGCAGCGTGTCGAGCCGGCGCTCGATCCTCTCGACGCGCGCGAGGTGGCCGACGCGGTACTGCGGCATCGACGCCGGATGCCGCGCGAAGCGCGTCAGCATCGGCGCGGCCGTGATGCCGAGGGCGTCGCGCAGCTCGTCGCGCGCGCGCGCGAGGAGCGCCGCGTCGTCGGTGTCGAGGCTCCGGGCGTCGAGCGCGCCGCCGAGGAAGCAACGGATCAGGACGTGGTCGTCCGGCGCGCGCCCCGGATACTTCACGCTGGAGAACGTCGCCGCGAGCAGCGCGCGGCCCTCCGTTCGCGGCACGACGATGCCGAAGGCATCGAGGGGATGCGGCACGTCGGTCCGCCGGTAGCCGAACGACGCGGTCGCCGACGACGCGTACGGGATGTCCTCGAGCAGCATCGCGAGCTGCGGGTCGACGTAGCGCAGGAGTCGCGCGGCCGCGTGCGATTCGGTGGTGACGATCACGGCGTCCGCGTCGATCGCGCCGGGGCCGACGCCGATGCGCCAGCCGCGCTCCGCCCGCTCGAGCCCGGCCACGCGCGTGCGGAGCTGCACCGCGCTGTCGGGGAGCCGCGCGGCGAGCGTGTCGACCATCCGTCCCATGCCCTCGCCGAACGTCACGAACAGGCTCCAGCGCGCGCCGCTCGTGCCCGGCTGAGGCGCCCGCTTCGCCGCGCGCATCAGCCCCAGGATGACGCTGCGCTCGCGGCGCTCCACCTCGAGAAAGCGCGGCATGGTCGCGGCGAGGCTGAGGTCGTCCGGGTCCGCGGTGTAGATGCCGGCGACGAGCGGCTGCGCGACGCGCTCGAGCGCCTCGCGGCCGAGACGGCGCCGCACGAACGCCCCGAGGCTCTCGTCCTCGCCTGCGGATCCGCGCGGGAGGATCAGGTCCATCGCCATCCGGAGCTTGCCGGGCCACGAGAACAGCGGGCTCGCGGCGAACGGCGCGAGCCGGGTCGGCGCGAGGAGCTGGAACCCGTCGGGCAAGGCGTGGAGGCGGCCGGCACGCCACACGTAGACCTTTCGAAACCGATCGTCGGTGCGGATGAGCTGATCTTCGACGCCGAGCCGGCGGCAGAGCGCCAGCGCCCACGGCTTCTCCGAGAGGAACGAATCGGGCCCCGCTTCGACGACGAAGCCGTCCACACGCTCCGTCTGGATGGTGCCGCCGAGCCGATCGCGCGCCTCGAGCACCGTGAGATCGAGCGGCACGTCGCGCTCGCGCGCGACCTCGAGGGCGCGGTGCGCGGCGGCGAGGCCGGAGATTCCGCCGCCGACGACGACCAGCTTCACGCGGCGGCCCGCTCGGTGCGTCGCACGACGTCGGCCAGCGCGGCGATGAAGTCCGGGTGATCGTTCACGGCCGCGGCCCGGTGGAGCGTGAGCCCCGCGGCCGCGGCGGTCGCGCGCGCCTCCACGTCGAGATCGTAGAGGACTTCGACGTGATCGCAGACGAAGCCGGCCGGCACGACGACGGCATGTCCATGCTTTTCTTCCGCCAGCGTGCGCAGCACGTCGTTGATGTCGGGCTCGAGCCAGCGGTCACCGGGCGCGCCGCTGCGGCTCTGGTAGGCGATCGAGTACTGTGTGCGACCGACTCGTCCCGCGACCGCGTGCGCGACCGCGGTGAGCTCGCTGACGTACGGCGCCTCGTCGGCCATCGCGACGGGAATGCTGTGCGCCGTGAAGACGAGCGGCGCGCGGGCGCGATGCGCGGCGGGAACGCCGGCGAGCGCGTCCCGCGCGCGCGCGGCCACGGCGTCGAGATGGCCCGCGTGCGCGAACCACGGATCCGTGAACTCGACCTCCGGCGCGCCCGGCGTGCGGGCGCGCGCCGCCGCCACGTCGTCGCGATAGCGGTCCCACGAGGCCTCGCAGCGCAGGACGGAGAGGATGAGGCCGAGCACGCGGTGATGACCGCGCGCGGCCATCTCGGCCAGGGTCTCGTGCAGGAACGGGTGCCAGTTGCGCATGCCGACGAACACGGGGAGGGTGCGGCCGTCGCGCGCCAGCGCGGCTTCGAGCCGGCTCGCCTGCGCGCGCGTGAGCTCGTTCAGCGGCGAGCGTCCGCCGGGCATCCGCTCGTAGTGGTGCGCGACCTCCTCGAGCCGCGCGGGCGGAATGCGCCGCCCGCGCGTGACGATCTCGAGGAACGGCCGGATCTCTTCGGGGCGCGTGGGGCCGCCGAACGCGATGAGCAGCACCGCGTCGTACGGCATGCGGTCAGCGCCGGTCGGAGAGCTCGTGGACGATGTCCACCAGCGCCTTCACGTGGTCGACCGGCGTGTCCTTGTGGATCCCGTGACCGAGGTTGAAGATGTGGCCGGCGCGGCCGCCCGCCGCGTCGAGCACCGCCCGGGCGCGCTTCCTTATATATGGGAGCGGCGCGAGCAGGACGGCGGGCTCGAGGTTCCCTTGCACCGCGACGTCGTGTCCGACTCTCGCCCATCCGTCCCTGAGGTCCACACGCCAGTCCAGCCCGATCACGTCGCCGCCGGCTTCGCGCATCAGCGGCAGGAGTCCGGCGGTGCCCGTGCCGAAGTGGATCGCCGACGTTCCCGGCGTGAGCTTCGCGAAGAGCGCCTTCATGTGCGGGAGGACGAACGCGCGGTAGTCCGCCGGCGCGAGCGCGCCGACCCACGAGTCGAAGACCTGCACCGCTTCGGCGCCCGCCGCGATCTGGCCGTTGAGATAGCGCGCGGTGCCATCGACGAGCACGTCCATCAGGCGCGTCCACGCCGCGGGCGCGTCGTACATCAGCCGCTTCACGTGGAGGTAGTCGCGCGACGCCCCGCCTTCCACCACGTACGACGCGACGGTGAACGGCGCGCCGGCGAAGCCGATCAGCGGCACGCGTCCGGCCAGCGCCTTCTTCACGCGCGCGACGGTGTCGAACACGAAGCCGAGCGCGCTGTCGACGTCGATCGCGCCGAGGCGCGCGACGTCCGCGTCGCCGCGCACCGGCCGCGCGATGCGCGGGCCGTCGCCCGTCCCGAACTCGAGCCCGACGCCGAGCGGCTCGACGATCAGCAGGATGTCGGCGAAGAGGATCGCGGCGTCGACGCCGAGACGATCGACGGGCTGTAGCGTGACTTCGGCGGCGGCCTCGGGATTCTTGCAGAGCTCGAGGAAGCCGTGGCGGGCGCGGATCGCGCGGTACTCCGCCATGTAGCGCCCCGCCTGGCGCATGAGCCAGATCGGCGTGAACGGCGTGCGTTCACGACGTGCGGCGGCGAGGAGCGGAGCCGGGGCTGACACCGGAAAAGTGTATCATCGGCGGCGCTATGCCATACATCGCAGGAAAGTCGGCGTTCCTCCAGATCCTCAAGCAGGAAGGCGTCTCCGTGATGTTCGGCAACCCCGGCACGACGGAGCTGCCGCTCATGGACGGTCTCGCGCGCGAGCCCGGCATTCGCTACGTGCTCGCGCTGCAGGAAGCGGTCGCCGTCTCGATGGCCGACGGCTACGCGCAGGCCTCCGGCGGCATCGGCGCGGTGAACGTTCACGTCTCGCCGGGTCTCGGGAACGCGATGGGCATGCTGTACGACGCGTACAAGGCGGGCGCGCCGCTGCTGCTCACCGCCGGCCAGCACGACCAGTGCTTCACGGTGACGGAGCCGATCCTCTGGTCGGAGCTCGTCCCGCTCGCCTCGCCCTACGTGAAGTGGGCGACCGAGATCCGCCGGCTCGAGGATCTTCCGCGCATCGTCCACCGCGCGGCGAAGACGGCGCTCGCGCATCCGCGCGGTCCCGTGTTCCTCTCGCTGCCGGTCGACGTGCTGAACAACGAGCGCGACCTGGACCTCGGCACGCCGACGCGCGTGGCGGACCGACTGCGCGGCGACGCCGCCGCCATCGCCGAGGCCGCGAAGCTCCTCGCGCGCGCCGAGCGGCCGATCATCCTCGCCGGTGACGCCGTCGCGCACGGCGACGCGATCGACGAGCTCGTGGAGCTGGCGGAGCTGGTGGGCGCGCCCGTGATGCTCGAAGGTGTCTCGAGCACCTGCAACTTCCCGTTCACGCATCCGCTCTACGCCGGCGGCTCGCCGCGGCTCGGCCCGCAGATCTACGCAACGCTGATGCGCCACGACCTCGTGCTGTCGATCGGCGCCGACCTCTTCACGCTGTCGCTGCCCTCGGACACCGACCCGATGCCGCACGGGCTCAAGGTCATCCACCTCGACGTGGATCCGTGGGAGATCGGCAAGAACTACGCGGCGGCCGTCGGCATCCAGGGCGATCCGAAGGCCACCCTGCCCGATCTCAGCGAAGCGTTTCGCCGTGAGACCACCAAGCAGGGGCACAAGGACGCCGCGAAGCGGTGCGCGGCGCTCGCCGCCACGCACGCGGCGGAGCGCGCGGAGCTCGCGAAGCGCGCGGCCCTCGAAGCGGCGCAGGTCCCGATGTCGCCGCTGTCGCTCGTCCACGCCGTGGCGAAGGCGACGCCCGCGGACGCGGTGATCGTCGACGAGGCGATCTCGTCCTCGAACGGCATCCGCACGTTCTTCCCGTGCGCGGATCCGAAGAGCTTCTTCGGCATCCGCGGCGGCGGCATCGGCTGGGGGCTGCCCGCCGCGATCGGCGTGAAGCTGGCGCTGCCGCAGCGGCCCGTCGTCGCGCTCGTCGGCGACGGCAGCGCGATGTACACGAACCAGGCGCTGTGGACGGCCGCGCGCGAGAACCTCGCGGTGGTCTACGTGATCCTCAACAACGGCTCGTACCGGATCCTCAAGCAGCGCACGCACGCGCTGAAGGGCTATTCATCCGAGGACGACGTCTACGTCGGCATGGACCTCACCCCGGCGATCGACTACCTCGGCCTCGCGAAGTCGCTCGGCGTGCCCGGCGAGCGCGTGGAGAAGACGCACGACGTCGGCCCCGCCGTCGGCCGCGCGCTCGCGAGCGGCGGCCCGTACCTGATCGACGTCAAGATCGACGCCACGTTCAAGTAGGCGGCGATGGCCCATCGCCTGAAGGGCAAGGTCGCGATCGTCACCGGCGCCGGATCGCGCGGGCCCGGGCTCGGCAACGGCAAGGCGACCGCGATCCTCTTCGCGCGCGAAGGCGCCAGCGTGCTCTGCGTCGACCACATGAAGGAGCGCGCGCAGGAGACCGTGGACGTCATCCGGGCGGACGGCTGGAGCGCCGAGGCGTTCGCCGCCGACGTCACGCGCGTCGCGGATTGCGACGCGATGGTCGCCGACGCCGTCGCGCGGTGGGGCGGCGTCGACATCCTCCACAACAACGTCGGCATCGAGTCGCGCCACGCGCTCCTCGAAACGACCGAGGAGGAGTGGGATCACGTGATGGCCGTCGACGCGAAGTCCATGTTCCTCGCGACGAAGGCGGTGGTGCCCGCGCTGGAGCGGCGCGGCGGCGGCTCGGTCATCTGCGTGTCCTCGATCGCGGGGCTGCGCGGGTACGGCCGCACCGCGTACGCGGCGGCGAAGGCCGCGGTGATCGGCTTCGTGAAGACGTGCGCCGTGCAGCTCGGGCCGAAGGGGATCCGCGTCAACGCGATCGCACCGGGCATGGTGTGGACGCCGATGGTGTCCGATCTCGGCGAGGAGATGCGCGAGCGCCGCCGCAGGGCCACACCGCTCGGCACCGAAGGCACCGGGTGGGACGTCGCGTGGGGCGCCGTCTATCTCGCCAGCGACGAATCCCGCTGGGTCACCGGCCAGACGCTGATCATCGACGCGGGCGCGACGACCCGCTGAGACCGACCATGCCGGCGAAGACCTACGCCTACCTCACGGTCGACGTCTTCACCGATCAGCCGTTCACCGGCAACCCGCTCGCCGTCGTCACGGACGCGCGCGGGCTTCTCGCCGAGCGCGCGGGACAGGCGCTCCCGGCCGCCTTCGTGTTCGAGGAGATCGCGGGCCTCGTCCCGGTCGAGCTCGATCGCGATGCCGGAGGACGCGTGACGGGGGCGACGCTCACCGCGCCGTAGCCGCTCTCGATCGGCGAGAAGGTCCCCGTGGCAACGGTGGCGGCGTGCATCGGCGTGCCGGCGGCTGACGTCGTCACCGCGCGCCACGAGCCGATCCACGCGTCCGTCGGGCTGCCGTTCGCGTTCGCGGAGATCACGCCGGACGCGCTGACGCGCGCGAAGCCCGTGCTCGGCGCCTTCGCGGATGCGGCGGCGAAGCTCGCGTCGATGCCCGGCCGCTTCAACCTGCACGTCTACGCACGCACGCCGGGCGCCTCCGACCTCAGGGCGCGCATGTTCGCGCCGCTGAGCGGGACGTACGAGGACCCGGCGACGGGCAGCGCGAACAGCGCGCTCGGGAGGCTGCTCGCCAGCCTCGCCCCGGAGCGCGAGCGCGGCACGGCGCCGCCCTCGCGTGCTTCGCCCTGACGGCGCTCGCCACGCCGTCGCCCGGGCACGCCCAGCCCGTCCTCGTCGAGGCGATGACCGTGCGCGTCGAGATCCGCCGCGACGCG
>VGLJ01000097.1 GCA_016866775.1 Candidatus Rokuibacteriota bacterium | reverse complement strand
AGCGGCGTGCCGATCACGCGCGGCGTGATCACGATCACCAGCTCGGTCTTGTTGAGCGTGCGCACCTTCGCGCCGAAGAGGTAGCCGAGGATCGGGATGTCCTTGAGCAGGGGGATGCCGCGGTCCTCGATCGAGGTCCGCTCGCGGATCAGGCCGCCCAGCACCAGCGTCTGGTTGTTGATCAGCACGACCGACGTCTCGGCCTCGCGCTTGATGATCCGGCGCGAGCCCGTGGGCGGCTCGGCGGCGCCGATGTCGTTGACCTCCTGCTTCACGTCGAGCGCGACCGTGCCCTTCTCGCCGATGCGCGGGGTGACGGTGAGGATGACGCCGGCGTCGCGGTACTCGACGGACTGCGTGCCGACCACGGACGTCGTGTTCTGTGCCGTCTGCGTGGTGGTGCCACCGATCGGCACCTGCTGGCTGGTGACGACGCGGTCGTCCTCCATGCCCTCGACGATCCGCTGCAGCGGCGTCGCAGCCCCTTCGTACGCGCGCTCGAGCGCCTCGGTGATCGCGTCGAGCGGGCTGACGACGAGCTTGATCTGCATGCCGGTGACCTGGCGGAGGTCGTCGGTGATCACGGGGTTCAGCGGATCGGACGTCGCCACGGTGAGCGCGCTGCCCTCGACGCTCAGCGGGCAGACCCCGTACTGCCGCAGGTACTTCAGCGAGAGGTTCTTCACGCCCGGCAGCGTCGACGGCAGCTCGTCGCGGGAGAGGTACGGGAGGCTGTGCTGCATCGCCACGACGCGGAGCACGTCGTTGGCGCCGACGGCGCCCATCGCCACGAGCGCCTCGCCCAGGAGCTCGCCCGACGTCTTCACGCGGGCGAGGGCCAGGTCGAGCACCTCAGGAGTGATGAGTGCTTCCTTGACGAGCATTTCGCCAAGGAGCCGCGAGGAGGTCGCGGTGATCGCCATGCTATGCTCCCTCGAATGCTAGCATACCTGGCGTTCGCGGCCGTCGCGGCGGCCGGCGACCTGGCAGGCGCCGTCGCCGTCACGGCGACGCAGACGCGCGGCGGCAGCACGCGCCTCCGCTACTTCGTCGCCGCGGGCGCGGGGTTCATGCTCGCCGCGGCGTTCGTGCGCATGCTCCCGGAGGCCGCCGAGGTCGAGCACGCGTTCTTCTTCGTCCTCCTCGGCTACTTCGGTGTCCACCTCTTCGAGCACACGGTCGCCCCGCACTTCCACTTCGGCGAGGAGGTCCACCACGACGCGCTGCTGCGTCCGTCCGCAGGCTACCTCGCGGTGCTGGGTCTCGGCGTGCACACGCTCTTCGACGGGGTCGCGATCGCGGCCGGGTTCATGATCACGCCGTCGCTCGGCATCCTCCTCTTCCTCGCGGTGATGCTTCACAAGCTGCCCGAAGGCTTCACGGTCGCCTCGATCATGCTGGCGAGCGGACACTCTCGCGGGCGCGCGCTCGGCGCGGCCGGGCTGCTCGGGGTGCTGACGATCGCGGGCGCGCTCGGCACCGCGCTCATCGCGGAGCACCACGTCGGCTACGCGCTCGCGGTCTCCGCGGGGGTGACGCTCTACGTCGCCGCCTCCGACCTGATTCCCGAGGTCAACCGCGAGGGCGGGCCCGCGCTCGCCTGGACGGTGTTCGGAGGTCTGGTGCTCTTCAGCGCGGTCGACTGGCTGCTCTCCGAGCTTCTCCCGCACTGATATCATCGAGGGCGACATGCCGCTGCGCGCCGCGCTCGTCCTCCACGGCCCCAATCTGAACCTCCTCGGCACGCGCGAGCCCGCCATCTACGGGCGCGCGACGCTCGCGGACGTCGACAAGCTGATCGCCGACCACGCGCGCGATCTCGGCGTGCGCGTCGAGTCCCGGCAGTCGAACCTGGAGGGGCAGCTCGTCGACTGGCTGCAGGGGGCCGCGAGCGAAGGCTTCGGCGGCGTCGTCTTCAATCCGGGCGCCTTGACGCACTATTCGATCGCGCTGCGCGACACCGTGTCCGCGATCTCGATCCCGGTCGTCGAGGTCCACCTCTCCAACGTCCACGGCCGGGAAGAGTTCCGCCGGCACTCGGTGATCGCGGCGGTGGCGCGCGGGCAGATCGCCGGCTTCGGCCCGCTGAGCTATCTGCTCGGGCTCGACGCGCTCGTCGTGCTCGGGGACGGTGTCGGCGCGCGGCCGCGGCGCCGTCGCGCGGCGCGCCGGTGAATCGGCCCTTTCCCCTCCTCGTCTAACCCGCAGACGGCGTGGATACTGGCGACGGCGCGCTCGTCGGGCGGGTCCGCGGTGGTGACGTCGCGGCGTTCGAGCCTCTCGTCGAGAAGTACCGGCAACGGGTCTACCGGCTGGCCTACAACGTCCTCCGCAACCAGGAAGACGCATGGGACGCCGCGCAGGAGGCCTTCATCAGGGCGTACCGGGCGATGCCGTCGTTCAAGGGACAGTCCGCGTTCTACACGTGGCTGTTCCGGATCGTCATGAACGTGGCCCACGACAAGCTGCGCCAGCGGGGCGCACAGGGGCGGGCGTTCGGAACCGAGCGCGTCACGGAAGAGGAGTGGGAGCGCACGATGCCCGATCCGGGCGAGGACCCGGACGCCGCCGCGGCGCGTGCCGAGCAGCGCGCGCGCATCACGACGGCGCTCGAGACTTTGCCCGGGCATCATCGCGCCATTATCATGTTGAGTGACCTCGAGGGCCTCTCGTACCGGGAGATCGCTGACGTCTTGAACATCCCGATGGGGACCGTGATGTCGCGCCTGCACCACGCGCGCAAGCGGCTGAAGGCGGCGCTCGGGCCGCTCCTGCTGGTCCTCGCCGTGCTGACCGCGGTGTTCGCTCCCGTCCCGGCCCACGCTCAGCAGGTCGTGCGCTTCGGCGCGCGCGTGCTGCTCGCGAGCGACAAGCCGCCGGCGCCGGGATTGAAGACGGTGCCGCCGCCCACCGACGAGCGCATCCAGTTCGTGCTCCCGCGCCTCAGACAGCTCTTCCGCTACAGCGAGTACACGTGGCTCGAGCGCCACCGCGCCGAGGTGCCGCTCGGCACGACCGAGCGGTGGGCGGTGGCGGGCGAGCGGCAGCTCGAGCTCACGCCCGAGACCGTCAGGGACCACGTCGTGCGGTTCCAGCTCCGGCTCATGCGCGGCAGCAAGGCGGAGGTCAACGCCAACATCCAGGCCGCGCGCGGCAACCCCGCCGTCGTGGGCGGCCCGAAGTTCAGCGACGGCGTCCTCATCATCATCGTGTGGGCGAACGCGGAGCCGAGGTGAGCGCGGGCGAGCAGCGGTATCACGACGAGCGGGCCCGGATCGAAGAGGGCCACGTCAAGTATCGCGAGAAGCTCCGCGCGGAAGGCAAGCTCTTCGTCCGCGACCGTCTGAAGCTGCTCCTCGATCCCGGCACCGACTTCCAGGAAGACTGGCTCTTCGCGCGCCACCAGGAGCCGGAGACGCCGGCCGATGGCGTCGTCGCCGGCGTGGGGACGGTCGGCGGCCGGGCCGTCTGCATCATGGCCAACGACTACACCGTGAAGGCCGGCTCGTGGGGCGAGAAGACCGTCCTCAAGATCGTCCGCATCCAGGAGAAGGCCGCGCGGCTGCAGGTGCCGATGCTGTACCTCGTCGACGCCGCGGGCGGGCGCATCTCGGAGCAGATCAAGATCTTCCCCGGACGTTTCCACGCCGGGCGGATCTTCTACAACGAGGTCCAGCTCTCGGGCGTGGTGCCGCAGGTGTGCATCCTCTTCGGGCCCTCACCGGCGGGCTCCGCGTATCTCCCGGCGCTCACGGATCTCGTGATCATGGTCGACGGCAAGGCGTCCCTCTACGTCGGCAGCCCGCGCATGGTCGAGATGGCGATCGGCGAGAAGACGACGCTCGAGGACCTCGGCGGTGCCAGGATGCACTGCACGGTGTCGGGCTGCGGCGACGTGCTCGCGGGGTCCGACGAGGAAGCGATCGAGCTCGCGAAGCGCTACCTCTCCTACATGCCCACGTCGTTCCGCGAGGTGCCCGCGGCGCGCGAGGCGGTCGAGCCCAAGCCGGGCCGGTCGATCGACGAGATCGTCCCCTACGACCAGCGCAAGTACTTCGACATGTACGAGGTGATCGACCGGATCATCGACGCCGGCTCGTGGTTCGAGGTGAAGAAGCTCTTCGCCGGCGAGGTCATCGTGGGGTTCGCGCGTCTGGCCGGCCGCGTCGTCGGCATCGTCGCCAACCAGCCGAAGGTGAAGGGCGGCGTGCTGATGGTCGACTCGTCGGACAAGGCGGCGAAGTTCATCTGGCTCTGTAACGCCTTCAACGTCCCGCTGATCTATCTCTCGGACGTCGCCGGCTTCATGGTGGGCAGCAAGGTCGAGCGCGAGGGCATCATCCGCCACGGCGCCAAGATGGTCTTCGCCACCTCGCAGGCGACGGTGCCGAAGTTCTGCGTGATCGTGCGGAAGTGCTATGGGGCCGGGCTCTACGCGATGTGCGGGCCGGCCTTCGAGCCCGACGCGACGCTGGCGCTGCCGCAAGGGCAGATCGCGATCATGGGACCCGAGCCGGCGGTGAACGCGGTCTACTACAACAAGATCATGGAGCTGCCGGAGAGCGAGCGGGCGGCGTACGTGAAGCAGAAGCGGGACGAGTACGCGGAGGACGTGGACATCTACAAGCTCGCCTCGGAGATGCTGGTGGACGGCATCGTCCCCGGCTCGGGGCTGCGGGACGAGCTGATCAAGCGCCTCGGCTACGCCCGGTCAAAGGCGCACGACTTCCCGCAGCGGCGCAACGGAGTGTATCCAGTCTAGGGCAGCCGCGGAGGGCGCGGATTCACTCCGCGCCCGGAACGCGGGGGGTTTGGGGGGGGCGCGCCTCGTGCCCCCCCATGTCCCATGTCGATCAGGGCTTCACGCCGCGGCGCGCGCAGTGACGGCGATAGGCGGCGTTGACGCGACCGCAGTCCTTCTTGTCGAACGGCGCTGACGAGATACCCCACACCCAGTCGGGCGTGACCTGGCGCCAGAACGATTCGTCGACCTTACCCGGTGGGACCTCGGCGGCTTCGAGCAGCGCCTCGACGTGCTCGGGGTCGCGGAGAGGGCGCCCGACGTAATGTTCGCGGGCGAACCGGAAATAAACCCTGTCGTGTGCCGTCATCGGTACGGCCTCCTTGCGCAGTTCGTCGTGCAAGGAGATCGCCAAATTTTGCGGAGCCGTTATCGCGAGGCAAAATGCGGCATCGCGCGGATTTTTCTGCGTGCGGCGCGGTCACAATGGCGCGGTCATGGGAGTTTGTCCCGGGAGCAAATTGATCACTGGTGACATCCGTGCCAGCTCACCGGGCACCCGCACCCGGGCACGCTGCCACGCTGCTCCGTTTGCCGGCAGCCGCTCAGCCCCGGAACTTGCGCTGCGTGTCGGCGAGCGTCTTCGCGATCGTCGCGGGGAGCCGTCGCCCGAAGCCCTTGTAGAAGCTCTCGAGGTCGTCGAGCGCGCCGAGCCACTCGGTCGCGTCGACGCGCAGCGCCTCGCGCAGGCTCTCGTCCTTGATGGTGAGGCCCCGCGTGTCGAGATCGCCCGGCCGCGGCAGCCAGCCGATCGGCGTTTCCTGCGCGCTCGTGCGCGCGCCGTGGATCCTCTCGACCATCCACTTCAGGACGCGCATGTTGTCGCCGAAGCCCGGCCAGAGGAACTTGCCGTCGTCGCCCTTGCGGAACCAGTTCACGCGGAAGATCTTCGGCGGCTTCGCGATGCGGTTGCCCGTTGCGAGCCAGTGGGAGAAGTAGTCGGCCATGTTGTAGCCGCAGAAGGGAATCATCGCCATCGGGTCGCGGCGCACCACGCCCACCTGGCCGGTGATGGCCGCGGTCGTCTCGGTGCTCATCGCCGACCCGAGGAAGACGCCGTGACTCCAGTCGAAGGCCTCGAACACGAGCGGAATGACCTTCGTCCGCCGCGAGCCGAAGATGAGGCCCGAGATCGGCACCCCCTGCGGGTCTTCCCAGTTCGGCGCGATCGACGGGCACTGCTCGGCGAGGACGGTGAAGCGTGAGTTCGGGTGCGCGGCCGGACCCGATGCCGGATTCCACGGACGGCCTTGCCAGTCGAGGAGACCCGCCGGCGGCTCGGGCGTGAGGCCCTCCCACCACGGCTCGCCCGTCGGCGTCATCGCGACGTTCGTGAAGATGGTGTTCGAGCGGACCATCTCGGTCGCGTTCGGATTCGTCTTCGGGCTCGTGTTCGGCGCGACGCCGAAGAACCCGCGCTCGGGATTGATCGCGCGGAGCTGTCCGCTCGCGTCGACGTGCATCCAGGCGATGTCGTCGCCGACCGTCCACGCGCGCCAGCCCGGCAGGCTCGACACCACCATCGAAAGGTTGGTCTTGCCGGAGGCGCTGGGCATCGCGGCCGCCAGGTAGGTGATGCGCCCTTCGGGATCCTCGACGCCGATGATGAGCATGTGCTCGGCGAGCCAGCCTTCCTGACGCGCCTGCGACGAGGCGAGACGGAGCGCGTGACACTTCTTGCCGAGCAGTGCGTTACCGCCGTAGCCGGAGCCGACGCTCCAGATCAGCTTCTCCTCGGGGAAGTGGAGGATGAGCCGGCGATCCGGGGAGAGATCGCCCATCGAGTGCACGCCCGCGATGAAGTCGTCGTCGCTCCGCATGTGCTGCACGGCCACGGCGCCCACGCGCGTCATCACGTGCATGCTCGCGACGACGTACTCGCTGTCCGTGACCATGATGCCGACACGGCTCATCGAGGAGCCCGCGGGCCCCATGAGGTAGGGGATGACGTACATCGTCCGCCCCTTCAGGCTTCCTTTGAAATACGCCCCGGCCTTCTGCTTCGCCTCGGCGGGCGCCATCCAGTTGTTCGTGGGTCCGGCCTCGTCCTGGCTGCGCGAGCAGATGAACGTGAGCTGCTCCGTGCGCGCGACATCTTGAGGATGGCTGCGATGGAGGTAACAGTTCGGATAGGTGCGCTGGTTGAGACCGATCAGGGTGCCGTCACGGAGCATCGATTCGATGAGCGCGTCGTACTCGGCCTTCGAGCCGTCGCACCAGACGACCCGGGACGGCTGGGTCATCGCGGCGGCTTCTTCCACCCACTTCTCGGCTACGTCAGTCACGCTCATGGCGCATCCTCGTCGTGAGAAGAGTGAGGTCCGTGTGTGACGCCGGCCAGCCGCTCGCTCCTGGCCGTCATGCCTTAAGCCTGCGCTGTCCCGTCCCGATCGTCAAGTTCTGACGTGCTAGCATCCGCGCGTGACGCGCCTGGTCAACGCCGCGCGGTACCTCACGATCGTGCCGATTCCCGGCGCAGCGTCCCGCGAGGGACCCGGCGCAGCCGCTCCGTGGTTTCCCGTGGTCGGGCTCGCGATCGGCGGCGTCCTGCTCGCGGTCGATCGCCTCGCCTCGGCGCTCTTCGTGCCGCTGCTGGCTGCGCTCGTGACGGTCACGGCCTGGAAGCTGATCACCGGCGGGCTCCATCTCGACGGGCTCGCCGATTGCCTCGACGGGCTCGTCGGCCGCGATCCCGCGCAACGGCTCGCCATCATGCGCGACAGCCGCATCGGCGCTTTCGGTGCGATCGGTCTGGTGCTCGTCTTGCTCCTGACGATCGCCGCCGTGACGGGGATCGAGCCGCGCGCGCGGGCCGGCGCGCTGGTGCTGGCCCCGGTCGTCGGCCGGGCGATGTCCCCGATCGTCGGCCGCATGTTTCCGGCGGCGGCTTCAGGCCACGGCGCGAGCTTTCGCGCCGAGCTCGGCGTCGGGGCGCCGATCGTGGCCGCGGGCGTCGCGCTCGCGGTCGCGCTCGCGGCCATGGGACCCGAAGGGATCGTCGCGCTCGCCCTCGCCGCCGTGGCGGCGCTCGCCTGGGCCGCGTTCATGACGCGCCGGCTCGGCGGCGTCACCGGCGACGTGCACGGCGCCGTCGTCGAGCTCAGCGAGCTCGTCGTCCTCCTCACCGCGGCGGCCGCGCATCCCGGCAAATGAGCCGCACGAGCGTCTATCTCTTCCGCCACGGCGAGGTCACGCTCGCGCAGACGCGGCGGTTCATCGGCCACCTCGACGTGCCGCTCTCGCCGCTCGGCGAGGCGCAGTGCGCGGCGCAGGCCCGACACTTGCGCGAGATCCCGATCGCCGCGCTCTACACCAGCGATCTCGTGCGGGCCTGGCGCAGCGGCGAGCTGATCGGCGCCCCGCGCGGGCTCGTGCCGAGCGCCGTGCCGGCATTGCGCGAGATGTCGATGGGCCGCTGGGAGGGACTCACGGCGGACGAGATCCGCACGCGCGAGCCGGAAGCGTTCGCGACGTGGATGGCGAGCATCGGCGAGTTTCCGTTTCCGGAGGGCGAGAGCGTGCCGGATCTCGCCGCGCGCGCGTGGCCGGCGTTCGAAGCGCTCGTCACCGCGCATGCCGGCGCCGCGATCGCCATCGTCGCGCACGGCGGCACCAATCGCATGCTCCTGTGCCGCGCGCTCGGCCTGCCGCTCGATCGCCTGCTGTCGTTCGGCCAGGGCTACGGCGCCATGACGGTCTTGACGTACCACGCCGGGCGCTGGTCGCTGCGCCGGCTGAACGAAGAGCCGGTGGTCGGTACGGGCGCGCGCCCCCGATTGACGGCCATGGGCCGTCAAGGTCCGGGATAATAGGGCGCCATGAACGAGCCGACCGGCGAGCTGCTGCTCGAGATGTACGTGCGCATGCTGCGCGTACGGCTCTTCGAGGAGCGTGCGCGCGAGCTGTTCGCGAATGCGCGGATTCCCGGCTTCCTTCATACCTCGGTGGGGCAGGAGGCCGTCGCGGTGGGCGTGGCGACGGCGCTTCGGCGTGACGACTACATCCTCTCCACCCATCGCGGCCACGGCCACCTCGTGGCGAAAGGCGGTGCGCTCCGCGGGCTGATGGCCGAGCTCTACGGCAAGGCGAACGGCATCTGCCACGGCAAGGGGGGCACGATGCACATCGCCGATGTCTCCGTCGGCTATCTCGGCGCCAACGGCGTGCTCGCGTCCGGCTGCGTGCTCGCGCCGGGTGTGGGGCTCTCGATCCGTCATCGCAAGAGCGACCAGGTCGTGGTGACGCTGTTCGGCGACGGCGCGGCGAATCGCGGGCCGTTCCACGAAGGCGTGAACATGGCCGCGCTGTGGAAGCTGCCGGTGATCTTCGTCTGCGAGAACAACCGCTGGGCCTCGACGACCGCGCACGCGCTCTCGACCGCGGGCGCGTCCGCGCGCCCCGCGGGCGGCAGCATCGCCGCGCGCGCGGCGGGCTACGGAATCCCGGGCGAGAGCGTCGACGGCAACGACGTGCTCGCGGTTTGGCGCGCGGTGTCGCGGGCGCGCGCGCGAGCGGCGCAGGGGCCGTCGCTGATCGAAGCGCACACGATCCGCTGGGTCGGGCACTTCGAGGGCGACGGGCAGGCGTATCGCGGCAAGGACGAGGTCGCGGAAGGCCGGCGCACCGATCCGATCGCACGGCAGGCGGCGCTGCTCGCCGAGCGCGGCCTGCTCGACGCCGCGGGCGCCGACGACATGCGCCGCCGCATGAGCGCCGAGATCGACGACGCCGTCTCACACGCGGAGGCGAGCCCGCTCCCCGAGCCGCACGAGGCGCTCACCGACCTCTTCGCCGAGTGGTCATGGCGCGAGTGATCGAGTATGCGGAGGCGGTGAAGCTCGCGCTTCAGCACGAGATGCGGCGCGACGACCGCGTGTACTGCATCGGCGAGGACATCGTGCTCGGCGTGCCGTTCGGATGCACGAAGGGCCTGATCGACGAGTTCGGCCCCGCGCGCGTGCTCAACGCGCCGATCTCGGAAGCGGCGATCGTCGGCTCGGCGATGGGCGCGGCGATGACCGGTCTCGTCCCCGTCGTCGACATGCACTTCGCGGACTTCGTCACCTGCGCGATGGACGAGGTCGCGAACCAGATCGCGAAGTCACGCTACATGTTCGGCGGGCAGATCGACTGTCCGCTCACGCTGCGCATGCCGTACGGGATCGGCCGCTCGGGCGGCGGCCACCACTCGAACTCCGTCGAGGCGTGGTTCGTCAACATCCCGGGTCTGAAGGTCTGCATCCCGTCCACGCCCGCCGACGTCTTCGGTCTCTTGAAGACCGCGATCCGCGACCCCGACCCCGTGCTCGTCTTCGAGCATCGCGGGCTCTATCGCGTGACCGGCGAAGTCCCCGACGACGACGCGGTGGTGCCGCTGGGCCGCGCCGAGGTCAAGCGGCCGGGGCGCGACGTCACGGTGATCGCCACCGCGCGGATGGTGCACGAGAGCCTCACGGCCGCCGAGCGGCTCGCGAGTGAAGGCATCGACGTCGAAGTCCTCGATCCGCGCAGCCTCGTGCCGCTCGATCGCGACGCGCTCGCCGCGTCGGTCGCGCGGACGCACCGGGTCGTCATCGCCGAGGAAGGGCCGATGCGAGGCTCGACCGGCGCGTGGCTCGCCTGGGTCGTGATGGAAGACAGCTTCGACGAGCTGGACGCGCCGATCGCGCGCGTGGCCGCACCGAACGTGCCGATCCCGTTCAGCCCGCCGCTCGAAGCGTTCGTGACGCCGGACGCGGACGACGTCGTCGCCGCCGCCCGGCAGGTGATGAAAGGAGCCTGAGCATGAAGCTTGCCCTCGCCCTCGCGCTGACGCTGCTCACCGTCGTCGGTCCTTCGCTGGCGCAGGACGGGCCGCGCACCGGCGGCGTCTTCAAGGCGGCGATGATCGGCGAGCCGCCGTCGCTCGACCTGCACTGGACGACCGCGGTCATCACGCAGCAGATCACGTGGCACGTCTACGAGTCGCTCTTCACCTACGACAAGCACTACAGCCCGATCCCGATGCTGGCGGAGAGCCATGCCGTGGCCGACGGCGGGCGGCGCTACACGATCAAGCTCCGCCAGGGCGTGAAGTTCCACAACGGCAAGGAGATGACGTCCGCGGACGTCGTGCCCTCGCTCAAGCGGTGGGGCAAGATGGCGACGCCGGGCAAGGCCGTCTTCAAGGCCGTCGAGGCCGTCGAGGCGAAGGGGCCGTACGAAGTCGTCATCCATCTGAAAGAACCGAGCGCGGCCCTTCTCGACGGGCTTGCGCGTCCGAACAACGCGGCGGCGATCTATCCCAAGGAAGTCATCGACGCCGCCGGCGAGCAGCAGGTGAAGGAGTTCATCGGCACCGGCCCGTACCGCTTCGTGGAGCACAAGCCCGACCGGCACATCAAGCTCGCGCGCTTCAAGGACTACGTCGCGCGCCAGGAAGCGCCGGACGGCTTCGGTGGCAAGCGGACGGCGTACCTCGACGAGATCCTCTTCATCCCGGTCCCTGACGTGACCGTCAGGCTCGCGGGTGTCGAGACCGGGGAGTACCACTTCGCGCAGCAGATCAAGCAGGACCAGTACGACCGCGTCAAGCGCATGCGGGACGTCGAGGCGCTCGTGATCAAGCCGTCGGCGTGGTCGACGGCCGTGCTGAACCACAAGCAGGGGCTGATGACCGACAAGCGCCTGCGCCAGGCCGTGCAGGCCGCGCTCGACATGGAATCGATCATGGCCGCGGGCTTCGGGCACAAGGACTTCTATCGTCTCGATCCCGGCCTGATGTATCCCGAGCAGGCGCAGTGGCACTCGAAGGCCGCCGGCGAGCTCTTCAACCAGAAGAACAAGGCGAAGGCGCAGAAGCTCCTGAAGGACGCCGGGTACGCCGGCCAGCCCGTGCGCTGGATCACGACGAAGGAATACGAGTGGATGTACAAGAACGCCCTCGTCGCCAAGCAGCAGCTCGAGGAGACGGGACTCAAGATCGACCTGCAGGTGGTCGACTGGGCGACGCTCGTGCAGCGGCGCAACAAGCCGGAGCTCTGGGACATCTTCTCGACGGGGTTCACGTTCGGGCCCGAGCCGGCGCTGATCACCTCCGTGCAGTGCAACTGGCCGGGCTGGTGGTGCCACGAGGAAAAGGAGCGCGCGCTCGAGGCGCTCGCCAAGGAGACGGATCCGAAGAAGCGTCGCGCCCACCTCGAGCGCGTGCAGCAGCACTTCTACGAGGACGTCGGGCGGATCAAGTTCGGCGACTACTTCACGCTCGACGTGGCGCGCAAGGACGTGAAGAACTTCCCGGCGCTGCCGTGGACCGCGTTCTGGAACGTCTGGCTCGGGCGGTAACCCGGGGGCTGTCCTGAAAGTCTGGATCTATGTCGTCAGGCGGCTGGTGGCGCTGATCCCGGTGGCGCTCGTCGTCGCCACGGTCGCGTTCGTGCTGATCCACATGGCGCCCGGCGATCCCGGGTCCGTGATCGCCGGGCCCGACGCCACGCCGGAAGACGTGCAGAAGCTCAGCCAGCAGCTCGGCCTCGACCGGCCGCTGCTGGTGCAGCTCTTCGGGTGGTACGGGCGGCTCCTGCAGGGCGACCTCGGGCGCTCGATCTTCCTCCGCAAGCCGGTGGTCGAGGCGATCCTGGACCGGGTGGAGCCGACGGTCCTGCTGACGCTCAGCGCCACGTTCATCGCCATCCTCATCGGCGTGCCGTCGGGGGTCATCTCGGCGCGCTTCCACAACTCGGCGACGGACCAGGCGTTCATGACGCTGGCGCTCCTCGGCATCTCGATCCCGAACTTCCTGCTCGGCCTCCTCTTCGTCCTCTTCTTCGGCGTGTGGCTGAGTTGGTTCCCCGTGGCGGGCTATTCGCCGCTCGAGTACGGCGTGGCGCAGACGCTGCGCTCGCTGGTGCTGCCGTCGTTCGCGCTCGGTCTCGTGCAGTCGGCGCTGATCGCGCGCATCGCCCGCTCGAGCATGCTCGACGTGCTGCGCGAGCAGTTCATCACCACCGGGCGCTCGAAGGGCCTGGGGGAGCGCGCCGTCGTCTACAAGCACGCGTTCCGCAACGCGCTCGTCCCGACGGTGACCGTGATCGGCATCAGCTTCGCGGTGCTCATCTCGGGCGCCGTCGTGGTCGAGACGGTCTTCAACATTCCCGGGCTCGGCCGGCTCATCGTCTCGGCGGTGCTGCGGCGCGACTACCCGGTGATCCAGGGCGTGGTGCTCTGCATCGCCGGCGTCTACATGCTCGTGAACCTGCTGGTGGACCTCTCGTACCTCGCGATCGATCCGCGGGTGAGATACCAATGAACTCGCGGGCTCCCGGGCTTACGCCCGCCCGCTCGGTGCCTCGCTGGGCTCGATGAGCAGCGTTATCGCGCTTCCGCAAGACGTCGCGGCTCCTTCGCAAGCCTCGCGGATGCTGCGCGTGTTCGTCCGGCGCAAGATCGTCGCGGTCGGCACGGTGCTCGTGCTGATCACGGTCGCCATCGGGCTCGTCGCGCCGCTCATCGCCGTCGACCCCATGCGCATGGACGTGGCCAAGCGCCTCACGCGCCCCGGCGCCGCGTACTGGTTCGGCACCGACGACCTCGGCCGCGACGTGTTCGCGCGCGTGGTGTACGGCGCGCGGCTGTCGATCATGGTCGGCGTGGCGGTGGTGGCGTTCTCGTTCTTCTTCGGCATGACCGCAGGCCTCTCCGCCGGCTACTTCCGCCGCCTCGACAACCCGATCATGCGCGTCATGGACGGGCTCATGGCGTTTCCCGCGATCATCCTTGCGATCGCGCTCATGGCCTCGCTCGGCCCGAGCGTCACGAACGTCATCGTGGCCATCGGCGTCGTGTACTCCCCGCGGGTCGCGCGCGTGGTGCGCGGCTCCGTGCTCGTGATCCGCGAGACCGCGTACGTCGAGGCGGCGCGCGCGCTCGGCCTCACGAACGTCTGGATCATCCTTCGCCACGTGGTGCCGAACTGCCTGAGCCCGGTGATCGTCCAGGGCAGCTTCGTCTTCGCCGCGGCGGTGCTCACCGAGGCCGCGCTGAGCTTCCTCGGCGTGGGCGTGCCGCCGTACGTGCCCTCGTGGGGGAACATCCTCTCGGAAGGACGGCTCTACCTGCAGCAGGCGCCGTGGCTCGTGCTCTATCCGGGCGCGGCCATCATGCTCACGATCTTCGGCCTGAACCTCCTCGGCGACGGCGTGCGCGACCTGCTCGATCCCCGGCTGCGCGGCGCCGCGGATCAGCCGAAAAATACCTAGGAGATTCCCATGCCTCCTCATCGTCACGCCTATCGGCCGGTCGTCATGGGCACGCGGGGCGCCGTCACCTCCGCGCATCCGCTCGCGTCGATGGCCGGAATCCGCATGCTGCTCGCCGGCGGCAACGCGGTCGACGCGGCGGTGGCCGTGGCCTCCACGCTGAACGTCGTCGAGCCCTTCATGTCGAGCTGCGGCGGCATCGGGTTGATGCTGATCTCCAGAGGCGGCGAGCGGCGCGTGCTCGACTTCATCGGCCGGTCGCCGCGTGCCGCGGATCCGACGCGCTGCACGGACGACGAGCTGGCCGGCGGGCCGAAGGCGTGCGCCACGCCGGGCAACCTCGGCGGCTGGCTCGCGGCCCACGAGCGCTTCGGCCGCCTGCCGCGCGCGACGGTGTTCGGACCGGCGATCGACCTGGCCGAGCACGGCGCGCCGATGACGTGGAAGAACGTCGAGTTCTTCGAGAAGGCGCGCGAGACGCTCGCACGCTCGGACGAGGCGCAGCGTCTCTATCTCGGCAACGGCGGACCGCGGCCGGGGAAGGTCGTCACCTACAAGGAGCTCGCGTCGACGTTTCGCCGGGTCGCCGAGGGTGGCGCCGAGGTCTTCTATAAAGGTCCGATCGCGCAGGCCATCGCGCGCGCAGTCCGCGAGGCGGGTGGCTGGCTCGCGGAGGAGGACCTCGCCGCGTTCACGCCCGAGTGGCGCGAGCCCGCCGTCATCCGGTATCGCGAGCACGAGGTGTGCTCGATGCCGCCGCCGTTCTCCGCGTTCCAGATGCTGGAGACCCTGAACGTCCTCGAGGGGTTCGACGTGCGCGCGTGGGGGCACAACTCGGTCGACTACCTCCATCACCTGATCGAGACGATCAAGCTCGCGTCGGCGGACCGGCTCGCCTACGCGTACGGCGCCGACGTGCCGATCAAGGGGCTCCTGTCGAAGGCGTACGCGACGAGCCGACGTGCCGATCAAGGGGCTCCTGTCGAAGGCGTACGCGACGAGCCAGCGCGCGCGGATCGACGGCAAGCGCGCGGCGGTGAGCGAAGGCGAGCGGCATAGCCGCGAGACGCTCGCGGGCCAGATCGCCGAAGGGCATCCGGCGAAGTTCGAGAACGAGCACACCACGCACTTCGCGTGCGCGGACGGGGACGGGATGATCGTCTCGGTCACGCAGACGCTCGGCGTGCCGTTCGGCTCCGGGTTCGCGGTGCCGGGGACGGGCATCGTGCTCAACAACGCGCACAAGTGGATGGACCGGGATCCCGATTCGCCGAACGCCGTGCGGCCCGGCAGGAAGGGCGTGACGATGATGTCGCCGACGCAGGTCTTCCGCGACGGCCGCTTCGCCCTCTCGATCGGCACGCCGGGCTCGTACGGAATTCTTCAAACGACGGCGCAGATGCTGCTCAACGTCCTCGAGTTCGGCTTCAACGTGCAGGAGGCGATCGAGGCGCCGCGCGTCCGCGTGTACCGCGACCGGCTCGTCGACGCGGAGTCGCGCATTCCGGCGGAGACGCGCGAGGGGCTCGCCGCGCGCGGGCACCAGGTGAACGTGATCGACGACTGGTCGTGGATCGTGGGCGGCGGCCAGGGGATCGCGCGCGACCCGGAGTCGGGTGCGCTGATGGCCGCCGCCGACCCGCGCCGCGACGGCTATGCCCTGGCGATCTAAT
>VGLJ01000096.1 GCA_016866775.1 Candidatus Rokuibacteriota bacterium | reverse complement strand
GTGTTCTATCGCGTGCTTGAGCTTGCCGTCGCTCACGACCCAGTCCGCTACACGGACCTCATCGTAAGGCGCCGGCCGCGGAAGAAGCCTCCCAAGCCGCCGCCAGCGCGTGGACACCCGCCGAGCCGCGACCGCCCTCCAGCGGATCGGCCGTGGAGGCGGCTCCAGCTGGCGTCCTCCGGTTAAATGGATACCCACAAAGGCCCTTATCGGCGCTCGGCAACCGTCGGTGCCCGTCCGCGTTCATGTTGGCCCTTGGTACAGCCGCGCGCTGCCGGAAGGCTTCGAGTCGATCTGGCAGTCGGTGGCGGCGGGGGCGCCGCGCGGGGGCGTGCGGCAGGCCGGAGAGCTGATCCCGGGGCTGAGGCCTTCAGCGGCCTGCGCCGTATACTCCGTGTACATACACGTACATGGAGGGCGCGTGGCCACCAAGACCATCACCATCGATGTCGACGCTTACGAACGGCTCAAGAGCGTCCAGAAGCCGACCGAATCCTTCAGTCAGACGATCAAGCGCGTAGTCCGGCCCCCGCTCGACGTTGCGGCATGGTTTGCCGCGATCGATGAGACTCCGATGAGTCCGCGCGCCGTCCGCGCGGTGGAGGAGCGCCTGAAGCTGCGGCCCCGCCGGTCTGCCCGCCGCCGGTGATGGCGTGCCTGGACACGTCGCTCCTGATCGATGCGTCGGGCCGCGCCGGACGAGCGCGCCGAGACCGGGCGCGGCGTGCGGTCGAACACATGCTCGCCGAAGGGGAGCCGCTATCCACGACGCGCTTCACGGTAGCTGAACTCTGGGTCGGGGTCGAACGATCGGAGGACCGTGCCCGGGAACTGGCGGCGATCGACGCGTTGCTCGCGCCGTTGGCGATCCTCGATTTCGATGACCCCGCGGCCCGGATGTTCGGTCGGATCGTAGCGCACATGCATCGGTCGGGTACGCCGCGCGGGGACATGGATATGCTGATCGCCGCAGTGGCTCTGACGCACGGCGAACGGCTCGTCACGAACAACGTGAAGCACTTTGCCGGTATTCCCGGTTTGGCCGTAGAGACCTGCTGAAAGGCGGTCGCTGGGTAGTACCTCAACGCCGCCGTCTTGCGCGACCTGTCAATTGACGAGGCCTCTTGGGTCGCCGTACTCTGCGCGCACCGCAGCGGGTTCCGTCCGACTGGAGGTTTCATCCATGTCCGAACGCGCGATTCTCGACGCCATCCGCGTCGACCACGTCCGCGCCGACGTCGAGCACATCACCCGGACGATTCCGTCGCGTCTCGCCGGCTCCGAGAACCAGCGGCGCATGGCGGAGTACAGCGCGGCGAAGCTGAAAGCCGCCGGCATCGAGGCCAACGTCTTCCACGTGCCGGGCCTCGTCAGCTTCCCCGAGAAGGGCGAGCTGAAAGTGCTCTCGCCGGTCCCGATGACGATCGAGGCGAACACGCTCGGCCACAGCACGATGACGCCGCCGGAAGGGCTCGAAGGCCTGCTGCTCGACGTGTACACGGGCGCGTTCCACGAGTTCGACGGCAAGGGCGACCCGCGCGGCAAGATCACGCTCTCCGAGCTCTCGTACGCGCCGGCGCGGCACGAGAAGCAGCGCATCGCCGGGATCGTCGGCGCCGCCGGCTGCATCATGATGAACTGGGGCCACGACACCAATGCGTCGGTGCCGTGGGGCTCGGTGAAGCCGCTGTGGGGCAACCCGACGCCGGAGAACTATCGCGACGAGATGCCGACGCTGCCGTGCATCGGCATCGCGCGCACCGACGGCCTGAAGCTGCCCGAGCTCGCGAAGAAGGGCCCGGTCCGGGTCTGGTTCACGACGAAGGTCGAGAATGGCTGGCGGCCCATTCAGGTCACGGTGGGCGACATCGGCAAGACGGTCGAGGACGACTTCATCGTGCTCGGCGGGCATCAGGATTCGTGGTACGGCGAAGCCGCCACCGACAACGCCGCCGGCAACTCGTGCATCTTCGAGCTAGCGCGCGTGTTCGCGCAGCACAAGGACGCGCTGCGCCGCGGGCTGGTGCTCGGGCTCTGGGCGGGGCACGAGACCGGCACGATGGTCGGCTCGTCGTGGTTCGTCGATCGCAACTGGGACCGGCTGCGCGAGCACATGTGCGCGTACGTCCAGATCGATCAGCCGGCGTGCCTCGGGACCACGCGCTGGGGGACCGCGTCGAACGCCGAGCTCCGCGGCTTCCACACCGCGATCGACAAGCGGTTGCTGCCGGGCCGCGACCATCACTGGCGGCGCGCGTCGAAGATCGGCGACGCGTCCTTCTTCGGGCTCGGCGCGCCGATGCTGGCGGGCAACGGCGCCTTCACCGAAGCCGAGCTGAACGCGACGGCGCTCGCCAACCTCGGCTGGTGGCACCACTCGCTCGAGTGCACGATCGACAAGGTCGACTTCGACTGGATGCCGGACCACATGCGCATCTACGCGGCGTGGCTCTGGGAGCTGCTGACCGCGCGTGTGCTGCCGTTTTCGTACGGGCAGGTGGCGGAGCAGTTCATCGGGCGGCTGAACGAGCTCGCGCCGTCCGGCAAGGCGATCGGTCTCGACGGCGCCCTCGCGCGCGCGGAAGCGTTCCGTGCCGCGACCGCGCGCCTCGATGCCGCGGCTGACATGTGGCGCCAGCGCTACGTTAGGGACGGGACCCGCGACGACGAGCCGGCGCTGCACCTGAACCGGTGCATGAAGCGGCTCGGCCGGCTGCTGATCCCGCTCGAGTCGACGTCGATCGGCACGTACGGCCACGACCCGTACGGCCTGACGCCGCAGACGACGATGATCCCGTGCCTGTACGACGCGCCGCACATGGCGAAACTTCCGGAGGCCGACGAGCGTTGGATGCTCGAGACCAAGCTCGTGCGGCAGCGCAACCGCGTGGCCGACGCGCTCGCCGACGCGACCACGTCGATCGACGACACGCTGGCGAGGCTCAAATAAGGAGCACCATGCGCATCCTCTATCAGCTCACGTCTCCCATGGAGAAGACGGCGCTCGGCGCGCCCGAAGTGGCGCGCCGGCGCGAGTTCCTCAGGACGCGCGCGGCCGGCGCCGACGTCGACGTGCGCAGCCTCGCCGACGGCCCGGCGTCGATCGAATCGGAGTGGGAGGGCGCGCTGGTGGTGCCGCAGCTCTGCGACGCCGTGCAGCGCGCGCAGCAGGACGGCTTCCACGCGGTGATCGTCGGCTGCTTCTCGGACCCGGGGCTCGCGGCGCTGCGCGAGCTCGTGAACATTCCGATCATCGGGCCGGGGCACGCCGCGATTCACGTCGCCGCGCAGCTCGGCACGCGGATCGGCGTGATCTCGCCGCTCGAAAGCCGCGGCGGTGGACTCGTCGCCGCACGGTTCCGCGCGCTGGGCTGCGGCGAGCTGTTCGCCGGCGTGCGCAGCATCGGCATGTCGGTGCTGGACGTCGCGCGCCAGCGGGAGGCGGTGCTCGACCGGCTGCAGCAGGTCGGGCAGGCGTCGATGCGCGAGGACGGCGCGGACGTGATCGTGCTCGGCTGCATGAGCATGGGCTTCCTCGGCATCACGGACGAGGTCATGAAGCGGCTCGAGATCCCGGTGGTCAACCCGGTGACGGCGGCGCTCAAGACCGCCGAGATGGTCGTGTCGATGGGCCTTTCCCACAGCAAGGCGGCGTACCCGGTGCCGCCGAAGATGGAGGTGTCGCGATGAGAAGGCGCGCGCTCACGTACCTCGGCCTGGCGCTGCTGGTGGTGGCGACGGCGGTGACGCCGGCGTCGACGCAGCAGTCGATCATGGTCTGGGGCGACAATCTGCCGTCGAACCTCGATCCGCACGCGCTGTACGACGTGCCGTCTTCATTCGTTCAGCTCAACGTGTACGACAACCTGTATCGCTACGAGGGCAACCCGCCGCAGCTCAAGCCGTGGCTCGCGGAGAGCTACACCGCGTCGAAGGACGGCAAGACCTGGGAGTTCAAGCTGCGCAAGGGCGTGACGTTCGCGAACGGCGATCCGCTCGTCGCCGAGGACGTCGTCTACAGCTTCAAGCGCGTGATGGGCATGAACAAGGCCGCCGCCGGTCCGTTCAAGGCCGCGAAGGTGGCGAGCATCACCGCGCCGGACGCGCAGACCGTGAAGTTCGCGCTGGAAGTGCCGTACGCGCCGTTCATGTCGATCATTCCGGTGCTCACCGTCGTCAACAAGAAGCAGATCGATCCGCAAGTGAAGGGTGACGACTTCGGCTTCGGCTGGCTCTCGTCCAACAGCGCGGGCTCGGGCGCGTACGTCGTCGATCCGTCGACCTACATTCCGCAGAAGCAGCTCGACCTCAAGCGCAACGCCAAGCACTTCGCGGGGTGGAGCCACAACACCAAGCCGATCGAGACCGTGAAGGCGCGCGAGATCGCGGAGACGGCGACGCGCGTGAACGCGCTGATCAAGGGCGAGGTCGACATCGGTGACAGCTACCTGCCCACCGACCAGGTGGAGCGGCTGCAGAAGGAGAAGGGCGTCGTCGTGCAGCGCAACGAGTCCATGCGCATCTTCGTGATCCGCATGAACAACTCCAAGCCGCCGTTCGACAACGTGAACTTCCGCCGCTGCATGAGCCACGCGTTCAACTACGAGGGGTTCATCGACGTCATCCTCAAGAAGTTCGCCGAGCGCAACCCCGCGCCGATCCCCAAGAACCTCTGGGGCTACCCGCAGGGCGTGAAGGGCTACGACTTCGATCTCAAGAAGGCGCAGGCCGAGTGCGACAAGGCCAAGGCGGCCGGCGCGCCGGTCGGGCGCGAGATCAAGCTGCATTTCCAGGCGCAGCTCGACCAGACGAAGCAGGCCGGGCAGCTCTTCCAGTCCGACCTCAAGAAGCTCGGTCTGAACGTCGCGCTCATCACCGACACGTGGCCGAACATGACGACCGCGACGGCGAAGCCCGAGACGTCGCCCGACATGTGGATCCACTGGGTGTCGGCGTACTTCATCGATCCGGAGAACTGGATCGGCACGATGTACGACAGCCAGTTCCACGGCACGTGGAAGGCCAGCGCGTACTACAAGAACGCGAAGGTCGACGAGCTCCTCCGCGCGGCGCGCGCCGTGCCGGACCAGAAGGAGCGCGCGCGGATGTACGCGGACGCGGCGAAGCAGGTGGTGGAGGACGCCGCGGACATCTGGGTCTACAACACGGTCGAGCTCCGCGGCGTGCGCTCGCGGGTGAAGGGCTTCAAGTTCTCGCCCGTGGGCAGCGGCAACGAGCTCCGCTGGATGTCGCTGGAGTAGCTTGATCCATCCGACGAGGACCCGGCGGTGCTGAGGTTTCTGGTCCGCCGGGTTCTCCTCGTGCTGCCCGTGCTGTTCGGTCTCCTCGTCCTCACGTTCGTGCTCGTGCGCGTGGTGCCGAACGATCCCTCCGCCTCGCTCGCCGGCCAGAATGCGACGCCGCAGCAGATCGCGGAGATCCGCGCGAAGTACGGCTTCGACCGGCCGTTGATCGTGCAGTTCGGCGTCTATCTCAAGCAGGTGGTGCAGGGAGATTTCGGCACCAGCATCCAGTCCGGCCGGCCGGTCGCGCGTGACATCCGGCAACGCCTGCCGGCAACGCTGGAGCTGACGTTCGCCGCGCTCGGCCTCGGCATCGGCCTCGGCGTGCCGCTCGGCGTGCTCGCGGCCGTCCGCCACAACCGGATGCTCGACCACGTGCTGCGGTTCTTCACCGTCGGCGGCATCGCCATCGCGTCGTTCTGGTTCGCGATCATGCTGCAGCTCCTGTTCGCGATGCAGCTCGACCTGCTGCCGCTGCGCGGCCGCCTGTCCGCGATCATGGACGCGCCGAAGCATCTGACCGGGCTGTATCTCGTCGACAGCCTGCTCACGCTGCGCTTCGACATCTTCTGGGACTCGCTGCGTCACCTGATCCTGCCGGCGGTCACGCTGTCGTTCGGCTCGCTCGCGACGATCACGCGCTTCACGCGCAGCGGCGTGCTCGACACGCTCCAGAAGGAGTACGTGCTGTACGAGACCGCCGTCGGCTATCCGCGATGGCTGATGCTCTGGGTCTACGTGCTGCGGAACTCCGTCGTGGCGACCGTCACGCAGGTCGGCCTGCTGTTCGGCGCGCTGCTCGCCGGCGCGGTCGTCGTCGAAGCCGTGTACGACTGGCCGGGCATCGGCAGCTACGCGGTGTTCGCGATCTTCACGTCCGACTACAAGGCGATCCTCGCCGTCACGCTGTTCGTGGGCGTCGTCTACGCGATCGTCAACATCCTCGTCGACGTCCTGCACGGCGTGATCGACCCGCGCGTCGCGGAGCAGATGTAGGTGCTGGTCTTCCGCAAGTTCCTGCGCGACGTCTCCGCGGTGATCGGGCTCGTGATCGTGCTCCTCACCGCCGTCGTCGCGCTCTTCGCGCCGTGGCTGGCGCCGAAGCCGCTCGACGCGCACGAGTCGCACCCGCTGCTGCGGCTCAAGCCGCCGTCGGCGGAAGCGCCGTTCGGCACCGACAACCTCGGCCGCGACGTGTTCTCGCGGGTGATCCTCGGCTCGCGCGCGGCGCTGACCGTCGCGGTGCTCGTGGTCTCCGGCGCGATGCTGATCGGCGTGCCGCTGGGCCTGGTTGCCGGCTATCGCAGCGGCTGGGTGTCGGAAACGCTCATGCGGATCACCGACGTGTTCCTCGCCGTGCCGCAGCTCATCCTCGCGCTCGCGCTGGCGCAATTGCTCGGCCCGAGCCTCAAGAACGCCATGGTCGCGCTCACGCTGACGTACTGGCCGTTCTTCGCGCGCATCGTCTACGCGGAGACGCGGCGGCTGAAGACGTCCGTGTTCGTGGAAGCGCTGCAGGGGCTGAACGCCAGCTCGTTCCGCATCATGTTCGCGCACATCCTGCCGAACGCCGCGCCGCCCATCATCGTGCGCGCGACGATCGGCATGGGCTTCACGATCCTCACCGCGGCGGTGCTCGGCTTCCTCGGCATGGGCGCGACGCCGCCGGACCCGGAGTGGGGCCTCGCGGTGTCGGAGAGCCGCCAGTACCTGCCGGACGCGTGGTGGTTCGCGACCTTCCCCGGCCTCGCGATCTTCCTCGTCGTGTTCGGCTTCAACCTGCTGGGCGACGGGCTGCGCGACGTGATCGACCCGCGCCTGCGGCGCTCGCGCTGATGGCCGAAGCGCTGCTGCACGTCGACGGGCTCCGGATCTCGATCCCGACCGACGACGGGCTCGCGCAGATCCTGGACCACGTCGACCTCGAGATCCCGAAGGGCCGTATCGTCGGGGTGGTCGGCGAATCCGGCTGCGGCAAGTCCACGCTGGTGCGCGCGGTGCTGGGCATCCTGCCGCGCGCGGCGCGCGTGGACGAGGGGCGGATCGGCTTCGCCGGCGAGGATCTGCTGAAGCTGTCGCCGGCGGACATGACGCGGCGGATCCGCGGCAAGGCGATCGGCTTCATCCCGCAAGACCCGTTCCTCGCGCTCAACCCGGTGTTCACCGTCGGCACGCAACTGCTGGAGATCATGCGCTGGCACGCGTCCGACGGGCGCGCGGCCCATCGCGCGCACCTGGTCGAGCTGCTGCGGGCGGTGCAGCTGCCGGACCCCGACGCCGCGCTCGACCGCTATCCGCACGAGTTCAGCGGCGGCCAGCGCCAGCGCCTGCTCATCGCCGGCGCGCTTGCCTGCCGGCCGCGGCTGGTCATCGCGGACGAGCCGACCAGCGCGCTCGACGTGACCACGCAGCTCCAGATCTTGCGGCTGCTGCGTGATCTCGTCAGCCGCTTCGACGTTTCGATGCTGTTCGTCACGCACGACTTCGGCGTGGTGGCGCAGCTCTGCGACGACGTGATGGTGATGTACGCCGGGCAGTCGGTGGAAGCGGGGCCGACGGCGGCCGTGCTCGACGCGCCGAAGCACCCCTACACGCAGATGCTGATCGCGTGTCACCCGGATCGCGCGCAGGACCTGGCCGGCATTCCAGGATCGGTCGCGTCGCCGCTGAAGCCGCCGTCGGGCTGTCGCTTCCATCCGCGCTGCCCGTCCGCGAAGCCGGTATGTCACGGCCCGCGCCCGGCCCAGGTGCACGTGGCCGAGCGCGAGGTCGCGTGCGTGCTCTATGGCTGAGATCCTCGCCGTCGAGGGCCTCGTGACGCTGCTCGGCGGCGAGAAGCGCTTCCTGCGCGCCGAGCGGCCGCCGGTGCGCGCGGTGGACGGCGTGTCGCTCGAGCTGCGGGAAGGCGAGGTGCTCGGCGTCGTCGGCGAGTCCGGCTGCGGCAAGTCCACGCTCGGGCGGACGATCCTCGGCATTCAGCGCGAGACGGCGGGCACGGTGCGGCTCGACGGACGCGTGGTGAGCGGCGTCGATCCGCGGACGGCGCGGCAGATGCGGCGTGACGTGCAGTACGTGCACCAGGACGCGGCGGCGGCGCTCGACCCGTGGTGGAGCATCGGCCGGACGCTCGACGAAGCGCTCGTGATCAACGGCGTCGGGCCGGGCGAGGAGCGCGCGCGGCGCATCGACCGCGTGCTGCGCGACGTCGGCCTCGATCCCACGACGAAGCGCCGGTATCCGCACGAGCTCTCCGGCGGTCAGCTCCGTCGCGTGACGCTGGCGCGCGTGCTCGTGCTGGCGCCGCGCATCGTGCTGCTCGACGAGCCCACGTCCGGTCTCGATCTCTCGGTGCAGGCGACCGTGCTGAGACTGCTGCGCGAGCTGCGCGCGGAGCTCGGGCTGACGTACATGTTCATCTCGCACGACCTGTCCGTGGTGCGGCTGATGTGCGATCGTGTCGCCATCATGTATCTCGGGCGCATCGTGGAGACGGCGGAGACGGCGAAGCTGTTCGAGTCGCCGGTGCATCCCTATACGACGATGCTGCTGGCCGCGGCGCCGCGGCTGGCGACGGGGCAGGGCCTGCACGCGGCGGCGATCCACGGCGAGCCGCCGAGCGCGACCGCCGTGCCGTCGGGCTGTGCCTTCCGCACGCGCTGCCCGCACGCGATCGACGCGTGCGCGGTGACGGTGCCGACGCTGGACCTGATCGCCGACGGGCGCCGCGTGGCCTGCCACCGCTGGCCGGAGCTGGCGCCGCTGGAGCGCGTGTGATCGACGACGACAAGCCGTGGGAGCATCCCGACTGGTACGACCTGCACGACACGACGTGGACGGCGGGGCCGGAACGCGAGCCGGAGTGGATGAGGCAGTTGGCGCCGGTCAGCGCCCCCACGCGGACTGGAGAAAACACGCGTGCCACGCGCCCGCTCACTTCCCCGGCGCCATGTGCCGCGGCAGCCACAGGGCGAGCTCGGGGAACAGGAACAGCAGGATCACGAGCCACACCATCAACACGACGAACGGCGTGGTCCCGAGCGTGATGTCGCGCGCCGTGGTGCCGCGCATGAGGTTCTGGATGACGAACAGGTTGAGGCCGACGGGCGGCGTGATGAGCCCGATGCCGAGCCAGACGATCATCACGATGCCGAACCACACGGGATCGAAGCCGAGCCCGGTCACGAGCGGGAACAGCAGCGGGAGGATGATGATCATCACCGACAGCTCTTCCAGCACGTAGGCGATCACGATCAGGAACGCGAAGATCGAGGCGAACAGCGCCCACTGGGGCAGCCCGAGGCCGACCACGGCCGCCAGCAGCGCCTTCGGGGTGCCGAGCAGCGCGAGGACGTGCGAGAACATCGACGCGAAGATGATGATGAGCATCACCATCGACGTCGTGCGCACGGTGGCGAGGAACGCCTCGCGGAGCGTACGCCACGACAGGGTGCCGAGGGCGGCGGCGATGAGCAGGCTCACGAACGATCCGAGCGCCGCCGCCTCGGTCGGCGTGACGATGCCCTTGTACATGGAGCCGAGGACCACCACCATCAGCAGCACGACCGGCGCGACCTCGTAGAGCGACCGCAGCTTGTCGAGGAACGTCCCCTGGTCCTCCACCACGCGCGGGGCCATCTCGGGGCGCAGGAGCGCGAAGCCGATCACGAACGCGGCGAAGAACACCGCGAGCACGAGACCGGGGACGACGCCGGCCATGTAAAGGTGGCCGATCGACGTCTCGGTCATGACCCCGTAGATGATCATCGGCACCGACGGCGGGATGAGGATGCCGAGCGTCCCGCCCCCCGCGAGCGAGCCGAAGATCAGCGGGCGGGCGTAGCCGCGCCGCTGCATCTCCGGGATCGCGATCATGCCGATGGTCGCCGCCGTCGCCACGCTCGAGCCGGAGACGGCGCCGAAGATCGCGCACGAAAAGATGCTCGCCACCGCGAGCCCGCCCGGCAGGAACGACACCCATCGCGCCACCGCCGTGTAGAGGCCCTTGCCGATCCCCGAGTGCAGGAGGATGCCGCTCATGAAGATGAAGAGGGGCACCGCGATGAACGAGAAGCTGGAGGCGTTGGACCATGCGATCGACCCCACCACGCCGAGGCCGATGTGGAAGCCCTTGAGGTAGAGGAGGCCGATCACCCCCACGATGCCGAGCGAGATCGAGATCTCGACGCCGAGCGCGAACAGCGCGAACAGCAGCGCGATGAGCAGGCTGCCGAGCAGCGCCTCACTCATGCGTGCTCGTCCGCCCCCACCTCGTCACGCCCGGCGCGCGGGCCCGCCAGCAGCTTCACCTGCCGGCCCAGCGACACGAGCATCGTCAGGGCGAGCAGCGCGAGCCCGGCGGGGATGATCCCCATCGGCATCCACAGCGGGTACAGCATCACGGTCGACACGCGCCCGTACCGCCACGCGGTCACCGCGGACTGGGTGGTGACCCAGATGACGATCGAGAGGAAGACGAGGCCGAGGGCGAGCGTGAGCGCGCGCATCCACGCGCGGACCCCGGCCGGGAGGCGGCCGGTGAGGAGGTCGACACGGACGTGGCCGCCCGCGCGGAACGTGTAGGCGGCCCCTCCGAAGACCACGAGCACTTCGAGGAAGCTGGCGACCTCGTCGACGAAGATCTGCGGCTCGTTGAAGAAGTACCGCATCGCGACGTCGTACGTGATCAGCAGCACGATGGCGAGCGTGGCGAAGCCCGCGAGGAGCCCCGCCACGCGCGCCACCCCGGCCATCAACGCCCGAGGGCCTTCTGGGCGAGGTCGAAGCCGCGCTTACCGTCGGCGCCGGTCCGTGAGAGCCACGTGTCCCACGCGCCCTTGGCCATGGCGCGCGCCTTCTTGAGCTCCTCGGGCGACGGATCGACCACCGTCATGCCGATCTCGGGCAGCCGCTTCTTCACGCGTGCGTCGAAGGCGATGCCGTCGCCCCACTCCTTCTCTTCGAGGTTCGTCTCCTTCACCGCGTCGAGGACGACCTGCTGCAAGTCCCTGGGCAGTCCGTCCCATGCCTTCTGGTTCGCGACGATCCACTCCTGCGACGCGCCCGCGAGATACCAGTAGTTGATGAACTTCGCGACCTCGAAGAACTTCATGGGCTCGGCGTTGGTGGCGGACGTCATGGCGCCGTCCACGGTCTTCTTCTCGAGCGCGGAGTACACCTCACCGAACGCGATGTTGATCGGCGCCGCCCCCATCAGCCGCGCGAGGTTCGCGGTGTCCGCGCCGTACACGCGGATCTTCTTGCCTTTCCAGTCGGCGACGGTGCGGATCGGCGACGTCGAGAAGATCTGCTGCGAAGGCCAGGCGCTCATGGCGAGCATCTTGAGGCCCTTCTTCGCGAGCATCTCGGTATAGAAGCCCCGCAACGCGAAGCCGGCCTTCTTGTGCTCTTCCATGCTGCTGGTCATGAACGGCAGC
The DNA here is from genome assembly GCA_016866775.1 of Candidatus Rokuibacteriota bacterium. GTDB lineage: Bacteria > Methylomirabilota > Methylomirabilia > Rokubacteriales > CSP1-6 > VGLJ01. Next base: position 4,188 of record VGLJ01000096.1, on the reverse strand, counting down.
TCGAGCGGGCCCATCTCGAGCAGCACGTCGGTGAGGTAGGCCGCGAGCACGGGGGCGATCTCCGCGCGTCCGTCGAGCACGGCGGGCAGCAGCTCGGGCCCGGGATAGAGGGACGACGCCGCGTGGAAGCGGATCTCCATCCGGCCGCCGGACTTCTCCTTCACCTTGTTGCCGAACGCCGTGTAGTTGATCGTGTGGTAGTACGTCGGCGCCGAGATGTGCGGCAGGTTCCACACGATCGGCTTGGCCTGCGCGTCGACCTTCACCGGGGCGAGAGCGCCGGCGGCGGCAGCGAGCGCGAGCAGCAGCACTGCGAGCGACAGCAGGGTTCTCTTTCTCATGAGGCCTCCTGGGAGCATCAGATGGACTGCACGAGCCTCGCTACGATGTCGGGGAGCGCGGCTTCCGCCTTCCGCCGCTGGTCGTCCGCGGTCTCACCGCCCTTGCGGTGCGGGATCACGGTGAGCGCCAGGTCCTCGACGTGCTGCAGGGCCGCCGCGGTGCGCGCGGCGTTCTGGAAGTTGTCCCAGACGATCGTCACGGTGTGGATGCCCTTCCGTTCCAGGGCCACGGCGTCGAGCACACTGCCCGACGTGCAGGACCCTCAGAGGCCGATGCCGACGACCGCGACATCCGCCTCGGCGGCATCGGCGATCAGCGCGGCCGGAGACGGCGCGGTGCCCGACGGCTTCACGAGCCGGCGCACCTTCGCGCCGTAGCGCGTCGTCATCAGCGTCTCGAGATGCGTGGTGAACGGGATGTCGAGGTTGTCGTCGACGAGCGCGACGCTCACGCCCTCGAGGCTCGCGGGACGCTTCTTGGGTGGCCGCGCGTCGGCACGGTCGGGCCACACCGGACTCAGGAACTCGATCATGGGATTCTCCTCGTGACGGCGAAGCCGCCGAATCCGCCCCAGCCGGGGAGGACGGCCGCGAAGTAGCTGCGGCCGCCGGCGATCGCGATGTGGATGTCCTCGGGGCGCGCGGTGATCGGCACCCGCGTGGTGGGATTGTCGAGATCCCACCGGAGCGGGTAGCGTCCGGCGTCGCGCTCCATCTTCCGAAACTGCTCGTGCACGACCCCGCACGCGCGCACGTCGCCGATCGGCCGGCGCGCGTGCTCCCACAGATAGCGGCGGACGTCGTCCTTCGACCAGCCGCGCTTCGCGAACTCTTCGGCGTTGAGCGGGTTCAGCACTACGAGCGTCTGGCCGAGCACGTGCAGGTTGTTGTTGCCGAGCGCGCACATCGTGTCGGTGAGCACGTGCAGCATCTCTTCGGGCGTCCCGTAGCAGAACGTGCTGTGCGGGCCCTCGCACGCGAAGACCGTGACGGCGCTCGAGCCCTCCGGGCATCCGCGCTCCACGTGGAGCGGCCGCCACGGATTGTCCTCTTCCTCTTCGGCGATGCAGAACGCGTACTCCCCGGGGTGCGACATCGTGGCCTTGTCCGTGTCCCACGGGACGGCGCCGCCGAGGTTCCACAGGGCGAGCCGCACGCCCCGGCCGATGGCCCCGTTGCCGCGATACCCGTTGCCGAACACGCCGTCGCGAGAGTTGATCCCGAGCGCGCGCGCGATGGGCCCGTTGACGATCACCAGCGACACGCACATGTGCGTGGTCTGGAGCACGCCGTTCAGGTTGTGGGCGGGGTCGAGCATGGCCTCGATCGCCGCGATGACGACGGGGAAATGCTCGGGCCGACAGCCGCCCATCACGGCGTTGATCGCGAGCTTTTCGATCGTGGCCTGCCCGCCCTTCGGCGGGATCGCGCCGAGGCTCTCCTGCGGCTCGCGCTTCACGTAGTCGATCAGCGCCTGCACACGCTTGGGGGTCGGGAGCACGACGGGAAGCCCGTCGGTCCAGTGGCGGTCGTAGAACAGCTCGATCGCCTCGTCGTAGTCGTCGGCCGTCACCCGCTCGGAGATGAGGTTCATGGGCGGCCCATCTTACTCGGGTGAGGCTCCCGTGCGGAGAGCAGCGCGATCCCGGCGACGAACACGGCGGCGGCGAAGATCCAGAAGACCGTCTCGTACGCGCCGAGCGCCAGCAGCATCAGTGACGCGCCGACGGGGCCGACCGCACGCGCGCCGTTGGAGCCGAGCGCCATCGCGCCGCTGATCGCGCCGTAGTGACGGCGCCCGAAGATCTCCGCGACGATGCTCGCGCGCGCCAGCGTGCCCATCCCGTTCGCGGCGCCCATGAGGACGATCATGGGGATCAGCGTCGGCACGTGGCGCACACTCGCCAGGAGCGCGAGCGCGATCGCCTGCACCACGAACACGGCCGCCGTCATCGGCCGGTGCCCGAAGCGCGCGGCGATCGGGCCGAACATGAGGCGGCCGGCGAGCTGCATGGCGCCGATCCAGCCGATCGTCATGGCCGCGGTCGCGAGCGGATAGCCGTGGCCCACGAGGTACGGGGTGACGTGCACGGTCACCGCGTTGACCGCGAAGTTCGAGGCGACGAACGCGACGGTGAGCACCCAGAACACCACCGTGCGCAGCGCCTCGTCGAGCGAATGGCTGCGCTCCGCGGCGGAGACCGCGCCCGGGGTCGCGACCGCGAGCGTGGGCGGAGGCCGCAGCAGGAGCGCGTGGACGGGAATCGTCGTCACCGCGAGGAAGACCGCGAGGGTGAAGAGCGCCGTGCGCCAGTCCATCTACCCGAGGATCCACGTCTCGATGGGCACGAAGATCGTGCTCGCGAGCCCGGCGGCGAGCGTGAGCGTGAGCAGCGCGCGGTCCCGGTTCTTCGAGAACCACCCGATGATCGCCGCGAAGGCCGGCTCGTAGAGCGTGGTCGCCATCGCGAGGCCCATGAGTGCCCAGACGATATAGAGGTGGGTCAGTGTCTCCACGCGCGACCACGCGAGCATGAGCAGGACGGCGCCGATGGAGCCTGCCGTCATCAGCGAGCGCGCCCCGTGGCGGTCGATCCATGTGCCGACGGAGATCCCGACCAGCGCGGAGACGCCGAGGCCGACCGAGAAGGCGCCGGTGAGCGCGACCCGGGACAACCCCAGGTCGCGCTCCATCGGGGTGAGGAAGACGCGCGCTGCACGGTGGCGCGCCTGATGCGGCGCCTCGGTCTCGCCGGCGTCGTGCGTGGCCGGAAGTTCAAGGTCACCACCATTCCGGATACCGCGGCGGTACGCCCGCTCGATCTCGTGACCCGCCAGTTCCGGGCCGAGCGGCCGAACCAGCTCTGGGTCGCGGACCTGACGTACGTCGCGACGTGGCGCGGGTTCGCGTACGTGGCCTTCGTGATCGACGTGTTCTCGCGCCGGATCGTCGGCTGGCGCGTGTCGACCTCGCTCCGCAGCGATCTGGCGCTCGACGCCTTGGAGCACGCCCTCTACGAGCGCCCGCGGACGGGCGACGAGGCGCTCGTGCCTCGCAGCGATCGCGGCGTGCAGTACCTGTCGATCCGCTACACCGACCGCCTGGCCGAGGCAGGCATCGAGCCGTCGGTCGGAACGACCGGGGATTCGTACGACAACGCGCTGGCCGAGACGGTCATCGGACTCTACAAGACGGAGGAGATCCGCCGGCGCGGCCCGTGGAAGACGATCGAGGACGTCGAGTTCGCCACGCTCGAGTGGGTGGCGTGGTATAACTCGCGCCGCCTGTTGGAGCCGCTCGGGTACGTACCACCCGACGAGTTCGAGCAGGCTTACGACAACCGCCAGGCGGCTTCGGCCGGGCTGGCCGTACTCACGTAACCGAGTCTCCGGAGAACCCGGGGCGGTTCAAAGAGCTGGAAATCGAGCTCTTGCGGGGTGCGCGAGGCTGATTGCCGAGTAGGAGGTCGCCCATGGTTCGAGCCGGTCCTGCAATCCTCGTGATCCTGGCGCTGCTCCTGAGCGCGAGTGCGGCCTCGTCCCGAAGTCACGGTGGACGCTTCTACGCCCCGATCAGTGGGGATTTCGGCGCATGGCTTCCCGCCCCGGGCCTGAACGCGACATTCGCCAACGGCACGATTTGCACGCCCATTGCATCGCCCTATGGTTCGCCGACACGCTATGACGGCAGCCAGCGCATGACCGGCGGTGCCGGCGGTTTCCATGGCGGGATCGATCTGACTTTGACCGAAGGCACGCCTTTGCACGCCATCGCTCCGGGCCAGATTCTCGGTCAAGGCGAGGGCGGGATGATGGAGGGGATATATCTCTGGCTCCTGCATCTGCC
>VGLJ01000095.1 GCA_016866775.1 Candidatus Rokuibacteriota bacterium | reverse complement strand
ATAGCGGTCGCATCTTCATTTACGTCTCTCACCTGAGACGCCGCGTCGCCCCTCACGAGAGCCTCGCGTTGCCGCGGTAAATACGGTACGAGCACAACATAGGACTGTCGCGAGGCGTAGGCTTCAGTTGCCCTGGCCTGGTCGATCGCCGCTCGATCATTGATGTGCGGGCACATACGGCGCCTGGTCGTGGTCGCATAACGCTCAACCACGGTCAAAGCTCGAGAACCCGTTGTTCAATCGGTTCGCCGCACTTACGACCAGCTCCAGTCGAACCGTCGCCCGTGTCATCCCTGAGAAGAGCACACGTTGGTCGTGCAGTAGACTCTCAGCGGCGGGATCCACGTCGATAAGGATCACCGCCGGCGCCTGCTGCCCCTTGAACCGGTAGACGCTCTCGAACCTGAGCCGACCTTGAGTAACAACCTGATTGCCAAAGAGGTCGTATTCATTGGTGAAGCGAGCGAGCATGTGTCGACCGGCTCGTGCAGCGTCATTCAGCGGTGACCGTGGAGCGTCTGGGCGAACGGTGTGTCGTGTTGTCAGCACGACAATGTCTTCATACCGGAACCGCTGGTCGAGCAGATTGTCCACGATCTTGCCGACCAATCGCGCTTGCTCTTGAGCGTCGTCGTAGCGCGTCACTCCGACACCACGGCCTGGCAAGTCATTGGCGCCTTCGAACTCAAACGGCAGTGTCCGCCGGATGAACCGAGCGACAGATGCCGGCGATCGGTAGTTTGCCCGCGAGCGGTAGCCGACGAAATGGTCAAGACGCACCGCCCCTTTGCCTTGGAGGTTTTGGTCGGCGTCCTCAAGCCAGAGGACACCAAAATATTGACAGAGTCGTTCAGCCTCCCCGTTGAGATCAAACGTCATTACCATCCCGACCTATGGAGCGCGCCCCGCCAGCAACTGCAGAATCGGTACGCGCGAGATCCCGGAAGCGATGGCCACGGCATCTATCTCGTTCTCTGGTTCGGCTCTGACATAGGGACTATTCAGAATCCACCGCCGGGATCGCGCGACCGACCTCGGGAACCGAACTCGAGACAGCACTCCATGCAGTCCTTCGTGAGGAGGACAAGCCTCTGGTCGAGATCCTCGTCCTCGACTGCGCGTCGTCGAAACCGTCAGCGACGGTCGCACCGTGAAACGGGCGCCCGGCAGGTGGCGGGAGGCGCTCAGGGCGAGCGGAGCAATCGACGGAACGTCAGACTGATCCGCTCGCCGGCCGCGGCCGCCTGGCGGGGCACGCCGTGGACGTAGTGGCGCTGGCAGGTCCCACCCATCACGAGCAGGCTCCCGCTCTCGACGTCGAACGAACGGCCTCGCCCGAGGCGCGCGCGGCGTGGCTTCAGCACGAACCGTCGCGTGGCGCCGAGCGACAGCGTGGCGACGACCGGATCGTCACCGAGCTCCGGCTCGTCGTCCGCGTGCAGGCCGATGCTGTCCGCGCCGTCGCGATAGCGATTGACCAGCACGTGATTGAAGGGCACGCGCGCGTGCTCGACGACGCGGCGCAAGAGCGCGGCCGTCGTGGGCGTGGACGCGCGCGGCTCGAGCGTCTGTCCGGAGTAGCGGTAGCCGAGCGATCCGGCCCACGCGATCACACGCGGCTGCAGCACGCGGCGGCCGAAGAGGACGATCTCGCGCTGCTCCCACGCGAGCTCGTCGCGCAGCGCGATGAGGAAACGGTCGGCGTCCGCCGCGACGATCCACGTGGGCAGGTAGTCGAGCCACGCGCCGCCGCCGAGCTCGATCCGATCCGCCACTCGGCTATTATCCCGGAGCGATGAGCGCCCCCGAACGCCGCCCGCCGATCGCGATCACCGGTGCCACCCTGATCGACGGCACCGGCCGGCCGCCGCTCGCCGACGCGACGATCGTGATCGACGGCGATCGCATCTCGCGCGTCGGTCCGGCGTCCGACGGGCCACCGCCGGACGGTGCCCAGCTCATCGACGGGCGCGGGCGCTTCGTGATTCCCGGGCTCACCGACATGCACGTCCACGTGCTCGGGCCGGACCGCTGGCACGCGCCGCTGTTTCTCGCCGCCGGCGTCACCAGCGTGCTCGATCTCGGCGGGCAGCTCCCCGATCTCACGGCGCTGCGCGCGTCCATCGACGCGGGAACGACGCCGGGGCCGCGCTTGCTCTACACCGGCCCCTTCCTGGAAGAGGGTGAGCCGTACTCCGGATTCGCGCACATGGCGCGCCGGGTCGACGGCGCGCACATCGAAGACGCCATCGACGAGCTGGCCGACGCCGGCGTCCACGCGATCAAGCTCTACGTCACGATCACGCCGGGCACCGCGGAGCGCGCGTGCGCGCGGGCGCGCGAGCGCGGGCTGCGCGTGTTCATGCACCAGCAGGAGACGTGGGGCGCCGATGCCGCCGACGCGGGCGTCGACTGCGTCGAGCACATGATGGTCTTCGGCGCGCTCGCGCCCGAGGCGATCCGGCCGCCGGAGCCCGGGCGACTGACGCCCTTCGAATACGGCGGGTGGATGTGGCGCTGGCTCGCGGACGTCGATCCGCGCGCCGACGCGGTCTCGCGTCTGTTCGATCGCTTGATCGCCGCGGACACGGCGCTCGACCCCACGCTCGTGCTCTTCGCCGCGCGGCCGGGCGCGTTCGGCGACGACGTCGGCGACACCAGCATGGACGACCCGGAGCGCACGCCGCTCCTGCCGACGCTGCCGGGCCGCGTGCGCGAGGAGCTCACCGGCCGCTGGGCGGAGCGTCGCCGGGCCGCCGCCGGTGTGTCGCGGCGCTCGGCCGATCGCATGCGCACGGGCTGGGAGCACCTGCTCGCGCTCGTCGATCGGTTTCATCGCGCCGGTGGCACCGTGCTCGCGGGCACCGACTGCCCGAACGTCGCGATCGTCTCGGGCTTCTCGCTGCACCGCGAGCTGGAGCTGCTGGTGCGCGCCGGTCTCTCCCCGATGCACGCGCTGCTCGCCGCGACGAGCCGTCCGGCCGCGCGCCTCGATCGCGCCGACGAGTTCGGGACGATCGCGCCCGGCCTTGCCGCCGATCTCGTGATGCTCGGCGCCGATCCGCTCGCCGACATCCGGAACGTCAGGCGCATCGAGCGCGTGATCGCGCGCGGCCGCGTCCACGAGCCGCAAGCGCTCCTTGACGACGCCCGCGCCTAGCGCGATCTTGCCCTCCGGGAGGAGCACGCGATGACGACCAGTCGGACGTCCTACGTGTACGTGGGCCTCGCGGGTGAGACGGCGCCGAACCGGCCGGTGAAGTCCGGGCTCTATCGCATGGCTGCCGGCGACGATCGGTGGCAGCTCGCGACACGCGGCCTTCCCGATGCGCCGACGATCCGCGCGATCGCCGCGAATCCCGAGCATCCCGAGGTTGTGTACGCCGGCACGCAGCACGGTCCGTTCCGCAGCGTGGATCACGGCGATCACTGGGAGCGCGTCGACATCGCGGACCACGGCTTGCCCGTCTGGTCGCTGCTGTTCGATCCGCGTGACGCGAAGGTGATGTACGCCGGCTACGAGAACTGCGAGATCTTCCGCAGCGAGGACGGCGGCGAGCACTGGCGGCAGCTCCCGGTGACCGTCCGCTTCCCGGAAGTGACGGTCGCGCCCGGCTCGAATCCCGCCAAGCGCGTGCTGAAGCTGGCCGCGAATCCCGCGAACTCCGACGAGCTCTACGGCGCGATCGAGGTCGGCGGCGTCATCCGCAGCCTCGACGGCGGCGAGCACTGGGAGAACATGAGCCACGGCCAGTACGTGAACGACGACACCGTGGACATGCACGGCGTGATCGTCGGCCGCTGGCGCCCCGGATCGGTGTTCGCGATCGGTCGCGCGGGCCTGTTCTGCAGCAGCGATCAGGGCGAGCACTGGTCGAGCGCCCGGCTCGAGCCGCTCAATCCGAAAGGCCAGACCTACTGCCGCGACATCCGCGAGACGCCTGGCGATCCGAAGACGATCTGGGTCGCCGCCGGCGCGAACTTCCAGAGCGACGTCGGCGTCCTCTTCCGCAGCAAGGACGGCGGTACCAGCTGGGCGCGCGTCGACATGGGCGTGAAGCCGCAGACCACGATGTTCGCGCTCGCGTTCGACGAGCGGCACCCGAAGCGCGTGTTCTGCGCGACGACGGGCGGCGAGGTCTTCGCGAGCGAGGACGGCGGCCAGAGCTGGATCGAGCGCCCGTTGCCGGAAGGGGCGACCCAGGTCTACGCGATGGCCTGCGCGTGAGCGAGAATCGCGTGCGCGCCTGCAACTTCGGGAAGAGGGTTCTCGTTCGCGCTTGCGCAGTCTCGGCCATCGTCGTGCTTCTCGCCGCACCGGCGCTCGCCAGGAGCGACGTCTCTCCAGAACTGCGCCAAGCGATCGTCGCTGCCGGCATGAGCCCGTGGACATGGCAGCCCATCTCGCTCGACGACCCGCTCCGTCGGGGGCTCAACAACGAGAAGGTGCCGCTTCGACAGTTCGTGACGGGCGACAAGCCTCTGATCGTCTACATGTACGGATACTGGTGAGGATCGTGCCGGACCGAGTTCGGTCCACTCGAGAGCCTGCGGCAGTCGTTGAACGAACGCGTGACCATCCTTGCCGTTCTGAGTTGGCATGGTGCCTGGGGCGGGCTGGCAAGCTGGCGTGAACAGGATCACTTCTCGAAGCAGGGAATCGGATTCCCGTTTCTCCATGACGGTCCGATCAGTCCGATCGCTCGTGGAACGCCGACGACGATCATCTTCGACAAGTCCGGCAAGGCGGTCGCATGGAGAATCGGTTCGTGCGATTGGGCCGCTCGTGAAGTCCGGACACTCCTCGAGGCCCTCCTCGAGTAAGGCGGACGAGGAGCGCCGGAGCCGTCTGGCACCGGCGCTCCTGATGTGCGTCGTTGTGTTGCTCCTTGGCTGTCCAGACCCTCTCCATTCCGCGGAGTCGTACGAGCACGTGTTGGGGACGTGGAGGACCGCGGAGGACATCAACGCGTGCAATACCGTGCGCTTGCGATACCGGGACCGGCGGATCGTGACGTTCCGGGAGGTGGAGTCGTACCAGAAACAGCGGGGAGTGCGAGCCGTGAAGCTGGCGGCGGCGAAGGTCTACCGCATCGGCGTGCTGGAGGCGGTGGACGCCGAGTCGAACGTCGCGAACCTGAGCGCGTTCCGGCAGGGCCTCGCCGAGCTCGGGTACGTCGAAGGACAGAACGTCGTGATCGAATACCGTTCGGCCGATGGTCGGCCCGAGCGGTTCCGCGACCTCGCGCGCGAGCTCGTACGTCTCGAGGTCGACGTGATCGTCACGCGAGGATCGCCCGCCGCGCTCTCGGCCAAGCACGTGACCCGGACCATTCCCATCGTGATGGCGTCGAGTGGCGATCCCGCAGCCGAGGGCATCGTGAGGCGCCTGTCGCGGCCCGAAGCGAATGTCACGGGGTTCCACACCCTGGCTCCGCCGCGCCTCGGCGCGGAGCGTCTGCGGCTGCTCAAGGAGGTCGTCCCCCGGGCATCGCGCGTCGGCATTCTCTGGAACGTGGCGGACATCCAGCCGCCGCTCATCGTGCGAGAAACGGAAAGGATCGCCGGGTCCGTCGGCGTGCAGCTCAAGAGCGTCGAGCTGCAGAGCCGCCGGGCATTCGACGAGGCGTTCGAGGCGGCGCTCACCGCGCAGGTCGACGCGATCATCGCGGTGGAGGACCATCTGACGTTCACGGGCCGTGCGCGGATCGTGGAGTTCGCGGCGATGAGCAGGATGCCGGCGATCTACGGGCTCAGAGAGTTCGTGGAGGCCGGAGGCCTCATGTCGTACGGTACCGACCGTCGCGACCTGTTCCGTCGCTCCGCGGCCTATGTCCACAGGATCCTGACCGGCTCGAAACCCGCGGACCTTCCGGTGGAGCCGCCGACGCGGTTCGAGCTGGCGATCAACCTGAAGACCGCGAAGACGCTCGGCCTCACGATTCCGCCGTCCCTGCTGCAGCGAGCCGACTACGTCGTGGAGTGACCGCGACGCTTGACCTCACGGCCGGCGCAGGCGTAGCTTCGCGCCATTGGAGGTCCCCATGAGCCATAGCCACCGCAGCCCCGCAGAGATCCGCGCCGGCCTCAACCATCCGGTCATCGACGGTGACGGGCACTGGGTCGAGTTCGATCCCGTCTTCTCGGAGCGGATGCGGAAGGTGGGCGGCGACAGGGCCGCCGACGGGTGGCTCGCGGCTTTGAAGACGACGCAGGACGCGCTGAGCATGTCGCTGGCCGAGCGCCGGCGGCGACGGGTCGCGCAGCCGGGGTTCTGGACCCGGCAGGCGTCGAACACGCTCGATCGCGCGACGGCGATGATGCCGCGCCTGCTCTACGAGCGGCTCGACGAGTTCGGCTGTGACTTCGCCATCATCTATCCCACCGCCGGGCTGCGCATGCCGCGGATCGGCGACGACGCCACGCGACGCGCGGTCGCGCGCGCACACAACATCGTGACCGCGGAGTACTTCGCGAAGCTCAGCGATCGGATGACCCCGGCCGCGATCATCCCGATGCATACGCCGGACGAAGCCATCGAGGAGCTCGAGTTCGTCACGAAGCAGCTCGGCTCGAAGGTCGGGATGTTCGGCAGCGGCATGTCGCGCAAGGTGCCGTCGACCCCGCAATCCGATCCGGATGGGAGCCGCCTGGCCGTCTGGTACGACGTCCTCGCGCTCGACAGCGACTACGACTACGACCCGGTCTGGAAGACGTGCGAGGAGCTCGGCATCGCGCCGACGTTCCACAGCGCCGGCAGCAACCAGGGCCTCCGGAACTCGCCGTCCAATTTCGTGTACAACCACATCGGCCACTTCGCGGCCGCAGGCCACGCGACGTCCAAGGCGGTCTTCCTCGGCGGCGTCACGCGCCGCTTCCCGAAGCTGCGGTTCGCGTTCCTCGAGGGCGGCGTCGGCTGGGCCTGCCAGCTCTTCACCGACCTCATCGAGCACTGGGAGCGCCGCAACGCGAAGGCGCTGGAGAAGATGGACCCGCGGACGCTCGATCGCGCGCTCCTGATGCAGCTCGCCGAGAAGTACGGCGATCCGGACGTCGCGGCATCGCTGCGGAAGACCGACGGCTGGCCCGATCACGACCCGAGCCTCACGGGCGGCGTCGCGGACCTGGACGACTTCTCCGCGTGCAAGATCACGCGCAAGGAAGACTGGGTCGACCTGTACGCCAAGCCGTTCTACTTCGGCTGCGAGGCCGACGACAAGATGAACGGCAGCGCGTTCAGCAAGCACAACCCGTTCGGCGCGAAGCTGCACGCGCTCTACAGCTCGGACATCGGCCACTTCGACGTGATCGACATGCGCGATCCGCTGCCCGAGGCGTACGAGCTGGTCGAGGACGGCGTGATCACCGACGACAGCTTCCGCGACTTCACGTTCGCCAACTCCGTGCACCTCTGGGGCACGCAGAACCCGCGCTTCTTCGAGGGCACGCGGGTCGCGAAGGAGGCCGCCGCCGAGCTGGCGCGCGCCTGATGAGCAGCTGGGACCAGCTCCCGACCGAGCGCGACGAGCAGGTGTTCGCGGCGGCTGAGGGCCTCTTCGAGCTTCCGCGTGGGGTCCCTCCGGCGCGGTAGCCGACACCGGGCGCAGATCCGCGTCCTCGCGGTCCTGTTCGGACTCGTCGCCGGATTCGTCGTTCCGGCGACGGACGCGCAACCGCCACGGGCGCCTCTCCCGTGGATCGACGCGCACCTGCATCTGGTCGGCGGACGCGGAGCGCAGGCTGACTGGCCGGGCGCCGTCGACGCGGCGGTCCGCGACATGGACCGTTTCGGCATCGCCACCGCCATCGTGCTCCCACCGCCGCAGGTCGACACGCAGCAGACCTACGAGGCGTCCGCGTTCGCGAGCACGCTCGCACGGCATCGCGGCCGGTTCGCGTACATCGGGGGTGGCGGCGCGTTGAACCCGATGATTCACCGGCACGCCGACCCGACGCGCGTGACCGACGACGTGAAGCGCGAGTTCGTCGCCGCGGCCGAGGCGATCATCGACGGCGGCGCCGTCGGGTTCGGCGAGATGGCGTCCCTGCACATCTCCGTCGCGCCGGCCCATCCCTACGAGTTCGTGCCGGCCGACCATCCGCTCTTCCTGGTGCTGGCGGACGTCGCCGCCCGGCGCGACGTGCCGATCGACCTGCACATGGACGCGGTCGACGGTGAGACGCCGACGCCGCCCCGCTTCACCGGCTTCGCGAACCCCGCGAAGCTTCCCGACACGATCGGCGCGCTCGCGCGACTGCTCGCGCGCCATCCGAAAGCCAGGATCGTCTGAGCGCACGGCGGCTCCGATCCGATCGGCGCCATGACCGCGGCCACCGTCGGCCGGCTCATGGACGCACACGCGAACCTCTTCGTCAGTCTCCGGGTCGTGGGGGCCCAGGCACCGATGCTCAACAAGGTGCTCGGAAGCGGCGGGCTCGACGCGGACTGGCGCGATCTGCTGACACGTCACGCCGATCGCTTCGTGATCGGAACGGATTCCTTCTTCGTGTCGCCCGTCCTGCGCGGCGGCGGCCCCGGCATGACGTTCGCCGAGCGCAACACGCCGAAGCTCCAGGCGACCGTGCACTTCCTCTCCCTGCTGCCGCCGGACGTCGCGGCCAGGATCGGTCGCGACAACGCGGTGCGTCTCTACAAGCTGCCGGCGCGGTAAGCGCCGTTCGCTCGAAGAACCCGCCAGATCCTCTCGCTCGTGAGCGGCATGTCGGCGTGGCGGACTCCGAATGACGAGAGCGCGTCCACGACGGCGCCGACGATCGCCGGCGGCGCCATGCACGCGCCGCCCTCGCCGATCCCTTTCGCGCCGAGCGGGTTGAGCGGCGACGGCGTGACCGTCCGATCGAGCACGAGATCGAGCGGCATGTCGTCCGCCCGCGGGATCGCGTAGTCCAAGAACGTCCCGGTCAGGAGCTGGCCGTCCTCGCCGTAGCGCACGTGCTCGAGGAGGGCCTGGCCGATGCCCTGCGCGAGGCCACCGACGACCTGGCCTTCGACGAGCATCGCGTTGCCGCAGTCGTCCACCGCGACGATTTTCTCGAGACGCACCTGGCCGGTGTCACGGTCCACGGTCACGACGGCGATGCCGGCGCCGAAGCTGAACGCGGGGTGATCCTGCCGGAAGAACACGGTGGCTTCGAGGCCGGGCGTTTCCTCCGGCGGGAGTCCCATCGGGCGATGAGCGAGCTCGCCGATCCGATCCCATCCGATGATCCGCTCCGGCACCCCTCGGACCCGGAAGCCGCCACGGATCGGCTCGACGTCATCGACGCTCGCCTCCAGGAGCCGCGCCGCGAGCCGGCGCCCCTTCGCGCTCACGTCGATCGCCGCGCGCGCGAGCGCGCTCCCGCCGAGGCCGGCGCTGCGGCTGCCGAACGTCCCGATGGCTTGCGGCGCGCCCAGCGTGTCGCCGTGGCGCACGATCACGTCCTCGTACGCGACGCCGAGCTGATCCGCGACGATCTGCGCGAACGTTGGTCGCGTGCCCCTGTCCGTGCGGGCTCGATCCGGTGATGGCGGTGACCCTGCCGCTGCGCTCCACGCGCACGACGCCGCTCTCCCAGCCCAGCACGTTGGTCGACTCGACGTAGGCCGAGACGCCGATGCCCATGAGCTCGCCGCGCCCGCGCGCCTCGACCTGCTCGCGACGGAGCTTCGGGTAGTCGGCGAGCTCCACCGCGCGCTCGAGCGCGCGCGCGTAGTCGCCGGAGTCGTAGGCGACGCCGAGCGCCGTGCGGTACGGAAACGCGTCGGAGGGAACGAAGTTCCGCCGGCGGATCTCGATCGGATCGATGCCCGTGACGCGTGCCGCCTCGTCGAGCACGCGTTCGATCACGTAGACGCCGACGGGACGTCCGGACCCGCGGTAGGGACCGGTGGGCGCCGTGTTCGTGTACACGCCGACGTTCAGGAGCTCCACGTTCGCGAGCCGGTACGGGCCCAGCACGTGGATCGAGTAGGACAGGGGCGGGACGATCGAGAGCGAGATCAGGTGCGCGCCCAGATCGAAGATCGTCTTGACCCTGAGCCCGACGAGCTCCCCGTCGGCGGTGAACGCGGCCTCGGCATCCGAGACGGCGGCGCGGGCCTGCAGCGTCGTGAGCAAGTCCTCGGTGCGCGTGGACATCCACCGGACCGGCCGGCGCAGGTCGCGTGACAGCGCCGCCGCGACCACTTCCTCCCGGTAGACCGGACCCTTCACGCCGAAGCCGCCGCCCACATCCGGCGCGATCACGCGCAGCTTCTGCTCGGGGAAGTCGAGCATCGACGCGAGGTCGGCGCGGCTCAGGAACGGGTTCTGCGTGGTCGACCAGATCGTCAGGTCGCCCGTTCCGGCATCGTAGTGGGCCACCACGCCGCGCGGCTCCATCGGTGCGCCGGCGATGCGGTTGTGCTCGACGCGCGCACGCACGACGTGCGCGGCGCGCGCGAACGCGGCGGCCACGTCGCCGCCCTTCATCGGCACGCTGAACGCCTGATTCGTGCCGAGCTCCGGGTGGACCAGCGGCGCACCGGACTCGAGCGCGCGCTCCGGGTCCGACACCGCCGGGATCGGCTCGTACTCGATCTCGATCAGGTCGACCGCCTCGCGCGCGAGCGACGGGCTCTCGGCGACGACCGCCGCGACGGGCACGCCGGTCGCATCGACGACGTCGCCCGCGAGGCACCGGTACGGTGAGGCCTTGAGCCCGGGCACGACCGCCATGAACGACGTCGGGCGGAGCGGTGGGAGATCCGCGGCCGTGACGACCTTGATCACGCCGGGCATCGCGCGCGCGGCGTCCGCGCGAATCGCGAGCACGCGCGCATGCGCGTGCGGGCTCCGGAGAAAGGCGAGGGCCGCGAGACCGGGGAGCGTCAGGTCGTCGACGTACTGTCCGCGTCCGGTGACGAGCCTCGGATCCTCGATCCGCTTGAGCGGCTGGCCGACGTACGGGGGCGGTCGGTGGCGGGGCTCATGGCCGCATCATCGTAAGCCCGCGCGCTTGACCTCGCGGAACGGGCGGCGTAGCTTCCCGCCCATGATTCCAGACGAGATCGACGTTCCCCACGCCGTCGTTCGTGTGCTCGAGGAAGCCGGGATCGAGTTCCTCTTCGGCATGCCCGGTGGTGATACCGGACGCATCTTCGACGCGCTCTACGACTCCACCAGGATCAAGACCATCCTCGTGCGCCACGAGCAGGTCGGCTCGATCATGGCCGAGATGTACGGGCGGCTCACCGGCAAGCCCGGCGTCGTCATGGGGCAGGGGATCTTCCTCGCGTGCAACGCGCTCTTCGGCACGCTCGAGGCGGTGAAAGGCGCCTCGCCGATGCTCCTGCTCGGCGACTTCACCGACATGGCGCCGTTCCAGCACCATGCGCCGTACCAGGCGGGCACCGGCGAGCACGGCAATCACGATCTGAGAAATCTGCTCGCGAGCGCGACCAAGTACACCGCGGCCGTGTACGAGCCGAAGCAGGCGATGCAGACGATCCAGCTCGCGATCAAGCACGCGACGACCGGCACGCCGGGGCCCGTCGCCGTCGTGTTCGGCAGCCGGGCGTTCCAGGGCACGGTGAAGACCAAGGGGCGGCCGCGCGTCCACGCGACCGATCGCGTGCTCGCGCCCGGCGTGCTCCGTCCCGCGGCCGCCGACGTCGCTGCCGTCGCCGAGAAGCTCCTCGCATCGTCGAGCCCCGTGATCATCGCGGGCAACGGCGTGCACGCCTCGCGCGCGTGGGCCGAGCTGACCGCGCTCGCGGATCTGCTCGCGATCCCGGTGGCGACGACGGCGACCGGGAAGAGCGCGATCGCCGACGTGCACCCGCTCGCGCTCGGCGTCTTCGGCAACTGGGGCCAGGCCGTCGCGAACGAAGTCGTGTCGACGGCGGACACCGTGCTCGCCGTCGGCTCGCGCATGGCGCCGACCGACACGTGCTTCGAGAATCCCGAGCTGCTCGACGCCGATCGCCAGACGTTCCTCCAGATCGACGTGGACGCGCTGAACGTCGGCCGGCATTTTCCGGCGACGGCGTCGATCGTCGCCGACGCGCGCGAGGCACTGGCCGCGCTCGTCACCGAGCTCGCGCCGAGGGTGGCGCGACGCGAGGCGATGGCCCGGCGCCGCGCGCACATCGCCGAGCTCAAGACGCTGCATCGCTACTTCGCCCAGGACGAGCAGCGCTCCGAGGACGTCCCGCTGCGGCCGGAGCGCGTGATCACGGAGCTCTCGCGCCGCCTCGACGAGCGCGCGGTCGTCACGATGGACGCCGGGGCGAATCGCCTCTACATGACGCACTACTTCCAGTGCCGCGGCGCCGGCACGGTCTATCAGCCGTCGTCGATCGGCGGCATGGGGTACGCGCTGCCCGCGGCGATGGCCGCGAAGCTCGCCGCGCCCGGCCGCGATTGCGTGGCGGTGTGCGGCGACGGCGGCTTCGCGATGACGATGAACGCGCTGTTCACCGCCGCGCAGTACAGGATTCCGGCGGTCACCGTCCTCCTGAACAACAGCGTGCTCGGCTGGGTGAAGGACGGCCAGCGCCGGCGCGGCAACCGGTTCATCGCCTCGGAGCTCGGGCGGCAGGACTACGCGGCCATCGCGCGCGCGATGGGCTGCCAGGGGATCCGGATCGAGACGGTGCAGCAGCTCACCAAGGAGCTCGATCGCGTCCGTGGCGCCACGGAGCCCGTGGTCCTCGACGTCGTGACCACCGAGGACGCGCCGTTCTGGCAGGTGCAATCGCCGTTCGCGAAGGAGGGCGCCGGTGGCGAATGACGGCTACAAGCTCCTGACCTACCAGGCCGGCCGCGATTCGCGCGCCGGCGTGCTCGTCGCCGATCAGGTCTTCGACGCGGCGAAGCTCACCGGCAACGCCGCGCACGCGAGCGTGCTCGGCGCGCTGAACGACTGGCCGAGGGCCGGCCGCGCGCTCGCGCAAGCGGCGAAGCGCATCGCCGGCGGCAAGAGCCGGGTGAAGGGGACACCGCGCGCGCGCGTGAAGCTGCTCGCGCCGATCCTCTATCCCGGCGCCATCTTCTGCGCCGGCGCGAACTACCGCGACCACGCCGAGGAGATGGCGCGTGTGCAGGGGACGCCGCTCGAGAAGGATCAGCGCGAGCTCGGGCTCTCCCCCTGGCACTTCATCAAGACCGCGCGCGCCTCGGTCGTGGGCCCGGAGACGACGGTGAAGCTGCCGGCGTACTCGCAGATGATCGACTGGGAGGTCGAGCTCGCGGCGGTCATCGGCCGGCCCGCGAAGAACGTCACCGCCGAGCGCGCGCTCGACTTCGTGGCCGGCTACACGATCGCGAACGATCTTTCCGCGCGCGACAACGGCCGCCGTCCGCACTTGCCGGACTCCTCGCCGTTCAAGTTCGACTGGCTCGGTCAGAAGTGTTTCGACGGCTCGTGCCCGCTGGGTCCGTGGATCACGCCCGCGAGCGAGATCCGCGACCCGCAGACGCTCGGGATGAAGCTCTGGGTGAACGACGAGCTGATGCAGGACTCGAACACGAGCCGGATGATCTTCTCGACGGCCGAGCAGATCGCGCAGCTCTCGACCCGGGTGACGCTCCGGCCCGGGGATCTCGTGTTGACCGGCACGCCCGCGGGCGTCGGCATGGCGCGCCGTCGCTTCCTGAAGCCCGGCGAGACCGTGCGGCTCTGGATCGAAAAGATCGGAGAGCTGCGAAACACGCTCGCTTGAGCTCGCGCGTCTGGCTCGACATGGACCAGGCCGCGCTCGACGCCGCCTACGACCAGCGCGCCTACGCGCCGAATCAGCCGCAGATCACCGGACGCTACGCGACCAACAGCGAGGCCGTCCGTGCGCGTCTCGGCGCGCCGCGGCGCCACGCCTATGGCCCGACGGCGATCGAGGCGCTCGACCTCTATCCGACGAAGCGCGACGGTGCGCCGGTCCTCGTCTTGATCCACGGGGGCGCATGGCGCGGAGGGGCCGCGAAGAACTACGCCTTCGCGGCCGAGCTGTTCGTGCACGCCGGCGCCCATTTCGTCGTTCCCGACTTCGCCGCGGTGCAGGACGTGGGTGGGAGCCTGATGCCGATGACCGAGCAGGTGCGCCGCGCGGTCGCGTGGGTGTACCGCAACGCCGCGAGCTTCGGCGGCGATCCGAACCGCCTCTTCGTCGGCGGCCATTCCTCGGGCGGCCACCTTGCCGGCGTGGTCCTCACGACCGACTGGGCGAAAGATTTCGACCTTCCGCCCGACATCGTGAAAGGCGGGCTCTGCTCCAGCGGCATGTTCGACCTGAAGCCGGTCCGTCTCTCGGCGCGCAGCCGCTACGTCGCGTTCACGGACGAGATGGAGCAGGCGTTGAGTCCGCTGCGCCATCTCGACACGCTGAACGCGCCGGTGATCGTCGCGTACGGCACATTCGAAACGCCGGAGTTCCAGCGTCAGTCACGCGACTTCGCGGCGGCCGTCGAGGCGGCGGGCAAGCCGGTGCAGCTCGTGGTCGGCGAGGGCTACAACCACTTCGAGATGATCGAGACGCTCGCGAACCCCTATGGCCTGCTGGGCCGCGCGGTGCTCGCGCAGATGGGCCTGATCTCGTAGTGGGCGTATCATGATTTGCACTCACTCTTGTCCAAATTACGGTTGAGAACGAATGAGCCCCCCTGCCGTAGGGTGGTGTTGAGGCGTGGCAGCTTCAACACTCCTGCGACAAGGAGGCTCATTCGTGACCCGATTTTCCAGCAGCCCCTGCCGTAGGGTGGTGTTGAGGCGTGGCAGCTTCAACACTCCTGCGACAAGGAGGCTCATTCGTGACCCGATTTTCCAGCATGTTCAGCCAGCTGCTCAAGCTGTTTCCGCGGACGGAGTTCCAGGCCGTGGTCAAACGCACCTTCGCCGAGCGCCACGCGCGCGGGTTCACGTGCTGGGGTCAGTTCGTGGCGATGCTGTTCTGTCAACTGGGGCGCGCGCACTCCCTGCGGGAAATCTGCGGGGGCCTGGCCAGCTGCGAAGGCAAGCTGACCCACCTGGGCATCACGGCGCCGGCGCGATCGACCCTGGCCTATGCCAATGAACATCGGCCGTGGCAGCTCTATCGGGCCGTGTTCCACGAGCTGTTGGCGCGCTGCCAGCCCCTGGCGAAGGGCCGGAAGAAGTTCCGCTTCAAGAACAAGCTCGTCAGTCTGGATTCCCGCGTGATCGACCTGTGCGCCACGCTCTTCGACTGGGCCAAGTTCCGCCGCACCAAGGGGGCGGTGAAGCTCCATCTGCTGCGGGATCACGATGGCTACCTCCCGAGCGTCGCCGTCATCACCGAGGGCACGCGGCACGACGTGCGGGTGGCCCGGACCCTGCGCTTCGCGTCGGGCACCATCCTCGTCATAGACCGCGGCTACGTGGACTACACGTGGTTCGGGCAGCTGACGGAGCAGGAGGTGTTCTTCGTCACCCGTGTGAAGGACCACGCCGTCTACGAGGTCGTCGAGCGGCGCCCCCCGCCGGTGCGCAGTCAGATCCGGCGGGACGAGATCATCCGGCTGACCGGCGTGAACGCGGCGACCAAGTGTCCCCATCGCCTGCGCGTGGTGGAGATCTACGATGCCGAAAAGGACGACACGCTGGTCTTCCTCACCAACCACCTCACCTTCGGCGCGACGACGATCGCCGCCATCTACAAGGACCGGTGGCAGGTCGAGTTATTCTTCAAGGCGCTCAAGCAGAACCTCAAGATCAAGACCTTCGTGGGGACCAGCGCCAATGCGCTGAAGGTCCAGGTCTGGACGGCCCTCATTGCGCTGCTCCTCCTGCGCTATCTCCAGCTGCGCTCGCGCTTCGCCTGGGCGCTGTCGAATCTGCTCGCCCTGCTCCGGATGAATCTCTTCACGCATCGCGATCTGTGGGCCTGGTTGGATGCCCCGTATACGGCCCCGCCGCCCGTCGACCTGCCTCAACAGGAGGCGCTGGCCCTTGGCTAATTCGGACAGCAGGATGGTCAGGCCTGATCGCCGCCGCCGACTCGAGCCGTCCAATACCCCAGCAAACCGCCGGGTCCCCCGGTCGCGACCCGGCTAATTT
>VGLJ01000094.1 GCA_016866775.1 Candidatus Rokuibacteriota bacterium | reverse complement strand
GCCTCGTGATCCCGCGCGCGGCGCAAGCGGCGGCAGCCCCGGCCGGATAAGGAGACAGCCATGAAGCGGCGGATCCTGCTCGTTGAGGACGACGAGATCTTCCTTCGCCCGCTCCAGCGCTCGCTCGCTACGGCCTCCGCAGGCCGGTTACCCACTCAACCGAATAAGACCCAGCACAGTCCCAGCGCGACGATCCCCAGGCTGATGCTGACCATCAGACCCTGCACCGTCTCCGAAAGTCCACGATACCACTCCAGCATGGCACGCCTCCTTGAAGTGTGATCGAGCTCGCGGACTGCGAGCGGAGGCGCGAGTGGGCGTCTTCGGAGCGTGGAGGCGGTGCAGGGATGCGAGTCCGGCGACGATCGCGTAGACGACGCGGTCGTCCGGGCACGCGTGGTGGCGCGCGGCGCGGCGTGACGGAAGCGTGCACCGGTTGGGCGTGCGTCGCCGCGGTGAGCGGCGTGCGCGCCGTCCCGATGTCCGCGACCTCGCGGACGCGAGTCGACCAAGCGCCCTCGACGGATTCGCTGGCCTCGAACACGAACGCGCCCGGCATCGACGCCGACGACAGGTCCAGCGTGACGTAGACCAGGATCGCCACCAGGAGGCCGCTGCGGGCCGTCATGCGGCGTTCCGCCGGCCCGCGACGACGAGATAGCCCGCCACGCCCGACAGAAGAGACCCGGCGAGGACCCCGATCTTGGCGGCCTCGAGCCGGCTGGACGGGCCGAACGCGAGCGTCGCGATGAACAACGACATCGTGAAGCCGATGCCGCAGAGCAGAGCGACGGCGTAGAGCTGCCGCCACGTCGCGCCGGAGGGCATGGACGCGATCCCGAAGCGCACGAGGACGCAGCACGATGCGGTGATGCCGAGCTGCTTGCCGACGAAGAGCCCGAGGACGACGCCGATCGTGATCGGGTCGAGCGCGAACGCGGTGACCCCACCGGTGAGACGGACGCCGGCGTTCGACAGCGCGAACAGTGGGAGGATCGCGAGCGCCACCCACGGCTTGAGCGCGTGCTCGAGACGGGAGATCAAGGCGGGCGGAATCGTGAAGGCGAGCACGACGCCCGCGATCGTCGCGTGGACGCCGGACTCGAGCACACACAGCCAGAGGGTGGCCCCGAGCAGCAGGTAGAGCGTCGCGCGCTCGATACCGGATTCGTTGACCACGAGCAACACCGTGAAGACCACCATCGCGAGACCGATCGGCATCCACGCGAGGTCTCCCGTGTAGAAGAGCGCGATGACCAGGACCGCGCCGAGATCGTCGGCGATGGCCACGGCGGCGAGGAACACGCGGAGCGACGGCGCCACGCGGCGTCCGAGCAGGGCGAGCACGCCGAGCGCGAACGCGATATCGGTGGCCATCGGGATGCCCCAGCCGCGCGCGCCCGGACCGCCGGCATTCAGCACCCCGTAGATGGCCGCCGGCGCGATCATGCCTCCGAGCGCGGCCGCGATCGGAAGGGCCGCCCGCCGCACGGACGCCAGCTCGCCGCCCCGGATCTCTCGCTTGATCTCGAGGGCGACGAGCAGGAAGAACACCGCCATGAGGCCGTCGTTGATCCAGAGGAGCAGCGGTTTCACCAGGGCGAACGGCGCGAGTCCGACGGCCAGCGGAGTTCGCCAGATACGTTCGTACGAGTCGCCCGACCAATTCGCCCAGACGACAGCCGCCGCCGCCGCGAGCATGAGCAGGAGGCCGCTCGCCTCTTCGCCGTGCAAGAATTCCGTTGCCGCCCGCAACGGGACGCGCAGCCTGGTCGCGGAGCGCAGTGACACTAGGACGACACCCGGCGCGCCGGCTGCGGCTGCTCGACGATGCGCTTCATGTTCGCGCCCTCGACGCGTATGTGCTCGCGAACCGCGTCGAGGAGCGTCCTGTAGACACGCCGGCAGGCGGCCCCATGCGTGCGCCGCCGCCGGCGACCCATCGAAAGAGGACGTGGTCGGGGTGCCACTGGAGGCAACTCGCCTCCATCTCCTCGAAGAACCGGAAGACCGCTTCCGGAGGCGCTTCGATCCTGATCGAGTCCCTCACGATCTTGGCGACATCGGCTTCGAGCACCGCAGCGCCACGTCCGCAGCCGTGCTGCAATCCTTCGCGAGCTTCACGAACGCGCCGAGCGGCGTCGCGTCCGTGCTCTCCGGATGCGCGTCGCGCGTCAACCGGGCGAACGCCGTGCGCCCTTCAGGGGAATCGAGATCACAGCCGAAGATGGTGTCGGAGCTGAAGCCGAAGAGCTTCGAAAGCTCGATCGTGAGGCGCCATCGGTCGTGAGTGACGATGATCTTCTCGCCGCTCTCGAGCGTGCTCTGACAGGACGACCCCGCTCTGGGGTCGCGAACGAAACGTCCAACCTTGGCCATCGTCGTCGCCTCCTCGCATTGTTGGGGTGCGCGTGCACGCACGTCTGCCGTATGGCCTCATCGAGGCCGCGATCGGTCGGCAGGCGAAGAGGGGCTCTAGTGGGGGTCTTCGGAGGGCGGGGCGAGGTCGGGAGTGCCCGGATGCCGGGCGGGCCTCGCCTGTCTCGGCACCGGTGTGACCCGCCGCGCGTCGAGGGAGAGCTTCGGCGGCGTCGTGGCCTGGGCCAGCACGGCGTCTTTCCCGTCCCGAACGATCGAGGGTTCCGACACCGCGGCCGACACGTCCTGCGACCGGCTCCGCTGCACGCTCTCGACCGATTCGGCCGCGTCGAAGACAAACGCGCCGGGCATCGAGGGCAGCGCGAGGTCGAGCGCGACGTAGACGAGGATCAACATGACGAGGCGCCGGCGCACGGTCACGGTGCGCATTCTATCAGTCGGTCCGCGATGGTGCCGATGCCAAGACTCGATGGTGACGGCACCAAGGGACGTCGGGGGACCGGCCACGCAAGTATCGGATTTCGCATGATTCCTTTTCCGGCATGGTTCGTGCGGACCGCGCGCGCCCGAGTCGAGGCGCGACCCTCGACCGACAAGGAGGTCACGCGGATGGCGACGACCACCGTGACACCCGCGGGCAGGCGACCGGCCGCCGGCGGCGAGCTGACCCAGGCTCAGAAGGACGCGTACTGGCGGTACAACGTGACGCTCACCACCGTGCTGCTGATCATCTGGTTCGTGGTCACCTTCATCATCTCGGGAGTCCTCGCGGGCGCGCTGAACAACATCACGATCCTGGGCTTCCCGCTCGGGTACTACATGGCGGCGCAGGGCTCGCTCGCGATCTTCGTCATCGAGATCGCCGCGTACGCCTACCTCATGAACAAGAAGGACGAAGAGTACGGCATCCGTGAGGAGGGCTAGCCGGCCATGAGCCTCGACAAGATCTTCGGTCTCTACACGCTCGGCTTCCTCGGGATCACGATCCTCATCGGAATCGGGGAGGCGATCGGCCTCGTCACGAACCAGATGATCGGCTGGATCTTCATGGCGCTCTCGCTCCTGATCTACGTGTTCATCGGCATCGTGACGCGGACGTCGAACCCCGACCAGTACTACGTCGCGGGCCGCGGCGTGCCCGCCGTCTACAACGGCATGGCGACGGGCTCGGACTGGATGTCGGCGGCCTCGTTCATCTCGATGGGCGGCGCGCTCTCGGCGCAGGGATTCGCCGGCCTCGCGTACGTGATGGGATGGACGGGCGGCTATCTGCTGCTCGCCGTGTTCCTCGGCCCGTATCTGCGGCAGTTCGGTGCCTACACGATCCCGGACTTCCTCGGCGCCCGCTTCGGCGGCAACCAGGCGCGCATCGTCGGCGTCATCGGCGCGATCGCGTGCTCGTTCACCTATCTGATCGCGCAGGTCACGGGCGTCGGCCTCATCGTCTCCCGGTTCATCGGCCTCGACTTCAACATCGGCGTGTTCGTCGGCCTGCTGGGCGTGCTGTTCTGCTCCGTGCTCGGCGGCATGAAGTCGGTGACGTGGACGCAGGTGGCACAGTACATCATCCTCATCATTTCGTACCTGGTCCCCGTCGTGTACATGTCGTGGACGCTGTTCTCGATCCCGATCCCCGAGCTGACCTACGGGCAGATCCTCCAGCGGAACAACGTGCGCGCGATCGAGATCACCCGCGATGCCAAGGAGAAGGAGACGCGCGCGCTCTGGAAGCAGGAGGCCGACGAGGCCAACGCCAAGATCAAGGCGGGCGGGGTGCCCGAGGCCGAGGTCGAGAAGCTGAAGGCGCAGGCCGCGCTGGCCAGCCGGCAGGCGACCGCGCCGGCGGCGAGCGAGGACGCGAAGTTCGGGCGCTACCTCACGGTGCCGACGGGCACCGGCATGTGGAACTTCCTCGCGCTGACCTTCTGCCTGATGGTCGGCACCGCCGGGCTGCCCCATATCCTCACGCGCTACTACACGACGCCGTCGGTGCGCCAGGCGCGCACCTCGGTGGCGTGGTCGCTGTTCTTCATCTTCCTCCTGTACTTCACGGCGCCGGCGTACGCGGCCTTCGCGCGGTTCACGATCTACGCGAAGCTGGTCGGGACCAAGATCTCCGAGCTGCCGCGGTGGGTCACGCTGTGGCAGCCGGCCGGCCTCTTCAGCGTCGTCGACAAGAACAACGACGGCATCGTGCAGTGGGCGGACTTCGTGGTCCGCTCGACCGACTTCGTGGTGCTCTCGATGCCGGAGATCGCAGGGCTGCCGTTCGTGATCACCGGCCTCGTGATGGCGGGCGGCCTCGCGGCCGCGCTGTCCACGGCCGACGGCCTGTTGCTCACGATCGCCAACGCGATCTCGCACGACCTCTACTACAACGTCATCGACCGCACCGCGTCGCTGGCCAAGCGGCTCACGATCACCAAGGTGCTGCTGATCGTCACCGCGCTCATCGCGGCGTGGGTGGCCACGTTCCGCGTGGCCATCATCGTCGAGCTCGTGGCGTGGGCGTTCAGCCTCGCCGGGGCCTCGTTCTTCCCGGCGCTCGTCATGGGCATCTGGTGGAAGCGAGCGAACAAGGCCGGCGCCGTCGCCGGCATGTGGGTGGGCCTGATCGTGACCGCGTACTACATGATCGGCAGCCGGTTCTACGGCGTGTCGTGGTTCGGCACCTGGACGATCGCGTCGGCGATCTTCGGCCTGCCGGCCGGCTTCCTCACGATCTGGATCGTGTCCCTGCTCACGCAGCCGCCGCCGCAGGCGGTGCAGGACCTCGTCGTCAGCGTCCGGTATCCGAAGACCGGGCAGGCGACGAAGGGCGATCCGCTCGGCCGCGACCTTCCCGCGGGTGCGCACTGAGAGTGATCCAATGGGGGGCCGCCGCGTGGCGGCTCCCCATGTATCATCCCGCGCATGGATGAGCTGGGGCTGAGGCTCGTCATCCTCGTGAAAGTGCTGGTGCCGTTCCTGTTCATGATGGCGTCCGTCTATCTCGCCTGCCACATGCTGTTCGCACGGGTGATCTCCGCACCGCAGAGCCAGGTGCTCGCCTTCTTCACGATCGTCACGTCACCGCTCACGCGGCCCATCCGCGCCTTCCTCCCGTCCGGGACCGCCGAGCCGCGCGTGCGGGCGATCGCGCTCGCCGTCTACGTCGTGCTCTGGATCGTCACCGACTGGCTGACCCGGATGGTCGGGCCCTCGCTCCGCGGGTAGCCATGCTCGCGCTCGGCGCCACCAACCTGGTCGGCGCGGTCCTCTTCGCGGCCGTCTATGCGACGGCGGGTGCGCGGCTGATGTCCCAGGGCGCGTTCCTGGCGTGTCTCCTCGTCATCTTCCTGCTCGTCACGACGCTCTGGGTACGTGTGGAAGCGCGCCATCGGGGGCTCGGAGCCGTGCGCCGGGTCGGACGCGTCGCGGCGGGCCTCGTGCTGGTCGTGTTCATCGTCCCCATGCTGATCCTCATGCCGGCGTTCTGGCTCGACAGCTACCTGCCGCCGGAGGTGGGGTTCACGCGGTACCTGGGCCCGCTCATGACCATCGTGCTGATCGCGATGGCGCTCACCGTCACGGTCAACCTCGTCGGTCTGGTGGTCGCGGTCGCGCGCTTCGCGCTGACCCGCGGCGCGCGCGTACAATGACGGCCGGAATGCGCCTGTCGCGCCTCCTGGTGTTCGTGCTGGTCGCCTACGTCGGCGCGGACCTCGGCAGTCCGCTCGTCCCCGGCGCGTTCACGTTCGACCCCGCGGACTCCGTCGAAGCCGCCGGCGGCTATCCCGCGCGCCCGTTCGTCGTTCCGCGCGTCGTGTCTCCGCCGGCCGCGATCCTTCCGTTGCGGCCGGCGGCCGAAGGTGTCGCGCATCCTGTCCGCGTGCCGGACCCGTCGTCGGCGGTTCCATGGCGGCCGCACGCCGGACGTGATCACCCGGGTGCTCGCGATCCACGCCCGGCACTCGACGACGACTGACCCACGCGCACACGAGTCATCCTCCGCTCAGTCACGACTCGCACGTCTGGAGGAGAATGCCCATGGGCAAGGTGGGACGATTCGTCGTCGATCCGAAGGCGGGCGCTTATTGTGACGTCACGCTCGACAACGGCGACAAGCTCATCGTGAATCACGACAAGGGCGGGTTCAAGGGCGGCCACGTGAGCCTCGAGAAGAAGAAGTGGATGGGGCTCGGGTCGGATCTTCTCTTCACCTGCGACCTCGACACCCCTCCGGGCAAGGCCGCGCTCACGCGGCTGACGCAGGGCGCGCCGCCGGAGAGCGTCCGCGCGACGCCGCTGGGCGCGTTCGCCGACTATGTCAAGGACTCCAAGAGCGCGGACGACGCGAAGGCGAAGTGCGAGGCGCTGCTGGCGGGCCCGTGAGCGATCCGGGCGAGCTGTCGCTGTTCGCGCACCGGGTCCGCGACCTCGTCAAGCGCCCGCCGGTCGTGGCGCCGCCGGACCTCTCCGTCGTCGAGATCGCGCGCCTGCTGTCGCGCGAGGGTGTCGGATCGATCGTCATCACCGCCGACGGCCGACCGGTCGGCATCGTCACCGACCGCGATCTCAGGCGAAAGGTCGTGGCCGAGGGTCGCGATCCGAAGACGACGCCGGTCTCCGCGATCATGTCGGCGCCGCTCGTCACGCTGCCGCCGGGGGCGTTCGCGTTCGAGGCGCTGCTCGAGATGACCCGGCGGCGGATCCGCCACATCGTGGTGGTGGACGACGGCCGCGCGGTCGGCGTCGTCTCGAGCCCCGACCTCCTGGTCCCCCAGACGACGCATCCCGTGACCGTGGCGCGCGAGATCTCGCGCGCCGCCTCCGTCGAAGCTCTCGCGGCGCTCGCGCCGCGTGTCACCGAGCTGGTCCGCGAGCTCCTGGCCGAAGGCGGGCGCGTGCACGACATCGCGCAGCTCGCCGCCGAGCTCAACGACCGGATGGTCGTTCGCGTGCTCGATCTGGTCCGGGCCGAGCTGAGCGCCGCGGGGCTCGATCCTCCGGTCGGCTTCGCGTGGCTCGCGTTCGGGAGCGAAGGGCGCCGCGAGCAGACGTTGCGCACCGATCAGGACAACGGGCTCGTCTACGCCGATCCGCCGCCGGAGCTGGCGGAGCGCGCGACGGCGTACTTTGCCGCGCTCGCGGAGAAGACCATCGCCGGGCTCGTCACGGTCGGATTCCCGCCGTGCCCGGGCGGCGCCATGGCGTCGAACGCGGAGTGGCGTCAGCCGCTGAGCGTGTGGGACGGCTACGTTCAGCAGTGGATCGGCGATCCGTCGCCACGCCACATCCTCGCGGCCTCGATGTACTTCGATCTGCGCTTCGTCGCGGGTGACTCGGACCTCGCGGTCCGCCTCGGTCACCGGATCCGCAGCGAGGCGCCGCGGCAGCCGCGCTTCCTCGGCCTGATGGCGCGCGACGTGGCCGAGCGGCGGTTGCCCGTGACGTTCTTCGGCGGCGTCGGTGTGCACCGGAGCGGCCCGCACCGCGGCGCCGTCGACGTGAAAGGCGCGGGCTGCATCCAGCTCGTCGGCGCCGCGCGCGTGCACGCGCTGGAGCTCGGCCTCACGCAGACGAACACCGTCGAGCGCATCGTCGCCGCGGGCGAGCGCGGCCTCTACACGACGGACGAGGTGGTCGAGATCGCCGACGCGTACGAGCATCTGCTCCGTCTCCGGCTCGTGCATCAGCTCGACCGGCTTGCCGCCGGCGCGACGCCGGACAACTACGTGGAGCCGGAGCACCTCTCGCACCGGGACGCGCTGCTCCTGCGCGACGCGCTCAAGACCGTCGGCCGCGTGCAGGAGCGCCTGCGCGAGCGTTACGCGACGGACTTCATTCCGACATGATCGGCCTGACGTTCGTCACGCGCGTCTGGCGGCGGCTCGCGGTCGGCGACGCCACGCCCGTGGACGCGCTCCTCGACACGGGATTCGTCGCCATCGATCTGGAGACCACCGGGCTCGATGCCCGGCGTGACGCCGTGGTCGCGCTCGCCGCGATCCCGTTCGAGCGGGGGATCGCGCGGCCCGGTCTCGTCACGCTGGTCCATCCGGGCCGGCCGATTCCACCGCAATCCACGGCGATCCACGGGATCGACGACGCCGCGGTCGGGTCCGCGCCCTCGCTGGCCGAGGTGTTGCCGCGCTTCGACGCCCTGTGCGCCCGCCGGTTCGTCGTCGGGCACGATGTCGCGTTCGACGTGGCGGTCCTCGCCCACGGGCGGACGGCGCCGGCAGGTCTCGCGCCTCGGCTGGCGCTCGATACACGGCGGCTCTCCCGGGCGTCCGGCTTTCGCGACACTCGTCTGGAAGAGCTGGCGGCCCGGCTCGGCGTCAGCGTGGTCGGCCGCCACAGCGCCGACGGCGACGCCCGCATGGCCGGTGAGGTTCTGGTCGCGCTGTTGCCGATCCTCCGCCGCGGCGGCGTCCGGACGATCGGCGACATCCTCCGGCTGCAGGGCGGGGCCCCCCTCCACGACTGACCGCTTTTTGGGCCGTCCGACGGCCGGATTCGTGCCGTTCTTGACGGCATTCCGGGACGGCATCGGGCAAATTGCCCGGTGCGTCATACACGTAACCAGAAGTCCCCGTGAAGAAAAAGGCGATTTTTCGCTGAATCCAAATCGACGGAGGCGCGTCTATAGGTTCGGCATGGCCGTTGCAAGCTTCGGCCGGCCCTGAGGACAGGAGGACGTAATGGACGCCATCCGTAAGCGGTTGGAGCAGGAGTTGCGCAGCGCGACGGCCCGGCTGCGGCAGACGGGGGGAGCCGATACGCTCGATGAGCTGCGGCCCACCGGTGACGCGGGCTTCGCGGACGAGGTCGACATCATCCAGGTGAACGAGTGGCGCGAGATCGGCTACGCCACCCGCGAGCTCCTGGTGGATCGGGTGAACCGGCTGTCGAGCGCCCTCGATCGGGTCGAGAGCGGCGACTACGGGACGTGCGTGGAGTGCGGCGAGGCCATCGCGCCCGCCCGGCTGCGCGTGATGCCGGAAGTCGAGACGTGCGTGCGCTGCCAGGACCAGATCGAGCGCTACGGGCGTCAGCTCGAGTCCGCGGCCGTCGTCGAGGCCGGAGTCGCCGAAGGGGATTAGGTCGTAGCGCGCGGGGCCGGCCGCCGGCCCCGCGCTTTCCCGTTGTAGCGTAGGACCGTGCGCACCCCGGTCCTGGACGTCGTCCGCCCTTCCGTTCACGCCCTGAGCCGCTGGTACTTCGGTCTCGAGCTTCGCGGCGTCGAGCACATTCCGCAGCACGGCCCGGTGCTCATCGTGCCGAACCATCAGACCTACGCCGATCCGCCGCTCGTCACCATTCCGTTCCGGCGGCCGATCCACTACATGGCCTGGTCGAGGCTCTTCAGCGTGCCGGTCCTCGGGCGGTGGATCCGCATGTTGCGCGCGTTTCCCGTGGACATCGACAGGAGCGACGGGCAGGCGGTGCGCGAGGCCGTGCGGCTGCTGCGGGCGGGCGAGGCGCTGATGATCTTTCCGGAGGGTGGACGCACGCCCGACGGCACGCTGCAGCCGTTCAAGCTCGGCGCGTTCCGTCTGGCGGTGACGCACCGGGTGCCCGTGCTGCCTGTGAGCATCGCGGGCGCTTGGGACTCGTGGCCCATCGACCGGGTCCTTCCGCGGCGCGGCCGCGTCACGATCACGTACCACCCGCCGCAGCATCCCGTGCAGGGCGGCAAGCCGCGGGAGGCTGCGCGCGAGCTGCACGACCGGACGATCGCCGCTATCGCCTCCGGCCTGTCGGTCTTCAGCCGGGGCGGCCACCGCATGCCGACTTGACGCCGACGGCGTGGACTGGTACCCCTGCCGCCGATGGGGCGCGCGCGATTCGTCGCGGTTCTCGTCCTGC
The DNA here is from genome assembly GCA_016866775.1 of Candidatus Rokuibacteriota bacterium. Lineage (GTDB taxonomy): Bacteria > Methylomirabilota > Methylomirabilia > Rokubacteriales > CSP1-6 > VGLJ01. Next base: position 5,849 of record VGLJ01000094.1, on the reverse strand, counting down.
TCGCGATCCTGCCGGTCTCCCCGCTGGCCTTTGCCACGCCGATCGATCCGAGTCATCCCGGCGGCCTCTACGACAACGCGGATCTCGACGACGTCATCGAGTTCCTGTGTGGCTGCTCCGCCACGATCACGCCGGCCCCGGTCCCTGTCGACCCGTTGTGGATCGTGGTCGCGTCGGTGTACCAGACCGAGGGGTCGCCGTTCGATCCAGCGTGTCGCTGGACACGCGCCACGCGCGCGCCGCCCCGCGCTGGCCCGCCTGTTTCCTAGCTTCGCCGCCATCGTCCCGCGCGAGTTCACCAACGGCTGCGTCGATTCGTGCGCCCGGTTTCGATCGGGTCCGCGAAGCGCCGGCGCGAGGGTATATGGACAGCTTCTGGATCGAAGTCGCCCTGATCGGCATCGGCATCCTTGCGAATGGTTTCTTCGCCGGCTCGGAGATCGCGCTCGTCTCCGCCCGCATCAGCCGGCTCGCGCAACTCCGCGAGACGCACGTCCGCGGCGCCGCCACGGCCATGCAGCTCAAGGAATCCCCGGAAACATTCCTTGCGACCATTCAGATCGCGATCACGGCCGTCGGCACCCTCGCGTCCGCCGTCGGTGGCGCGACGGCGGTGGAGGCGCTGACTCCCGTGCTGCTCGGCGCAGGCTTCGGCACGTGGTCGCAGCCGGCCGCACTGGCGCTCGTCATCGTCGTCATCACGTACGTCTCGCTCGTCCTCGGAGAGCTCGCTCCGAAAGCGATCGCCCTCCGCGACCCCGAGCGGCTGGCTGCGTTCGTGGCGCCCATCGTCGCAGCGATCAGTCGAATGTCGTCCGGGCTCGTGCGCCTCCTCACCATGTCCACGAACGGCCTCCTGCGAGTTCTGGGGCTCCGCACGACGGAGACCTCGCCGTTCGTCTCGGAGGAAGAGGTCCGCTACCTCGTTCGAGAAGGTGCGGCCAAAGGCATCTTCGAGAAGGTCGAAGAGCAGCTCGTCCACAACGTCTTCGAGTTCGCAGACACGACGGTGGGCCAGATCATGACGCCGCGGCAGGAGACCAAGGGGGTGGACATCGCGACTCCTCCTGGCGCCGTCCTGGCGCGCGTGGCGGAGGTCGGCCACTCACGAATTCCGGTCTACCATGGCTCGCCGGAGCAGGTGGTCGGCGTCGTCACCCTGAAGGACGTCGTCCGCCGCGTGGCACGGCGCGAGTCGGCCGAGCTCGCGGCCATCATGCGTCCGCCGCTCTTCGTGCCCGAGACGGCGCGCATCAGCGTGCTGCTTCGCGAGTTTCATCGTGCGCGTCAGGGACTCGCCATGGTCGTGGACGAGTACGGCAGCCTGGTCGGACTCGTCACCGTCGAGGACGTCGTGGAGGAAATCTTTGGCGACATCCGCGATGAAAGCGAGGACGTCGCCCCGCCTATTACGCGATTGCCCGACGGCACGGTCCTGGTGGACGGCGCGGCCCGCGTCGACGACGTCGAGCACGCGCTCGACATCGAGCTTCCCGAGTCGCGCGACTATGCGACGATCGCCGGGTTCATCCTCGCCACGCTGGGCTCCGTGCCGACACCGGGCACGGCGCTCATTGCGGCCGGCTATCGGTGGACGGTCGTCGAGATGCACGGGCCCCGCATCCGGCGGATCGCCGTCCAAACGGTATGAAGCGGACGACGGCGGAAGCCATCATCGTCGCCCCGTGTGTCTTCGGCGGGATCGGGCTGGTGGCCGCAGCGGATCTCGCCGGGGTGCCAGGCCTGCGGTGGCTGGGCGCCGGGCTCGTGATCGCCGCCGCCGTGGCCCTCGCCTCGACGAGCCGGTGGTGATCTACGCGCCCTCTTCGGCCACTCGGTAGCCCGCGGCGCGTAGGCGCGCCAGCAATCGCTCGACGTGGTCGCGGCCGGAGGTCTCGAGCGTGAGCGCCACTTCGGTCTCGCCGATCGCGGTCCGGCGGGCGAACGCGCGGTCGTGCTCGATGTGCACGACGTTCGCGCGCTCCTCGGCGACCAGCGCGGTGAGCCGCGCCAGCGCGCCCGGCCGGTCGCGCAGCAGCACGACGAGCCGCACGAGGCGGCCGTCCTTCACGAGGCCGCGCTCGATGATTCGCGCGAGCATCGTCACGTCGATGTTGCCGCCGGAGAGGACCAGCACGACGGTGCGATCCTCGAGGCCGAGCGCGCGGTTGAGGAGCGCCGCGAGCGGCGCGGCGCCCGCCCCTTCCACCACCGTTTTCTCGATCTCGACGAGCAGGAGGATCGCGCGCGAGAGCTCCTCCTCGCTCACCGTCACGAGCCCGTCGACGTAGGCCCGCGCGAGCCCGAGTGTGCGCTCACGGACCTCGCGCACCGCGATGCCGTCGGCGATGGTCGACGCCGCGTCGAGGCGCACGGGCTTGCCCTCCGCCAGCGCGCGCCGCATCGACGGCAGCGCCGCCGTCTGCACGCCCACGACACGCACCTCCGGACGCTTCGCCTTCGTCGCGACGCCGACGCCGCCGGCGAGGCCGCCGCCGCCGACGGGCACGACGATCGCATCGACGTCCGGAACTTGCTCCAGGATCTCGAGCGCGATCGTGCCCTGGCCGGCGATGATCCGCTCGTCGTCGAAGGGATGGACGAAGACGAGGTCGCGCGCGGTGCTGATCTCGACCGCGTGGTCGTAGGCCTCGTCGAAGCTGCCGCCGAAGAGGATGACCTCCGCGCCATCCCCCCGCGCCGAGGTCACCTTCACGAGCGGCGCCCACTCCGGCATCACGATCACCGCCGGCATGCCGAGCCGCGCGGCGTGGTGCGCGACCGCGAGCCCGTGGTTGCCGGCGCTCGCGGCGATCACGCCGCGCCGGCGCTCGTCGGGCCCGAGCTGGAGCAGCAGGTTCGCGGCGCCGCGCTCCTTGAACGAACCGGTCATCTGGAGGTTCTCGAGCTTGACCCAGCACCGCGTGCCGGTGATCTCGGAGAGCGTGCGCGAGTGCGCGCAAGGCGTCTCCGCGACCACGCCGGCCAATCGGGCCCGCGCGGCCTCGACGGCGCCGAGATCGGGCCCGTTCGTGCTCAGAACGGCACCTGCGGCTCGTGAAACGACGGCGTCATCCATCCGACGGGCATGAAGATCGTGGACTGCGCGTAACCGATCCGTCCCTTCGCGTCGAGGAGGATCAGCCCGCCTTCGCCACGCCCCTGTTCGACGAGCAGGTCGACGGCGACGTGCGCCGCGTAGTCGGGATCTTCCGTGTCCCGCAGGATGTCGAGCGCGCGGCGCGCGAGGACCGCGCGGATGATCGCCTCGCCGGTGCCGGTGCACGAGACCCCGCCGAGCGCGCTGTCCGCGTACGTGCCGCAGCCGATGAGTGGCGTGTCACCGACGCGTCCCGGGAGCTTGCCTGACATGCCGCCGGTCGACGTGGCGGCGGCGATCGTTCCCTGGCGGTCGAGCGCGACGGCGCCGACCGTCCCCTTGATGTCCGCGGTCGCGGCGTCAAGCTGGCGCCGGCGGCGCTCGGTGACGAGATCGGCGGGATCGCATTCGGGCATCCCCACGGCGCGCGCGAACTGGAGCGCGCCGTCGCCGACGAGCAGCACGTGGCGTCCGTCCTCGAGCACGTGTCGCGCGAGCGTGACCGGATTCGCGATCCGGCTCACGGCGCCGACGGCGCCGCACCGGAGCTGGTCGCCTTCCATGATCGAGGCGTCGGTCTCGACCGTGCCGGTGCTCGTCAGCACCGAGCCGCGGCCGGCGTTGAAGCGCGGCGCGTCCTCGAGCACGCGCACCGCGGCTTCGACGGCGTCGAGGCCGCGTCCGCCGTCGGCCAGCACGCGCCAGCCGGCGAGGACCGCCGCGCGGATGCCGTCGCGTATCTCGTCGGGCGCATCGCCGGGATCCGCGCCGGCGCCGCCGTGGACGATGATGGCGGGGAGGTGACGCATCGGGTTCACCGTGTCACAATCCGCGCGGTTTGCAAACATCGTCGACGAGACCGCGCGCCGCCGCCGAAACGCTGCGTCGCTTCAACGCCGTGCTGATCGAATGCCGCCGCTGTCCGCGGCTCGTCGCGCATCGCGAGGCCGCCGGCGCCAACCCGCCGAAGCGCTATCGCGGCCAGACGTACTGGTCGCGTCCGCTGCCGGGCTTCGGCGATCCGGACGCGCGGGTGCTCCTCGTTGGGCTCGCGCCCGCGGCCAACGGGGGCAACCGCACGGGCCGCATGTTCACGGGCGACGAGAGCGGCAACTGGCTCTTCGAAGCGCTCCACGCCGCCGGCTTCGCGAATCAGCCGACGTCGGTGCATCGCGACGACGGGCTCGCGCTGACCGACGCGTGGATCACCGCCGCGCTCCACTGCGCGCCCCCGGACAACAAGCCGACCACGGATGAGCTCGCGCGCTGCCAGCCGTTCCTGCTCGACGAGCTCCGCGCGTTGAGCCGCGTGAAGGTGGTCGTCGCGCTGGGACGGATCGGCTGGGAGAACTACCTGCGCGCCCGGAAAGCACTCGGCTGGCCACCGCCCGTCGCGCGCCCGGTCTTCGGTCACGGCTCGATCGCGCGCTTCGAGGACGGCACCACGCTGATCGCGTCGTACCACCCGAGCCAGCAGAACACGTTCACGGGCAAGCTGACGAAGCCGATGTTGCGCTCGATCTTCGTGCGCGCGCGCTCACTGGTCGAGAAGAGCGAGGGCTTGCGGGCTACTCCGCGAGGTCACCCGGGAGACGGGGGCGCTCGGCGACCGCGAGGCTGAACTCGCGCGTGGTGCCGTCGCGCACCACGGTGACCCGGACGCGCTGGCCCGGACGGAGCGCGTTCACACGCGCGATGTAGTCCTGGTGGTTGCGGATGACCTGGCCGTTGATCGCGGTCAGGATGTCGCCGCCGAGCAGGTACTCGTCGCCCTGGAGCACGATCGAGAGGCTGCCGCCGCGAATGCCCGCGCGATCGGCCGGGCTGCCGTCGTAGACGACTTCGACGAGATAGCCGGGGACGAGCGGCATCTTCACCACGTTGCTCAGGCGCGGGTCGACCGCACGGCCCTGCATGCCGAGCCACGGCCGCACGACCTTGCCGAACTCGCGCAGATCCTTCAGCACCGCCTTCACCGCGTTCACCGGCACGGCGAACCCGATCGACTGCGCTTCTTCGGAGATGAACGTGTTGATGCCGACCACGGCGCCGCAGCGGTCGATCAGTGGGCCGCCGGAGTTGCCGGGATTGATCGGCGCGTCGGTCTGGATCATCGGCTGATCGGACACGCCGGGGAGGAGGCGGTTCAGACCGCTCACGATCCCGCGCGTCATCGTCTGGTCGAGCCCGATCGGGTTGCCGATCGCGATCACCTCTTCGCCCACACGGAGCGTGGACGAATCGCCGAACCGCGCCACCGGCATGTTGGTGCGGCCCTCCATGCGGATCAGCGCGAGGTCGAGGACGGGATCCAGGCCGATCGTTCGCGCCGGCAGCTTGTCGCCGTTGTCGAGCGTGACCGAGAGCGAGGCGGCGCCGTCGACCACGTGGGCGTTGGTGAGCGCGTGGCCCTCGCGGTCGATGACGAAGCCCGAGCCGACGATGGTCTCGAAGCGGCGCTGCGGCCGCTCCTTGTTGATCTTCATCGCCTGGATCGAGATCACGGACGGTGAGACCCGTTCGAAGAGGGTCGTGAAGGGCTCGGCGCACGGCGCGGCGGCGGCGGGCGGCACGACCAGCAGGAGGGCGAGGAGCGCAGCCCAGAACCGCATGGACGGGATTATATAATCGAGCGCGTGATGCGTGGCGTTGCCGTCCTCGTCGCCCTGCTCCTCCTCGTGGTGACCGTTCCCGCGCAGACCGCGCGCGCCCAGGCCCCGGCCGTCGTCGCGGCCACGCTCGACAACGG
>VGLJ01000093.1 GCA_016866775.1 Candidatus Rokuibacteriota bacterium | reverse complement strand
GTGGTGACCCCGGCGGGATTCGAACCCGCGATCTCGACCTTGAAAGGGTCGCGTCCTGGGCCAGGCTAGACGACGGGGTCGGGTGCGGGCTCAGTATACCCTGACCCCGTCGTGCCTTTGGACGCTAGGACGGCTGGACGACCGTCTGGAGCTGGACGAAGTCGCCGATCTTGAAGCTCGCCGCATCCGGCACCCACACCGACACCGGGCCGCGCGGCGACTCGACCGACAGCGTGCCGTTCGGATTGACGGCGAGGATGCGGCCGACGACGACCGCCTGATCGCCTGGGATCGGAGCCGGCGCCGACAGCGTCGGGCCCGACGCCTGCCCGCCCGTTCCCGCCACCGCGACCATGCGCACCGGCTGGACGTTGACGATGACCTTCACGGGCTTGCCGGCAGAGAACCGGCTCTGCGCGCCCTCGGCCACCCACACGCGGAGCGGACCCCGCGCCGAGTCGATCGTGGCGATGCCGTTCGCGTCGATCGCCGAGATCGTCCCCGACACCTCGGTGCTCACCGCAGGTCCGTTCGCCAGCGCCGTCATCGGCTGGCTCGGCAGCAGGACGGTCTCGATCGGCTCGGGGCCGAGCAGCGTGCCGCTGACCGTGACCCACTGGTGATGATTCAGGCGCGCGATCTGGTCCGGGGTGGTCTGCACCCGGAACTGCTTGCCCGCGTCGTACAGCGTCACGATGCTGCGCGCGGAATCCCAGGTCCACGCCATCCCGGAATACTTGCCGGTCGCCGGCGCCTGGCCGACCACGACCGTCTGGGCCTCGACGGTGAGCGCACACCCCACGAGGACCAGAACCGTTACCAACACGACCGCTGTCTTCATGACTTCCCCCTCCGCTGGCATTCGGACGCACCTCGCTTCGGCGGCGTTGAACGAATACAAGACGAGTGCCACGCGGAAGTTCCCGGAAACGTTAGGGGGACGACCCCCGCATGGAACGTGAGTTCACTGGGTATGCAAGAACTTCAGGGATTTTCAGCGTGCGAGCGCGACGCACACCACGCCGGCGAGCACGACCACCGCCGCGCCGAGGAGTGGCCCGAGCCGCCCTTCGCCGAGCCAGAGGCTCCCGATCAGCGCGGAGAAGAGGATGGACAGCTCGCGCGCCGCCACCACGTATCCGGCCTTCGACAGACGGAAGGCGAAGAGCACCAGCAGGTAGCTCGTGAGGTTCGTGGTCGAGGCCAGCACGATCGCCCGCCAGTTCACCGCCCACTCGCGCCGGAGCGCGCCGGGGCGGCGGAGCACCGTCGGCGTCAGCAGCAGCACGGTGCCGACACCCATGAGCGCGATGTACGGAACAGGGTGGAGGTGCCCCACGCCCGCCTTGTCGTTGACGCTGTACGCGGTGATCGTCAAGCCCGTGAGGAGTGCCCACCCCGTGCCCGGCCCGAGACGCCATCGTCCGGCCGGCATCGCGCGCCCGACGAGGTTGATCGCGACGATGCCCGCGACGACGAGGGCGATGCCGAGCACGCCGAGCGGCGAGAGCCGCTCGCCGAAGACCGCGTAGGCCACGACCGGGACCAGCGCCACCCCGAGCCCGCGCGCGATCGGGTACACGCGCGAGAAGTCCCCCGCGCCGTACGACGAGCTCAGCGCGTAGAAGTAGAACGCGTGCAGCGCGATGCTCGCCAGGAGGAACGGCGCGCCCGCGTTCAGCTCGCCCGCATGCAGCGTGGCGAGCGCGGGCACCACCAACATCACCGTGGCAAGACTCACCGACGACCACACGAAGACGAGCGGATCCCGCGCGCGCTTGGTGAGCGCGTTCCAGAACGCGTGGCTCACCGCGGCGACGAGCACCAGCGCCAGGGCGGCGCCGCTCACCGATCAGGACTGGCTGGCGTAGCCGAAGCGGAACGACGTGACGATGACGCGAGAGGTGGCCGCGGTCCGGGCGCTCGGCACCTTGATGACGAACACCGTGCTGGCGCCGGCGTTGACCGTGCCGACGTACGACACTTCGCTCGCGAGGATCTTGCCCCCGCCGTCGAGCGCTTCGGCGGTGACGTACACGTCGATCGCGTCGGCGCGCGCTTCGTTGAAGACGCGGCCCGTGACCGTGACCTGCGCCTGGGTGCCCCTATCGATCGAGTGGGTGATCCGGAACGGCGACGCCTGGCCGGCGGCGGAAAGCGTGATCGACAGCACCGCGAGGAAGACGACGCCCGACAGCCAGCGACGCAGGAGCCGGGGCCGCATCATGGAATAGCACCATAGCATGCGCCCCCGCGCCTCCCCGAGTCTGATATTCGCTCACGCCCCGCCACGCGCGATCGGATCGAACGACAGCGCTCGCACGCGGTAGTTCGTCCCGGCGGCGGGTGCGGGCTCTTCGAAGTACCCGCGGCCGTCGACGGGCACCGTGCCGAGGACGTACACGATCTTGCTCGACGTGACCTTGCCCGACGCGTCGACCGTCTCGAGCGCGAGCCGCACGCGGTCGATCGGATGGCCGTAGAGATTGTGGACGTAGCCGGCGACGACGGGCCCGTAACGGCCCTGGCTCGTGGACGCCTCCACACGAACGTAGTGCTCGATCCCCTGGATCGCATAGCTCTGCGCGGCGACGGTGGCCGGTGCCATCAACAGCAGAATTGCGAACGCTACGCTCTTGGCGCCCATGGCGGCCCCCCCGGGACCTTTAAGACCCCCGACACGCCGACGCGGTTCCCTCTAGAACCAGAACCGGGCGCACGCGAACGATTCGTCGCAGCGGACCCACAGACACCGGCGGACGGGGCCGTCGACTCTACGGTCCGCGTCTCGCGGCCGGATGGCGCCGCGGTGAGCGACGCCGGCGTGCGCCTCCGCGGCGTCATGGCCGACGGGACACCGGTCGAAGCGCGCCTCGAGCCCGCGCGGGCCCGGCGTCTACGCCGGCACGGCCGTAATCCCGCGAAATCCCGCTCATTCCGGCGCTGACGGCCATCCGGGGCAGGTCGCCCGCCCGTAGTCCCGGTGATGACGACCAATCCGGTCGTACTTCCCGCTAGCCGTTTGCGCCGAGCCGTGTGAACATGGCGCGGTCAATGGCCGAATTCGATCTCGACGCCTATGTCGGCCGTTCGAAAGCGCTCGACCTGTTCGCCTTCCCCTGGGACGACGTTTCCCACCACCCCGTGTCCGCGGAAGCCGTGCGAACGCTGCGCTACATGCAGGACATCGAGAGCCACACGATCATCTACCTGCGCGAGCTCCTCGCCACGCGTGCGGTCGACGATCCCGAGGTGGCGACGTTCCTCGCGTGCTGGCTCTACGAGGAGACGTTCCACGGTATCGCGCTCGCGCGCTTCCTCGAAGCCGCGGGCTCTCCCGTCGGGCCCCGCGAGCAGCCCGCGGCCAGGATCCCTGGATCAAGCGGCTCGAGGCCACGGGGATGTCGATCGTCTCCAAGGCATGGCCGGACTTCTGCGCGGTGCACATGACGTGGGGCGCGATCAACGAGCTGACGACGCTCACGGGATACCGGCGCCTCGCCGCGGTCGCGCAGCATCCGGTGCTGACGGAGCTGCTCGACGCGATCGTGCTCGACGAATCGCGTCACTTCTTCTTCTACTACCGGCAGGCGGACATCCGGCTGCGCCGCTCCCCGAACGCGGCGCGTGTCGCGCGTCTGCTCGTCGACAAGTTCTGGGCGCCGGTGGGCAGTGGCGTGCAGCCTCGCCGCGAGCTCGAGTTCCTGGCGCGCTACCTCTTCGTGGATGCGGACGGCCGCGCGGCGATGCGAAAGGCGGACGACACGATCCGCCGCCTGCCCGGCTTCGCCACGGTGCAACTCCTTGACGCGTGGGTGAATCGCTATGTCGGAGGGTCCAATGGCCACGGTCACCACTGAGCACTACCGCACGTACTCGCCCCGCCCGTTCACGCGCGCCGAGCGCGACACGACCACGATCGTCTTCGGCGGTCTGCACTGGCGCATCGAGCGCATGATCCAGGCCGTCCTCATCGGCGGCGGCTACCGGGCGGAGGTCCTGCCGGTGGCGACGAAAGAGGATCTGCTCGCCGGCCGCGAGCTCGCCGACATCGGCCAATGCTGCCCGACCAGCTTCACCACGGGCAACCTCGTCAACTTCCTGAAGAAGAAGTCGGACGAGATCGGGCACGAGGCGCTGAACAAGAACTACGTCTACCTCACGGCCGGGTCGTGCGGCGCGTGCCGCTTCGGGCAGTACCACCAGAGCTACGAGCTGGCGCTCCGCAACGCCGGGCTCGGCGCTTTCCGCATGTTCCTGATGGCGCAGGACAACATGGACCAGAAGGCCATCGGCGACGGGCTCGACCTGAACCTGCCGATGACGCTCGGCCTGCTCTGGGCGATCTTCTGCACCGACCTCGTGCTGGACCTCGAGTACCAGGTGCGGCCGTTCGAGGTCGTGCCGGGCCAGACGGACGCCGTCGTGCGCGAGAGCATCGACTACCTCTTCGACGTCTTCAAGAACCGCCCGGAGCAGGGTCCGTACAAGGCGCTCGCCTCGCACCTGATGGGCTCGTACTACACGAAGGCCCTGCGCGAGGTGCATCGCAAGTTCTCGACGATCGAGGTCGACCGCCTGCGCGTGAAGCCCAAGGTGAAGATCACGGGCGAGTTCTACCTGCAGACCGTCGAGGGCGAGCCGAACTACAACATCCACCGCTGGCTCGAGCAGGAAGGCGCCCAGGTCTATCCCGCGGGCATCTCGGTGTGGATGGACTACCTGCTGCGCCTCGGCCTCCAGCGCTTCGAGGACTACGCGGGCATCGAGAAGGGCGCCCGGCTCAAGCTCGGCCTCGGCCGCACGGTGCAGGCGATCTACCGCGGCGTGTACCGCCGGCTGCGCGGCGCGCTCGGCAACCTGCCGCACGAGCTGCCGAACCAGTTCGTGCTGCGCCGCCTCGCCGCGCCGTACTTCCACAGCCGGCTCGACGGCGGCGAGGGCGACATGCTCGTCGGCAAGTCGCTGTGGGCGCACCAGCAGAAGAAAGCGCACATGATCTGCGAGCTGTCGCCGTACTCGTGCATGCCGAACACGATGAGCGTGGGCGCGATGTCGGCGGTGACCGGCAAGTATCCGGACCTGCTCTACGCGCCGCTCGAGATCAAGGGCGACGCGGAAGTCCACGCGCTCTCGCGCTGCCAGATGATCCTCACCGAGGCGAAGAAGCGCGCGCAGCGCGAGATGGACGAGGTGCTCGCGAAGACCGGGCTCGCGCTCGACGAGGTGCGCGCGTACCTCGACACGCACCCGAAGATGAAGCGCGCCACCTACCGCGTGCCGCACACCGACGCGGCCGGCGTCGCCGCCGACCTCGTGCTGCACGTCGCCAAGCGGATGGGCAAGTGAAGATCGTCGGGGTCGACGTCGGCTCGACCACTGTCAAAGCGGTCGTCGTCGACTGCGACCCGCACGACAGGAGTTCGGAGCGCGGGCTTCGCCCGCGCTCCGAATCCTGGGGGGAGGCAGGGAGGAGCACGCCGCAGGCGTGCGACGACCGCCGGAAGGGGGGCGAAGCCCCCCTCCGGGTGACGGGCGAAGCCCCCCTCCGGGTGATTTGGCAGGACTATCAGCGCCACAACACCAAGCAGGCGGAGAAGGTGGTCGAGTTCCTCGGCCGCATGGAAGCCGAGGCCGGCGTCACCGCCGGCAAGGACCGCGTGTTCTTCACCGGCTCGGGCGCCGGGTTCATCGCGCCGCTCGTGGGCGGCAAGCTCATCCAGGAAGTGGTCGCGGTCGCCGCGTGCGTCGAGAAGCAGCACCCCGACGTGCGGTTCGTGTCCGAGATCGGCGGCGAGGACATGAAGACCATCTTCTTCACGGCCAGCGGCGGCGGCCGGTCGAAGCAGGTCTACATGCAGTCGGCGTGCAGCGGCGGCACCGGCACGTTCGTCGAGAAGACCGCGCGCAAGCTGCAGGTGGCGAGCGAGCGCCTCGCCGAGCTGCCCTACGACGGCATGACGCTCCACAAGGTCAGCTCGAAGTGCGGCATCTTCGCCGAGACCGACGCCAACACGCTCGTGAAGACCGGCGTGCCGGTCGAGGAGATCATCGCGAGCCTCTTCGAGGCCGTCGTCTACCAGAACCTCGCGACGCTGACCAAGGGCAACACGCCGATGCCGGAAGTGCTCCTGCTCGGCGGGCCGAACCTCTTCTTCGCGGGGCTGCAGCAGGCGTGGCGTCACCACCTCTCCAAGATGTGGGCGCAGCGCAAGGTCGCGCTGCCCGAGGGCCGCGACCCCGAATCGCTGATCGTCGTGCCGAAGGAAGCGCTCTACTACGCCTGTCTCGGCTGCATCGAGATCGGCGGCGAAGAGGCGGAAGACGTCGCCCTCTACACCGGCCGCGAGAAGCTGCAGTGGTGGATCGACGAGGGCCAGCATCAGGAGAAGGCGAAGAGCGGCGCGCGCGGGCTGATCGCGAGCATCGCCGACCTCACGAAGTTCTCGTGCGAGTTCGGCGCGAAGGGTGCCGCGCCGTCCGCGACGAGATCCGCGACCAGCGTGCTGCTCGGCTGCGATTTCGGCAGCACGACGGCGAAGGCGGTGGTGCTCTCGCAGGAGAAGGAGCTCCTCTTCTCCTGCTACGCGCTGTCGAAGGGCAACCCGATCGAGGACGCGCAGTCGCTGTTCAGGCAGGTGCGCGAGGCGGGGTTCACCGACATCGGCGGGCTCGCGCTCACCGGCTACGGGAAGGACCTCCTGCGTGACGTGCTGGGCGCGGACGTCGCGGTCGTCGAGACCGTCGCGCACGCGACCGCGTCCCTGCACTACATCCCCGACGCGGACGTGATCTGCGACGTCGGCGGCACCGACGTCAAGATCATGATCCTGCGGCAGGGCACCGTCTCCGACTTCCGGCTGAACTCCCAGTGCTCGTCCGGCAACGGCGCGTTCCTCCAGGGCGTGGCCGAGCGCTACAACGTGCCTCTCGAGCAGTACGCGGACCGCGCGTTCCAGGCGAAGGCGATGCCGAGCCTCGCGATGGGCTGCGGGGTCTTCCTGCAGTCCGACATCGTCAACCAGCAGCGCAAGGGGTGGTCGGCCGAGGAGATCATGGCCGCGCTCGCCGCGGTGCTGCCGGTCAACGTGTGGATCTACGCGGGCCAGCTGAACAACCTCCGCGCGGTGGGCCGCAAGTTCGTCCTGCAGGGCGGCACGCACCGCAACATGGCGGTCGTGAAGGCGCAGGTCGATTTCTTGAGATCCAAGGTCCCGGACGCCGACGTCGTCGTCCATCCGTACTCGGGCGAGGCGGGGGCGATCGGCGCGGCGCTGTGCGCGGCCGACGTCTACGCGAAGGGGCTCGAGACGAAGTTCCGCGGCTTCGACACGATCGCCGCGCTCACCTACACCAGCACGACCAGCGCGGAGACCGTCTGCAAGTGGTGTCCGATCAACTGCACGCGCACGTTCATCGACGTCCAGCTCCCCGGCGCGAAGGGCCGGGCGTGGAGCAAGCTGCCGCTCGCGGCGGGCTACGAGCGTGTCATCAGCGGCAACTCCTGCCCGAAGGGGCTCGTCGAGGACGTCAACGAGATGCGCGTCGTGAAGGCCAAGCTCGAGGAGACCAAGCGTGACTACCCTAACGTTGCCGAGATGGTTCGCGCGGACGCCTTCCGTCGACCCAAGGCCGTCGCGAGCCAAGCTTAGGGTCGGGATCCCGCGGGTCCTCAACGCCTGGAGCACGCATCAGTTCTGGTGCGGGCTCTTCGGCGAGCTCGGCATCGAGCGGCTCAACCTCGTCTTCTCCGGCGACACGTCGGAGGAGCAGGGCCGGCAATACGGCAAGGGCCGCGGCACCGTCGACTGCTGCTACCCGGTGAAGTGCGTCACGGGCCACTACGGCGAGCTCGTGTTCGGCCAGCGCCAGAAGCTCGACATGGTGTTCTCGCCGATGATCTACACGCTGCCGTCGTTCATGTCGGGCCACGTCGCGCGCACCCTCACCTGCCCGCGCGTGATGGCCGCGCCCGAGAACATCAAGGCCGGCTTCCTGAAGGAGCGCGACGTCTTCGCGGAGAACGGCATCAAGTACGTGACGCCGTTCGTGTCGCTCGACGAGCCGCTGCTGGTGCCGAAGCAGCTCTTCGAGGGCGGCCTGCGCGAGGCGCTCCCCGGCCTGACGATGGAGGAGATGCAGCGCGCGGTCGACGAGGGCTACAAGGCGCTCCGCGAATTCAACGAGCGCGCGCGGAAGAAGAGCCGCGAGGTCCTGGAGTGGTGCGCGCGCGAGAATCGGGGGTGCCTGCTCGTGCTCGCGCGTCCGTACCACATGGACCCGGGCATCGGCCACGAGATCGAGGTCGACCTGCAGGCGTACGGCTACCCGATCCTCTGGGCGCAGTACTTCCCCATCGACGACGACCTGATGCAGTGGGCGTTCGGCCCCGACATCGCGGCGGGCCACATCAAGTCGCCGTTCGACATCAAGGACGTGTGGCCGTCGTCCTACAGCTCGAACACGAACGAGATCCTCTGGGGCGCGAAGGCCGCGGCCCGGATCCCGTGGATCGCGTGCGTGATCCGCCTAGCGAGCTACGAGTGCGGCATGGACCAGCCGACGTACACGCCGGTCCAGCAGATCGTCGAGCGCTCCGGCACGCTGTTCTTCTCGTTCCAGGAGCTCGACTCCACGAAGCCGGCCGGCTCCGTGAAGATCCGCGTGGAGACGATCACGCACTACCTCGAGAAGTACGCGACGGACATCATCCGGAAGAAGAAGGCCGCGTCCCCGCCCGGCTGTCCGTTACTCCCCTCCGCCTGGGAAACCGAGCGTCCTCCGTTAGTGCGGCAGCTCGCTCCGCGGGCGTGACGGGCCGCGGAAGCCCCACGCCCACACGAACGCGGCCACCAGCGACGGCAGGACCACGAAGATGTCCAGGAGGATGGCGACCGCGTTGTTGCGCATGTCGTCCGTGTACTCCAGGCCGCGCACGCCGAGGATCGAGGCGATCAGCGTGAGCAGCCAGTTCCCCCAGGTCGCGATGACCACGAAGATCGCGAGCCGGGTCCGGCCCGCGAGGCCGTAGCGCAGCCGGTCGAGCGTCGCCGCCACCGCGATCAGCCACAGGCCGCCGAGGAGTCCGTTGAGGTGTGCCGCGAGGGCGAGCCGTGGAATCGGCACCACGACCTTTTCCGTGACCACCAGGGCCACCCAGAAGCCGGTCACCAACCCGATGGCGAAGAGCCACGCGCCGGAGCGCGCGACGCGATGCTGGAGCTCGTCCGTGCCAAGGAGCATGCCGGCTAGGCTCGCCCACTCCACCCCGTTCGCGCAAGGTCGGGAATTCTCTCGCGTTCCTGAGGAAGGTTCTGCCCATCGGCCCGGGGCCGCCGGGCGCGGAACACCGCGAAGTACGCGCAGATCGACGGGTGGCGGCGAGATTGCTTTGACATGGCGCTCCGCGAGTTCCCGATGGCCCCGCGCGATCCGGCGGTCGCGATCGAAGGCATCCGCCAGTTCCTCGAGCTCCACGCGACCTGTTACGGGATCAGCGTCGACACGCCGCCCCTGCCGCGAGACGGGGAGTACCGCGCCGTGATCGCCTGCCGCTGCGGCGACACGATCGAGTACTGGCTCGCGGACGCGAAGCTTCCCCGCCAGCACCTGGTCGCCGCCGTCTCCCTCCGTCCCGCCGCGTGAGCGGGTCGTCGACCGACCGTCCGACGCTCGACGCGCGGCTCCTGCACGGCGTACAGGTCCTGGTCGTCGACGACGAGAGCGACGCGCGCGACCTCCTCCACGTGGTGCTCGAGTACTGCGGCGAGCGGGGATTCAGCGCGTACCTGACGAAGCCCGTCGAGCCGTGGGCGCTCTGCCGCACGATCGATCCGCTGCGTCGATCCCGCTCCTGAGCTGATATGGAAGGACCAGCTGTCAAGCGGGTTGTAACGGCGTCCGCGATCTCTCGGTCGATGTTGACGTCCACGTAGAGCGCGCGCACACGTGGAGGAATTCCCGAGGACGCCGGCGCATGGCTGACGATGGAGCGGCTTCGACGACGAATCAGGCTGATATGCGCGGGTTGCTCCGAAGAGCAGAGCCGCATGACACCGCTTCGTCGGGAGCTGCCTCCGTCTAGCCTGCTTCATTCATGAACGTACACGCACATGGGCAGCACCAAGGAACCGGGAGTCAGAAAATTTCTCACGGGCGGGGAAAGACACCGCTTCCGCCCCGACCAGAACGGTGGCGGGTTTCACCGTCCCTACCGTCCCACCTCCTCATCGCGCTACACCGACTGAAAGAGTCGTTTCCACCAAGGTCGTCGATCCCAAGTGTGTGACACAGGGGCGCCCTCCTTCGACATCCCGATGAAAAGGCTCTAGCGGAAATTCGGTTGGGTGGGCGTTTCCCCTATCCTTCTACGCCGCTTCGTCCCTGGGATTGGATCGCGTACTTGAGCGTAGCAGTCGGCATTGCGACGGTGCCGTGGGGGGCATTTTTCGTGCTTCGGTGGATCATTCGTGGATTCACGAACTCCCCGAGATGAAGGAAAGGACCTGAGACCAAGGGAAGCCGGCACCTCCCCGTCCCACCGCCTAGCCTGCTTCATTCATGAACGTGCGCGGACATGAGCACAACCGGCCCCAGCGTCGCTACAGCGACACGTTCTGGTGCCGGAAGATGATTTTGGGGCGAGCGTAGGCGACATAAAAGGCCCTTATCGGCGCTCGGCACCCGTCGGTGCCCGTCCGCGTTCATGTTGGCCCTTGGTACAGTTGTAGGCTGCAATGAAGGCATCGATGTGCTCGCGAAGCTTTGTGGCTTTGTTACAACGAAATACTGTTTAAAAACAACAGCCTAGCAGATTATCGTAGTGTGGCCCAGTCTGCATAGAACCTGTATAACTCGTCCATGTAGTTTTCTACATTGGAAAACACTACCATGATGCGGTTGTTGGACCGGTTCCAGCCGATGCGTTGTCCACCATACCCACTGGCCCAAAAACTGTCTCGAGTGCTGCGCAGATTGTCGGTCCAAATTTGATATCCGTAGCCGCCAAAGGCCCTACCAAAAGTCCTTGACCGATTTGATATTTGCGTTCGAGTTGCTTGTCGTACAAAGTCACCAAAACAGTCATTTTTCAGCGAGCTGGCTTTGACCCAGACTGCGAACCTAATCCAGTCCTCCATGGTCAATCTAACATTGCCCGCTCCTTGACCATAGCCAAAATGGTCTTGTCCAACGATGCCAGGTCGTGCAATACCTGCAGGAATTAGTACTCGCTGTTCAACATACTTGGCATAGGTTGAGCCTGTGGCACGATTGATCATGACTGCTAGAGTTATAGGATCAGTACTTACATAGGAAAAATATTCACCAGGTTGACGATTAGAAAAGAGTCCACGATATTGAGAAGAAGCTCGCTCGGTGCGTAGTAGATCCAAAAGGCTCATGCGACCTGCATGAATGTCATTGGCCTGGTCAGGCGTTTCAATAGAAGAGTCACTGTTGGCTTCCTGTGTACCACTGCTCATGCGAAGTAGGTCTGTTACTGTTGACTTGCCCAAGTGAGTATCTGCTAGCTCGGGTACCAGTTCGTTCACTCGAGTAAAGGGCATAAGATGCCCTTCACACATGGCAGCACCCACAGCCATGGCTGTAACAGTCTTACCTATGCTCATACTCATGAATCGTGAATTGTTTGATGCAGGTGCCTTGTAACCCACCCACACTACTTCGTTGCCATTTATTAGTGCAAAGCTTTTGGATTCGCTATTGGCGAACAGTTGCTGAGCTCGTTTTACAATTTCTATTTCTTGCCCACGAGGTTCACGAAAGACCAGAGTAGAAGGAACAGGTGCTGTTGCGGTTTGAAAGTGATGCGCTCGGCCACGGCCAAGCAGCCAATCGTCTGGAAGCATAGCCCTGTTGTCGCTGGTTCGAGGCAATATTTGAGCCTGCGTTGCTACAGGATATAGCGCAGCCATCACGATTGCTGTAATGGCAACATAGTGTCGAATTTTCTTCATAACTGGACCTTCAGCTCCCCTCGAGCACGGCGTCGGTGACCGCCGAAATGAGGTCCGGCGACACATCGATGCCGTAGAGCTCCTCGAGACGCCCGCCGACGGATGCTCCGGGTCCTCCTGCAGGGGCGGCAGGCATCGGCCGTCACCGCATTCATAGCACCTGTGCGGGGCTCGGTGGCCCTTCTCTTTCATCTTTCGCGAATTTTCCAGGCTAGGAAGAGCCGCACGACGTCATCTGAGCAAATCCGGGTCTCCGCGGCGTTCACAATCAGATTTGCCGTGTAATGCCGTTTCTCTTCCGTATCCGCTTCGTTCCAGGCGCGAAATGCTTTTCTGACCAGACCGAGATACTCATCACTCTGCAATCGCTCGTCTATGGTCTCGCCGAGGCTATCGACGGTGGCGTTCAGCAGCGAGGCATGGCGGCCGATGATCAGACTTGTAAGAGCGACCTTCCATCGCTGGATCCAGTACGAGCCGCAAGCAGTACCAGGTCCTAAGTTCTGGCTCGCAAAGCCGGCAATCTTGGCCCTTGAAAATGTGTTTGCGGGAGGACCCGCGCTTTGTGCAGGGCTCTATGTGGAACGCGGCTATAGCCTAGCCGGCGACGAGCGCCGCGCGGATCGCGCGTCCGCAGTCCGCGTCGGCGAACGCCTGGTTGATCTCCGCGAGCGGATACCGGTGCGAGAGGATGCCCTTCCAGGGATACCGGTCGCGCGCGCGCGCGAGGAGCTCGAGCCCGCGCCGGAGCGCCCAGGCCTGGTAGCCGCCCACGCCGATCACGCGACGATTCTGGTGCACCACCCAGGACGGGTCGAACGGGATCGTGACGCCGGCCGTGATATTGCCGATCAGGACGTAACGGCCCTCCGCGCGCGTCATCGCGAGGCCCGCGGCGATCGCCTCGGGACGGCCCGTCAGCTCCAGCACGACGTGCCCGCCCCCGCCGGTCAGCTCCCGCACCTGCGCGGCCACGCCCTCGGCGCCCGCCGCGTCGATGTCGAGCGCGTGGTCGGCGCCGAACTCCCGCGCCAGCGCCAGACGCTCGGGCACGCGGTCCAGCACGACGATCGTCCGCGCGCCCCGCTCGCGCGCCACCGCGGTCGCGTAGAGACCGAGCCCGCCGGCGCCCTGGACGACCACCGCGTCACCGGCTTCGAGCCCGGCCTGGTGAAAGCCGTAGATCACCTGCGCGAGGGCGCAGTTGAGCGGCGCCACGACGAAATCGTCGAGGACCTCCGGCGCGCGGAGCACGTAAGCGCCCGGCCGCAGGTAGTAGTACTCGGCGTACGCGCCCGTGAAGTGCGGCGGCCGGTCGCTGCGCGCGCGTCCCGCCCCGATGCGGCGCTCCGTGCAGTGGTGGCGATCCCCGGCGCGGCAGGCCTCGCAGCGCCCGCACGCGACGAAGTACGAGTAGACGATGCGGTCGCCCTCGCGGAGCGGCGCGCCGAGCGCGTCGCTCGCGACGCCGGCGCCCAGCCGGTGCACCCGCCCGGTCATCTCGTGGCCCATGATGGTGGGCCCGCTCCGGGGCGTGCGCCCGTGCCAGCCGTGGAGGTCCGAGCCGCAGATGGTGGCGACGCTGACGCGGACCAGGATCGCGCCCGGCTCGGCCTCGGGGAGCGGGAACTCGCGGGGCTCGAAGGGCTGTCCCGCACCGGTGAAGACCCACGCGCGACCCGTCTCGGCCATCGTCCGTCCCCCGTTCCGGCCCGGCCCTCTTATACTCGAAGCCGCCAGACGAAGGGGAGGCGGGATGGGGACGGGCCGTTACCGCATCATCGACGCCGACGGCCACGTGATGGAGCCGCCGGACATGTGGCAGCGCTACATCGACCCGGCGTTCCGCGCGCGCGCGCCGCGCGTCGTGCGGCGGCCGGGAGACCACACGCGCTTCGAGGTGGACGGTCACCTGGTGCCGCGCGGGGCCGGGCCGAACTCGGTCTCGACGCCGATGCTCGCCGCCTTCTCGGCGCGGACGCGCGAGCGCATGGGCGAGTACCTCGCCGCGCAGTACAGCGCGACCTCGCAGGTGCGCGCGATGGACGCGGGCGGTGTGGAGGTCGCCTATCTCTACCCGACGGGCGGGCTCTACACGGCCTCGATCGACGCGCTCGATCCCGCGCTGGCGATCGCCATCTGCCGCGCCTACAACGACTGGCTGCTGGAGTTCTGCGCGTACGCCCCCGAGCGCCTCCGGCCCGTCGCCATGCTGACGGCGCTTCACGATCCGGCGAGCGCCGTCGCCGAGGCCGAGCGCTGCGCCGCGCGCGGTATGCGGGCGATCTTCGTCCGGCCCAATCCCTTGCGCGGCCGCCGTCTCGACGACCCCGCCTTCGAGCCGCTCTGGGTCGCCTGCGCCCGCCTCGGCCTCGCCGTCGGGATCCACGAGGGTCAGGGCGCGGCCGTGCCGACCACGGGCGCCGAGCGCTTCGAGTCGTTCTTCGCGAGCCACGCGGCCTCGCACCCGATGGAGCAGATGCTCGCGATGGCCGCGCTGATCGGCGGCGGTGTCCTCGAGCGCCACCCGGCGCTGCGCGTCGGGTTCCTCGAGTCGGGCTGCGGCTGGCTCCCCTACTGGCTGTGGCGGCTGGACGAGCACTGGGAGGTGACGCACGGGATCGCGGGCGAGCCGGAGCTGCCGATGCGGCCGAGCGAGTACTTCCGCCGCCAGTGCTGGATCTCGTGCGAGGCCGACGAGCCCTACGTGCGCCAGGTGCTCGATCAGGTCGGCGAGGATCGGGTGCTCTTCGCGAGCGATTTCCCCCACCCCGACCACACGTGGCCGGAGACCGTGGAGCACATGCTCGCCATGCCGCTCGGCGAGCGCGCGCTGAAGAAGGTGCTCTGGGACAACCCCGCGGCCTTCTACGGGCTCACGTAGGCATGGACTTCTCGGACAGCCCCGGCGAGGCCGCGTTCCGCGCCGAGCTCCGCGCGTGGCTGGCGGCGAACCTGCCCGGGCATCGCGCGCGCTTTCCGGCCTCCGACGACGAGCTGACGCTGCATCCGGACGCGGCCTTCGACTCGAGCCTCGCCTGGCACACGCGCCTGCACGCCGGCGGCTGGGTGGGCCTCGACTGGCCGTGCGAGTACGGCGGCCGCGGCCTCGGGATCATGGAGCGGATGATCTTCCTCGAGGAGTCGATCGCCGCCGGCGCGCCGCCCGGCGTCAACGTGATCGGGCTCGGCATGGTCGGGCCGGCCGTCATGCGCCACGGCACGCCCGAGCAGAAGCGGCGCTGGCTCGCGCCGATCCTCTCCGCGGACGAGATCTGGTGCCAGGGCTTCTCCGAGCCTGGCGCGGGCAGCGACCTGGCGGCGCTCTCGACGCGCGCCGCGCTGGACGGCGACCGCTTCGTCGTCACCGGCCAGAAGGTCTGGACCTCGAACGCCCACCGCTCGCACGAATGCATCCTCCTCGTGCGCACGGACCCCGACGCGCCCCGCCATCAAGGGATCTCCTGCCTGCTGGTCGACATGGCGAGCCCGGGCATCACGATCCGCCCACTCCGCCAGCTGACGGGCGACAGCGAGTTCAACGAGGTCTTCTTCGACGCGGTCCGTGTGCCGTACCCGCGCCTGCTCGGCCGGCTGCACGGGGGGTGGGACGTGGCGATGACGATCTTGATGTACGAGCGCATGGCGCTCGGCTCCGTCGGGATCCTGCCGCCGTTCCTCGAGAGCCTGCTCGGGCTGGCGCGTCGCACGGACGGCGCCGGGCGCGATCCCGTACTGCGCCAGCGCCTGGCCGAGGTCTACACGCTCGGGCAGGCGCTCCGGCTCACGAACCTGCGCTACGTGACGCGCCAGCTCCGTGGCGAGCCGCCGGGCGCCGAGGGCTCGGTGATCAAGCTCACGCTCACCGAGACGTATCGCCAGATGGTCGAGACGGCGGCGCAGCTCGGGGGGCCGTATCACCAGCTCTGGAAAGGCGCGCCTGGCGCGCCCGACGGCGGGCGCTGGGCCTTCCAGACGCTCTTCGCGCTCCGCTGGGGGATCGCCGGCGGCACCAGCGAGGTGCAGCGGAACATCATCGGCGAGCGGCTGCTCGGGCTCCCGCGGTAGCGCGCGCCCTTCCGGTGTTTCGACTTCAAAAAGGCGGCTCTACCGGCTTTCGTGTGGGTAGAGATCGAGTCCTCCGCAATGGAAGTAGCTGGCGATCTTGAAGTGCTCCGGGTTGCGGAAGCCGCGGGCGGTCTTCTTCACCCACTGGATCACGGCGTTGA
>VGLJ01000092.1 GCA_016866775.1 Candidatus Rokuibacteriota bacterium | reverse complement strand
GATGCCGAGATATGGCCTCGGTGATAATCGGGGCCTTCCTGAGGCGGCGCGCGATGCGTCATGCCGCCACCGAGGTGTGCTGGCTCAGCACCGCGGCGATTTTCCGCCAGCCGTCGATCCGGCGCAGCGTGATCTGCCCGCTCACCACGAGGCTGAAGAGCAGGATCAGCGCCGCGTCTTCGCTCGGCAGCGAGCCCTGCGTCTTCACGCGGCGGCGGAATTCCCCATGGAGCCGCTCGATCACGTTCGTGGTGCGCAGCGTCTTCCACTGCGCCTTGGGGAAGCGGAAGAAGGTGAGGAGCTCCTCGCCGCCTTCCCGCAGGCTCGTCACCACGCCCGGGCAGCGCTTGGCCCACGTGCGCTCGAACGCCGCGTACGCCGTGCGGGCGGCGTCGGCACTGGCAGCGTAGACGATGCGATGGAAGTCGTCGCGGATCTCCGCGAGCGCGTGCTTCGGGGCCTTGCGCTCGAGGTTGCGCAGCTTGTGTACGCAGCAGCGTTGCACCCCGGCCCGCGGCCACACCAGCGCGACGGCGCGCCGCAGCCCGGCATTGCCGTCGATGATGCACAGCACCGGGGCCCGGAGGCCCCGGGCGGCGAGATCGTCGAGGCAGCCCTTCCACGCGGCGAACGACTCGCCCCCGCACAGCTCCAGGGCGAGCAGGTGTTTGCCGCCGTCGGGCAGGACCCCGACGACGCCCAGCACGGGGGTGCTCACCACCTTCCCGGCACGGCGCACCCGCAGGGCGAAGCCATCGAGGTAGACATAGACCACGTCGAGGTCGGCGAGCGCGCGCGTGCGCCACGCCTCCAGCCCCTCCTTCAGCGTGGCGACGACGCGCGACACCGCGCTCTTCGAGAGCGGCGCCGCCTTGAGCAGCGGGCGGAGGGCCCCGCGAATCCGCCGGGTGTTGCCACCCGCCAAGTAGGTGGCGGCCACCGCTTCATTCACCTCGCGCAGCCGCCGCTGATAGCGTGGGAGGATCGTCGAGGTCCACTCCGTCGCGCCGGCGGGGCGGAACAGGGTGGCCCGCGGCAGCGTGAGCGCGACCGGCCCGCTCGGTCCCGTCAGCATCCGCTCCTTGGTGCCATTGCGGTAGCCCCGCCGGACCTCGCTGCGCTCGTACGGCGTCGCCCCCAGGGCGGCCCGCAGTTCCTCCTGGACGGCCGTCTCGATCGCGCTGCGGACGTGCTGGTGGATCAGTTCCCCCAGCGAGCCGGGCGGAAGCTCATGCGCTCCTGCCGGCTTCCTGATACTCTGGCCCATGGCGCGTTCCTCCGGTGGCCGCCCTGGCAGGCGGCTGGTCGGTCGTTCACTTCACACCCGGAAGAATGCGCCATTTCTCTTTTCCACACGAATCGGGACGCCACCTCGACACGCCGAGGAGACACGGATGGATCGACGAGAATTCCTGAAGCTGGCCGCGCTCGCGGGACTCGGCACGGTGGCGACGCCGGGCGACCTCTTCGCGCAGTACCGCTTCCTCGCGCCCATGAAGGTCACCAACCCGACCCAGGCCTATCCGAACCGGGACTGGGAGCGCATCTACCGCGACATCTACCGTACCGACCGCACGTTCACGTTCCTCTGCGCGCCGAACGACACCCACAACTGCCTGCTCCGCGGGTTCGTGAAGAACAACGTGCTCGTCCGGATCGAGCCGACGTACGGCTACGCGAAGGCCACCGACCTCTCGGGGCATCGCGCGTCGCCGCGCTGGGATCCCCGCTGCTGTCAGAAAGGCCTCGTGCTCGGCCGCCGCCTCTACGGCGATCGCCGCGTGAAGGGCGCATTCGTCCGGAAGGGATTCAGGCAGTGGGTCGAGCGTGGCTTCCCGCGCGATCCCGAAACCGGGCGCGCGCCCGCGGAGCTGATGAAGCGCGGATGGGACGGCTACGAGCGCGTGGACTACGCCACCGCGTACGAGCTTCACGCGAAGGCGCTCGACAACATCGCGCGCACGTACTCGGGCGAGCGCGGCGCGCAGCGCCTCCGCGCCCAGGGCTACGACCCCGCGATGGTCGACGCCACGGCGGGCAGCGGCGTGCGCACGACGAAGTTCCGCGGCGGCATGGCGAAGCTCGGCGCCACGCGCATCGTCGGCACGTACCGCTTCGGCAACATGATGGCGCTTCTCGACGCGCGGGTGCGCGGGGTCGGCGCCGACGCGGCGATGGGGGGTGGCGCGTGGGACTCGTACTCCTGGCACACGGACCTGCCGCCCGGCCATCCGATGGTGCACGGCGATCAGACGTCGGACTTCGACCTGTTCGCCGCCGAGCACGCGAGCCTGCTGCTCGTCTGGGGCATGAACTGGATCACCACCAAGATGCCGGACAGCCACTGGATGACCGAGGCGCGGCTGCGCGGGACACGGGTCGTCGTCATCACCGTCGAGTACAGCGCGACGGCCAACAAGGCCGACGACGTGCTCGTGATCCGGCCCGGGACCGATCCCGCGCTCGCGCTCGGCTTCGCCGGCGTGATCATGCGCGAGAAGCGCTACGACGAGACGTTCGTCAAGCGGTTCACCGACCTGCCGCGTCTGGTCCGGCTCGACACGCGCGAGCCGCTGCTGGCGCGCGACGTCTTCCCCGGCTACCGGGAATCCGAGCTGAGCAACTGGGTGACGGTCGTCCCCAGGGGCGCGGCGGCGACCCCGACGGTCGCGCAGAACGGGATGCAGATCCCCGAGGCACTGCGCGGCGAGTTCGCCGACTTCGTGATGTGGGACACGCGCGGGGGGAACGCCGTGGCGGTGAGCCGCGACATGGTGGGCGATCGGTTCGCGACGGCGGGCATCGACCCCGCGCTCGAGGGAACCTTCGAGGTGACGCTCGCGAACGGCACGAAGGTCCAGGCCCGGCCCGTCTTCGACCTCACGCGCGAATACCTCGACGCGAGCATGACGCCGGCCGACGTGGAGAAGATCACGTGGGCGCCGGCGGCCGCGGTGGAGGAGCTCGCGCGGGCCATCGCGCGTCACGGCGGCACGACGCTCTTCACGGTCGGGATGGGCCCCAACCAGTTCTTCAACAACGACCTCAAGGACCGCGCGATCTTCCTCGTCGCGGCGCTGACCGGCTCGATCGGTCGGATGGGCGGCAACGTCGGCTCGTACGCCGGCAACTACCGGACCACGCTGTTCTCCGGCATCCCGCAGTACGCGGCGGAGGATCCGTTCCGCCCGCAGCTCGACCCGAGCGGTGCGGTCGCGGTGAAGAGCTACGTCCGCTACGAGTCGCTGCACTACTACGCGGCCGGCGAGGTCATCCATCGCGAGGGCACGAAGCAGTTCACGGCCGGCGCGCACGTGCCGACGCCCACGAAGGCGATCTGGCTCACGAACTCGAACTCCCAGGTCGCCAACACGAAGTACCACTACAACGTCGTCTTCAACACGCTGCCGAAGCAGGAATGCGTGGTCGTGAACGAGTGGTGGTGGTCCGGCTCGTGCGAGTACGCCGACATCGTGTACGGCGTCGACTCGTGGATGGAGCTGAAGTATCCGGACATGACGGCGTCGAACACGAATCCGTTCCTCCAGGTGTTCCCGCGCACGCCGCTGCGCCGCACCTTCGGCACGGTGAGCGACCTCGACACCTATCTCGGCGTCGCCGGCGCCCTGGCGACGCTGACCGGCGACCCGCGCTTCACCGACTACTGGACGTTCGTGAAAGACAACAAGGTCGAGGTCTACCTCCAGCGCATCCTCGACGCGAGCGCGCCGTGCCGCGGCTACAACATCCGCGACCTCGAGGGCCTCGCGGCCCAGGGCATCCCCGCGCTCATGAACACGCGCACCTATCCCCGCGCCTTCTCGTGGGAGCAGGTGCACGAGTCGAAGCCCTGGTACACGAAGACCGGGCGTCTCGAGTTCTATCGCGGCGAGCCCGAGTTCCTCGAGGCCGGGGAGAACCTGGTCGTCTATCGCGAGCCGGTCGACTCCACGTTCTACGATCCGAACGCGATCGTGGCGCGGCCGCACGTGGCCATCCGTCCGGCGGGGCCGGACGCGTACGGGTTCCCGCGCGACAAGCGCGACTGGTCCGCGCGTCAGGGCCGCAACGTCATCGTCACCCCCGACGAGCTGCTGCGGACCCAGCACCCGCTGATCCCCGCCGGGTACACGAGCGTGTTCCACACGCCGAAGTACCGGCACGGCTCGCACACGACGCCGATCGACACCGACCTGATGGCGAACTTCTTCGGCCCGTTCGGCGACATGTACCGGCGGGACAAGCGGTCCCCCCACGTCGGCGAGGCGTACCTCGATCTCAATCCGGACGACGCGCGCGCGCTCGGCGTGAACGACGGCGACTACGTGTGGGTGGACGGTGATCCACAGGACACGCCGTTCAAGGGCTGGCAGGAGAAGGGCCGCGAGGCCGAGGCGCACATCGCGCGGCTCTTGTGCCGCGCGCGCTACTACCCGGGCACGCCCAAGGGCATCATGCGCATGTGGCACAACGGCTACATGGCCACGCCGGGCTCGGTGCGCGGCCACGAAACGCGTGCCGACGGCCTCGCGAAGAATCCCGACACGAACTACCAGTCGTTCTTCCGCTACGGCTCGCACCAGAGCCTCACGCGCTCCTGGCTCAAGCCGACGCACCAGACGCAGTCGCTCATCACGCGGCGCAGCTTCACGCACGAGGTGACGAAGGGCTTCCAGGCCGACGTGCACTGCGTGACCGGCGCGCCGCGCGAGGCCATGTGCCGCGTGACGAAGGCCGAGGAGGGCGGCATCGGCGGAAAGGGACTGTGGCGTCCCGTGACGCTGGGACTGCGGCCGACGAACGAGAGCGCGGCGATGCGGCGATACCTGGCCGGGGAGTTCCGGCCCCGGAGGGCGTGAGCCATGGCGAAGGTGTTCAACTGGCAGCTCGGCCGCGAGATCGACTTCCCCTACGAGGTCGAGCGGCCCGAGAAACAGTTCGCGATGATCTTCGACACCAACAAGTGCATCTCCTGCCAGACGTGCACGGTCGCGTGCAAGACGACGTGGACGCAGGGGCGCGGGCAGGAATACATGTTCTGGAACAACGTCGAGACGAAGCCGTACGGCTATTACCCGCTCGGCTGGGACGTCAACATTCTCGACGCGCTCGGGGTCCAGGCGATGGACGGGCCGGTCTACCAGGGCAAGACGCTCTTCGACGCGGCGCCGACCGGTGAAGTCATCCTCGGCTACGTGCCCGACGACCGCGACTACGCGCACCCGAACATCGGCGAGGACGACTCCACCGGGACGATGCCGCGCGGCGCGTACATGACCGCCCCGCACATGCAGTGGATGTTCTACCTGCCGCGCATCTGCAACCACTGCACGTACGCGGCGTGTCTCGGCGCGTGCCCGCGCCAGTCCATCTACAAGCGGCGCGAGGACGGCATCGTGCTGCTCGACCAGAGCCGCTGCCGCGGGTATCGCGAGTGTGTCAAGGCCTGCCCGTACAAGAAGGTCTACTTCAACACGCAGACGAAGGTCAGCGAGAAGTGCATCGGCTGCTATCCCGCCGTCGAGGGCGGCCGGCAGACGCAGTGCACGACGAGCTGCATCGGCAAGATCCGCGTCCAGGGCTTCCTCGGGAAGCCGGACAAGCCCGACGCCGATAACCCGCTCGACTACCTGGTCTTCATCAAGAAGGTGGCGCTCCCGCTCTATCCACAGTTCGGGCTCGAGCCGAACACCTACTACATCCCGCCCGTGCACGTGCCGCCCGCGTACCTGCGGCAGATGTTCGGGTGGGGCGTCGAGCGGGCGATCGAAACCTACAAGCGCGCCCACGAAGACACGAAGCTGCTCGCGGCGATGACGCTGTTCGGCGCGACGCCGGAGATCTCGCACTACTTCCGTGTCGACGGCGACAGCGTGGTCGGCTACGACGCCAAGCAGGCCGAGATCGTCCGTGTCCCCTTGCGGGAGCCTGCGGTCGTGCGAGAGCTCTATGACATCAAGCACAAGGTCTACCGCACCAACATCACGTGAGGGGGCTGGGGATGACCGTTCGTGGGCTCGCACTCGTCGTCGTGATGCTGTCCGCGCCGCCGGCCCCGGCGCTGGCGCAGCCGGCGATCACCGCCGTCCGCGTGTCGGGCGCCGGCCCGATCGCCGATCCCGCCGCGCGCGTGTGGAAGGACGCGCGACCCGTCAAGGTCGCGATGCTCGCCCAGACCGTGACGCTCCCGAACCTCGCGGAGCCCGCGGTGAAGGAGCTGAGCGTGCGCGCCGTGCACAACGGCGGCTGGATCGCCTTCCTGATCGAGTGGACGGACGCGACGCTCTCCGATCGCCTTCTCGTCGACAGCTTCGGCGACCAGGTGGCCGTGCAGCTTCCGGTCGACGTCAAGGCCGCACCGCCGTCACCGATGATGGGCCACGTGGGCGGCCGCGTGAACATCATGCAGTGGCGCGCGGCGCTGCAGCACGACATCGACAAGGGCGCGCCGTCGATCAAGGATCTGTACCCGCACGCGTGGACGGACGTCTACCCGGACGAGGTCCTCGGCGCGACCGACGCACGGCCGTACGCCGGCGCGCTCGGCATCGAGAACCCCGTGAGCCGCGGCGTGGCGTCGCCGGTGCTCGACCAGATGGCCGAAGGATGGGGCTCGATGACCGTGAAGCCGGACCAGCACGCGCTCGGCAAAGGCGAGTGGAAGGAGGGCACGTGGCGCGTGGCGATCACGCGGCCGATGGTGTCCGACGACGTCAACGCGCCGCGGCTCGTCCCGGCGACGAGGACCGCCGTCGCGTTCGCCGTCTGGGAGGGCGGTCATCGCGAGGTGGGCGCGCGCAAGGCGTGGTCGCCGTGGATCCCGCTCGTGATCCAGGCGGCGCCTCCGAAGGCGGGCGCGCGATGAACGTGCCCGCGCCGCTCCTCGTGGGCTTTCATCGGGCTGCGATGTATCGCCTGTGCAGCGTCGCCCTCGCGTACCCGGAGCCGGGCCGACTCACCGAGGTGGCGCGATTCGGCGCCGGCGCCGTGGCCGGGGCCGACATGGCGCTGCGGCCGCTGATCGAGGCGGTGATCGACAGGGCGCGCTGGACCGACGAGGCGAGCGCGGCGAGCGAGTACGTCCGGCTGTTCGACGGTGCGGCACCGTGCGCGCCGTACGAGGGCGCGTACGGACCACCGCAGATGGCGGGGAAGGTGGCGCTGCTCGCCGACCTCGCGGGGTTCTACGCCGCGTTCGGACTCGAAGTGGCGGACGGCCAGCCCGACGTCCACGACCACATCGCGACGGAGCTCGAATTCCTGAGCGCGCTCGCCATCAAGGAGGCCTGGGCGCTCGCCGAGCATCACCACGAGCACGCCGAGCTCACCCGGGACGCGACGGTCCTCTTTCTCGGGGATCATCTCGCGCGCTGGGCACCGGCCTTCGCCGACGCGCTGGCGGGGGCGACGGACCTCGACTACTATCGCGCCGTCGCGCGGCTGATTCGGGCGTGGGTGGAGGCCGACAGCACCGGGTGCGGCGTCAGCGTCGCCACCCTGGCGGCGGCGACGCCCCGCGCCGACGCGGACGACGGCTTCACGTGCCCGATGGCGGAGGAGGCGGACGCCGAAACCGCGTGAGCGGTCCGATCAGCGCTGGCCCTGGGCGCGGTCCGCGATCTCCACGGTCTTCTTCGCGACGTCGAACTTGAGCGTCTGCTTGGTCTCGACGTCGCCGCCGGTGACCCGGATGAAGAACGTGTCGTCGCCGAACTCGATCGAGTGGATGTCGCCCACGGCGAACACCGCCGCCTGCCCGGGCTCGTTCAGGAACTCCTTCTGGAGCTCGAGCTCGGCGTAGCCCGGCCGGCTGCCGTCGTCGAGCCGGCGCCAGCGGCGCATGCGCGTCGGGTTCTTGTAGTTGCCGTAGACGACCCAGCACGGGCCGTGGTCGTGCACCGCGGAGGTGCTGCCCTTCTCGCGCCCGTGCACGAGCACGTGAACGTCGGTCTCAGGGTCGTGCCCGATCGTGGTCAGCCGCGTGTACGGCGGCGGATCGCCGAGATGCTTCGTCAGGAGCTCGGGGTTGTGGAGGAGCTTCTCGAGGTGGCCGCGGACCTCCGCGAGCCCCGAGGGAACGCCCTTCGCCTTGATCGTCGCGCGCGTGTCGGCGAGGAACTGCTCCAGCGTGTAGTCGGTCGACATGGGTCGCCTCCTCAGGCGCGCAGGCGCGGGCAGAGCCGCATCGCGTTCTCGCTCAGGATCTTTCGCTTGCTCGTGTCGCTGAGCTCCGGACGGTTCACCACCTGGTCGAGGCTCTCCGGCCACGCGGTGTCGCCGTGCGGCCAGTCGGTGGCGAAGAGCCAGAGGTCGTCGCCGAGCTCCTGCACGCAGAACGGCAGCGATCGCTCCCACGTGTCGATCGCGTGGAAGTACCGCCCCTCGGCCAGGATCTCGCGCGGCAGGCGCTTCAGGTTGGGCACGTGGCCGGGCGACATCAGATAGTGCGTGTCGAGCCGATCGAGCGCGAGCGGCAGCCAGCCGCCGCCGGTCTCGATGATGCCGACGCGCAGCGTCGGGAACATCTCGAAGATCCCGCCGCCGATGAGCGCGCCGAGCGCTGCCATGCCGGCCCACGGGTTCGCGAAGCTGTGGAGCAGGAACCACGCGCCGTCGAGGTCGAACGTGCCCGGGCCGTACGGCGGCCGTGCCGTGCCGCCGTGAGCGAGCAGCGGCAGGTCGAGCTCCTGCGCGACCTCGTAGAGCGGATAGAGGTCGGGATTGTCGAGCAGCTTGCCCTCGGGGGCCTGCGGCGAGATGTAGATCCCCACGAGGTTGGGATCCTTCGCCCAGTGCCGGATCTCGGCCACGCCGGACGCGACGTCGCGCATGTTCGGCACCACCGTCCACTTGAGGCGCGTGGGCGCCTGCGAGCAGAAGTCGACGACCCAGCGGTGATACGCGCGGTAGAGCGCGTTCTCGAAGCCCACGTCGCGCAGCGCGCAGTAGCTCGAGACGTGCGTCGGATAGAGGACGCCCACGTCGACGCGGGCGCGGTCCATGTCCTCGATCCGCATCTTCGCGTTCCAGCTCACCTCGGGGCGGATCGGCGGCAGCGCGTCCGGGCGGCCTGGCGGAAATGCCTTGCGGCCGCCGGCCATCTCCGAGCGCTTCGTGAGCCCGAAGGTGTCGCGGCGGCCCAGCGGCCGCCCCGCCTCCACGGGCTCGATGATCGAGGTGCGGCTGCCGAAGAGGGAGTACGAGCTGCCCGCCTCGGCCTGTCGCTTGATCGACTCGCAGAGCTGCTGGTACGCGTCCTGGTAGGCGGGGTCGAGGTAGTCGCCGTAGAAGCGGTCGGCGCGCTCGACGATGTGGGAATCGAGATCGATGACCGGCGTGCCGTTCCAGCTCATCGCTTCGCACCGGCGCTTCCGAGCGCCGCCTCCTGCGCGGCCGCGGCGGCGTCGGCCTTCGCGAAGTGCCCGTCGGTGAACCCGTAGAGCTTCGCGCCGCCGAGGAAGATCTGCGCGGCGGTCTCGCGCGAGACGTTCTTCAGGAGGTTCTCCGACACGTGCGGGAAGTTCGAGTCGAAGTGCGGGTAGTCGGTGGAGATGCACATGCGGTCGGCTCCGATGAGGCCCGCGGTCGCCTCGATCTCCGGCTCGCTGCCCTCGACGGCGGCCCAGCAGTTGCGGCGGAAGTACTCGCGTGGCGTCATCGAGAGGTACGGCGCGTGCGAGTCGCGGTACTGCGGATAGTCCCACTCGATGCGCGACAGCAGCCCCGGCGCCCACGAGTTCTGCGCTTCGAGGAATCCCACGCGCAGCTTCGGATGGAACTCGAACACGCCGCCGATGATCATGGCGATCAGCGCCTGCTGCATCTCGATCCAGTGGCTCGCGACGTGCCGGTAGAACCGGTTCTCGCCGTAGAGGTCGTTCATGTGCGAATACCAGGCGCCCGTGCCTTCGTGGAAGCCCCAGGTGACGTCGAGCTCCTCGTGCACGCTGTAGAGCGGATCCCAGTAGTTCGAGTGCCAGAAGCGGCCGTTCACCATGTTGGGCCGGATGAAGGAGCCGACGGCGCCGAGCTCGCGGACGCAGCGCACCAGCTCGCGGCAGGCGAGGTGGACGTCGTGCACGGGCAGCATCGCGGCGAACTTCAGCCGATCCGGGCTGTGCCGGCAGAACTCCGCGATCCAGTTGTTGTAGGCCTCGCACAGTCCCAGCGAGAGCCACGGGTCGAGGTTGTCGCGCGCGATGAGGCTCAGGCCGGTCGTCGGGAAGAGGACGGCGATGTCGACGCCCTCCATCTCCATGCCCTTGACCTGCGCCACCGCGTCGTAGTTGCGCTGGATCGCGAAGTCGAGGCGGCCGGTGTCCGCCAGCCGTGAGCCGGACAGGGGCTGCGTGCTGTGCGTCGTGCCCGGCCGGGAGCGCTTCCGGTGCTGCTGCATCTCGGCGTCGCGCGTCGTCGGGAGGCCGTCGATCACGATCGTGCCGCGCCGGGGCCGGCCGTCCGCGCCGAGCGGCAGGATCACGCGCTCGCGGAACTTCGGGTCGAGGTGCCGCGCGAAGAGATCGGGCGGCTCCATGATGTGCATGTCGCAGTCGACGAATCTCAGGCCGTCTTTCATGTCGTTCTCCGATCAGGTCACTTTCACGGGATGGGGCACCGGCACGTTGTAGCCGTAGCCCTGCGCGTTCCACGGAATGCTCGCCGGCTGCGTGTTGCCATGGTCGTCCACGGCGCGCGTGAGGATCACGTGCTCGCCGGGGCGCGCATCCCACTCGACGTCCCAGCGCGCCCACGCTCGTGGGATGTTCGGCTCGCGGAGCGTGGCGGGTTGCCAGGTGGCGCCGCGATCGACGCTGACCTCCACGCGGCTGATGCGGCCGGCGGGCGACCACGCGAAGCCGCGCACGCGCTGCACGCCCGCGCGCAGCGTCGCACCCCACGGCAACGCGACCGCGCTCTTGATCGTCTGCTCTCGCAGCACGATCTCGCGCGGATAGTCGGGGCCTTCGAGCACGTAGCTCTTCGTCGTCGTCGGCACGTCGATCGTCGTGGTCCGCACCTCGACGCGCCCGACCCACTTGACGTTGTTGATGCCGACCCAGCCCGGGACGATCGCGCGGACCGGAAAGCCGTGGTCCGGCGGCACGGGCTCGCCGTTGAACGCGTACGCCAGGAGCGTGTCCTCCTCGAACGCCTTCGCGAGGGAGATCGGGCGGCTGACCTTCACCGAGTCGAGCCCCTCGATCAGCACGTTCAGGATGTCCCGCGGCGTCTCCTTCCGGACCTTCGCCATCTCGAGGACCGCGCCCAGCGGCACGCCGGTCCACTCCGCCACGCCGATGCCGCCGGAGCGCCACTGCGTCCCCGACGCGACCTTCCCCATGAACTCCTTGAAGAAGCCGCGACCGTTGCCGGCGCACTCCACGAACGCGATCACCGAGCGCGAGGGGAGCCGGAGGAGGTCGTCGAAGCCGAGGTCGAGGGGCCGCTCGAGCGCGTCGCCCTCGACGCGCAGGCGCCACGTCTTCGGATCGAGCGACGGCGTGGCCGCGTGCTGGCGCACGAAGAAGTGACTGGCGGGCGTGAGGTAGCCGCGGAGCGTCTCGAGCCGTGTCTCCAGGTTGATGCCATGACTGATGAAGATGTCGCTGGGCAGAGGCTTGACGTGGAGCTTCTGCGACTGCGCGATCGCCTCGCCGCCCGCCGCGAGCGCTGCCGCGCCCGCCGCACCGGCCGCCAGGAAATGCCGGCGACTGACACCCTCGTGCTCGCCCATGGACGCCTCCGTTTCCTGCCCTGCTGCGGCTGGCCCGGATGCAGGAGTGCTGGTGGGATTCTAGGGGCGGGAACTCGACGTGGCAACCACCCCGCGGTAACGTGGCGCAATGGCTCCGACCACCATTCGCACGGTCTGCGCGCACGATTGTCCGGACCAGTGCTCGCTGATCGCGACCGTCGAGAACGGACGCGTCGTGCGCGTGCAGGGCGATCCCGAGCATCCGTTCACCGCGGGCTTCGCGTGCACGAAGGTGAACCGCGAGCACGAGCTCGTCCACTCGCCCGAGCGCGTCAAGACGCCGCTCCGCAGGACCGGGAAGAAGGGCGCCGCCGAGTTCGTGCCCGTCACGTGGGACGCGGCCCTCGACGAGATCGAGACGCGGTGGACGGCGATCGTCCGCGAGGACGGGCCGCTCGCCATCCTCGGCTACGCGTACAGCGCGCACCAGGGCGTCTTCAACCGCGGGCTCGTCCTCGGCTTCTTCCACGCGCTCGGCGCCTCGCGACTCAAGGCCGGCACCGTGTGCGACACGTGCGCGTACGACGCGTGGGAGGCGGTGGCGGGCGACGTCGGCGGCAACGATCCGGAGTCGGTCGTCGACTCCGACCTGGTGATCTCGTGGAGCGCGGACCTCCACACCACGAACGTCCACATGTGGCCGCTGATCGAGGAAGCGCGGCGGCGCGGCGCCACGCTGATCGTGATCGACCCGCGGCGCACGGAGAGCGCGAAGCGCGCGGACTGGCACATTCCGGTGAACGTCGGCACCGATGCCGCGCTCGCGCTGGGGATGATGCACGTGCTGGCGCGCGAGGGCCTCGTCGACCGCGACTACATCGCGCGCGCGACGCTCGGCTTCGACCGCCTCGAGCGCGAGGTGCTTCCACGGTTCACGCCGTCGCGCGTGGCCGCGATCACCGGCGTGGCCGCGGCGGACGTCGAGCGCCTCGCGCGGAGCTACGGCCGCGCTCGCGCGCCGTACATCCGCCTCGGGCAGGGGATGACGCGCTCGGCGCAAGGCGGCGCGGCGATGCGCGCGGCGGCGCTCCTGCCCGGCGTGGTCGGCGCGTACGCGAAGTGGGGTGGCGGCGCGGTCCTCGGGACGGCCACCGAGTTCGGCCTCGACCTGGGCGCGATCCGCCGGCCGTCGGGGCCCGCGAAGACGCGCGAGGTCAACCACTCGCGCATGGGCGATGCGCTGCTCACGATGAAGGATCCGCCGCTCCGGGCCCTCTACGTCGCGGCGAACAATCCCGCGGTGACGTGCCCCGACGCGCGCGCGGTGCGGCGCGGGCTCGCGCGCGAGGACCTCTTCACGGTCGTTCACGATCCGTTCCTCACCGACACCGCGCGCTACGCCGACATCGTGCTGCCGGCCACGACGTACCTCGAGACGGAGGACTTCCACCGCTCGTACGGCAGCTATTACATGCAGCGCGCCGCGCAGGTGGTGGCGCCGCAGGGCGAGGCGCGCTCGAGCCTCGCGATGGCGCAGGAGCTCGCGCGGCGCATGGGCGTGCGCGACGCGGTGTTCTCCATGTCGATGGACGAGCTGATCGCGACGATCTTCCGCGGCGCGCGGGGGCCGATCACGTCGGTCGATCCCGCGACGCTCCGTGATCACCAGCCGATGAAGCTCCCGCTGCCCGAGGGCGGGCCCCGCTGGGCGACACCGTCGGGCCGCCTCGAGTTCTATTCGGAGACGCTCGCCGCGCAGGGGATCGCGGCGATGCCGGACTGGGCGCCCGATGCCATGGAAACGCGCGACGCCGGGCGCTGGCCGCTCAAGCTCCTGACGGCGCCCGGCTATTACCAGAGCCACACCGCGTTCTCCGGCAACGTCACGCTCCGGCGGCGCGCGGGCGCGCCCGAGTGCATGCTGCATCCCGACGAAGCGGCGAAGCGCGGACTTCGCGACGGCGACGGCGTGACGCTCGTCAACGACCTCGGCGAGGTGCGAATGCGTCTGCGCGTGTCCGACGAGACCGCGCCGGGCCTCGTGCTCGTCGTGGGCCAGCGGCCCTCCGGCGAGAGCGACGACACGACGGTGAACATGCTGTGCTCGACCCGCTACAGCGACATCGGCGAGGGCGCGACCTACCAGAGCACCTACCTGGACGTTCGGCGCTAAGATGGGGCCATGGAAGGCATGACCCGGCGCGAGATCCTCGGCACGCTCGGGGTGCTGGGCGCGGCGGCGGCGACGGGCGCGGTCACGGTCGGCGTGCCCGGGCCGGCCACGGCCCAGCAGCCGCAGTTCGGCCAGCAAGAGTCGGTGCAGGACGCCATGAGGCGCCTGTTCGGCGCGCGGCCGATCAAGGATGCCGGCGGTCTGGTGAAGCTGGACGTCCCGCTCATCGCCGAGAACGGCGCGGTCGTCCCCGTGTCCGTCGAGGCGCAGTCGCCGATGACCCCGCAGAACCACGTGAAGGGCATCTACATCGTCGCGGACAAGAACCGGATCCCGGTCGTGACGCACGTCGCGCTGTCGCCCGAGGCGGGCGCCGCGTTCATGGGCGCCAACATCCGGCTCGGCGAGACCACCGACCTGCGCGCGATCGTCGAGCAGAGCGACGGGACCTTGCTCCAGGTGAAGCGCGAGGTGAAGGTGACCGTCGGCGGGTGCGGAGGCTAGGCCATGCAAGATGTCGGCAAGGTCCGCGTCCGCGTGCCCTCGACGATCAAGGCCGGCGAGGTCGTCCGCGCCCGCACGCTCGTGATCCACCCGATGGAGCGGATCGAGCGCGACGCGAAGGGCCAGGTCATCCAGAAGAAGTACAACTACATCACGAAGCTGACCGCGACGTACCTCGGCAAGCAGGTCGCCGTGTTCGACACCACGCAGTCGGTGAGCGAGAACCCGTTCTTCGCGTTCGCGTTCCGCGCGACCGATCCGGGCCAGCTCAAGGTGACGTTCATCGACACGCACGGCGGCAAGTACGAGGGCACCGCCGACATTCGATTCAGTTGAGCTCGCGGGCTCCGGGCGCTCGAGCGCCCGCCCGCTCGCGTGCCCCGCTTCGCTCGATCGCCGCCCTGCTCCTCGCGGGGTGCGCGGGCCTCGGCTCCGATGCTCCGCAGTCCGGTGTGGCCGCGTGGACCACGCGCGCCGTTCCCGAAGCGCGCGGGGAGATCCGCACGCTCGCCGACGGCAAGCGCCAGGCCGTGCGCTACCGGGGCTGGACGACCACCGACTTCGGCGCGTTTCCCACCTACGCGTACGGCGACACGCGCAAGGATCCGCCGGTGCAGCGCGCGACGTCGCCGCCCGGGCTCGTCGGCGATCCGAAGAAGGCCGCGCGCTCTTCCTCTCGCGCGCGAAAGGACCGTGCACCGGCTGTCATCTCGTGCCCGGCGACGACGTGTGGCCGGCCGGGAGCGTCGGGCCCGACCTTTCGACGTTCGGCACGCGCGGGCTTCCCGACGCGCACGTCTACATGCACCTCCACGACTCGCGCGTGCTGTTCCCGAAGACCGTGATGCCGCCGTGGGGCGTGACCGGCGCGCTGAGCCCGCAGGAGATCGTCGACCTCGTCGCGTATCTCCAGAGCTTGAAGGGCCCGGCGCAGCCCGAGAAGGATCCCGATCGCAACCCGTTCACGCGCAGGCGCCCGATCGGATTCGGCGACAACCTCGACCCGACGAACAATCCGGCGGTCGTCGCGGCCGAAGACCGCGAGGCGCTCTGGAATCAGCGCGGGCCTTCGGGGAAGTCGTGCGCCGAGTGTCATCCCGGTGCGATCGACACGGGGATGAAGGGCGTCGCCGCGCGCTATCCGAAGTTCGTGAAGCCGTACGGACGCGTGATGAACCTCGAGGACTACCTGACGGTGCACGGGCCGGAGACGACGGGCCGCGCGTTCCCGATGGAAAGCGACGACAACGTCTCCATGGCCATCCGGCTGAAGATGGCGTCGAACGGCATGCCGGTCGCGGTCGATCTCGAAAGCCGCGAGGCGCGCGCGGCACTCGCGCGGGGCGAGGCGACGTTCAAGCGGCGCGTCGGCCAGCGCAACCACGCGTGCGCCGACTGCCACGCGCCCGATCGCGGCGCGAACAAGTTCCTCGGCGGCCGGTTCCTCGGCAACGTCACCGAGGGGCTCACGCGTCACTTCCCGACGTGGCGCACCAGCCAGAACCAGGCCTGGGACATGCGCAAGCGCATGCAGTGGTGCATGACGCCGCTCGGGACGAACATGCTTGCCGCGGACGCCGTCGAGTACGCCGAGCTCGAGCTCTACCTGACGTCGTTCGACCGCGGCAAGCCGATGTCCGTCCCCGGCATCAGACACTACTACTCAGTCCCTAGTGTAGGCGACACTTGGCGCATGGAAAAACGAGCGGACCAGGGCCGGCCGCGATTGGATGGCAATAAGGTCGGACTCGACGCGGTTCCGGAGCGACTCGTCTTTGCGCAACGGGATCTTGCTGGGGCCCTGTCGCTTGAGGTGGTTCCAGACGAACTCGTCGGGATTCAACTCCGGCGCGTAGCCCGGCAGGAAA
>VGLJ01000091.1 GCA_016866775.1 Candidatus Rokuibacteriota bacterium | reverse complement strand
TCTCAAGATCCTCACGTGCATGCTGCCGACGATCTGACCATGTCATCACACCCAAACGTGGCCGAATTCACCCACACGACTTCACGAAGACCCCGGAAGAATTACCGCCGGTCTAACGGTACGTACGAAGCTCGCATGGCTCCGGTGTACTCGGACCGTGGGCGAATGAGACGGTTGTTGGAGTGCTGCTCCAGGACGTGAGCGGCCCACCCGGCGACGCGGCTCATGGCGAAGATCGGGGTGAACTGGTCGGTGGGGAGGCTCATGGAGGCGTACGCGGCGCCGGAGAAGAGGTCGACGTTCGGGTAGATCTTCTTCACTTCGGTGACGACGCGCGCGATCGTGTTGATCATCTCGGCCTTGCTGGTGTCGCCGCGCTGCTTGCCGACCTCGAAGGCGAGACGGCGGAGATGCTTCGCGCGCGGGTCTTCCACGCGATAGACGCGGTGGCCGAAGCCCATGATGCGGAAGCCCTTGTCCGCCAGGTTCTTGCGCACGAACGACTCGGCGTCGAGCGGGTTCTTGATCTTCTCGACCATCAGCATGACCTGCTCGTTGGCGCCGCCGTGGAGCGGGCCCTTGAGCGCGCCGATGCCGGAAACGACCGCGGAGTGCATGTCGGACAGCGTGGCCGCGGTGACGCGCGCGGCGAACGTGGAGGCGTTGAACTCGTGGTCGGCGTGGAGGATGAGCGCGATGTCGAAGGTCCGCGCCTCGAGCTCCGACGGCTTCTTGCCCGTCATCATGTAGAGGAAGTTCGCGGCCAGGCTCAGGCGCGGGTTCGGCGCGATCGGCGGCTTGCCGCGGCGGATCCGCTCCCACGCGGCGACCAGCGTCGGCATCTGCGCGGTGAGGCGCGTGGCCTTGCGGACGCTCGCCTCGTGCGAGTTGTCCGCGGCGTCCGGATCGTAGGACGAGAGCATCGACACGCCGGTGCGCAGCACTTCCATCGGCGTGGTCTTCTTCGGCAGGAGCCGCAGCGCCGCGAGGACCTTCGGCGAGATCTTCCGGTTGGTCGCGAGGGCCTTCTGGTGGTCCGCGAGCTCCTTCTTGCTCGGCAGGTGGCCCTGCCACAGCAGGAAGACCGTCTCCTCGAACGTCGAGTGCTCGGCGAGATCGTCGACGTCAAAGCCGCGATAGAGGAGCTTCCCCTCGCGGCCGTCGATGAAGCAGATCTCCGAGGTCGAGACGACGACGTCTTCGAGGCCGGCTTTCCCTACGGTGCTCATGGTTCCCCCGCCTGTCGGTGTGAAAAAGCGATTGGGTTCTATCATAGCTCGCTGGGCCCTTCAAGGCAGGGAGCGCGCCCGATCGACTTCTACGACCGCCACCCGATCGACGAGACGCACGTGCGCGCGGCCGCCACGCGGCGGCGGCCCGCCGGACGCCTCGCCGCCGCGGATCTCTTCGAGTTCGACCAGGATCACTACGGGGGGATCGAGGCCGTCGACGTCCTCGCCCGCCACGCCGGCGTCCGGCGACGGTCGCGCGTGCTCGACGTCTGCGCGGGCCTCGGCGGACCCGCGCGGTTCCTCGCGGCCGGCCGGGGGTGCCGCGTCGTCGGCGTCGAGCTCCACGGCGGCCGGGCGGCCGCCGCCGCGCGGCTCACACGCGATGTCGGCCTGGCCGCGCAGGTGGTCGTGGTGCGCGGCGACGCGCTCGCGCTCCCGTTTCGCGCGCACGCCTTCGACGTCTGCCTGAGCCAGGAGGGCCTGCTGCACATCGCCGACAAGCCCGCGGCGCTCGCGGAATGCCGCCGCGTGCTGATGCCGGGCGGCCGCCTGGCCTTCACCGACTGGATCGCGTACGCCCGCCTGGCGGACGGCGAGCACGAGCAGCTCCGGCGCTGGATGGCCGCCACGACGCTCCAGTCCCTGGACAGCTACCGCGCGCTGCTCGGGCGTGCGGGCTTCGGGAGCGTCGACGCACACGACATCACGCACGAGTGGCGTCCCGTGCTGCGCGCGCGTCTCGAGCGCCATCGCGCGGGCCGCGCCGACATCGTCGCGCGGTTCGGCGCACAGTGGGCGGACGAGTACGACCGGCTCTTCGGCTTCTTCGTGGGCCTCGTCGAGGCGGGGAAGCTCGGCGGCGGCCGGTTCAGCGGAACCGCTTGAGGAGGTCGCGCAGCCCGGCCTCGACCTTGTCCTGGTCGAGGCTGCGCAGCACGCTCGACGGCACCACGCGGATCGAGGGCGACGCGGCCGTGCCGGTCACGCGCGTGCGCACTTCGCCGCGGCCGTGGTCGACGACCAGGTCGAGGTTCATCACGCCCGAGGCGAGCACGTAGTCGCCGGAGACCGCGACCTTCATCGCGCGGCTCGTATAGAGCAGGTCGCGCGTGGTCGCGACGCCGTCGGTGACCCGGTACGTGCCGACAATCGAGTCGAACTCCACGGGCGCGGCGAACCGCGACGGCGGCAGGTCGGCGTTGAGCAGCGACGACACCGCGCCGCCCACCTGCACGACGCCGCCGATGAGATGGAGCGCCGCGCGGCCGACGATCTTGCCGCCGCCGATCTTGAGGCTGCCGTTGCCGGACAGCGTCTCGAGCGGCTTCGCGCCCGCGAACGCGAACGTGCCGGCGAGATCGAGCGGGCCGGTCACCGCGTAGCCCTGGCAGAGGAAGTCGACGAGCACCGACTCGACGGGCACCCCCTTGACGGCGAGGTCGTCGACGCGCACACGGAGTCCGCGTTCGACGTCGGCCGTGAGCCGCGCGGTCAGCCCGCCCTTCGGAAGCTCCGCGTGCACCGGCTGCGCGGTCAGCTGTCCCTCGCGCCACGTCGT
Source organism: Candidatus Rokuibacteriota bacterium (assembly GCA_016866775.1). GTDB lineage: Bacteria > Methylomirabilota > Methylomirabilia > Rokubacteriales > CSP1-6 > VGLJ01. Next base: position 13,855 of record VGLJ01000091.1, on the reverse strand, counting down.
GTTGAGGCTCAGCGCCGGGATCGCGAGCGTGCGCCGCTTGGGGTCGGGGCACCGCGGGCTCGTTCGCGCGACGACCACCTTCGTGAGCTTCAGGTCCCCGGAGGCCGTCGGCGCGCCGACGGTCCCCGCGATCGCGAGCGCCCCCTTCACCGCCCCCGCGACGGAGGGCGCGGCCCCCAGCGCGGCCGCGGCGAGCGGAGCGACGTCGCCGCTGTCCAGCGTCACGTTGGCGCGGACCGGCGCGTCGGCGAGCACGTGCGACGGCGGCACGGTCAGAAGCCCGTCCGCGATCTTGAGCGCGACGTCACCCGGCGTCAGGCGCGCGCTGCCCTTGAACGCGATCTGTGGCGCAGTCCCGTCGAGCGTCACGTCGAGCTTCTCGGCGCGGTACTGCGTGGGCGCGCCCTCGCGGGCGTGCGACACGTAGACGAGGACGCCGTCGGTGATCCGGACCTGCGTGGGGAGCCCCGCCGCGACGGCCACGCCGGCGCTGGTTCCCGTGCGCGGCGCTCGCGACGGCGCGCGCGGTTCCATCGGCGCGCCGAGCGTCGCGACGTTCAGGCGCCCGCCCGGGTCGCGGATCACGGTGATCACGGGCTTCGCGAGCACCAGCTCCGCGAACTCCACGCGTCCGCTCAGCAAGGGGCGCAGCCTGAGTCGCAGCCGGCCGCTGTCGAGCGTGAGAAACGGTGCTCCGCCGAAGCGAGGGTCCTCGGCGACTTCGAGCTTGTGCAAGATGACGCCGGGCAGCGGCAGCATCGACACCGACACCGACGCGAACCGCACCCGACGACCGAGCGCGTGGGAGGCGTTGTGGGCGATGAGAGCTTGAACGCGGGGAACGTCGACCAGCCGGGGCACCGCGACGATCGCGGCGGCCGTGAGGAGCACGACCGCCGCGACGACCGCGAGAACCCACTTCACGGGACTGCCGAACGCCGCGCTACGCCGATTGGATCGCGGACAGCCGCCAGGCGTTGGGACCGACCGGGCGGGTGAACGTCCAGAATTCCTCGAAGTTTTCGCGCTGCGTGTTGGAGCCGGCCACCACGGCGCCCGTGGAGTCGTCCACCGTGTAGTCGAGCAGCGAGCCGGCGAAGTACACGGTCACGTAGTCCCGGCCCGTCTCCTGCCACGCTTCGGTGATCTCGCTCCGGCGAAGGTCGACACGCTCCACGCGGTTGGTGCGGCGCGCCGCCCGCAGCTCGTCGATCTGCGACTGGAGATTCGTCATCATCTCGGGCGTGAGCTGCTCGCGCACCCGGTTGATGTCGCGCGCGGTCACGGCCCCCTGCACGTCGAAGAAGAGATCGCGCGACCGGGCCACGACGGTCGACGGGTCGAACCCGCCGTCCATCTGCGCGATGTGCGCGAGCCCGCGATCGGCGTCGCTGACCTCGACGGGCGCCGCGGTCACCGTGGCCGTGGGTGCCGGTGCGGGCTCGGGCGGCGTGCGATACCCGCCGCCCATCCCGGCGTAGGCTGGCTGCGGCGTCTCGGCGCGGCGCCGACGCAGGAACATGAAGAGCAGCGCCAGTCCGCCGCCGATCAGGAGGATGTCCATCAGACCGATGCCGCCGAACCCGCCGAGGCCATGCCCGAGACCGCCGAACAGCATGCTGCCCAGCAGCCCGCCGAGCGCGAAGCCGGCGATGCCGCCCATCAGACCTCGACCGAAGAAGCCTCCGCTCGCCGGCGCGGCCGGCTGGTTCAACGAGCGCGAGGGGCTCGAGGGCGTCGTGGGCGAAGGCGACGGCCTGGCCGGCGCCGAGTAGGACCGTGAGCCGCGGCTGCTCCCGCCGCCGCCGCCGCCGCTGCGTGCCCGCGCCCAGGCGTCCCCGACCTCAGTGACGACCACGACGCCGAGCGCGAGGCCGATGATTCCAATCCAGGTGCGTGACCTCATCGTGTCACCTCCGTCCACCCATTCTAGCTCACCCGTTCAGGGGACGAGCAGAACCTTCCCGGTCGTCTTGCGGCCTTCGAGCGCCCGGTGCGCCTCGGCGGCGTCCTTGAGCGGGAACTCGAACTCCATCCGGAGCTTCACCTTGCCGTCGCGGATCCAGCCGATCAGCTCGCCGGTGCGCTGGAGGAGCTCCTCGCGCGAGGCGATGTGGTGGTTGAGGCTCGGGCGCGTGACGAACAGCGAGCCCTTGGCGTTCAACACCTGGAGGTCGAAGGGGCCGACGGGGCCGCTCGACTGCCCGTAGAGCACCATCATGCCGCGCGGGACGAGGCACTCGAAGCCCTTGTCGAAGGTGTCCTTGCCGACGGCGTCGTAGATGACGTGAAGTCCCTTCCCGCCCGTGACGCGCTTCACCTCGGCCACGAAGTCCTGCGTCGTATAGAGGATGATCTCGTCGGCCCCGGCTTCGCGCGCGAGCTTCGCCTTCTCGTCCGTCGACACCGTGCCGATGACGCGCGCGCCGCGCAGCTTCGCGATCTGGCAGAGAAGGAGGCCGACACCGCCGGCGGCCGCATGCACCAGGCAGATGTCGCCGGCCTTCAGCGGATACGTGGAGCACGCGAGATAGTGCGCGGTGAGGCCCTGGAGCATCATCGCCGCGCCGTGCTTCGTCGACAGACCGGGGGGCAGCTTGACGAGCCGCGCCGCGGGCACCGCCGCGTAGTCGGCGTAGGCACCCGGAATGCCGGTGTAGGCGACCTTGTCGCCGACGCCGACCTCGCTGACGTTCGGGCCGACGGCGGTCACCGTGCCGCCCGCTTCCATGCCGAGCGTCAGCGGGAGGTTGCCCTTGTACTGCCCGCTGCGGAAGTACACGTCGATGTAGTTGAGGCCCGCGGCGTCGACCTTCACGAGGGCCTCGCCCGCTTTCGGCTCGGGCTGCGCAACCTCGTCGAGCTTCATCGCGTCGGGGCCACCCGGTGTGTGGATGCGGACGGCTTTCATGGGGAACCTCCTGAGGGTAGGGAATTATAGCAGCGGGGCCGCGCCCGGCGGTCCGAGCCGCGCGCGCAGCCACTGCCACATCGCGTAGCACTCCAGCGCGAACGGCGGGAAGCCGAGGTAGCCCAGCACCGGCATCTCGAAGATCTTCACGTGGCCCAGGTACGGCACCGTGTACGTCCACTTCGTCGTCGCCCAGTAGTTCCAGAACTCCCACAATCCGCCGCAGATCGCGCCGCTCACCAGCAGCGCGGCGAGCCGGGAGGCGTCGCCACGACCGAGATCCGCGAGCCACGACGGTCGTCCGGCGGAGGCGTTGCGTGGCTCGAGGAGCAGGATGAACCCGATCCAGACGAGCGGCACGAGCCACCGGGACACGACGACGAGCGGGAGAATCACGCACACCGCACCGGCGATCACCGCCGCGCGACGGACGGCGGGTGCTGGGTGCCACGCGCGCACGCGAAAGTGGCGGAACACCGACGCGCGGAGCGCCGCGGCGGTGAGGAAGAGCGCGGGGAAGATCGTCGCGAACGCCCAGTCGTAGCCGAGCCGGCGGAGCCACGGGCTCGGCTCGAGCGTGTGGTACTGCCACCAGATGCCGACGAGGTCCTCGCCGCCGCGCCAGAACCGCGGCGCGTTGTACCACTCGAAGAGCCACCAGCACGCGATCGAGGCGAGCGCGAGCAGCACGCCGTCGAGCCGATCGGTCGTCAGGTATGACCGTCCGGTGCGGAGCGCGACGAACGCGTCGACGAAGAGGACGTAGCCGGTCCACACGATCGGGGTGAACCAGCGCCCGACGACGGGATGCCCGAGCAGGAGCGCGATCTCGGCGACGACCATGACGGCCACGCCGATCCACCCATGCGCTTTCACAGCGTGGAGTGTCCGCGCGCCGAAACCCCGCTACGGCACCCGCGGAGGGCCGGGATTCACTCCCGGCCCGCAGCTTGGGGGGCTTGGGGGGCGCCCTGAGCCCCCCATGTGATCCGTCCGCGCAGGCGAACGACCTCGCCGATCACGATCATGAGCGGGCCCGGCAGTCGCGGCGCGATCTCGCCGGCCTCGGCCAGGCGGCACTCGACGACCGTCTGCGCCTGCGTCGTTCCCGCGCTGATGAGCGCGACCGGCGTGTCGGCGGGACGGCCGTGCGCGACGAGCTCGCGCGCGATGGCCGCGAGACGCCCCTGCCCCATCAGGACGACCAGCGTGTCGACCGCCGTCGCGAGACGCGCCCAGTCGACCGGCGCGCGGCGCTTCTCCGGATCGTCGTGGCCCGTGACGACCGCGAACGACGACGACACCGTGCGATGCGCGAGCGGGATGCCGGCGTACGCCGGGACCGCGACGGCCGAGCTGACGCCGGGCACCACCTCGAACGGCACGCCGGCCTCGACGAGCGCCTCGGCTTCCTCGCCGCCGCGGCCGAAGACGAACGAGTCGCCGCCCTTCAGGCGCACGACGTGGCGTCCGTGACGCGCGTGGTGGATCAGCACGGCGTTGATCGCGCCTTGCGGCATCACGTGATCGCCGCGCGTCTTGCCCGCGAAGATCCGGCGCGCGGTCTCGGGTGCGAGGTCGAGCAGCGCCGGGTTCACGAGCCGGTCGTAGACGACGACGTCCGCGGCTTCGAGCACCTCGCGTCCGCGGATCGTGAGCAGCCCGGGATCGCCGGGCCCGGCACCGACGAGGAACACCCGGCCTAGCACGTCAGGAGACCGTGGAGGCGGCGGCGAGCCGCTTCCTGCCGGCCGCGCGCAACGAGACGCCGGAACTCCCGGTCCGCCAGCGCCGCTCGCCACACGTCCGCGGTGACAGCGACGCCGCCGGCGCGAAGCGCGCCGCGCACCGCGGCCGCGATGTCGACGAGCGCGGCGTAGTCGGCCCCGATGGCGCGCTCCAGCTCTTCGCGGATCGCGCGCGCCGCCGCGGGGCTGGCGCCGCCGGTCGACACCGCAATCGCGAGCGCGCCCCGGCGAACGACCGCCGGCAGGATGAAGTCACAGTGCGCGGGATCGTCGGCGGTATTGACCCAGACGCCACGCTTCCGACCTTCCGCGGCGACCGCGGCATTGACGGCGACGTCGCCGGTCGCCGCGAACGCGAGCGCGGCGCCCGCGAGGTCTCCGTGTCGATAGCGACGACGACGGTGACGGATGCGCGCCGCGCGCACCGCGTCCGTGAGCGGACCGTTGAGCGTCGGACTCACGACCGTCACGTCCGCGCCGGCGGCAAGCAGCCCGCTCACCTTGCCCTCGGCCACCGGTCCGCCGCCGATCACGACACAGCGGCGGCCGGCCGCCTCGACGAAGATCGGGTAGAAGCCCGCGGCGCGCGCCGCCATCTCAGCCCTCCACCGAGTGCGGGACCGGCCCCGGCGACGGACCACGCGCGACCCCGGCGACGTCGCCGCCCGCCAGCAGCGCGCGGAGCTCGACATCGTCGTGGCGCGCGCAGAACGCCCGGAAGCGCTCGCCCGGCAGGCGCTGCGCGAGATACGCGCGGACGAGACGCTCGATCGCCGGCGCGACGTCGAACGACGGCACGCGATAGCCGATCGGCCGCGCGATCGCCGCGTGGCCGCGCGCGGCGCCGCCGATGCAGAAGTAGTACGCGTCGACGAGCCGGCCGCCGACCTTGAGCTTCTTGCCCTCGAGCCCGATGTCGGCGATCCAGTGCTGGCCGCAGCTGTTCGGGCAGCCGGTGACGTGCAGCGTGACGTGCTCGTCGAACCCCGGCAGCCGCGCGTCGAGCTCGGTCACGAGCCGCTGCGCGAAGCCCTTCGTCTCGGTGAGCGCGAGCTTGCAGAACTCGGTCCCGGTGCACGCGACGGTGCCGCGGGCGAACGGCGAGACGCCCAGCGGCAACCCGGCGCTCGTGGCCGCGCGCACCACGTCCGCCAGTCGCGCGCGCGGCACGTCGAGGACGATCAGGTTCTGCGTGGTCGTCGTGCGCAGCCGGCCCGACGCGAAGCGCTCCGCGGCGTCGGCGATCGCGCGGAGCTGCGATGCCTGAAGCCTTCCGCGCAGCACGGGCACGCCGACCGAGAACACGCCGTCCTCACGCTGCGGACGGACGCCGAGATGGTCGCGGAAGCCCTCGGCCGGCGGCTCCTCGGCGACGCCGGGCGCCGGGGGGAAGCCGAGCCGGCGCTCGAGCTCCTCCTGGAAACGCGCCTCGGTCCATCCGTGCTGGAGGAAGAGGAACTTGAGCCGCGCCTTCTCGCGATGCTCGCGCAGCACGTCGCTCTCGCGGAACACCTCGGCGACACCGCGGACGACCGCCGGCACCTGGTCCGGGCGCACGAAGACGTCGAGCCGCCGGCCGAGGTGCGGATCGGTCGAGAGCCCTCCGCCCACGCGCAGCGAGAAGCCCACCTCGCCCGAGCGAGGATCGCGAACGGCCGTGAGGCCGATGTCGTTGATCTCCGGATAGGCGCACCACACCGGGCAGCCGGCGATCGACACCTTGAACTTGCGCGGAAGGTTGTAGAAGGCCGGGTCGCCGTTGATGAGCGCCGCGGTTTCGGCCACCAGCGGCGAGGCATCGATGATCTCGTCCGCGTCGACGCCGGCGAGCGGGCAGCCGACGACGTTGCGCAGGACGTCGCCGCACGCCCCCATCGTGGTGATCCCGGTCTCGCGCAGCGTCTCGAGAACGTCCGGCAGCCCTTCGATCGTCACCCAGTGGAGCTGGAAGTTCTGGCGGACGGTGATGTCGACGACCCCGAGCGCGTGGCGCTCGGCGAGGTCCGCGACCGCGCGCACCTGCCGCGCGTCGAGCACGCCGTTCGGAATGCGCACGCGGACCATGAAGTACTTCGTCCCGCGGCCTTCGCCGCCCGTGCCGCCGGTGACGCCCGCGCCGTCCCCCTGCGTGTAGATGCCCCACCACCGAAAGTACGTCGACCACGCGGGCGGGATCGACGCGTGTCCCTCACGGGCGAACCGGAGGATCTCGTCGTACGCTTCCCACGGGTTCAGCTCGCGCTTCAGTCGCTCCGCGCGCTGCGCCTTCGTCTCCTTCGTCGCGTCCACCATCCGCTCCTTTTGGAAAACAAAAAGCCGGGCCAGGGCCCTTCGGCCCGCGTGCCCGGCTCGTGTCCTTGCCTTCGACCTCGCCCTTACACGCTCATCCGACGAACTTCAGTGGCACCTCCACCCACGCTTTACAGCGTCGACACTTCGCGGTGACGCGCCCGGACGGGCGATCGATCCTCAAGATCGCGTTGTGGACGACGACCTCCGTGTCGCGCTCGACGACGACCTTGTCCCGGCAGGCGGGGCAGCGCTGGAGCGCCGTGGCGGTGCCGCTCGACGCTGGCGCGTCCATGGCGCAATAAAGCCATTGTCTATCGGTAAAGTCAAGATCGGTCTAAATGGCTATCGCATAGAGCCTAAATCGATCGCGAACGTCGTCACGTCCCGGCCGTCCCCGTCCCGGACGATGAGAACCACCTTGGACGTGGCCGACAACGTCTTGCTCGGGAACGCGTACACGCAGCGGGCGACGAACGTCCCGCTCTCCTCGCGCGCGGGCGTCCGCTCATTTTGCGCGAACGCGGGCTCGATGTTGCGGGCGCCCGCGATCAGCCGCGGCGCGTAGAAGCGCGCGAAGTCTTCACGCGGACCGCGGAGCTCGACCCAGAACACGAGCCGTTCGCGCTGCTCCCTGGCCACGCGGTCGCGCTCGCGCGGCTTCAGCGTGTCCTTGCGGAAGGCGGCCTGGCGCGCGGCGAGCGCCACGCGATGGAAGGGTGTCATCACCGTCGCGACGTGACCCGCGGCGTTGCGCACGCGCCACTCGTCGCCGAAGCCGTCCTGGGTGACGCTGCGCTCGCCGGCCTCCACCGCGTCCTGCATCTGCCGCTCGTCCAGCGCGAGCGCCGCGGCCTCCGCCGCGATCGACCCGGCGAGAAGGACGAGCGCGACCGCCGCGCCGCGGATCACGGAAGCTTTCCGACGACCACCCGATTGAAATGATCCGGCATGAAGTACGTGCCGGCGACGCGCTGCACGTCGGCCGCGGTCACGCGGCCCACGCCGGCGCGATAGCGGTCGGCGTAATCGAGCGCGAGCCCTTGCGACTCGATCGCGACCAGGAAGTTGGCGACCTTCGAGGAGGTGTCGAGCCGGAAAGGGAAGCTTCCGATCAGGTACGACTTCGCGAGGCCGAGCTCGCGGTCGGTGACCGGCTCGCGCCCCATCCGCGCGAGCTCCTTCTGCAGCGTGTCAACCACCCTGGGGACTTCGGCGGTACGCGTCTGCGCGCTCACCACGAAGGAGGCTCCGTAGCGCGCGGGTGAGACATAGCTGTAGACCGCGTAGGCCTGGCCGCCCTCGTCGCGCACACGCCCGTAGAGGCGCGAGGCCGAGCCGCCCCCGAGAATGTAGGAGGCGACGAGCAGCGGGAAATAGTCGGGGTGAACCTGGCGCACCGCCTGCCGCCCCATCAGGATCGTCGCCTGCGTCAGCTCGCGCGTGACCGTCTTCTGCTGCGGCGAGGGGCCGGGCGGCGCCTCGGGCACGGAGAGCGGAGGGGAGGCCGGCGCCGTCCACCCGCCCAGCCGCTTCTGGATCGCCTGGCGCGCCTCGTCGACGGTGATCGCGCCGACCACGGCGATGATCGCGGTGTCCGGGCGCACGCGCTCGCGGTAGAACGCGACGACGTCGTCGCGCGTGAGCTTGCCGACGGACTCCACGGTGCCTTCGGCCGGCCGCCCGTACGGATGGCGGTCGTACACGAGCGGTGAGAGCGCCCGCGCGGCGACGGCCTCCGGATTCTCTTCGGAGCGCTTGATGGCCGCCTGGATCTGGGAGACCTTGCGCTTCACCTCGGCCTCCGGGAACGCGGCCGACAGGACGACCTCTTGCAGCAAGTCGAGGCCGAGGTCGAGGTCCTTCTTCAGCACCGACAGCGAGACGATCATGCCGTCCGAGTCGGCGCTCGCACCGAGCGCGCCGCCGACGAACTCGATCGCGGCGTCGAGCGCGGGCCCGGTCCGGCTCGCCGTCCCGCGCGTGAGCGTGGCGCCCATGAGGTTCGCGAGGCCGCCCTTGTCGGGCGGATCGAGCACCGCGCCGGCACGCGTGTAGACGCGCACGGCCACGATCGGGATCGCCGGCCGCTCGGCGACGAGGAGGACGATGCCGTTGCCCAGCACCTCGCGGTGCGCGAGCGGCGCCGCGGTCGGCGTCGCGGGGACGATCGCCGCCAGCAGCAGCAGCACGAGGACCACGGTCAGTGCGCGTTTCATCCTCTTCAGTCTAGCTGCTTGCGAAAGCGCAGGACAGACAGCGTGAAGACGACCGCCCCGAAGATCACGAGCGGCCAGAGCTGCGGCCACAGCGCGTCCAGCCCCACCCCCTTGAGCACGATGCCGCGCACGATGCGCAGGTAGTACGTGAGCGGGATGAGATGGGCGAGCACCTGCGCTCCCGGCGGCATCCCCTCGATCGGGAACAGCAGCCCGGAGAGATAGATCGACGGCAGGAACGTGAGGAACGCGAGCTGCATCGCCTGGGGCACCGTGCGAGACGAGGCGGACACGAAGATGCCGACCCCGAGCGTGCCCCACATGAAGAGGAGCGAGAGCGCGTAGAGCAGCACCATGCTGCCGCGGATCGGCACGTCGAACACGAAGTGCGCAACGAGCAGCGCCATCGTCATCTGCCCGTACGCCACGAGCAGGTTCGGGATGATCTTGCCGAGCAGCAGCTCCCAGCGCCGGATCGGGCTGACGATCAGCGCCTCGAGCGTCCCCTTCTCGCGCTCGCGCACGACCGAGATCGCCATCTGGCTGATCGTCGTCTGCATCAGCAGCGCACCGATCAGGCCGGGCACGATGAAGATCGCGGAGACGAGGTCGGGGTTGTACCAGGCGCGGACGCGGACGTCGATCGGCGGCTGGTCGCGACGCAGCACGGCGCCGTCGGTGGTGCGCGTGAGGATCTGGAGCGCGCGCTGCGCGGCCAGCGCGGTCGCGGCGTTCATCGCCGAGGTCGCGACCTGCGGGTCCGAGGCATCGACCACCACCTGCACCTCGGCCTCACGGCGCGTGAGACGGCGCGCGAAGTCGGGCGGGATCACCACGCCGACCTTGGCGGTGCCGTCGTCGATCATCCGCGTGAGCTCGCGCTGGCTCCACGCGCGATGGCGGACGTCGAAGTACTGGCTGTTCTCGAACGCCTCGAGCAGCGTCACGGCCTCCACGCTGCCCGACTGATCGAACACGACCGTCGTGACGTGCTTGACGTCGGTGTTGATCGCCCAGCCGAAGATGAAGAGCATCGCGACCGGGACGAACAGCGCGAGCGTCAGCGCGAGACTGTCGCGCCGGAGCTGGATGAACTCCTTGGCGATGATGCCGCCGAGGCGATTGATCATTCACCGCCCCGGGGGGGGACCGACCGCCGCTCCTCCACGCCCGCCCCCCGGTTCCGTCAGCGCGCGCAGCTGCTCCCGCACGCGCGCCTTGCGCTCCTTGTCGACGAACGACACGAACAGGTCTTCGACCGAGGGCTCGACGGCCCGGATCCAGCGGACGCCGACGCCACGTGCGCGCAGCGCGGCCGCGACCGCGTCCGGGCCTGGCGCGCCCGCCGCCAGGATGAGACGCAGCCGCCCGCCGACGCGCACGACCTCCTCCACGGTGTCCCAGTCCGCCAGGATCTCGGCCGCGCGCGCGGGCTCGTCGGCGTCGAGCTCGCAGACTTCGCGGGCGAAGGTTTCGGTCTTGATGCGCGCGGGCGGGCCCTGCGCGATGAGCCGTCCCTGGTAGATGAAGCCGAGCGTGTCGCAGAGCTCGGCCTCGTCCATGTAGTGCGTGGTGACGACGATCGTCGTGCCCTCGTCCGCGAGCCGGCGGATCAGCGCCCAGAACGTCCGGCGCGACACGGGATCGACGCCGGCGGTCGGCTCGTCGAGGAAGATCAGCCGCGGCTGGTGAACGAGCGCGCAGCTCAGCGCGAGCCGCTGGCGATAGCCGCCGGACAGCTCGCCCGCGAGCTGTCGCTCGCGTCCACTGAGGTCGGCGAGTCGCATCATCTGGCCGATCCGGGTCGCGCGTGTGGCGCGCGGGACCTCGTAGACGCGCGCGTAGAACGCGAGGTTCTCGTCGACCGTGAGGTCGTCGTAGAGCGAGAACCGCTGCGACATGTAGCCGATCGACGACTTGATGCGCTCGGGCTCGTGCCGGAGGTCGAAGCCGAGCACCGAGCCGTCGCCCTCGCTCGGCTCGAGAATGCCGCACAGCATCCGGAGCGTCGTCGACTTCCCCGCGCCGTTCGGCCCGAGGAAGCCGTAGAGCTCGCCGCGGCGGACGTGGAGATCGAGATGATCGACGGCGACGACCTTCCCGAAGCGCCGGGTGAGACCGCGCGTCTCGACCGCGAGGTCCGGCACTCGCGTAGGCCCGGGATTCATTCCCGGCCCGGAGCGTGGGGGGCTTGGGGGGTGCGAGACGCACCCCCCAAGTCGATGATCGCGTCGGCGGGCATGCCCGGCTTCAGCACGCCGCCCTCGCTCTTCGCGGCGATCTTCACGCGGAAGACCAGGTTCACGCGCTCCTTCTTCGTCTGCACGTTCTTCGGCGTGAACTCCGCCTCCGACGCGATCTCGCTGATGACGCCGGGAAAGCGGCGGCCGGGATACGCGTCGACGCTGATGCTGGCCGGCTGCCCGACACGGACCCGCCCGATGTCGGTCTCGGGCACGTACGCGCGCAGCCACAGGTCGCGCGGGTCGAGCAGCGTGAGGATCGCGACGCCCGGGTTCGCCGTCTCGCCGGCTTCGAGGTTCTTGCGGAGCACGACGCCGTCGATCGGCGACACGATCGTGGCCTCAGCGAGCCGGGCGCGCGCCAGCGTGATGGCGGCCTCGGCCTGCGTGATCTGCGCGCGCGCCGCCGCGACCGCGTCGGGCCGCGGCCCGGCCCTGAGGAGCTGCACGCGCTCGCGCGCGGCGCGCAGGTCGGCGCGGGCGGCGGCGACTTCGTGCTCCCGAGGGCCCACGCCGACCAGGTCGAGGCGCTCGCGCGCGCCCACTTCGTTCGCCGCCGCCACCTCGAACGCCTGGCGCGCGCGATCCACCTCCTGCGCCGCGATCAGGTTTTTGCCGTACAGCTCCTCGGCGCGGCGGAAGTCGCGCTGCGTCCACTCGCGCGTCACCTGCGCGTTGCGAAGCGCGGCCCGCGCCTGCTCGATCTCTTGCCGTCGGGCGCCCGCGAGCAGGTCGGCGAGCTGCGCCTCGGCGCGCGCCGCGCGCGCTTCCGCCTCCTGGATCTCTTCGGGGCGCGCGCCGGCGAGGAGGTCGCGCAGCTGGGCCCGCGCCGCGGCCAAGGCACCTTCCGCGCGCCGCGCCTCGGCCGAGAGCTCGTCGGCGGCGAGCCGCGCGAGCACGCGGCCGCGCTCCACGCGCTCGCCTTCGCGCGCGGCGAGCTCGGCGATCCGTCCGGTGATCTTGGCGCTGACGTCGACCTGCGTGCCCTCGATGGTGCCGGAGAGCGCGAGCGGCTCCTCGGTGCGGAAACGCTGGAGGGCCCCGGACGCGACGAACGCGACCGCGACCAGCACCATCGCGGTCACGCCGAGCAGGAGTACGCGCCGCGTCACTGACGCGGCAGCAGGACGCCGACGTTCTTCAGCTGCTCCTTGAAGTACGTCCGCGCGACGCGCTGCACGTCGGCGGCGGTCACCGCGCGGATGCGCTCGAGGTACTTGTCCTTCTCCGCGTAGCCGCCGAGCAGCTCGAAGCGCGCGAGCAGCGAGGCGCGGCGGTGGACGGAATCCTCCTGGAAGACGAACGCGGCCTCGATCTGGTTGCGCGCGCGCTGCAGCTCGACGTCGGTCACCGGGTCCTTCTCGAGCTTCGCCATCTCGGCGAGCAGCTCCTTCTCGACCGTCTGCGGGGTCTGGCCCGGCATCGCCGTGCCCCAGAACCAGAAGAGGTTCGGGTCGAAGGCGAACCAGGAGTAGTCGCCGCCGGCGTCGAGGGCGAGCTGGCGCTCGTAGATCAGGCTGCGATAGAGCCGCGACGAGCGCCCGCTGGAGAGGATCGTGGAGAGCATCTCCAGCGCCGGCGCGTCGGCCGACGTCTGGTTCGGCACGTGATAGGCGAGGTAGACGATCGGCAGCTGCGCCTCTTTCTGCACGACCACGCGGCGCTCGCCGTTCTGCACGGGCTCGACCGCCGTCACCGCCGGCGGCGGAGTGCCGCGCGGGATGCGTCCGAAGCGCGCCTTGATCTTCTCCAGCAGCTCCGGCGCCTTGAACGCGCCCACGGCGACGATCAGCGCGTTGTTCGGCACGTAGTAGAGCGTGTAGAACGCGCGGATCTCCTCGGGCGTGATGCGTTTGAGGTCTTCCATCCAGCCGATGATGGGCTGCCCGTACGAATGCGCGCGGAACGCGAGCGCGCCGACCTCCTCGCCGAGGAAGCCGTTGGGATCGTCCTCGGTGCGCGTGCGGCGCTCCTCGATGACCACCTGCCGCTCGGACTCGATCTCCTTGGGGTCGAGGATGAGGTTCTGCATCCGGTCGGCTTCGAGCTCGACGACCAGGTCGAGCTTGTCCGACGTGATGTTCACGTAATACGACGTCACGTCCTGCGAGGTGAACGCGTTGTCCTGGCCGCCGTTCTGCTCGACGAGCCGCGCGAACTCGCCGCGCGGGTGAGTGGGCGTGCCCTTGAACATCATGTGCTCGAGGAAGTGCGCGATGCCGGTGTGGCCGCGCGACTCGTTCCGGGACCCCACGCGGTACCACGTCTGGAACGTGACGATCGGGCTCCGGTGATCCTCGAGCAGCAGCACGCGCAGGCCGTTGTCGAGCGTGGCCGCGACGACGGCCGGGGCCTGGGCGCGCGCGGTCTGCGCGGGAACGGTCACCACGAGGAGGAGCAGGGCGACGAGGACGGCAACGCCACGCATCACGCGCTCGATTATAT
>VGLJ01000090.1 GCA_016866775.1 Candidatus Rokuibacteriota bacterium | reverse complement strand
TAGCTCGCCGACGACGCGCGGCGGCGTGCCGAGCGGCACGCAGACGACGCGCGCGCCGGGCACGTCCGGCTTGCGGCTCGCGCGGCCCGACGCGACGGCGGTGAGCCAGTCGCGCAGCGGACGCGTCAGCCCGTTCGCTACGGCGACGGCGATCGGCTCGCGCCGGGGCGGCCGGAAGACGAGCAGGCCGCCGGTCGAATGGGTCGTGCGGACGATGCGCCGCAGCGTCCGGCGCAGCCCGGCCTCGAGCGGGGCCGCCGAGGAGAGCGGCCTCAGGAGGTCCGGAAACACCTTCATCCTAGAGGTGTCGGAGAACGCGGCCCGGGAGGCTGCCGGTGTGCTCGCCGTCCTTGATCACGAAGCGGCCGTTCACCACCACCTGCTCGATGCCCGCCGGATACCGGTGCGGGTCGTCGTACGTCGCGACGTCCCTGACCCGGCGCGCGTCGAACACCACGAGGTCCGCGCGCGCCCCGACCTTGATCGCGCCGCGGTCGCGCAGCCCGAGGCGGCGCGCCGGCAGTCCGGTCATCTTGTGGATGGCCTGGGGCAGCGTGATCGTGCGCTGCTCGCGCGCGTACTCGCCGAGCACGCGCGGGAACGTGCCGTAGCTGCGCGGGTGCGGCTTGGTCCCGGCCGTGGGCCCGGTCGGCGAGAGCGCCGAGCCGTCGGAGCCGACCATGACCGCCGGGTGCGCGAGCGCCCGGCGCAGATCGTCCTCGTTCATCTGGAAGAGGATCACGCCCACGCGCCCGCGCTCGTCCAGGAGCAGCTCGAAGAGCGCGTCCTCGGGGTCGACCTTGCGCGCCTTCGCGATCTCGCCGAGGCGCCGCCCCTCGGCATCGCGTCGCGCGGTCGTCCCGACGATCATGATGTTGTCCCAGCCGACACGCATGGCCATGCTCTCGCCGCGCGTGCCGGGAGCACCGGGGGGTTCCCCCGTACCCGTCAGCGCCTCGCGCACCTGCGCGCGGCCGTCGCCGTCCTGGAGCCGTCCCAGCATCGCGTCGACGCCGCCTTCGAGCGCCCAGTCGGGCAGGAGCGTGCGGAGCGACGTGCTCGACGCCGTGTACGGATAGGCGTCGGCGAGGACGTCGAGCTTTTCCGCGCGCGCGGCGTCGATCAGCGCGAGCGCCTCGGCGACCTTGCCCCAGTTCGGGCGCCCGGCCGCCTTGAGATGGCTGATCTGCACCGGCATGTCGGCCTCGCGCCCGACGGTGATCGCTTCGGTCACCGCCTGCAGCAGCGTGGCGCCTTCGCCGCGCATGTGGGTCGCGTAGAAGCCGCGCAGTCGCGCGGCCGCGCGCGCCACCTCCACGATCTCGGCCGTGTCGGCCCACGCGCCGGGCGCGTAGATCAGACCCGTCGACATCCCGAACGCGCCCTCGTCCATCGCGGACGCGAGCAGCGCGCGCATCTTCTCCAGCTCGCCGGCGGTGGGCGCGCGGCGCGCGAAGCCCATCGCCGCGATGCGGAGCGTGCCGTGGCCGACCAGATGCGCGACGTTGAGCGCGAGCCCGCCCTTGTCGAAGGTGTCGAGGTAGTCGCCGAAGCTGCGCCACGAGAAGTCCATGCCCTGCGGCACGTGGAGCGCGAAGCCGCGCAGGTCGTCGAGATGTTCCGGCGACACGGGCGCGGGCGAGAAGCCGCAGTTGCCGACGACTTCCGTGGTGACGCCCTGACGGATCTTCGACTCCGCGCGCCGGTTCTCCCACAGGCGCCAGTCGGAGTGGGAGTGCATGTCGATGAATCCGGGCGCCAGCACCTTGCCGGACGCGTTGAGCGAGCGGCCGGCGTGTTCACGGCTGAGATCCCCGATGGCGACGATGCGATCGTCGCGCACGCCGACGTCCGTGCGCGAGCCCGCCGCGCCCGTGCCGTCGACGACGGTCGCACCCTCGATCTTCAGATCGAGCTGGGCCATCAGACGGGGGTTTGGGGTCCTGCGTCGTGGGGCCCCATGTCCAGAGGCGCCGCGGTGAAGCCGAGGACCTGTTCGCACCATCCGGCGAAGTGCAGCAGCATGATGTTGCGGTCGGGCACCGCCGAGAGCTGCACGGCGTGCGGCAAGCCGGACGCGGCGACGCCGCTCGGCAGCGTGATCGACGGGAATCCGGCGGTGCTCCACGGCGCGCACAGCGACGCATCCCCCGTCCACTCGAGGCCGCGAGGGGCCGGTGCCGGCGCCGTGGGTGAGATCACCGCATCGTAGGAGGCGAGCAGCCGGCCCATCTCCGTGCGGAAGCGCGCACGAACGCGTGTCGCACGCACGTACGCGGCGGCCGGCCGCTTCAGCCCCGCCTCGACGCACGAGCGAATGCCCGCGCCGTACTGGTCCGCGTACTTCGCGAAGCTCGGCTCGTGATACGCCGCCGCCTCGGATTCGAGGATGGCCTGCCCCGCGTCCGCGAGCTCCGCGAACGACGGCGGCATCTTGAGCTCGTCGACCGCGGCGCCGGCGCCGGCGAACGCGCGCGCTGCCGCCTGCACCTGCGCGGCGACGTCCGGCTCCGCGCGCGCGAGCAGCTCGGGCGCGATCGCCAGGCGCGCGGGCCGGTGGATCGCGCCGCCGGGGTGCCAGAGCGCGAACACCTCGAGGACGAGCAGCACGTCGGGAACCGAGCGGCCGAAGACGCCGACGTGATCGAGCGACCAGGCGAGCGGCACCACCCCGTCGGTCGGAATCGCGCCGTGCGCGGGCTTGTAGCCGACGACGCCGCAGTACGCCGCCGGACGCAGGACGGAGCCGCCGGTCTGCGAGCCGAGCGCGAGCGGCACCATGCGCGCCGCCACCGCGGCACCGGAGCCCGAGGACGAGCCGCCGGGCGTGTGCTCGGGGTTCCACGGGTTCCGCGTCGGCGCCGGGTCGCGGTAGGCGAACTGCGTCGTGTGCGTCTTGCCGAGGATGATCGCGCCCTTGTTGCGAAGGAACTGCACGGAGGGCGCGTCCTGCGTCGGCCGCGTGTGCGCCCACGGCTTGGCGCCCGCCGTGGTCGGCATCCCGGCGACGTCGAAGATGTCCTTGATGCCGACGGGGATGCCGTGGAGGCCGCCCCGCAGCTTGCCGCTCTTCGCCTCCTCCTCGCGCAGCGCCGCCTGCGTGCGGGCGCCCGCTTCGTCGACGTGGATCCACGCCTGGAGCGCCGGATCGAGCGCGCGGATGCGCGCGAGACACGCGTCGACGAGCGCGACCGGCGAGAGCGCGCCGGCGCGAATCGCGTCGCGCGCGTCGACGGCGGAGAGCGCGAAGGGATCCTTAGACCCGGGCATGATCGGTCCGTAGCGCGGCGACGAGATCGCCGACGACCTGGTCGATCGTGCGCCCCGTCGTATCGATCGTCAGATGGGCCTGCCGATAGAACGCCTCGCGCGCGCGATGGAGGGCCACGACGTCGTCGTCCGAGCGGCCGTCGAGCATCGGTCGGGCCCCCTGACGGCGCGCGCGCTTCAGGAGGTCGAGCGGCTCGCCGCGGAGCCACACGACGGTGCCGAGCGTGCGCAGCGTGTCCATCATCCCCTCCCGGCACGGCAGGCCGCCGCCGGTGGCGATGACGTCGCCGGCCTTGAGCGCGAGCGCGGCCACCGCCTCCGCTTCGAGCTGACGGAACCGCGCCTCGCCGTGACGCGCGAAGATCTCGGGAATCGTGCATCCCTCGCGCGCGGTGATCATGTCGTCGGTCTCCACGAAGCAGCGCCCGAGGCGCTTCGCGAGCATGCGGCCGCAGACGGACTTGCCCGCGCCCATGAACCCGACGAGGATGACGTTGCGCTCCCGCATCAACGCATCTTACCGTGCCGCGCCGTCGAGAAGATGTCCCAGGACGCGATGAACATCGCCGCGATCACGGGCCCGATGAGGAAGCCGTTGACGCCGAAGATCGCGATGCCGCCCAGCGTGGAGATCAGGATGACGTAGTCCGGCATCCGCGTGTCCTTGCCGACGAGGATGGGACGCACGATGTTGTCCACCAGGCCGATCACCAGGACGCCGAACGCGATGAGGATCATCCCCTGCCACATGGCGCCCGTCGCCAGCAGATAGATCGCCACGGGCACCCAGACCAGCCCCGTGCCGACCGCGGGGAGCAGCGAGAGGATGCCCATCACGACGCCCCACAGCAGCGCGCCGCGGATCCCGAGCACCCAGAAGATGGACCCGCCCAGCGCGCCCTGCAGGATCGCGACCACGACGTTGCCCTTCACCGTGGCGCGGATGACGACCGTGAACTTCTCGACGAGGGCCTTGTGCTGCTCGTCGCGCAGCGGGACCCCGCGCTTGATGCGCGCGGCCAGATCGTCGCCGTCGCGCAGGAGGAAGAACAACAGATAGAGCATGACGAACAGGCTCACGAGGAAGTCGAAGGTGCTCTGTCCGACGCTGATCGCCTGCGTCGCCAGCACCTGGCTCGCCGCCATGACACCCGCCGACAACCGCTCCTGCACCGCGCCGAGATCCGTCAGCCCGTAGCGGTCGAGCACCGACGTGATCCAGCCGGGGAGCCCGCTGTAGATCTGGTGGAAATAGCCGCGCACGCTCAGCTCTCCGGACTGAATCCGTTTGTAGACACCGGCCGCCTGGTCCACCAGCGAGGCCGCGATGAGCGTGAGCGGCAGGATCACGATGACGACGATGATCGCCAGCGTCGCGAGCGCGGCCGCGGTGCGCCGGCCGCCCATGCTCCGCGCGAACCGCCGCTGCAGCGGCGCGAACACGACCGCGAGCACGATGCCCCAGAGGATCGCGCCCGCGAACGGCCACAGGATCCACGCGAAGAGCAGCGAGACGACGACGATCAGCAGCAGGAACGCGCGGTCTTCGGCCACGCGCGTGGTCAGGGGCGCCAGACGACTCCCGCGGCGACGAGGCGGTCGATCTCCTCGCGCGCGAGGCCGAGCTCCTGGAGGATCTCGTCGGTGTGCTCCCCGATGCGCGGCGCGGGACGGCGGATGGACGCGGGCGTGGCCGAGGCGCGCGCCGGGAATCCGAGCACGCGCGCGTGCCCGAGACCGGGCTGCGCGAACTCCGCGACGAGCCCGAGGTGCTTCACCTGCGGGTCCTCGAAGACCTCGTCGAACTCGTAGATGGGCCCCGCCGCGATGTTCCCGCGCTCCATCCGCTCCACCCACTCCGCGGTCGTGGCCCGGCTGAGCGCGGCTTCCATCCGCGCGCGGAAGTCCGCGTAGTGCGCGAGGCGCCCCTCGTTGGTGGCGAAGCGCTCCGCCGTGAGCTCCGGATCGCCGAGGACGTCGCAGAGGCGCGCGTACTGGTCCTCGTTCAGGAGGACCAGGTTGAGCCAGCCGTCCTTCGTCGGATACGCCTCGGCCGGCGTCAACGCCGGGTTGCGATTGCCTTCGCGCTTCGGCCGCTCGCCCGTCGCGAGGTAGATCGCCGCGGGATCGGGCAGCAGCGCCATGGACGAGGCGAGGAGGTTCACGTCGAGGTGCTGGCCGCGTCCCGTGCGCTCGCGATGCACCAGCGCCGCGTTGATCATGCCGAACGCCACCCACGAGCCGGCGAGGTCCGACACGGAGGCGCCGACGCGTGTGGGCGGCTGCCCCGGCATGCCGGTGAGGCCCATGATCCCGCTCATGCCTTGCGCGATCGTGTTGTAGCCCGGGCGCTTCGCGTACGGGCCGTCCTGCCCGAAGCCCGTCACCGACGCGTAGACGACGCGCGGATTCGCGGCGCTCACGTCGCGGTAGCCGAGCCCGAGCTTCGCCGCGACGCCGGGCAGGAAGTTCTCGAGCACCACGTCGGCGCCGCGCGCGAGCTCGAACACGAGCGTCGCCCCCTCCGGCTTCTGCAGGTCCACCGCGATGCCGCGCTTGTTACGGTTGCAGCCGGCGAACGGCGCGCTCATCGCGTTCGTCCCGCCGCGCAGGTAGCGGAGATCGTCGCCGCGCCCCGGCCGCTCGACCTTGATGACGTCGGCGCCGAGGTCGCCGAGCAGCATCGCGCAGTACGGGCCCGCGATGACGCGCGACAGATCGAGGACGCGGATGCCTTCCAGCATCATCGCTCGAGGAACCCTTCGGTCATCGCGTTCACCTCCGGGATGCCGGTGCGCGCGATCGCGTTGATGCGCGCCTTCATCTCGGAGAGCGGCTTGAACGGCTTGGCGGCGAGCGTGTGCGCGTAGTCGATGACGGCCTTCGCGAGCAGATCACCCGGGACCACGCGGTGGACGAGCCCGAGCGCGGCCGCCTCCGGCGCGGTGTAGCGGCGGCACTCGAGGATGATCTCCTTCGCGATCGCGGGGCCGACGAGACGCACGAAGCGCGTGGTCGACGCGACGCCGAGCGGCACGCCGAGATCGACTTCCGGGATCCACATCTCGGCCTCGGCCGCCGCCCAGCGGAAGTCGCACGCGAGCGTGAGCCCCCAGCCGCCGCCGACCGCGTGGCCGTTGATCATCGCGATCGTGATCTGCTCGAGCCCCTCGAGCATCGTGTTCGCGCGCTCGAAGAGCCGGCGGAACTGGCTCTTGCGCCCCGAGAAGACCTTGCGGCGCTCCTCCGGCGACATCTTCGCGCTGATCGGCGCGTCGGCGCCCGCCGAGAACACGGGCGGCGCGCCCGTCACGATGACGATCGTCGTCGTCGTGTCGTCGCGCAGCTCGGCGATGGCGGTGCCGAGATCGGTGAGCATCGGATCGCTCAGCGAGTTGCGCCGGTCGGGGCGATTCAGGGTGATGGTGGCGATCGATCCGTCGCGCTCGAGCTTCACGTTCTCCATAGGAGCGGACGCTACCACGGCTCGGCGAGTGCCCGCAGCCGCTCGTGGTAGCGCGGGACGTCGAGATGCTCGAGCCAGCGCGCCGCCTCGGCGAGATGGCGTCGCGTCGCGGCGCGATCGTCGCGACGCCGGGCGAGCTCGGCGACCACGAGGTGCGTGCGCCCCACCTCGAAGGCGGCGCCGACGCGCGTGAAGATCGCGAGGCTCGTCTCGAGGCGGGCCTCCGCGGCCGCGACGTCGCCCTCGGCATAGGCGATGCGCGCGAGCACGCGGGCACCCCACGAGACGCTGAACCAGTAGTCGCCGGCCTCCGCGAACGCGGTCTCGGCGAGCTGCCGCGCCGTCTTCACGTCGTCCGTCGCGAGATACGCCTCCGCCAGCCAGGTCCTCGCGCGGCTGACGAGATGCGGCAGCTTCAGCCGCCCCAGCGCTTCGGCGGCGCGCTCGAGCGTCGCGATCGCCGCCGGGTTGCCTTGCGCGACGTAGGCGTAGCCCAGGTAGCCGTGCGCGAGCGCGTGGCTCACCGGGTCGCGCGCGAGATCCACCGCCTCCAGGCACGCGGCGGCGCCGGCGTCCGCCTCGCCGCGCATGGCCTGCGTCCACCCGATGCTCGCGGCGGCGAAGCTCAGCAACCGCGGATCGGTCATCGCGTGACCGATGCGCTGGAGCGCGCGGGCCGCGGTCAGCGCGGGCTCGAACGCCCCGACGACGAGGTGATTGAGACCGAGAATCCAGTACGCGAGCCCGAAGAAGTGCCGGTCCTCGGAGCCATCGAGGAGGCGCACGGCCTCCCGCGCGTGGACGACGCCGTCGCGCGGCTCGCCGACCCAGTAGTCCTTCAGCGCCAGCAGGTAGTGCGCGCGGCCCATGGTCGTCGTGTCGCCGGCGCGACGCGCGTGCTCCAGCGCCGCGAGCCCGCTCTCCCCCGCGCGCGCCTGCTCGTTCAGGTACGTGTGCGTCAGTCCGACGCGAAAGTGGTACGGCCCCGCCAGGTCGGGACGGTCGAGCCGGTCGACGCGCTCGCGGTACGCGCCGAGGATCGAGAGGATGTCGCGGAAGCGGCCGAGCAGCGAGAGCGAGAAGCCGAGGCGCAGGCTGAGCTCCACGAGGCGCGCGTCCCGGATCGACACCGGCAGCCGCTCGCCGGTCACGAGCGCCTGCTCCAGGGCCGCCGCCGCGTCGGCGTGCGCAAAGCCGCGCGCCGCCTGCTCGGCGAAGCGCGCGAGGTATTCCACCGCCTTCTCGCTCCGATCGGTGCGCGCGTAGTGATACGCGAGGCGATCGTAGACCCTGTCGAGCGCGCCCTCGTGCAGCGCCTCGAGCGCTTCGGCGATCGCGCCGTGCAGGAGATCCCGGCGCGGCGCGAGGAGGCCCGTGTACGCGACCTGGCGCACCCGATCGTGCGTGAAGTCGAAGCCGTGCCCGACGCCATGGAACACGCGGTGGCGTACCAGCTCCTCGAGGCCTTCGGCGGCGTCCGCGAGGGAGAGTCCACTGGCGCGCTGGATGAGCGGGAAGTCGAGCGTGCCCCTGGCCACGGCGGAGACGCCCGCGAGCTGCCGCGCGGACGCGCTCAGCCGCTCGAGCCGTCGCACGATGAGATCGCGGACGCTGCCCGGCAGCGCGACCGCGTCGGAGCTCGCGGGAAGCACGCCGTCTTCGATCGCGCGCGTCGTCTCGACCGCGACGAACGGGTTGCCTTCACTGCTCCTCCAGATCTGCGCCGCGAGCTCGGCCACCGCCGGCTCGCGCGCGCCCACCGTCGTGAGCGCGCGGACCAGCTCGGCGGTGTGCGCGCTGGTGAGCGCGCCGAGCGGCACCGCGGTGAACGAGTCATGGGCGGCGAGCTCGTCGAGCGTCTTGCGGAGCACGGGCACCTGCACGACGTCCTCTTCGCGCGCGGTGCCGACGACGAGCAGCCGCGCCGACGCGGGCAGGCGGCGCCCGAGGAACGCGAGCAGACGGAGCGTCATATCGTCCGCCCAGTGGAGGTCCTCGAGGACGACGAGGAGCGGGTCGCGCGCCGCCAGCGCGCCGGCGAGCTGTGTCAGCGCTTCGAACAGCCGCAGCGGGTTCTCCGGCTCCCGCGCGATGTCCACGCCCGGCGGCACCACCGCGGGAAAGAGCCGACCCAGCGTCTGACGCGCGGGCATCGGAAGCCGCTCGACGAGCAGGGTGTCCTCGGGAACGCCGGCCGCGCGAAACGCCTCGACCCACGGCGCGAACGGCAAGATCTGCTCGGTCTCGTAGCAGCGGCCGACGACGGCGCGTCCGCCGGCGCGCCCGGCCTCGACCGCCAGCTCCTCGACCAGTCGCGTCTTGCCGATGCCGGCCTCTCCGAGCACCACCGCGACGCGCGGCGTGCCGCTCCACGCCTCACGCCGCAATGCCTGCAGCCGCTCCAGCTCGGCGTCGCGCCCGATCAGCGGCGTCTCCCGCGCCGGCGCCTCGGCCAGCGCGAGCGTCGAGAGCGACACGGTGTCGGGCGGCGGCGCCGCCGCCGACGCGGCGGGCGTCTGCCGCTGCAGGACGTCGCGATAGAGCCGCTTGGTCTCCGCGTCGGGCTCGGCGTTGAGCTCGCGGCGCAGCGCGGTCACGCAGACCTGGTACTGGCGCAGCGCGGCCGCGTGCCGTCCTTGCCGCGCGTAGAGGCGCATCAGCGCGCGGTGGACGACTTCCTGGCAGGGATCGAGCGCGAGCAGCCGCACCGCGGTCTGGATCGCGCGTTCGGCGGAGCCGTGCGGGCCCTGGTGATGGCCCAGCAGCTTCGCCAGTCCCTCGATCGCCAGCTCGCGCAGCCGCTCGCGCTCGCCGAGGAGCCACGACTCGAACGTCGCCTCGTCCAGCACCAGGCCTTCGAGGAGCTCGCCGCGGTAGAGCTGCGCGGCGCGCTCGAGCGCGGCGGGCGTGCCTCCGGCGATCGCGGTCTCGAAGCGCCGCACGCCCACCTCGATCGCGCCCGCGACCACGCCGACGGAGCGCGCTTCGGTGACGAGACACGGCGCGGGAGCGTGCTCCAGCGCCTTCCCGAGCAGGCTCAGCGTCTGCCGGAGGCTCGCGCGCGCCTGCGCGTCGGCGACGTCGCCCCACAGCAGCGCGGCGAGCTTGTCGCGCGGCTGCGCCTGCTCGGGCTGGAGCGCCAGATACGCGAGCAGCGCCTGCGCCTTGCGGGTCGGCAGGTGGACGTGAACCGCCGGCGGGAGCGTGAGCTCGAAGCCTCCGAGGAGCGTCAGCGAAACCGCGGACATGGGGCCCCGAGCGTAACACCTCGAACGATTTCACGCTTTCGATGACGGTCTTGTGACGCCGCCCCGCCTACGGTGCGCGCATGAAGACATTCATCGTTCGCTTACGCGCGTGCGCGGCCTGCCTCCTCGCCCCGGCGCTCGTCCTCACGGGCTGCGCCAGCAGTACGCGGACCGCCACCTTCGGCCCGCTGGCCGGCGGCACCGCGCTCGTGACGCTGGTCGTGAGTGAAGATCCGGAAGTCGTCGCGAGCCACTGCGAGCCGGCACGCCGCACGGGGACCGTGCTCGGGTGTCAGCTCTCCTGGCCGGTCACGCTCGACGACGGACGGCCGGTCCGCCGCGTGAAGATCGTGCGCTACACCGACGCGCTGCCCTCGGCGCTCGCGTTCGAGATCGACATCCACGAGCTCTGCCACGCGGTCGCGGTGCTGCAGGCCATCCACGACCCCTGTCACGAGGGCAACGACGGTGTTGCCCAGGCCTCGCTGGGCTATGGGAGCAGCGCGGCGACGGAGATCCGAGCCTCCGGAAACGCGAGCGGCGTGATGCTGCCGTCCGGCGCGATCCGCTCCATCGAGCGATAGCTCCAGCCGTACCTCGCAGACGGATCCGCCTCGGGCTCGCGGTAGACCTCGAGCACGCGATCCACGAGATTCACGATCCAGTAGTCCTGGACGCCGCCTCGCGCGTAGAGACTGCCCTTCCGCCGGCGATCGAATCCGAGACTCGACTCGGACACCTCGACCACGAGCGCCGGCCGCTGCGGATGATCGGCGAGGTAATCGCGGAAATCCCCCGCGACGACGGCGACGTCCGGCTCGGGCTCGGAATCGTCGTCCAGCGCGATCGGATCCTGGATGCGCAGGAACCAGCCCGTCGGCAGTACCGCATTCAAGGCGCGAACGACCAACCCCAGGCTCGTGACGTGATACGTCCCCTTCGGCTCCGCGACGACCAGCTGACCGCCGATCAGCTCCAGCGGCTCACCGTCGAAGATGCCGAGCTCCCCCAGACGGTCGTACTCCTTGCGGGTCCACTGTCGCGTCGTCAGAGGGGCCTGCTTCATGGCCAGACGCTAACGAACGCGTGACGCACGGTCAATGCCACCAAAGTGATACGGCGCGCCCGCGGCCCACGCGTTGTTCATGCGTCGCCTCACGTTGTTGTGACGCGGCCGCCGCTAGCGTGGGGCCCGTGACCGTCCTTGACCGGGCCGCGGCGGGCGTGCCGCACGCGTTCGACACCGGCGCCGGAGCCGCCGGCGATGGCAGCGCGCACCTGCCGTCGGCGAGCGCCAATCCGGGCGCGCCCGGCTACGTGCTCATCCACTACTGGCGACGCACGCTGCGGACGGCGGGCGCGCGGCGGTACGCGCAGTCCCGCATCCAGCAGCGCGCGCACTGGCTGAAGTAGTCGTCGACGCGCGCGGCCGCCCCGGCGCCGACGAGGATCGTGATGGTCTTCGTCGGCGCCATGAAGCACGCGTCGTTGATGGTCACGCCGAGGGCGTCACCCGGGCACAGCCGCCACAGGAGGCGCTGCTCGGCGACGTCCCAGCCGCCGTAGCCCGGGCTCACGCGGTTCGTCACCTTCACGCCGCGCGCGATCCCCTCGCCGCAGAGCTGGTCGTTCACGTACTCCGCGAGGCTCTCGACCGCGCCCGAGCCGACGCTGTCGAGCATCATCGCCAGTGGCAGCTCGCGCGCCTCCCACAGCTCGCTCACCCGGCGCTCGAGCGCGTCGCCGATCGTGCACACGCCCGCGGTGATCTCGTCGATCGCGCCCCAGCGTTCGGCGACGCGCGGAATCGTCAGCGTCACGCCGGCCGCCGTGAGGCGATCGCCGTCACGCGCCACGGGAAACGCGCGCAGCACCGCGCGGGGACGCATGAGCGCGCGGCCGAGCGCGAGCGCCTCGTCGAAGAGCGCCAGCACGTCGGCGGTCGGGACGTCGACGCCGGCCTTGTAGCCCTGGAAGCGGAGGACTTCGTCAGGATCGATCGCGAGCGGGATGTCGTCGAGGACGCGGGGCGCGTCCATCGCGGCTACTTCTTGCGCGACCGCACGACCTCCGCGATGCGCTGGATGTGGCGGGGATCGGAGCCGCAGCAGGCGCCGACGATGTTGCAGCCCGCGTCGAGCAGCGCTGGGTAATCGCGCGCCATCTCGTCCGGGCCGAGCTCGTAGGTGACGGTGTCGCCTTTCGTGACCGGCAGCCCCGCGTTCGGGTACGCGACGAGGGGCGCATCGGTGACCCCTCGCATCTCGCGGATGATCGTGATCGCGCGATCGGGGCCGCGGCCGCAGTTCATGCCGACGACGTCCGCGCCCGCGGCGAGGAGGCTCTTCGCGACCTCGGCCGGGCTCTCGCCCCACATCGTGCGGTCGCGGTCGTTGCCCTCCTCGTACTGGAAGAACATCGTGGCCATCACCGGCAGGTCCGTCGCGGCCTTGCACGCGCGGATCGCCGCCGTCGCTTCCTGCGGGAACATCATCGTCTCGACGGCGAAGAGGTCGACGCCTCCCTCGGCGAGCGCTTCCGCCTGCTCCCGGAACGTCGCCTCGTAGTCCTCGTCCGTCACGCCGTTGTCGAGCGCGTAGTCGAGCGGGAGCCGGCTCGTCGGCCCGATGGAGCCCGCCACGTACGCGTGCGCGGGGGCGGCCTGGCGCGCGAGGCGCGCGCCCTTGACGTTGAGCTCTCGCGTGCGGTCGCCGATCTTGTACTCGTCGAGCTTCAGCCGGGTCCCCCCGAACGTGTTGGTCTCGACGATGTCGCTGCCCGCGTCGAAGTAGCCCTTGTGGATGTCCCCGACCACGCCGGCGTGCGTGTCGTTCCACAGCTCCGGGCAGGCGCCGTTGAGCAGGCCCGCGGCGAAGAGCATCGTGCCGTAGCCGCCGTCGAAGACCAGCAGCTCGCCCGCCTTCACGCGCTGGATGACTTCCCAGCCGCGTCCCTTCATGCCTCCACCTTCGTGCCCGCCAGCTCCTTGGCCTTGATGACGGCGAGCGTGGAGTCCTTCGCGTAGCCGTCCGCGCCGATCTCGTCGGCGAACGCCTGGCTCACGGGCGCGCCGCCGATCATCACCTTGACCCGCTCGCGCACGCCCGCCTTGGCGAGCGCGTCGATCGTGCGCTTCATCGCGGGCATGGTCGTGGTCATGAGCGCGGAGATGCCGACGATGTTGGCGTTGTGCTCCTGCACCGCCTCGACGAACTTCTCGGGGGCGACGTCGCGGCCGAGGTTCACCACCTTGAAGCCCGCGCCTTCCAGCATCATCGCCACGAGGTTCTTGCCGATGTCGTGCAGGTCGCCCTGCGCCGTGCCGATGGCGACGGTGCCGAGGTAGTCGTCCCCGCGCGCGCTCGCGGTGATGAGCGGCTTCAGGAGGTCGAGGCCCGCGTACATGGCCCGCGCCGAGAGCAGCACCTGGGGCACGTAGTACTCGTTGCGCCGGAACTTCTCGCCGACGACGTCCATCCCCGGGATGAGGCCCTTGAAGATGAGCGCCTTCGGATCCATCGAGAGGTCGAGGCCTTCGCGGGTCTTGCGGGCGACGGTGTCCTTGTCGCCGATGATCAGCGCCCGCGCCATGGTCGGATAGTCGAAGTCGCGGTCGGCGCTCACGCTCTCACTGTACCTTGTCCCTGGGGCCCCACGACAGAGGACCCCACACCCCTCAAGCCCCTCACTTGCGCTCGCGCTCGAGCGGCGGCCGCGACGAGATGTACGTCGACACCGTGGGAGCCGCGTCGCTCTCCACCTCCGTGAACGACACGCCTGCCGCGTCGCCGCGGCGCCACACGATCATGCCCTGCGCGACGATCGGCTTCGGCAGGCCGCCGCCCTCGCAGCGGATCTCGATCATCGTGCCCTTCTCGAGCGTCTCGGGCACGCCGATGAGCGCGATACCGCTTTCCGAGATGTCCTTCGTGCGGACCTCGAAGCGCTCGCCGAGCCCCGCGAGGGTCACGACCGCGGCGCTGTCGAGCGCGGCGCGCGTGTGCTGGCGGATGCTCGTGGGCAGGACGGCGAAGATCTTGACCGGCTTCGTCTTGCCCTTGACGGTGACGGCGCCGAGCTCGCGGGTCATGAACTGCCCCTTGACGTGCTCGTACGTCGTCTCGCTGATGATGATCGACGAGTTGTAGTCCTTGGTGATCGACTCGAGCCGGGCCGCGAGGTTCACGGTGTCGCCGATCGCGGTGTACTCGAGGCGCTGCATCGATCCCAGCGTGCCGACGATGGCCTCGCCGGTGTTGATGCCGCAGCCGTTGCGGATCTTGCCCCCGATCCTCGCCTCCCACTTCGCCGAGACCTCGAGCGTGCGCTCCTGGAAGTCCAGCGCGGTCTTGACCGCGTTCACGGCGTGGTCGGGGTCCTCGAACGGCGCGTTCCAGATCGCCATCACGCAGTCGCCGATGTACTTGTCGACCGTGCCCTTGTGCTGGAAGACGATCTGGGTCATCTCCGACAGGTACTCCCGCAGCATCACGGAGAGGACTTCCGGCTCCATCCGCTCGGAGAGCGTGGTGAACCCGCGGAGGTCGGAGAAGAACACGGTGATCAGCTTGCGCGACGAGCCGAGCTTCACGCCCTCGCCGTGCCGCACGATCTCGCGCAGGACGTCCGGCGAGAAGAACTGCGAGAGCCGCTTCTTCTCGCGCTGCTCGCGGATGAAGTTCTCGATGGACGTGCTCGCGAAGCCGAGGGCGAGCCCGACGGTGGGCCCCACGGTGTGGAGCCACGTCTGCCACTGCGAGAACGCCGTGTAGCCGATGCCCGCCAGCCCGAGCCAGATGCCGACCACGGCGCCGAACGCGCGCAGCACGCGCATCCGCAGCACGAGCCACCCGCCGAGCGGCGCGAGGACCAGCGCGAGCGCGGGGCTCAGCCACGCCGGCGCCTCGCGGATGCGATCGCCGCGCATCAGCGTGTCGATCGCGTGCGCGTGGATCTCGACGCCGGGCATCGAGCCGGCGCGCTCGAACGGCGTCGGGAACAGATCGTGATGGACCGGGCTCGTGACGCCGATCAGCACGATCTTGTCCTTGAAGAGCTTGGGATCGACGTCGCCCTTCACCACGCGGTGATAGGGCACGTACGGGAAGGTGCCGCGTCCACCGCGATGGTTGATGAGGAGCGAGTGCTCCCGCGGAACGGGCGCCGCGGGCAGGCCGGCCTTGCCCGCGAGGCGCTGGAGCGTGACGTCGAAGGCTTCGATGATCGGATCGTCCTTCGACGGATTCACGGGATCGCCGATGCGGTGACGGAGCGGAACGCGCCGGACGACGGCATCGGCGTCCGGCGGCATGTTCACGGCGGCCACCGCGGCGGCGCCCTCGCGGATCACCGGCAGCGGGAAGTTCGTGTCCTGCTTGATGTAGAAGCCTTCGGAGACCAGCGTGATCGCCGCGCCGAGGACCACGTTCTTCGCGCGCTTGATCGACTCGCCGAACTCCTTGTCATCCTCCCCGCCCCGGACCGACGGCTCGGGGAACAGGAGGTCGACGCCGATGGCGATCGGATTGCCGGAGGCGATCATCTCGATCAGCTGCCCGTGGAGCGCCCGGGGGAAGGGCCACGCCAGGTCCAGCTCGTCGAACGTATCTTCATCGATGTTGATGACGACGATCGGCGCGACGGGCGGGCGCGGGCCGCGGACCCGGAAGAGGCGGTCCAGGGCGTCGAACTCCAGCGGCTCGAGCACCCCGAAATAGATGAGGCCCGAGACGGCCACGGCCGAAAGGATGCCCGCCATCAGTTTTCGCAGGAATGGCGGGGGGGTAAGCGCGGCGCGGAGCCTCCTGATCAGGGCCACTCCGTCACTCTATGCTAAGATCGCGCGGGAATGAACATCCGAGTGCTCGGGGCATTCGGGAACGAAGGTCCCGGGCAGCGCCCCACGGCCTTCCTGGTCAACGACCGCACACTCGTCGACGCCGGCTCCGTGGCCGGCGGGTTGTGCCTCTCGGAACAGCTCGCGATCGACGAGGTCCTGCTGACGCACGCGCATCTCGACCACCTCGTCGGCGCGGCGTACCTCGCGGAGACGTTCGCGATCTCCGGCACGCCCCGCGCACTGACGATCGCGGCGCTCACGCCGGTCGTCGAGGCCGTCCGTACGGGAATCTTCAACAACACCGTGTGGCCCGACTTCAGCGTGATCCCGAGCGGCTCGCCCGCCGTGAAGTTCCGCCCCCTCGTCCCCGAGGAGGAGTACCGCGCCGGCGACCTGCGCGTGATCCCCGTCCCGGTCGACCACAGCGTCCCCGCCGCCGGCTTCATCGTCCACGACGGCACGTCGGGCTTCGTGTACTCCGGCGACACGGGGCCGACCGAAGCGTTGTGGAGGGCGGCCAAGATGATCCGGGGCATCCGCGCCGTGCTCGTCGAGTGCGCGTTTCCCAATCGCCTCCGCGACCTCGCGAACGTCTCGCGCCACATGACGCCGGAACGCATCCAGCGCGAGCGCGACAAGATGCCGCCCGACGTGCCGATCCTCGTCTACCACGTCAAGCCGGCCTTCTTCGTCGAGACCGCGGACGAGCTGGCGCGCATCGGCGGCGACATCGCGGTCGTGTCGCAGGACAAGGTCTACAGCATCTACTGAATCTCGCATAATACAGTGACACATCGGTCAAAAAGAAAGCCCCGTGTGTGTGAGAAACGCGAAGGCCAGTGTGGAAGAGCGGCCGACGCGACGGAGGCCGGCACGAAGTTCGTGCTCGACC